>CAZXSK010000179.1:0-1511 GCA_964642855.1 uncultured Planctomycetaceae bacterium | reverse complement strand
TTTCCTGACGATAAGAGGAGTGTTCGCAATCCTCTGGAGTCGACAGGAGAACTCTCGCCATGCCCGACAAGGCGCTGATCACCGGCATTACCGGACAGGACGGCAGCTATCTCGCGGAATTCCTGCTGTCCAAGGGCTACGAGGTCCACGGCCTCGTGCGGCGGTCCAGCACGTTCAGCACCGAGCGGATCGACCATATCTACCAGGATCCCCACGACCCCAATGCCCGGCTGATTCTGCACTACGGCGACCTGACAGACGGGGCGGGACTGCGGCAGGTACTGACCATCGCCCAGCCCGACGAGGTGTACAATCTCGGCGCCCAGTCCCACGTTCGCGTCAGCTTCGACCAGCCCGTCTACACCGCCCAGGTCGTGGCGGTGGGTACGCTGAGGCTGCTGGAAGCCATCCGCGACCTCGGCCTGCCGACGCGGTACTACCAGGCCTCGTCCAGCGAGATGTACGGCAAGGTCGTGGAAACTCCCCAGTCGGAGTCCACGCCGTTCCACCCGCGGAGCCCGTACGGCTGCGCGAAGGTCTTCGGCCACTGGCAGACGGTCAACTATCGCGAGAGCTACGACATGTTCTGCTGCAACGGGATCCTGTTCAACCACGAGAGCCCGCGCCGCGGCGAGACGTTCGTGACCCGCAAGATCACCCGGGCGGCGACGCGCATCGCTGAGGGACTTCAGGACAAGCTCTACCTGGGCAATCTCGACGCCAAGCGGGACTGGGGTTTCGCGGGCGATTACGTCGAGGCGATGTGGCTGATGCTCCAGCAGGACAAGCCCGACGATTACGTGGTGGCCACGGGCGAGACATACTCGGTGCGACAGTTCGTGGAGGCTGCGTTCCAGCGCGTGGGTCTGAACTACGAGGACCACGTAGAGATCGACCCGCGATATTACCGACCGGCCGAGGTGGAACTGCTGCTGGGCGATGCGACCAAGGCGCGCGAGAAGCTCGGCTGGCAGCCGCGGGTGAGCTTCGCAAGGCTCGTGGAGATGATGGTCGACCACGACTGGGAGATCGCCAAAGAAGAGCGCGTGCTCGACGAGCATCGGCGGAAGGTCAACGGCAACTGGCGCTCCTGACGGGCGACGTCGCCAAAGCGCAGCGGAAGGCGGAGGCAGGATGGATCTCACCAGCCAGAGGATCGTGGTCACCGGCGGGGCGGGCTTTCTCGGTCGATTCGTGCAGGCTGAGCTCCGCAGCCGGGGCGTGTCGCCGGAGAACATCCTGGTGCCCACGCTGGAGCAGTACGACCTGACGCGCGAGCAGGACGTCCGGCGGATGTACGCCGACATGCAGCCGACGGTGGTGCTGCACCTGGCGGCTGAGGTCGGCGGGATCGGCGCCAACCGCGAGAACCCGGGGCGGTTTTTCTATGCGAACATGGCGATGGGCCTGCACCTGGTGGAGCACGCCCGGCGTTGCGGGGTGGAGAAGTTCGTGCAGGTGGGCACGATCTGCGCGTATCCGAAGTTCACGCCCGTGCCCTTCCGCGAGGA
>CAZXSK010000178.1:0-1516 GCA_964642855.1 uncultured Planctomycetaceae bacterium | reverse complement strand
GGCTGTACTGGGCGTGTTGGCAGCCAGACACCTACGCAGAATCCGCCGTCGTCGAGAAGAACCCGGCCCTGCCGTCGGGTGACGATCAGTCCGGCTTGCCGTGTTCGTCGTCGCGGTCTCGACCGGACCCGGCGTGTGTCCCAGCCGTCACCAGCAGGAACACTCCCCCCCCGCGGCCAGCGCACCCCCAACCACCAGCGCCAGGACAGGAGCACCGGCCCTGACCATCGGCCCCGCGACGATCAGCCCGAGGATCAGCAGCATTGCACCCCTGATCCACCTGCCCCGCCGGGCATCGCGATCCCGCAGTTCTCGCCACTGCTCGGGGTCCTCGTCGTCTGTGTCCGCCGCAGCGGTCTGGCCGGCATGGTCCTCCATCTGCTCGACGAGTTCCCAGGCGCGCCGGGCGTGATCAGGCAGCACGGCCACGCGGATGCCCTTGCTGTGCGTCGCGAAGCGCAGATAGCTGAGCGTGTGGGTGATGTTCTCGTCGAGCATGACCGCGTCGATGCCCTCCTCGGCCAGCACAGCGACGATGAGATTTGCTTCCTCCGGTGAATACGCCAGCGCCACGACTGTCAGGTCGTCCCACGATTCGGGACGCTGCTGCAGATTGTCGGATGTCTCTGCCATGTTCCGCTCCCCGGGAAAGGCGGGCAATTCCTTGGACGAACTCCGACTGGCCAACGTTCGCCGCAGGCCTGTTCCTTCACCGATCCGGCTGCCCGCAATCTCTCAGCAACTCCGCGAGTTCCGACTGCCGTCGCTGCAGGCGGCGACGGATCACGTCGGACAGCGCGCCGGCCTTGTCGCGAAGACGCAGCCAGGGATTCCGCGTCAGCACCGTCTCCTGCCACTCAGCGGGGAGGACGTCGGCGCCGCGCATCGCGCCGATCAACCCCCCGGCCACCCGACAGATCGTGTCGGCGTCCCGGCCAAAGCGTGCGCAGGCGAGCATCATCTCCACGGCATCGTTGCCCCCGGTGATCCGCAGCGTCGCCAGCACCGGCCCCAGGACCTCGCTGGAATTCCAGCTCACGCACGAGCTTCTCTCTTCGTGTTCTTCGTCGCGGTATGGCAGCAGGTGGCCGAGGATCTCGTCGTAGTAGCGTTCGGTGAATTGCTCGCAACCGCTGCAAGCGCCCGCAAGGTTCACCATCGCCCGCATCTCCTTGACGCTGCGGTAATGGCGCGTGTGCTCGATCGCTGTCTCGATGATTCCATCGACAGCCGCACCGGGTACCATCGCAGCAGCCACCGCGGCTGCGTACCCGCCCCCGACGTCGCGCGGCTTGCCGTGCTGGTTCACGCTCCCGACGTCCACGGCCATCAGCTCGGCAAGCAGCGGATCGCCCGCACACAACAGCCCCACCGGGGCGATGTACATCACCACGTTGGTGGCGTTGGCTTCGCCGTGTCCGAGCTCGCGCTTCGGGATCTCCCGCAGCTTGTTGCGATAGAACGGGATCCGCTCGATCCAGTGCACGCCCTCCAGGCGGTTGAACTGTCCGCCGCC
>CAZXSK010000177.1:0-1523 GCA_964642855.1 uncultured Planctomycetaceae bacterium | reverse complement strand
GTATTCTTACACATCGGAACGGGGATTGCCTCTACTGGTGGCACATGGGGTAAGGCCTCAGCGTGGAAAGGTAGAGCATGAATTGGGAGTGTACCCAAAAAAAGAAATTGTGGACCAGCGTATCACTTCCGAGGGGCGGACTATCTTTCAAGGAGGAAGGGTGGAGATACCTGCCGGAGGAGTTCTAGTCTTTGATGTCTATATGAGTGTTTACTCAGGGAATGACACGAGCGATCCGGTAGAAGAATCTCTAAAATCCATCCGAGCCGCCCTTGAGCGGGGGTACGAATCTATCGAGCAAAGGGAAGAGGAGCTGTGGGAGTCCATTTGGAGTCGGTATGGTGTCCTTATAGAGAGTGATGATTCTTCACAGGTTTTCTACAACTTTAATGCCTACCATAACATCATTGCCACTCCAGCCCATTCGGACCATCTTCCTGTGGGGGCCCGGGGACTTTCCTGTCAAGCATATCAGGGGGCAGCATTTTGGGACCAGGAAATTTTCAACCTGCCTATGTACCTGCACACCAATCCGGAGGTGGCGAAAAGGCTTCTCCTTTATCGTTATAAAACCTTAAGTGGTGCGAGGAGGAAGGCAAGACGGTTGGGGTACGATGGGGCCTTTTATGCATGGGTAAGTGGGGATACTGGAGACGAGCTATGCCCCGATTATTTCTTTGTGGATGTACTTACGGGGCGCAAGATACGAAATCACTTTAATGATTGGCAGATCCATGTGTCACCGGACATTGCATATACGATATGGCTTTATGTTTCAGTAACTGAGGATTGGGAGTTTCTCTACTCTTATGGAGCGGAAATTCTTTTCGAGGTAGCTCGGTTTATTCGGTCCCATGCCTATTTCAAGAAAGACAAAAACAGGTATGAAATGATTAGAGTCCTCGGCCCGGACGAGTACCATGAAAATGTTGACAATAACCTCTTTACCAATGTGCAATGCCAATTTGTACTGGAGAAGGCCTTGGAAACCTATCGACTTATGGAGAAAGAAGTCCCAAAAAAATTGGATTTGCTAAAGAAGGCCATCCCGTTGGATAATGAGGAAATAAAGCTTTGGAAGGAGATGGGGGGGCTAATGTACATAAGACAATCTGACCCAGAGGACTTAGAAAAACGTCTTAAAGATGAGAGTGAATACTGGGGGTGTCCCAATGGAATTGCCGTGGCCACCCAGGTAATAAAACAAGCTGATCTGCTCCAACTCTTTTTGCTTCATCCCGAGAAATATTCCATCCGAACAGTAAAGTCGAACTACGAATATTATGAGCCTTTGACTCATCATCGGTCTTCACTAAGTCCCAGTGTGCACGCCATCATTGCCTCCCGTTGCGGCAAGGATACTGAAGCCTACAATTACTTCCTTTCCTCGGCAACCATCGATCTCTACAACACAAATCCCCCCTTAAGCGGCGGTACCTTCATAGGAGGAATCCACACCGCTGCCTGTGCTGCGGTATGGCAGGTGATCGTCTATGGGTTTGCAGGAGTCTCCTATAAGGGGG
>CAZXSK010000176.1:0-1544 GCA_964642855.1 uncultured Planctomycetaceae bacterium | reverse complement strand
CAGGCCATGTGCCCCTGGTCCCGCAGGTAGATCCAGTTGTCAAAAAACCACAGCATGCGGAGCTTGAAATCCGGCAGACGGTCCAGCAGTGCCGCATCCAGAATTTCCACGGCGATCAAGGGCATCAGCCCCACCATGGACCGGACCTTTAGCGGGACTACCCGGTTGTCCGGCAGGTGAAGGGCATCATAGAAAAACCCGTCCTCCGCATCCCACAGGCTCATGCCGTGCCGGACCTCAGCGGTCATGGCCCGGGCGATACGCAGAAAATGTTCAAAAAATTTGGTGGCTGTTGACTGATAAACCGGGTTGGTTTCAGCAAGCGAAAGCGCCATCTTGATCATGTTCAGGCAGTAAAACCCCATCCATGCCGTGGCATCGGATTGATCCAGGTGGCCGCCCGCGGGCACCGGCTGGCTCCGGTCAAACACGCTGATATTGTCCAGCCCCAGGAAACCGCCCTGGAAAATATTGTTGTCTTCCGCGTCCTTCTTGTTCACCCACCAGGTGAAATTAAGGAGCATTTTATGGTAGATGCTTTCCAGGAAGGAAACATCCGCCCGGCCCGAGCACTCGCGCTCCAATTCATAGACCCGCATGGCCGCCCAGGCGTGAACCGGGGGATTGACATCGCCGAAACTCCACTCATAAGCCGGGAGCTGGCCGTTGGGATGCATGTACCACTCCCGGGCCAGAAGCTCCAGCTGGCGCTTGGCAAACGCCGGATCCACCAGTGCCAGGGGAATACAGTGAAACGCCAGATCCCAACTTGCATACCACGGGTATTCCCATTTATCCGGCATGGAAATAATATCAAAATTCTGAAGATGCGCCCAGTCGCTGTTCCGGGCCCGGACGCGGCCTTCCGGTACTGGGGCCATCGCCGGATCACCGAGCAGCCACTGTTCAATATCAAAGTAATAGAACTGCTTGCTCCAGAGCATGCCGGCCAGGGCCTGGCGGGATATATTGGCTGCATCCGGGCTCAGGGTCCGCGGCATCAGGGTCTCGTAAAACGCATCCGCCTCGGCGCGGCGCCTTTCCAAAATTTCTTTGCCATCGGCAAACGGCTGGTCCTTCTCCTGGTTGCAGAGGCGAAGCAGAAAGGTCTGAGAAGCACCGCCTTCAAGCCGAACCTGGTAATGGGCGGCACACTTGGTTCCGGTTTGATCCGGGCTGACCGCCCTGCGGTCGTCGTGAACCAGGTACCGGGTAAAGGCATCTTTAACAAACGGCTGCGCATTTTCGATGCCGAAAAGACGCTCATTGTTGGTTTCGTTTTCCGTAAACAGCATCAGCGGCGCTTTGTCAGCGTACAGAAAATACTTGCCGGCAGCCGGATGTTCGGCCATTACCGCGGCTGACGCCTCAGGCCCGGAAAATGCTTTCAAAAACGGCTTTTGGGGGACATCATTCATGGGACCGGCGTCATAGCCACAGGACCAGGTGTTTCGAAACCAGAGGGTCGGCATGATATGGCATTCCGCCAACTCCGGGCCGCGGTTGATAACCGTTATCCGGGCCAGGATGTCCTCGGGATCCGC
>CAZXSK010000175.1:0-1572 GCA_964642855.1 uncultured Planctomycetaceae bacterium | reverse complement strand
CGATGGCAGCCGTGAGAAGAAACGCCTCGCAGGCGTCCCCGTTGCCCACGATCACATCGGGGGCCTCACCGCCGGGCGCCGGGAGACAGGACCTCCCTGCCCGGCACGGCGAATCGGTCGTCGGTCGCCTTGCACCACGCGTCGAGCCGGCCTCGCATGTCCTCCAGCACCTCCCGGTACCGGCTGACCACCGCCAGGTTGACCATCTCGCCCGGGTCGTCGCGGAGGTCCACCAACTGCTCGCGGATGTTCCCCCACCGCCAGACCGAATACTTGTACCGCCGGCCGACCACGCAACGCCCGACGTTCCGCTTGTGACAGTAGGCGTTGTCCAGAATCTCCGGGTTCATCGCGCTTTCGACGAACAGCTCGTCACGCCACTCGCTCGACGCAGACCCGCCGGCCAGCTCCAGCAGCGAGCGCCCGGGCAGTCCGTCCGGTACGTCGATCCCGGCTGCGTCGCAGCACGTGGGCAGCAGGTCCAGCCCCGTCGACACCAGGTGCTCGTCGACGCGCCCCGCCTCCACCCCCGGGCCGGCTACGATCAGCGGCACGCGGATGACCTCCTCGTAGAACGTCTGCTTCTGGTTCCACCGGTGGGCGGCGCAGCCGTCGCCGTGGTCGCTCATGAACACCACCAGCGTATCGTCAGCCAGGCCGTTTGCGTCCAGCGCGTCGAGGATCCGGCCGATCTGTTCGTCGACCATTTCAATCATCCGGTAGTACGCCCACAGGTACTCCCGCCAGCGTCGCGGGGTGTAGTTCCGCCCGAGGTAGATCTCCACCCCGAGCTTCTGCATCTCGCGGAGGATCTCCGGCTCGTACGGAGGAATGCCGAAGTTGGCCGGCAGGGGCGGCAGGTCGTTCTCGCCGGGCATCTCGCCGATGCCCCCCTCCCACAGCGGCATGCCCCGGGCCCACTCGCAGATGTTGTGCGGGTTCACGAAGTTCGTCACCGCAAGGAAAGGCCGCTCGCCCGGGTCGCCCAGGAACTCCACCACGTGGTCCGCCGTCTGCACGTCGCCCCAGCGGCAGAGCAGCTCGAAGTCCCTGCTCCCGTCGGCCGGGGGCATGTCCTTGCCCGCCCACACGCACCGGTAGCCCGCCCGGGCGAACGGATAGCCCATCAGTTGCTCGCGGGCGATCTCGTGGGCCCAGAACGGCTTGCCCGCGTTGCCCAGCACGCCGACCTCGTGAGGATACCGGCCGGTCATGTGACTGGCCCGGGCCGGCGAGCAGAGCGGGTAGGTGCAATACGCCCGCCCGAAGCGGGTGCCACGCCGGGCGAGGGAATCCATCGCGGGCGTCTGCAGCCAGTCGTTGCCCGCACAACTCATCGCGTGATGGGTCTGCTGGTCGGTGATGATCACCAGCACGTTGGTCCTGCGTCCTGCCACGGGGTTCTCCTTCGGTGTTACCTGCCGGCTGGCCTGGCCGCTGCGAGAACCCCACCATCCCAAAGCCCCCCACCCATGGCAAGCCCAAAGCCATTCATCGAGCCCTGCCCCACCATCATTCGCGAGACTTCCACGCCCCACTCAGACCCCGTGCCGCCTGCGCTCCCGGAGTTCA
>CAZXSK010000174.1:0-1587 GCA_964642855.1 uncultured Planctomycetaceae bacterium | reverse complement strand
GTGTAGGTTCCGTTGCACTCGTCTTTCACCCGGTCCAGAATCGGATGAACCGGAAGTGGGCCGCAGGTATTCTCGGCGGCCGATCCCGAAGCCGTTGCCGTACGGCCGTCCAGGGCCCAGACAACTTTGTTGTCGGCGCCGGCAAACACAATCGTGAACACATCTCGTTGACGACCGGCTTTGAACGTATTCGGCTGACCGTGATTGTGTCCCGAGCCCACACCCACGATTTTGTTGGTTTTTCCGTAGTCGATAAATGCCGTGTAGTTGTTACGATTGTAGTACCCGA
Organism: uncultured Planctomycetaceae bacterium; assembly: GCA_964642855.1. Taxonomy (GTDB): domain Bacteria; phylum Planctomycetota; class Phycisphaerae; order SM23-33; family SM23-33; genus CAZXSK01. Next base: position 1,298 of record CAZXSK010000174.1, on the reverse strand, counting down.
AATGAGCCGTGTAGGTGCTGTCACAATTGTCCACGACTCGCTCCAGAACCGGGCTGATAGTTTTCTCCGGGCAGCCCTCGACCGCCGCGGAAGCATTCGCTGTTGCGGTGCGCCCGTCCAGTTTCCAAACCAGATCGCTCCCGTTGAATTTCACCGTGAATGCATCCCTCACCCGTCCGGGATCAAATACCTCGGGTTGGGGTTGATCCGTCCGGTTCACCAGAATGTTATCGTCTCCGCGAGGAATCGTAATCCGAACATCATTCTCATTATTGTAGCCAAACCAGGCGGTATATCCGCTGTCACAGTCATCGACAACCCGCTCAAGTACCGGTGACACCGGCTTTGTCCCGCACCTGTTTTCAGCCGCCCCGGCCGAAGCAGTCGAGGTCCTGCCCGAGAGGGTCCATACCAGATTCGTCCCGTCGAACTCCACGGCAAAGACATCCGCATTTCTTCCCGGTGCGAAATCAACCGGTTGGCCACGGTTTTCGTTTCCGGTGAACCTGTTATAGTCACCTATTCCAATAGTAACGGTATCGCTGTTGGGATTATCGTACCCAAACCATGCGGTATAGGTGCCGTTACAGTTGTCAACGACGCGCTCGAGGACCGGACTCACGGGAGAAAACCCGCACGAGTTGTTCGCCGCATCGCTCGAGGCCGTAGCCGTACTCCCGTCGAGCGTCCAGACAATCTCACTCCCGCTGAAAACCACATTGAATACGTTCGTCTGTCGTCCCGGTGCAAAAACCGTCGGCTGCCCCGCATCCGTGGAACCGGTACCGGTGAAATTGTTCGACGGGCCAATCGGCAATGTAGTCGAATCCATGGACGTGTTCTCGTAGCCAAACGTGGCCAACCAGGTTCCGTCGCACCGATCGGTGACATTCTCAAGTACCGGTGATACCGTTCCATGTACCGTAGCTACTCCCGAAACAAGCAGAACGAATATTCCGCCTGTGACGACTGCCTGCATAGTCCCGTACTTCATTAGCGCTCCTCGGATAAATCCGAATGTAATCCAACTCGGTTTCATTCTTCAAGCACCCATGAATTGAAAGTTTTCACCCAGGTATCTCCGCTTCGAGTGTCTATGAAATATGTTCCGATCGTTGCATCTATTCCGGCTTCTACCGGATTGAGTGCACCCCTGATCGTGGGAGAGCCGGCCGACAGCGCATAGGGAGATGCGGTCAGCGGCGTGCGGGGCTCGAGAACCGTTCCCGTTTCTCCCGGTTCCGCTACGGCAAAAGAAACGTAGAGGGCCGGGTTGTCACGCACCGCTTCTCCAAGAT
>CAZXSK010000173.1:0-1590 GCA_964642855.1 uncultured Planctomycetaceae bacterium | reverse complement strand
CATGTCATTAAGTATAGCGCGCCATTGGGCCATGCGCATCGGGAAAAAGTTAGGACTATAGATAGCGCTTTAAGATGAGGGGAAATACAACTTTTGATGGATGCAGGGAGCGGGCAGGATGGGTACCATAGTTATCACACGTGGCCGCAACGTCGCGTTGCGCGCTCCCAATCACTCAAGGAGTTCAAAGATGGCAACCCAGTTTTCAGCAACGGATGGTAAACAGTGGAAAGCGCCCTTCTTCACGATCTGGAGTGGACAGGCACTCTCCATTGTGGGCAGCCAGCTGGTCCAATTTGCGCTGATCTGGTATCTGACGATCCAGACGGGTTCCGCGACGGTGCTGGCGACCGCGTCGCTCGTCGCAACGCTGCCCGCCGTCATCCTGGGGCCGTTCGTCGGCACCCTGGTCGACCGGTGGAACCGGCGCTGGGTCATGATCCTCGCCGACGGCCTCATCGCCTTCGCCACGGTCGGCCTCGCGCTCTTGTTCGCCGTAGATAGGGTGGCCGTCTGGCATATCTACGCGGTGATGTGCATCCGCGCCCTGGCGGGCAGCTTCCATAGCAACGCCATGAGCGCTTCGACCTCGCTGATGGTGCCGGTGGAACATCTGACCCGCATCCAGGGCGTCAACCAGATGCTCAACGGCGGTCTGAACGTGATCTCCGCCCCGCTGGGCGCGCTGCTTCTGAGCCTGCTTCCTCTCCAGGGAATTCTGGCGATTGACGCGACCACCGCCCTGCTCGCCATCCTACCGCTCTTCTTCATTAAAGTTCCACAGCCAGAGCGAACTGACCGGCATGCGGAGCAGGCAACCGTCTGGCAGGACTTCAAGGCCGGCTTCCGCTATGTCCTGGGATGGCCAGGCCTGTTGATCGTCAGCCTAATGACCATCGGTATCAACTTCACCATCATCCCAGCCTTCTCCCTGCTCCCGCTGATGGTGAAGGAGTATTTCGGCGGCAACGCGCTGCACCTGAGCTGGGTGGAATCGGCGATGGGGATCGGCATGATCGCCGGTGGGGCGCTGCTGGGGGTCTGGGGCGGCTTCAAGCGCAAAATCCTGACCTCGATGGCGGGATTGGTGGGGATGGGCGCCGGCACGTTGGTGCTCGCGCTGGCTCCCGCCTCGGCCATCACCCTGGCCGTCGGTGGCGCCTTCGTCTTCGGTGTGATGAACCCCATCACCATGGGGCCGTTCTTCGCCGTCATCCAATCTCAGGTCGAGCCGGATATGCAGGCGCGGATCTTCTCCCTGCTCAGCAGCGTCGGTGGGGCAATGGCGCCGGTCGGGTTGATGATCGCCGGGCCGGTCTCCGACCGGTTGGGCATCCAGGCCTGGTTTCTACTTGGCGGGACGGCGTGCGTTTTGATGGGCGTGCTGGGCGTGTTCATACCTGCGGTGATGCAGATCGAAGGGAAACACCGCGTTGTCCAACAACCCAGTCTTGAACTCATTTGAAGTGATGTTAATCAGGGATCAGGCAGCCTTCTGGTTATCTGGAATCCAAAAAAGGAGAGAGACATGTATCCATCTGACCATCTTGTCATTGAGACCCACGATCTGAGCAAAGCGTATGGGGATGT
>CAZXSK010000172.1:0-1601 GCA_964642855.1 uncultured Planctomycetaceae bacterium | reverse complement strand
GAAGGGACTTCTCCGCCCGACGAAGCTTGCGAGTGAACCCGTCCCGACGGAACGCACTGGTCCACTGTCTCAGCAGCAGCCAGCCGCCCGCGCGATAGAGATTCCGCTTCCACCGACGTTTCCACCCCGACCAGCCCGCGCGGAACGAGTCCAGACGCAACGCGATCGCCGGGAACGCCAGAAGACTGCCCGCCAGTTTCAGCAGCGTCCGCGGGTGATAGAAATGACCCATCACCTGGTGCGCCCCGGCCTGCACCTGCTCGGCCGTCATGGGAGCATCCGGAATCGTAACCGGGAAGTTGCCGTCGTAGTACTCCAGCCCGACGTCGTCGAGCGAGAAGATCCGGTTCTGCGCATCGAGCCGGTCGTAGAGTTCGGTTCCCAGGATCGGAATCGGCTGGAGGACCTGCACCGTGTCCAGCTTCGCCTTGCCCAGGAATCGCCGGAAGTACTTCACCCGCTCGTCGGCGGGCATGTGGAACTCGTGGCCTTCGCGCATCGGGTAGCCGAAGATAAACATCCCGTGAATGCGGAACTTCGCCTTCTGGTAGAGCTTCACGAGGTCCAGCATGTCCTGGGGTTTGAGCTCCTTGTTCATCGCTTCGAGTTCCTGGGGAATCGGCGACTCGAAGCCGATCGCCAGGATCCCCACCCCGGCCTCCCGCATCGCCGTCAGCAGTTCGGCATCCCGCGCCTTGTCCAGGCGGATCTGCACGGTGATGGTGAATCGGACGCCGCGACTTCGCTGGTAGTCACGCAGCATGTTGCACAGGCGGATCGTCTCGGCCCGGTTCTGACCGAACAGATCGTCGACGATGAAGAAAACCCGCCCGCCGTGCTTCTCGTGGATCGACGCAAACTGCTGGAACATCCGATCGGCCGTGGCGAATCTGGGCTTGCCCTTCACCGAGCAGAACTCGCAGTTCATGCAGCAGCCCCGGGTGCCCGAGACTGGGTAGTACTTCATCCGGGCGTCGCGCAAAAGCGAGAAGTCCGGTATCGGCAGTTCGTCGAAATCGCAGATCGGCTCGCGCGACGGCGTAATCACCACCTCGTCGTCGCGAAGAAACGCGATGCCCTTGACGTCCGCGAGGTCTCCGTCGCTGTCGATGCACTCCAGCAGTTCAGCGATCGTTCGCTCACCCTCGCCGAGGACCACCACATCGACCCCGCCGCGCAGCGCGGGCTCGACGTTGCGGTCCACGAAATGCGCGCCCCCCGCGATGGTCATGACCCCCATCGCCTTGTATCGCCGGGCAAGCTTCAAGAGCCTGGGGATCGTGCTGGTCAGCCCGCCATACAGCCCGACCACCTTCGCCGAACGGGACTCCTGGATGGCTTCATGATCGGGATGCCCGTCGTCGGCACGGATGCCGCTGCGGTAATTGTTCTCGTCGATGATCTCGGCATCCCAGCCGGGGATGTCGTGTACGGTCGTGGCGATGCAGACCGGGCCCATCGCGGTCATGACCCTCGCCGGACGCGAGTAGATATTGAAAGCCGGGTACGCCGGGCACACCATGCGCAAGCGGCGGCGTGTCACGGCTCGGGGTTCTGCGGTTGCTGCTGCGTTCAAGTTTGTCATCTTTCTCGGAGGTATC
>CAZXSK010000171.1:965-1649 GCA_964642855.1 uncultured Planctomycetaceae bacterium | reverse complement strand
GCCATCCCCAAGGTGACAGCAGCCGTATTGGATGAGCTGAATGTGTTGAAAGTTGAAGGTTAAATGTTGAAAGTTAAAAGAATAAGCCTCCTTTAACTTCAACCTTCAATCTTCTAAACCTTCAATCTTCCAACCTTCAACCTTCTAACTTTCTAACTTTTAACCAATTAAGGAGAGAGAAATGATTTCACCTGAATTATTACGCCGCTACCCGTTTTTTGCCAATTTTAGCGAAGCCCAACTCGTCACTCTGGCCCAGGCGGGTCGTGAGGTCAGTGTGGAAGCCGGTCACTATTTTTTCCGGGACGGAGACGAGTTAGAAAACTTCTACCTGGTTATCGAGGGAGAAGTCGCCATCGTCATTGAAGTGCCGGATCAAGAGATCGAACAAAAAGTGTCGGGGCAACTAACCGGCAAGCTGGAAACCAAAGATGTCGTCGTCAGCGCTATCGAGCCGGGAGGCGTTTTCGGCTGGTCGGCGCTGGTACCGCCTCACCAATCGACCGCCAGCGGAAAAGCAACTGTCCCCAGCCGGGTCATAATCATCGACTGCACCAAACTTCGCCAGGTTTTTGCAGAAGATACCGGTTTTGGCTACCTGATGATGCAGAAGGCCGCCCAGGTTACCCGGGCCCGGCTGCGTGATCTGCGCATCGAGGTTTTGGCGTATCTGGCCGGGTAAAT
>CAZXSK010000171.1:0-955 GCA_964642855.1 uncultured Planctomycetaceae bacterium | reverse complement strand
TCTGGAGGGCCGGTGATGCCGGCCTGGAAATATCACCTGTCAGAAAAAGAGCGCTGGCAGGTGATTGCTTTTGCCCGCCCCTTATCGAAAAGAGGCTAAGTTTTTTCCAAGACTATGGGTGGCTTGACTTCAAGACCGGGAGAGATTATAGTACCAGGAACTTTAACGCGACCAACAACAGCTTTTTGAGGTAAACTATGAAAATCCCAGTCGTCAAAGAAATTCTAAACGCAAACGACCAGGTTGCCGGCGAGATCAGGGCAGCCTTTAAAAAAAACGGCCTTTATGTTCTTAACCTGATGGCCTCGCCGGGAGCCGGCAAAACCAGTTTCATCCTGGCTATGGTCGACCGGCTGCCGGAGGAGGTTCAGTCCGGTGTTATCGAGGGAGACCTTGCTTCCAGCATCGATGCCGACACCATCTCCGGCCGGGGCGTGCCGGTGGTCCAGATCAACACCGGAGGCGGCTGCCACCTGGACGCCCCTATGATCAAGAGCGCCTTGCCCCATCTGCCGATCTCCGACCTGAAGCTGCTCTTCATCGAAAACGTGGGCAACCTGGTCTGTCCGGCCAATTTTGACGTAGGCGCAGACCTGGCCGTGGTGATCGCCAGCGTGCCGGAAGGACACGACAAGCCCTACAAATATCCGGGTATGTTCACCGCCGCGGACGTGGTCATTCTAAACAAAGCCGACCTGATAGAGGTGTTTGAGTTTGACGTTGACTACTTCCGCCGCGGGCTGGAGATGGTCAACCGGGGCGTGCCCCTCTTCGTCATCTCCTGTCGGACCGGCCAGGGCGTACAGGAATGGATCAACTGGTTGTTAGATCGACACCAGCGCTCAACCAAAGAGCAGCACCAAGAATAAAAATAACGCAATTCCCCAAAAGTTACTCGGATGCCTATCATAGAACACAGATCGCCCGGATCATACGGATGAACACGGATAAAAAA
>CAZXSK010000170.1:0-1741 GCA_964642855.1 uncultured Planctomycetaceae bacterium | reverse complement strand
TCCGGTCGGAGCCGCGTCCCAGCCCGGTTAGACCCCACCCGGTCTATACCACCACGACGCACACCGGATTGCAATCCCGGTCAGAATCGCGCTTGACGAATGTCAGAGACGTGTTATAGTAGACACCTGCACGGAGGGGGAGCAACACGAACGGCAAGTTAGAAGTTAGAAGTTGAAAGTTGGCAAGTTAACGTTCCAACCTTCCAACTTGGAATGTGTCAAGGAGTTTGACACAACTCTAGCTCGAATTCAGAGTAGAAAACACCAGTTTCCTCGGCTGAGCCCAACGGTTGCTCCACGATAGCCAGGTGCTCGTCCGCGTCAAGGGGCGCTTCGCTCGGGGCCCTTGACACGGCCTGCGCGCCTGGCGAACGGTCGCTGCCCGTTGGTTCAGCCGAAACATCCTCATCTTCTTGTTCCTGCTCAGGTTGATTGATCCATACTTCTGTCGGTAGCTCGCCAACCGTCGGCGGCCCCCCCACAAATCGTTCTGGATGCGCGGCATACGCTTCATCTAACACTTGCTGCCGCTGGTTTTGAGTCTGCTCTGCTTGTCCGTAATGCACCGTCTCGGGCGTCAACAACGCCAGACCGCTATGGTAATGCGCCTGGTTATACCACGTAAAGAACGCGCGTGCCCAGTCGTGCGCTGCCTGCAGATCGGTGAATCGCTCCGGGTAATCAGGGCGATACTTCAGCGTCTTGAATTGCGATTCTGAATACGGATTGTCGGTCGGCGTGTACGGCCGTGATCGGCTTTTCGTGATGCCCAAATCCAGCAACAAGTCCGTGACAGTGTTCGACTTCATCGCACTTCCATGATCTGAATGCAGAATCAGTTGATCCTTGGCGATCCCTTGCTTCTCACACGTCGCTGCGATCAACGTCTCCGCCAGTTGCCCCGACTCCCGGGGGGCGATCATCCAGCCCGTCACATAACGACTGTAGATGTCGATGATCGTGTACAAGTGATAGAATTGCTTCCCGGGGCCACGGAGGAGTGTGATATCCCAACTCCACACTTGATTCGGCGCCTGAGCTCGCAATTTTGGCTTCTTGGATCCCGTCGTGCGGCGTCGCTGTCGGCGTCGTTCGCCGGTCTCGTTGTGTTCGTTGAGAATCCGATACATCGTCCGCCAGTGGCAGTAGTAGCGCCCTTCATCCAGTAACGCTGCGTACACATCCCGCGGCGCGCTATCACAGAACCGGTCACTGTTCAACACGTCCCGGATCTCGCCCTTCTCCTCCGGACTCATCGCCCGGGCCGGTGTCGGTCGCGGCTGCGGCTCCGGCGGATCCTGTCGCGCGCGGTACACACTGCTCCGCGAGATCCCCAACTTCCGGCAGGCGGCCGCCACGCCGATCTCTTGGCCCAACGTTTCCGCCGCGGCGATCATTCGCTCTCGCTTGGCCCCGGTAGCGTCGGCTCCAAACCCAGCAGCTGTGAGAGTTTTTTTTGGACCTCGATCACCGTTTCCGCCTGCTTCAGCCGGGTGCGCAGCCGCTGGTTCTCCCGGCGGAGTTTCTCCACTTCATGGTCACGGGCCGTTTCCCTATCCGATTTCGGTCCTCGTCTCTTCGTCAACGTCCCGGTTAACGTCCCCTCATACCGGGCCTTCCGCCACCGACTCAAGTGCGACGAGTAGATCTCCTCTCGCCGCAACAACGCGCCGACCTCACCGCGCTCGCACGCATCGGCTTCTTCCAAGATGCGCAGCTTCTCTTCACGACTGAAAGTGCG
>CAZXSK010000169.1:0-1743 GCA_964642855.1 uncultured Planctomycetaceae bacterium | reverse complement strand
AATGTGGCAGGCAGGTGCGGCGGTCCGGTCACTGCGGCCCGAAAACTGGAAGAAGTAGACTCCTAAAAGTCATTAATGAGTCTACTCAAATGGAGTTTTAGTAGACTCACTCATTAATCTTCGAAAAAGAGGGTGAACTCGGTATATACCGAGTTCTCCTTTATTTCTTTCGTATTGCACACCAAATGGTATCTGATATCATCAAAAACGAGATCAAACCGGATCCTGTTGTCCGTGTATCGGTGGAGCCGGTCGATCGTAATCTTTTTTGATGCGAGCGGCTCCATCAGAACGGAAGCAAGTACATCAATGTAATCATCTTTGTCCGGAGCTTCGATAGGCAGAGTAAACAGTTCATTCATCAAAACCTCTTCGATCTTGTTCACCGTCTCCTTCGGGACATCACCAAAGAGCAGTCTGCGGTGTATATCGTCTCCATAGAGGAAACAGATACGGTTGTTTTTCCCCCCTGTATCGACCTGCAGTTTGAACCGCCAGGAAAACGGCCCCCAGTTACTGATCTGATAGTTGGAATAGGTAATGTTGCCTTCTAAACCGCTGTTTATTCCGTCAATCAGCTTTTGACGGTACGGTTCTTTCTGGCTATTGAGAGGTATTTGGGTGGGAATGACAAGATATGACCAGGGATTGGTCCGCACTTCACTTAGGAGTTCGAGATATTCTCCTATTGTTGTTCCTACTTCGAACCACAGTTCGTTTTGATGGATGTTATACTCCACAATGCTCCTCCTTGCGCTGTATCCAGTTCGGTTTCGCGGTCAGCTACAGTCTACTCCCAAATAACGAGTGAATCAAGGAATAGAGCTTCCAAGTCTTCAGCTGTAATGCAACCGAATTACGCTTGTGATATACTGACGGTCCATGGACCGATCAACTCCTTCGTTTCTCGGCTCGATGCCGGTCAACCGGCTACTCTTCCGTCTCGCCTTTCCGTCCGTACTCACTACCCTGACCACGGTCATCTACAGTCTCACCGACACTTTTTTTATCGGGAAACTGGGTACGGAAGCTCTGGGTGCTCTTACCGTTTCTTTTCCCATCTTTGCTCTTATCGGCAGCATCGGTCTAGTGTTCGGAATCGGCGGGGCTTCGGTCATTTCGAGATTTTTAGGTGCGGGAGAAAACGATAAGGCCGATACAGCGGGGTTTCTCGTTGTATCAGGAGTAGTTGTTTTGGGCATCGCGGTAACCGGTTTCTCCTTTGCATTTCTTCGAAAGCTCCTTATCGTGTTCGGATCGACCGAGACAATTCTTCCCTATGCGTACAAGTACGCGCGAATATTGGTATTCGGTTCTTTTCTCACCATTATCAACATGTCCTCGAGTTATACCATACGGGCTGAAGGAAATGTCACCTTCACCATGGTTGCTATGGTAACGGGGACGGTGGTCAATATCGTTTTAGACCCTCTCTTTATCTTTGTGTTCGGTTTGGGTATAGAAGGGGCAGGGTTTGCCACAGTTGCCGCTCAATTCATTACCGGCTGTTTCTACCTTCTCTACTATAGAAGCCGGCGGGCCGCAGTACGGATCAGATTTCACCGCCGTACAGGGGCGGGAAGAATCGCCGCTGAGATAGTAAAAATCGGAATCCCGAGCCTTATTAATCAGGGACTGTTGAGCATCGTTATTGCGGTTCTCAATACAATAGCCGGTCGATACGGTGATGCGGCCCTCGGGGCAATCGGGATTGTTATGCGTGTGTTCTTTTTTGCGGTATAT
>CAZXSK010000168.1:0-1827 GCA_964642855.1 uncultured Planctomycetaceae bacterium | reverse complement strand
ACTCAACACTTTGATAGTCTGTTTACATCAATTTTCTGTCATACAGTATTTTAGGCTATACTAAATAGGTTTTTACTTTTTGTCAATTATTAATCGTACAATCGCGATTTTTTCTCTAACGTCCGGTTTTTCTTTGATCTTCTCATTCAATCGGACGTGTCGGACACATTGGACGTGTCCGGCAATGTCCGACAGAAGTGTATTCGTAATCCTGCTACTGGCTTACGCCATTCAACCGTTCCTGAAGCACCTGCACAAGCCCTGAAATCGGAACGCGAACCTGTTCCATCGTATCGCGGTCACGCACGGTGACAGTGTCCTGTTCCATCGTCTCTTGATCAATGGTGATGCAATACGGTGTTCCGATTTCATCCTGACGGCGGTAACGTTTCCCGACAGAAGCCGATTCGTCATACGTGACCACAACATGCGGGCGCAGCATTTTGACAATTTCCTGCGCTTTTTCAGGATGTCCCCCTTTTCGCATCAAAGGAAATACCGCCGCTTTGACAGGTGCAATTTGCGGATGGAAACGCAGCACGACGCGCTCCTCTTCCTCATCGTAAGCATCAACCAGAAAGGCCAGAGTCGAGCGATCTGCTCCGGCGGAGGGTTCGATCACGTAAGGAATATAGCGGGTTTTTTCCTGTTCATCGAAATAGCCGAGCTTTTTCTTGCTGAATTGTTCGTGCTGGCTCAGATCAAAATCCGTCCGGTTGGCGATGCCTTCCAATTCCGACCATCCAAAGGGGAATTCGTATTCCACATCATAGCAGCCTTTGGCGTAATGCGCCAGTTCATCATCAGCGTGTTTCCGCAATTGCAGTTTCTCCTTCTTGATTCCGTATCTGAGATACCAGTTGAAGCGTTCCTTCCGCCAATATTCATGCCATTCTTCATCGGTTCCCGGTTTGACAAAGAATTCGATCTCCATCTGCTCGAACTCGCGGGTGCGGAAGGTGAAATTCCCGGGAGTAATCTCATTGCGGAAGGCTTTCCCAATCTGGGCGATGCCAAAGGGCACTTTGGCCCGTGTTGTCGTCTGCACATTCTGGAAGTTGACAAAAATTCCCTGGGCCGTTTCCGGGCGCATATACACGACCGCCGCCGAATCTTCGACAGGCCCCATAAAGGTCTTAAACATCAGATTGAACTGACGGGCTTCGGTCAACTCCCCTCCGCAATCCGGGCAGGTTGTCGGATCTTCCAGATCATCCTGACGAAAACGGTGCTTACATGTTTTGCAATCCACCAGCGGATCTGAGAATCCCTCTACGTGACCTGAGGCTCGCCAGACTTCGGGATGCATCAAGATGCTGGCATCCAACCCGTACACATCATCCCGCTCATACACCACCGATCTCCACCAGGCTTCTTTGACATTTTTTTTCAACTCTATTCCCAATGGACCGTAATCCCAACAGCTATTCAAACCGCCATAGATTTCACTGCTCTGGAAAATGAAGCCCCGTCGTTTACACAACGATACAATTTTATTCATGAATTCAGGCTGCGCCATATTTTTATAGAGCATTCAGTGAGCAGTGTTCAGTATTCAGTATTCAGTATTCAGTATTCAGTATTCAGTATTCAGTAATCAGTATTCAGTATTCAGTGGAGGAACTTACTCGCTGATTGAGGAACTTACTCGCTGATTACTGATTACTGATTACTGATTACTGATTACTGATTACTGATTACTGACTACTGACTACTGACTGATGGCTACTGACTGCTGCTCTCAGAAGAAATTCCAATACTGCCCGTTGTAGCCTGCTGCGTGCAGTTCACTTCGTGGGAATCGCCTGCGGCTCGGAGCGCAGTCCC
>CAZXSK010000167.1:0-1832 GCA_964642855.1 uncultured Planctomycetaceae bacterium | reverse complement strand
CCTCCTGGCTGGATATGGAATCCATTCTCCCATTCATCACCGGCCAGGAACAGCCCCAAACGCCGGAGAAGGTCTGGAAACTGCTATGTAATCCACTTCCTCCTGCGAATGAGCATGACGTCATCTCCCGCATCCGAGACCAGCTGGGTATTGCCCCAGACGTTTTCGAGAGCACCATAGCGTATGAAGACCTCGACTACCTGATCAAGGAAATCTGGCTGGCCGAGTGTTTGAGCGACGATTTCTTCAAGCGATACAATCCGGTTCTCCGCCATGTGGTTCTACGGAAGCGCAAGCAGCTGGAGGATGACGGACTCCTTGACCGCATCGGTGTTGTTATCCATCCCGACAAGACACAGAAGCACAAGTACCAATCCCGCTTCGTTGAGATGGGCATCATGACCAATACACCCTTCGAGGTGGCCTATCAGAAGGCGGAGGAGTTTTCCAGGCTTCTCCACCAGCGGACACCTTCTGCCGGATTCATGAAGACCCTCATGCTCCAGCGTATCTGTTCGAGTTTCGCCTCCGGATTGAAGACCGCCCAAAGGATGTTGCTGCACACCATATCGTCAGAGGAAGAGGATGCAGTCTCGGACGTAGAACACTTGCTTGCCCAGATGACGCCGGAGGAAGTCGCCTGCCTGAAGGAGATTGAGCATCAGCTCTCTCGACCTGAAGCAGTCGACTCCAAGCTCGATACCGTGAAGTGGTTTCTGGGAACCTTCATCAGTGACGGAAAGACCTGGGCAGAACATGGATGCATCATCTTCAGCCAGTACTTCGATACCGCCGAATGGATTGCCCAGGAGTTGGCGAAGTGGCGGCCCGATGACGTTATTGCCGTATACGCAGGACTCGGAAAGAGCGGCTTGTATCGGGGGGAGCAATTCAACTCGGTGGAGAGAGAGGTGATCAAGGCCGCCGTTCGAAAGAGGGAAATCAAAATCGTCGTCGCAACCGACGCCGCCTGTGAGGGCCTGAACCTCCAGACACTCGGAACGCTCATCAACATCGATCTCCCCTGGAATCCATCCCGCCTCGAGCAGCGACTTGGGCGCATCAAGCGATTCGGTCAGGCACGCAAGTTTGTGGACATGCTCAACCTGGTGTACCACGAAACGCAGGATGAAAAGGTCTACAAGGTTCTCTCCGAGCGACTGAAGGATACCTACGACATCTTCGGAAGCCTGCCGGATACGATCGATGACGAGTGGATTGAGGATGAGGAAGAGCTGCGACGGCATGTAGATGCGTACATCCACGAGCGCGATAAGGCACAGGACGCGTTTTCGGTGAAGTATCGAACTACCATTGATCCAGAGTCGAATCGGTGGGAGTTGTGTTCGGAGGTGCTTTCGCGGAAGGACATCGTTGATGTGTTGAGTACGCCGTGGAAGTGAGGATGTTGAATAATTTAAAATTATAGGAGAGTGATGAACAATTATTCTAAGAGATAAATGCGACAGACTCTCCTTAAATGTGGTTACCATCGTTGACACTTTCCCTAACCAAATCAGACGATTATCTTGAAAACCCGCATAAACAGTCCAGAGTCAAAGAATTGGAGCGTGAGATTGACCAGCTTGTTTGCCGGCTCTAAGGCCTTACAGATGAAGAAATTCGTATTTTTGAAGGTTAAAAATGAATCTCTAATTTTCAAAAGGATCGGAATGGTGAAAGTAGGATATACTTCTGATATAGCTGCGGGGTAGCTGATCCCTACCGGCTTGCGCCGGCTATTGCCGCCGCCTTTTTTATTATTTCCCTAGTATTTTCCCACATCGGGAGAGAATACAGATCTTTCACCGGAACCCACATTGCCTCCAAGG
>CAZXSK010000166.1:0-1852 GCA_964642855.1 uncultured Planctomycetaceae bacterium | reverse complement strand
TCTATAAACAGGAACCTTAAAACTGGACATGTCACCGCAGTATTTTGAGCGATGCGGTGTTATTATATACAAAGAGAACGCTTCACACAATTGGAGGTAGAGACATCTTTATGAATACTGACCAAGAAAAAGAGTGGATAGCAACGGCCCAAGAGGATCCACAAGCGCTCAAACGCCTGTACGATCATTACTTTCCCAGACTTTACGCTTATGTGAGCTATCGTGTAGGGCGGGTTCAGGATGTTGAGGACTTGGTTGCTGAGACTTTTCTGAAAGCGCTTGAAGGAATCGAAGGCTTCAAGTGGCAGCACAAGAATTCCTTTGCTGCTTGGCTTTTCCGCATTGCTCATAATTTGATAAGTAACTTCTATCGCAGAGAGCAACGTTGGGAGACCGTCCCCTTGGACGAATCACCAAACCTACAGGCCAGTAAATTGTTGCCAGAAGATGTTGCTCTGCAGAAGGAAAAATTCCAAAGTTTACGCAGGTTGATTGGCACACTCACTCCACGCCAACAAGAGATTATCACCCTTAGGTTTTTCGGTGGTCTCCGTAACCAGGAAATAGCCGAGATTTTGGGCATAGATGAGCGGACAGTAGCGGCCCACATTTGCCGGGGACTGAAAACCGCACATCGGAAATATATCAACGAGTTTGTTAGCAAGGAAGAGAGGAACCCTAATGAACAATAAACATGAACTGACTGAGCGGGATCAGAAATTACTGGAAAAGCTAGAGCAAATATTGAACAGTGATAACGACAAGGAGCGTGAAATGGATTCGCTCTATGGTTTCTGCGCCCACCTGGCCAGTACTGTTCCTCAAGCCGATCATTCCTTTCAACGACAACTGGAAGCCCGCCTGGTTGCCATGGTACAGCAAAGGCAACCGCGCACAACACAGTCGCGAGGTGTGTCAAAGTCCCACAAATTCCTATGGTCCTGGCGCCCTCTCCGATGGGCACTGACAGGCAGCATGTTGCTGTTGCTTCTCTTGGGAATTATGTTCGCTATCCCCCAGACACGGGCTGTGTTGGCTGCTTGGTTAGGCTTTTCCTTCGAGCAACAGGTGGCGTTACAACCTTTAGCTGTCGCGGTTTTCGATCATGACTGGCGCTCACCGCTAGTAGAAGCGGGAGATCAAAGTTTTGAGGTATCCTCGGTCCAGTTTCCAGAGAAGCGCTGGACGCTGATTGAGGAATCTGGTTTCTCCACTCCCGATCCTGGAGATAGAATCATGCTTCCCAACGGCGGCGATTTTCCTATACCAAGTTATTTGCCCGCAGGTTATCACTGGCAAGACATTGCGGCTATGCAAGGTGATCTGGCGGAGTTGGGATTCCCCTCACTGGCCCATCAGAGCTGGGCAGGTGGCGGTTCTCCGATGCCTCCATACGACCTTAGCGTAGATTATCTGGTTGGGGGAGATCGTAGGGACAGGTTTCTCATCCTGACCCAGCTTCAAACAGAGGGCCAACAGGGATTGTTATTTCAGGCATTCCACGCTGCCGAGACACGTTTTGGCTTAGTCATTCAACCGGCAGAGAAAGAGGAATCGGCGGGAGTTGTTTTCTTAGTTGGCTCAGACGATCTGCAAGAAGTGAGAGTGAACATGTTGTCAGCTTGGTGGTACCGTGGTACGTGGAATGCGGCCGGAGAATGGGTTACAGATAATACCTGGGGCAATTTGGTTTGGGAACAGGAAGGCCGTGTCTACCATCTGGCCGGACAAGATTTGCCGCTTGAGGAATTGGTATCTATTGCAATATCGCTTCCTTGGCTAGCCCAAGGAACAGAGTGATTGATCGTCAAGTCAGTGAGAGGAGCATTTTATGGACGATTGAGAGTGTACA
>CAZXSK010000165.1:0-1873 GCA_964642855.1 uncultured Planctomycetaceae bacterium | reverse complement strand
CTGCCGGCGCGCAAGTTCTACATCTTCGACCTGGTGCTGTGGCCCCAGGACTTCTTCTACCTCGCCGAGCTGCTGATGATCGCGGCGCTGTCGCTGTTCTTCTTCACCGCGCTGGCCGGCCGCCTGTGGTGCGGCTATGCCTGTCCCCAGACGGTGTGGACCGAGCTCTTCATGTGGATCGAGCGCAAGATCGAGGGCGACCGTCCCAGGCAGATGAAGCTGGACAAGATGCCCTGGAACGCCGAGAAGGCGGCGAAGAAGGGCGGCAAGCACGTGGCCTGGCTGGCCCTGGCGGGATGGACGGGCTTCACCTTCGTGGGCTACTTCACCCCCATCCACGAGCTCGGGGCGCGCCTGTTGTCCTTCGACCTCGGGCCCTGGGAGACCTTCTGGGTCATCTTCTATGGCTTCGCCACCTACGGCAACGCCGGCTGGATGCGCGAGCAGGTATGCCTCTATATGTGCCCCTACGCGCGCTTCCAGAGCGCCATGTTCGACCCCAACACCCTGGTCATATCCTACGACGAGGCCCGCGGTGAGCCGCGGGGCTCGCGCAAGAAGGGGGCCGACCCCGAGGCCCTGGGGCTGGGCGACTGCATCGACTGCACCATGTGCGTCCAGGTCTGCCCCACCGGCATCGACATCCGCGATGGCCTCCAGTACGAGTGCATCGGCTGTGCCGCCTGCATCGACGTGTGCGACGACGTGATGGAGAAGATGGGCTATCCCAAGGGCCTCATCAAGTACACCACGGAGAACGCCCTGGAGGGCAAGCCCACCCGCGTCCTGCGCCCGCGGGTGGTCATCTACGCCGCGCTCCTCCTGGTCATCACCGCGGCCCTGGTCTACAGCATCAGCCAGCGCATGCCGCTGGAGCTGGACATCATCCGCGACCGCACCGGCCTCTACCGCGAGACCAGCGAGGGCCTGGTGGAGAACGTCTACACCCTCAAGATCCTCAACATGGAGGAGGAGGCCCACGTCTACCGGCTGTCCGTGGAGGGCATCGAGGGGGTGCAGGTGAACAACGTGGAGGGCGACATCCGGGTGCCCGCGGGCGAGGTCTACACCCTGCCCATGAGCCTCGCCATCGACCCGGTCAACCTCGACCAGCCGTCGAACAACGTCTTCTTCACCCTCCAGGCGGTGGATGACCCGTCCATCGTGGTGGTGGAGAAGGGCCGCTTCGTCGGCCCGGTGGGCCCATGACCGCCCCGGGCCCGCGGCGGGGTTGGAGCCCCATACCGGAGCGGCCGGACGACCGGCCGTGGTACCGCCAGGGCTGGGTGTGGGTGCTCATCGCGCTGCCCCTGAGCTCGGTGGTGGCCGGCTTCACCACCCTCTACATCGCCATGCAGGACCCCGACGGCCTGGTGCAGGACGACTACTACCGCGCCGGCGTGGCGATCCAGGAGCGCATGGACCGCCAGCGCCAGGCCGAGCGCATGGGACTGGCCGGCGCGCTCACCCTGCCCCCGGCCGGCGGCGAGCTGCGCTTCACCTTCAGCGGCAACACCCCCGCCGACGCCGCCGAGCTCGCCCTGGCCCTGCGCCACGCCACCCGCGCCCAGCACGACGTGGACGTAATGCTGCGCGCCGCCGGCGAGGGCCGCTACGTGGCGGTGCTGGAGGACCGCCTCGCCCCGGGCAACTGGAACATCACCCTCGATCCCCCCGACGACGCCTGGCGTATCCGCGGCCGCGGCTTCACCGCCCGCGACGCCCGCCAGCCCGTCACCGTCCAGCTCGCCCCTTAGCCGGGTGCCCGCCCCCCCCCACCCCCCGTAGGAGCGCCCTCGGGCGCGAACGACCCCGGCGCCCGCCCGGGCCCCGTTCGCCGGCAAGCCGGCTGCTACGGCGCGTACGCCATGGC
>CAZXSK010000164.1:0-1880 GCA_964642855.1 uncultured Planctomycetaceae bacterium | reverse complement strand
ATATCACACTTGTAAATCTCTTTTCTCTGAGGCATATATCCTCCTATTGTAGTTTTTTATGACAAAACCACCAGTCATAGTTATCGTAAGTATGGACCGCTTCTTCCGCGGCGTTCGCGTCACTAGCGGGTGGAATGATGACGCTGTCCCCAATTAATTCGTTGTTCGGCCAGTTTGCGGGCATGGCCACATCATTGGCATCAGATACCTGCAATGCCTTGACCACGCGAACAATTTCATCCATGTTTCGCCCCGCTTCCTGGGGATAATAGAGGAGGAGCCGGACGGTTGATTCCGGATCGACCACGAACACGGCCCGGACGGTGTTGGTCCCCTTCTTGGGATGCAACATGCCCAGGTGACGGGCCACGTTTCCGTCATCCGCAATGATGGGAAAGGTAATCTCAACGTCCAGGTGCTCCTTGATCCATCGAACCCATTGAATATGCCCGAAAACCTGGTCAATACTCAAACCGATGAGGGAACATCCCAGTTTTTCAAATTCAGGAACCCGTTTTTGAAACCCCACGAACTCCGTGGTGCAAACCGGGGTGAAATCGGCGGGATGACTGAACAGGACAAACCACTGTCCCTCGTAATCGTCAGGTAATGTTTTTGGCCCGTGTGTTGTCTGTACTTCCAGGGTGGGAAAGCGGTCCCCAATCAGTGGTAAATGTTCCATTTGTGTCTCCGTGAGTTTGCGTTACATGTTATTATATCACTTTTTCAGGTTGAACTCAAAGCAGTGCCTAGTTTGTATTCCTGTGTGTGCATGCCGGGCAGAGCCCGGTGAAAATAGTGGTACATGATTCCACCGTGTATCCCGTTGCCGCAGCCACATCCCGGCTGCGGGAGGGAGAGACCGAGGCGGGGACATCATCAATGCGCCCGCATTCCCTGCACTTGATATGGCAATGGGGTGACATATCACCATCATAGCGGCGATGATCATTGCATTCAACCACTCGTGCACACCCCTGGTCACACAACACCTCAAGGTTCCTGTATACGGTTCCCAGGCTGATGCGGGGAAGTGTCTGTCGGGCTGCATGGTAGACATCTTCAGCCGAGGGGTGGGAGGAGCTGTTCTGGAGAATGGAGAGAATGAGAGAGCGTTGTTGAGAAGATCGTCTGCGCATATATGAGAACCATTCCTAGTTGGTAAGAAAAAAATAAATGGTGCGCGGAGCGAGACTTGAACTCGCATGAGCCGTAAAGCTCACCAGGCCCTCAACCTGGCGTGTCTACCAATTCCACCACCCGCGCATGCCTGGTGCTGTCAATTGCACGCATAGTATACTGAAACATTGCCCCGGCGTCAACGGTGGTTGCAATTTTATGCGTGTTTGGATATACTTATGGCCGGTGGTGGAAACATGTCCACGCATCCCGCCATGATGGCGCCGGCTGTCGCATTATGCGGCATCCTGTTGAAACCGCGGCGTGAACATCCCACCTTACATGAAAGTTTCCTGTACGCAGTAATGCGTTGCCGCCTCCGGCATGCCTTCCCGCGAGCAGGACTGCAACAGACACGATGTCAGTAACGATGCTAAGGAGCAGTGTATAATGGATTCTCTGGTTATCAATGCCACTCCCCGGACGGTTACGGGGACCAAAAACTGTCGGCGCCTCCGCCGTGACGGTGACATTCCCGTCGTTATTTACGGACATGACACCCAGGAAAACGCCCAGATTAACCTGCATGATTTCATCATGCTCATGCATAACATGAAAGCGGAGCATGCCGTAGTCAAGCTGGCCCTCAACGACACCGAGTTGGATGTCCTCATCAAGGATGTGCAACGAGACATGGTCAAGCACGATATTATTCATGTTGATTTTCTGCGAGTCGACATGGATGAAACCGTGACCGTCAC
>CAZXSK010000163.1:0-1931 GCA_964642855.1 uncultured Planctomycetaceae bacterium | reverse complement strand
GAGAGTCTCAGGCAGGCATTTCGTCGCAGATCAGCAGGTTCACCAGCGTCCGCTGGAAGTGCTGGCGGTTCTCTGCTTCGTCGAGAATGGTCTTCGCGTATTTCTCGAAGACTTCGTCGGAGATCTCGTAGCCCCGATAGGCGGGGAGGCAGTGCAGGACGATCGCATGCGACGGGGCCGGGGCCAGCAGGTCCGCGTCGACCTGGAAGCCTGTGAAGTCGGCGACGCGCTTGGCCTTCTCGTCTTCCTGGCCCATGGAGACCCAGGTGTCGGTATAGATCACGTCGGCCGATTCGACGGCCTCGCGCGGGTCGGAGGTGGTCACGAAATCGTCGACCGGCGCGTCGAGGAGTTCATATCCGGCCGGGGCGGCGAGGATGAAGTTCATCTCCAGCTTCGAGCACGCAACGGCGAGGGATCGGGCGACGTTGTTGCCGTCGCCGATGAACGCCAGCGTGCGGCCCTGCAGGTCGCCGAAGTGCTCCAGCACGGTCAGCAGGTCGGCCATCGCCTGGCAGGGGTGGGAGTAGTCGGTCAGGCCGTTGACGACTGGCACGGTAGACCACTGTCCGAGCTGCTGGACGAGTTCGTGGCTGAATGTGCGTGCCATGATGCAGTCGCACATGCGCGCGAGGACTCGCGCGACGTCCTGGACGGGTTCTCGCGTGCCCAGGCCGATGTCGTTCTGGGTGAGGTACACGC
This sequence comes from uncultured Planctomycetaceae bacterium, assembly GCA_964642855.1. Taxonomy (GTDB): domain Bacteria; phylum Planctomycetota; class Phycisphaerae; order SM23-33; family SM23-33; genus CAZXSK01. The sequence continues at coordinate 1,229 of CAZXSK010000163.1, read as the reverse complement.
CCGCGCCGCCGAGCTGGGTCATGCCCGTCTCGAAGCTCACGCGGGTGCGCAGGGAGGGCTTCTCGAAGTACATCGCCAACGACTTGCCCTCCAGCGAGCGAGGCAGCGTGCCTTCGCGCAGCGCCTGTTTGTCGGCTTTGGCACGGTTGAGCATCGCCATCAGTTGTGAGCCGGTGAAGTCACCGATATGGATGAAATTGGCCATGGTGTCTCTCCTGTGGGAGACCGGGCGAAGGGCCCGGCGGGATCAGTTCCCCGGTCCGTCGGTATGCCCGGGCCCCTTGGTGATGAGTGTTCCCACGCCCTTGTCGGAGAAGATCTCCAGCAGCAGCGAGTGTGCGAAGCGGCCATCGATGATGTGCGCCCGCCTGACGCCGGCATCCAGCGCCCGCAGGCACGCTTCGACTTTCGGCAGCATGCCCGAGGAAATCGTACCGTCGTCAATCATCTCGCGGATCTCCGCCTCGGTCAGCGAGGCAGCCAGACTGTCGGGGTTGTTGATCTCCCGCCGGATGCCGTGCGTGTCGGTCATCATCACGAGCTTCTCCGCCTTCAGGGCGGCGGCCACTTCGCCGGCGGCGGTGTCGGCGTTGCAGTTGAGCTTCTGGGACGCCCGATTGACCGCCAGGGGCGCGATTACCGGGATGGTGTCGGCCTGGCAGAGCAGCTCGATGAGCTTGGCGTTGACCTCGGTGACCTTGCCCACGAAACCCAGGTCGATCTTCCGCTCGTCACGGTGCAGGTAAAGCCGCTCACCGAACAGCACGCAACTGGACAACGTGTGCATGCCCATGGCGCTGCTGCCGAGCTTCTCGATGCCTTCCACCAGTCCGCGGTTGACGTTGTTGGCCAGCACGTGCTCCACGACCGTCAGCGTGCGCTGATCGGTGTAGCGCCGCCCCTGCACGAACTGCACCTCCAGGCCACTTTCCTCCATCGCCTGGGAGATCGCCTTCCCGCCGCCGTGGACGATGACCGGTCTCATGCCGACGGTGTTCATGAACACCACGTCGCGCAGGACGCCCTCGATGGTATCGGGGTCGTTCATGAACGACCCACCCATCTTGATGACCACGATACGGTCAACGAACCGCTGGATGTACGCCAGCGCCTCGATCAGCGTCGAAGCCTTGATGATGGCATTCTCGATCATGCCTGCATGCTCCAGAGGGAAACCAAACAGGCTACTGTCCCAAAGGTTCCGTGTCAATTGAAGCTCGGAGTCGACC
>CAZXSK010000162.1:0-1936 GCA_964642855.1 uncultured Planctomycetaceae bacterium | reverse complement strand
CGTCACCTACACCTACTCCGACGGTGCTGCCTCCGGCGTCGCCGCCCACCTCCGTCTGGAAAAGGTCACCTATCCCGACGGCCGCGAGATATACTACAATTACGCCACCGGCACAGACGACGCCGTCTCCCGCGTGACCGAAATCGCCTCCGGCGATCTCAACACCGCCACTCGGGCCGTCTACGCCGATTACTCCTACCTCGGAGCCGGTACGATTGTGAAAGTCGAACATCCTGAAGTCACCGGCGGCCTGACGCTGGGCTACGGCCCGACCGGCAGCGCCGGCTGGGACCGCTTCGGCCGCGTGACCGACCAGACGTGGACCAACACGGCTGGGACCACCACCTTCGACGACTTCACCTACACCTACGACCGGGCCTCCAACCGCACGGCCAAGACCAACGAACTGGCCTCGGCCTACAGCGAAGCCTACGGCTGATATGGATTGACCTGTCAACCCTGCGCGCGGATCGTCCGCATATTTTCTTCTTCTGATTCCTGATCTCTGGTTTTGGGTGGGTCGGCCGGGCGGCGATTATAGCGACGATGATCATGCTGATATTCGTGGGTTGGCTACCACAAGACTTGCCTTTGTCGCGGAGCTGCCTCGGTCTATTATCGTGGATCATCCAACGTCTGGATGCCTATGTAGCCGTGTCGAGGGTTCTCCTTCGGCTCGCCGCCCGTCCAGACCCGATTCGTATGTCAGACGCCGGCTACCACCGACGCGTTTTGTTCGGCCATCACCTGACCGGCAATCGCCCAGACAAAGCCCACCAGTTCCCGAGCCACCGCCGTGACCGCCACCTGGCCGGGCTTGCCTCGCAGCATCATGCGGTGATACCGGCGATGAAGACGCTTCTGGGCTTTCCAGGCGATCCTGCAGACTTCTTCGCTGGCGTCTCGGGCCCGGGCCAGAAGGCTTTGGGTCCACGCCGGCTTGTGCCGGTACGCCCACGCCGACTCCACGAGAACCCGCCGCACGTGACGGTTGCCGCTCTTGGTGATCCCGAGTTGGCGACGCGTCTGGCCGCTGGACCGCTCCCCCGGCACCAGGCCCGTGAACGCCATCAGTTCCTGCGCCATCCGGAACCGGCTGCGGATGTCGCCCAGCTCCGCCACCAACGTCATCCCCGTGATCAGCCGAACACCACGCAACGCCATCAGCCCGCGAACCAGCGGCGTCAGCGACCAGCCCGTCAATGCCGATTCCATCCGCCGTTCCATCTGAACCACCCGCTGCTCGGCCTCTTCGATCGCGAACAGCAACGCATCGAACGTCTCCTGCAGGTGGCACAGTTGGAACTGCTGACTCCGCAACCATCGGCGATGAGCCTGCGTCCAGTTCTTTTGCTCATAATAGCGGCCGTGACGCAGCAGGAACGAGCACATCCGCTGGCGGCATCGCCTCTCGGCCTGCTTGAAGTCCTCGCGGCAACGGACCAGTTCCCGAATCGATTCGTGGTGCGGATCCGGCACCCACACTGCGGTCAGGTCCCCGCTCCGCGACAACCTCGCCAGCGTCATCGCGTCGCGGCGGTCCGTCTTGATCCGGTCGCCAGGACGGCGCGGAATCAATGACGGCGCGACGACCAGGCAAGGATGGCCCCGCTCCAGGAACCAGCGGTACAGATCGTACCCGCACGGGCCGGCCTCGTAGGTAAAACTGAGACGCCCGTGCCGACGCGACAGACGCTCGACCATGCCCCGAATGGCCTCGGTGCGATTGGCGATCTGTCCGCCCGGCTGAACCTCAGCTCGCCAGGGGGCGACGGCGTAGACAATCGAATCTTTGTGTACATCCAAACCGACATACGTGATAGACTCCTGCATGACCTGCTCCTTTCTCAATGTGGCTCTGCCCTCACCGGTGTATCTTAAAACCGCAGGATAACCCACGACTTTGAGATCGGGGCAGGTCAATCCATTATGTCTA
>CAZXSK010000161.1:0-1979 GCA_964642855.1 uncultured Planctomycetaceae bacterium | reverse complement strand
GGGTGCATCCCGTTTGAGTGGGTAGGTTCATGCGGCGAGGGGGTGTGTTTGCCAGAGGGGCTCCCATTGGTGGTTAAGCCATGCGGCGCGGAGGGCAAGGATGGCATTGACGTTCTCGGGTCGCCAGTGCATGCCGGCTCCCTTGAATCGTCGGTTGACCAGGCGTTTGCAGGTCGCCTCGATGGGTCCGGAGCCGATGTCGAGGCCCCGGCGTCGGCAGGCGGGATAGTCCATTCGGTTTTGGTGCGTGCAGACATAGCCGATCAGGGCATCAAGGGCGTCGTGGCCGGTCTTTCGAGACTGTCGGGACCGGCGAAGACGCTTCAGCAGTTCCTTGCCTCCCTGATACCGCATCGTCTTGAGCATGCGGGCGGCCCATCGTTTGGCCTTCTTGCTGCCCTGGCCGTGCAGGTCATTGGCGCAGCCCCAGACATGCTCGCTGGCGTGGTACCAATCGAGGATCTCCGTCGCCCGGCCGAAGTGCAGTCGCGTCTGATTCCACACCCACTCGGCCCCGTCACCAATGACGATCACCTCCTGGGCCTGCCGAAGGCCGTGACGGCAGGCCAGATGCCAGAGCCGCTGGCCCGAGGATTCACAGCCCTCAATCCGACCCCCATAGCAGGCCTGATGGCCCTCAACGGGATCATCCCAGTAGACCGCCCCGCACTTGACCTCCCGCCAGCCGTCCAGTGTCGGAGCCGTCGTGCCGTCCATACTGACATACAGCCGGCCGGGCGTAACCTCCGCCTCCGGCGGTCGACGATCCTCCCGGCAGGCCGACCGTTGATGATCCTCCCGCGCAGCGACGGTCTGACCGGCACGCTCCGCTGTGGACGCAATGACGTTGTCGTCGACGCGAACCCCCATCAACGTCTCGTAGGCTCGCGACGCTTCTTCGAAGCTGTCGTGAACCCCCAGCAAGCTCACGGCCGACGCCACCGCCTCGGACAACTGACCCCGGCCCAGGCCCGAGTCGCGATCAAAGGGCAACTGGCCCGTGCGACACGACGGGCAATAGTAGTAGGCCCGGTGAATCTGAACCCCGCCCACACGGGTCAAGACGAACTTCCTGCGGTACTCCTTGAACCGCCCCCTCTCGCCGCACTCGCAGTCTACTCGGCTGCCGGTGTACCCCTTTTTTTGGCGTCCAACTTCGCCTGCAACGTCGCGCCGCCAATCTGCTGGACCGCCTCGAAGACCTGCTGCTCCATCGCCGCCAAATTGTCCTCGGTCTCCGGCAACTCCCGCAACAGCGTCGCCGTGATGTGGTCCAGGACGTCCTTGTCCAATCCTGCCATGCCGTTCTCCCAAAGATAGTGGAATCCATTCCTATCCCCACTATCGGCATTCCCAGTCAATCTACCCACTCAAACGGGATGCACCCGGCGGGGCCTGCTCGCGCCAGTCGTCAAACGTCTGGGCCTTGGGAAGGTTGTAGAACGTGTTGTTGATCTCCACCGAGTCGAACGCCTCGGCGTATCGCTCGAACCAGCGGCTCTTGGGCAGGCCCTCTTCGTAGAGGACGTCCTTCCAATGCGGATACTGATACCCGCTGCAGCCGACGCGAAACTCCGTCTGGTCACTCATGGATGTCAATCCCGTCTGATGAGACGGTCGGGACCCGGGATGATCCGAGCCCCGACCATCCGTGGCTTTCTACTGCGTCTCGCCGACGCGGCAGACGCTGACGGCTTTGAAGCCCTCCTGCGTCTGCTGAATGTCAAAGCGAACGCGGTCGCCTTTGACCAGCAGTTCGGCGCCTTCCTCGATATCGTCTCGAAACACGCGGTACTGCTCGCCATCCTCACCATGTATGATGCCCCAACCTTCGGGCATCTTGAACAATACGACTTCTCCCTGCATGGTCATTGGCCTTGTCATCCCTTCATGTCGCGAAGCGATAGGTGGCGGCCAGCGGCGCCCGGGCCGGAATCTCCTCACGCTGCACAGCGAAAATCGCGCCACCGTGCTGGAGG
>CAZXSK010000160.1:0-2222 GCA_964642855.1 uncultured Planctomycetaceae bacterium | reverse complement strand
GCGAGTTGTGGCTCCGGCGCCCCCGCCGGAGTCTTGGCATGGCCAAGGCCAATTGTGGCTCCGGCGCCCTCGCCGGAGTCTTCGCTTGGCCACGGCCGGCCCCACAACCGGAAAGAACCCCAACCCCAGCAAGTTGTGGCTCCGGCGCCCCCGCCGGAGTCTTCGCTTGGCCAAGCCCAGCCGGCGAGGGCGCCGGCTCCAGTGCGCCTTTGAGCGTACCGCGTCAGAGCGGTGAAAGCCCGCTCCTGAATGACGCCACCTTTCAGTAGTCCGAGTAACTGCGTCGCAGCGATGCGGGGTGGAGAGCAACGAAGGACGAACGGCCAGTCCGTAGGAGAACGAACTCGATTCGGCCTGATGTCCCGGCGAGCCCGCTGGTAAAGGGTGAAGCCTGGAATGAACCTGCCGCGCTGAGAGATCGGCGCATCGCCCGGCCGCCGCGGAGGCGGTGGGGAGAAAAAGAAAGGATGCGAGGGTTGGCGGATAGTGGAAAAGCGGCGGCAGGGGGGCATGGGGTGGTTGGAGACGGAATGGCTGGAAGGCGGGGTACGTGAAGAAGGGAGACCTCGCGGCACAGGAGGGCGTTCAAGGCCCACGGGCCTGAAGAGCCCGCCGTTGAGGAGTCAGAGCATCCATAGTAGCGAGGAAACGGGGTAATGCCCGTGGAGCGAAGGGATGCAGGAAAGCGGATTCGCAAAGGAAGGAACGATGGAACAAACACCTTCGGCAGTGCCGCGCGTAGGCGGGGCTAAACAAGGAGGAGACGTCCGGAGCCGATGGGCCTGGGCGGAACCAACGGTCTGGACGGAGCGGATGCTGACGGCCCTCGAGAGAGGGGTCAAGGGAGACGTATGGTTCAGCTTGATGGATAAGGTGTACAGACCGGGCCACCTCGCGGCGGCCTTCGCGCATGTGAAAGCCAAGCGGGGAGGTCCGGGCGTCGACCGGGTCACCGTGGCCGGTTTCGAGCGGCGTCTCGACGCGGAATTGACGCGGCTCGAGGAGCAGCTTCGGGCGGGAACGTATACCCCCCAGCCGGTGCGGCGCACGTGGATACCCAAGGGAGGCGGCAAGATGCGTCCCTTGGGGATACCCACGGTGCGCGACCGGGTGGTGCAGACGGCGTTGCGTAACGTGCTGGAACCCATTTTCGAGCGGGAGTTCGCCGAACAGAGCTATGGCTTTCGTCCGGCCCGAGGCGCCAAGGATGCGCTGCGCCGGGTGGAGGCGCTGCTCAAGGCGGGCTACCGTCACGTGGTAGATGCGGACATCCAGGGATACTTCGACAGCATCCCCAAGGATGCGATGCTGGCGCGGGTCCGCGACCGGGTCTCCGACGGCCGGGTGCTGGGCCTGGTGGAACAGTACCTGAACCAGCCGGTGATGGAGGCCATGGCGACATGGACGCCCGAAACCGGCACGCCGCAAGGCGCGGTCATCAGCCCGTTGCTGGCCAACATCTACCTGAACCCGCTGGACCATCTTATGGCCCAGGCCGGGGTGGAGATGGTACGGTACGCTGACGACTTCGTGCTCTTGTGCCAGAGCCCCGAGCAGGCGCAAGAGGCCTTGGAGGGAGTGCGTCAATGGATGGAAAGCGCAGGGCTCGTCCTGCATCCGGACAAGACGCGCATCGTCTCCATGGACGAAGACGGCGGCTACTTCGAGTTTCTGGGCTACCGGTTCAAGCGGCACAAAGACTGCGACCGCCGCTTTCCGCGTCCCAAGAGCGAGAAGAAGCTGCGCGAAGCCATCCGCGCCCAAACGCGACGCGCCAACGGGAACAGTCTGGAGCGCATCATCGCCCGGATCAACCCCATCCTCCAAGGCTGGTTTGGTTACTTCAAACACAGCCACCCCACCGTATTTCCCGCTATGGACGGCTACGTCCGCATGCGCCTGCGCTCGATCCTGCGCAAACGCAGAAAACGCAAAGGCCGTGGACGCGGGACGGACCATCAACGCTGGCCCAATGCCTACTTTGCCGAACGGGGGCTGTTCAGCCTGACAACAGCCCGCGCACAAGCCGCACAGTCCCCTCCGGGGTAACCCGCTGACCGGAGAGCCGTATGCGGGAAACCCGCACGTACGGTTCGGAGGGAGGGGAGCCCGGCCAACCGGGCTTCCCTACCCCTATCAATGGGCCTAGGTCCTTCTTCGTAGCGGCAACGCGCCTTGCTTCAAAGCCAAGGACGGGCTTGCCCGACGAAGCTGTACAGCCA
>CAZXSK010000159.1:0-2260 GCA_964642855.1 uncultured Planctomycetaceae bacterium | reverse complement strand
GGATACTGGTAATGTAACAACGATGATCTCAATGTTTAATGAAGCTGGCAGCTTCAACCAGGATATTGGTGGATGGGATACCAGCAGTGTAACTAATATGTTCATGATGTTTGCTGATGCGAGCAGCTTCAATCAGAACCTGGGAGGGTGGGATGTAGGCGCTCTGACCAATGCGATTTCGATGCTCATCAACACCTCACTTTCCACTGTCAATTATGATGCCCTGTTGATCGGCTGGGAGGCACAAAATCTGTACCCTGGCGTTAACTTTGGGGCCAGCAGCACTTACTGCCAGGCAGAGGACGCCCGGCAAAATATGATCAACAGCGATGGCTGGAGCATCACTGACAATGGGAAAGACTGCACAATCCTCAACGATTTTGTGATCACAGTCAGGACGGATAACACCGGCCCATCCAACGACTCCCAATTTATGATCCCTACCTTTGCGAGTAGCAGCTATGATTATGATGTGGACTGTGAAAATGATGGTGTCTATGAAATCACAGGCGCTGAAGGTGATAAGAGCTGCGATTACGCCGCCCCCGGCACCTATACAATCCGCATCAAAGACAATCTCGGGCATGGGGACGGTTTTCCACGCATTTATTTCAATGATAGTGGTGACAAACTCAAACTGCTTTCTGTTGAGCAGTGGGGCACCGGGCAGTGGGTCTCCATGGCAAATGCCTTCAGAGGCTGCAGCAACCTTGATGGCACGGCATCTGACATCCCTGACCTTTCAAATGTAACCGATATGAGCTATATGTTTGCTGATGCCAGCAGCTTCAATGGGGACCTCAGCGGCTGGGATGTTAGCCGTGTGATGACGATGAGCCAGATGTTTATGGGCGCCAGCGCTTTTAACAGTGATATAAGCAGTTGGGATACCAGCCGCGTCACATTGATGAACTGGATGTTCCTCAATGCCACCAGCTTTAACCAGGATATCGGTGGGTGGAATACCCGCCGAGTGACGGATATGAACTGGATGTTTGCTGGTGCCAGCAGTTTCAATCAGGATATTGGCGGTTGGGGAACTGGCAGTGTCACGAGTATGAACTGGATGTTTTCCTCTGCTTTTTCCTTTAACCAGGATCTGAGCCATTGGGATACCAGCAGCGTGACAACGATGCGGGGCATGTTTTATTATGCCACCAGCTTTGACCAGCCGATTGGAGCCTGGGCGGTGGGGAGCGTCACCGACATGAGCGCAATGTTTGCTTATGCCGGCAGCTTCAATCAGGACCTGAGCGAGTGGGACATGAGCAGTGTGACGAGCATGAACAGTATGTTCAGATACGCTGACAGCTTCAACCAGCCCCTCGGAGGGTGGGCCACCAGCAGTCTGACCTCAGCCAACAGTATGTTTATGGGCGCCAGCGCTTTCGACCAGGACCTGAGCGGGTGGGATGTCTCCGGGCTGTCAGGCGCAGCAGATATGTTCAGCGGCGCCGCCCTTTCCACCGAAAACTATGATGCCCTGCTGATTGGATGGGATGCGCAGGTTTTGCAGAGCCGGGTCACCTTTGACGGCGGTAACAGCGCCTACTGCAGCGGTGAAGCCGCCCGACAGAACATGATCGACAACGACAGCTGGACCATCACCGACGGCGGCAAGGGCTGTGGCGGGCTGGCCTTGTTTATCCCGCTGGTGATCCGGTAAACCATACCTTGCAGCATGGAAAAAGCGCACCGCAGATCAAACCGGAGCGCTTTTTTTGTTTTATCGCTGTGAGACGCACACCGCCAGCCAGACCGCTGACCCTGAAATATCTGAGGTTGACAGCCTGCCCGGTATTCCGTATAATACTATCGAACCTCGTCGAGCCGTTACATCGAGGCCCTTACCGTTGCTTTCAAGTGCGTGGACTGTCAATGGTAGCGACTTGACCTCAGGAGAACCTGTATCGTCAGTAACTATTAGAGTCAAGCGAAAATTTAATCATCAATGCATCGTTTGTCGGAAGTGCCCGGTTAATCTCGTGCATTCCGGACATGGAGGACTTTTTGACCAACCCTGCATTCCCGATTGGTATCCTTGCTGTCAGCTTCATGCTGATGGGTTGTTGCGCGTTATTTGCCCGTCGGCTGATCTGGATCATCACGGCCATCGGCGCTGGAAGCGTTGTGCTTGCCATCCTGTTCTTTGTGCTCAGCGCACCTTACGCCGGTGTTTTTGAACTCAGTGTTGGCGCTGGCCTGATCAGCGTCTTGTTCATCATTGCCACCAGTCTGACCAGGAATACCCCACAATCAC
>CAZXSK010000158.1:0-2263 GCA_964642855.1 uncultured Planctomycetaceae bacterium | reverse complement strand
GTGGCCTCAAGTTGCTCGCCGATGCTTGCCATGCTGTCGGGGGACGCTACAAGGGCCGACCGGTCGGAAGCCTGGCCGATTGTTCGACCTTCAGCTTCCACCCGGTCAAGCACATGACCACCGGCGAAGGCGGGATGATCACGACCAACGACGACGATGCCGCCGCAGCCATGCGGGCGTTCCGCAACCACGGAATCACCACCGACCATCGCACCCGGCAGGAGAAGGGGACCTGGTTCTACGAGATGGTGGAACTGGGCTTCAACTACCGTATCACGGACATCCAGTGCGCCCTGGGGCTGTCGCAGTTACGCAAACTGCCCCGCTGGGTGACACGGCGGCGGGAGATCGCCTCCGTCTATGACGAGAAGCTGGAATCCATCGCCGGAGTCGAGCCGTTGACGGTTTCGTCCGACGTCGATCACGCATACCATCTGTACGTGGTCCGCATCACGCCCGATGGAGCAGCCGATCGGGCGGGCGTGTTCGATCACATGCGAGAGGCGGGCATTGGCGTAAACGTGCATTACATCCCGGTGCACCTGCACCCGTACTATCGTGAGCGCCTCGGAACGGGTCCGGGGCTGTGCCCCGTGGCTGAGGGGGCCTACGAGCAGATCCTGTCTCTGCCGATGTATCCGGGTCTTACCGAAGCCGACGTCTCGCGCGTGGTGGAGACGCTGCGCTCGGCGGTGGGGAGCGAGTAGCATGAGAACCGTCGCGATCATCCAGGCCCGCATGGGCTCCACCCGCTTGCCGGGGAAAGTGTTGATGGACATCGCGGGGCAGACCATGCTTCAGCGAGTCATCGAACGGGCTGCACGCACCGACGGTGTCGCCGAAGTCGTCGTCGCCACGAGCACCGCACAGGCCGACGAGGCGATCGTCTCCACCTGCCAGACCATCGGAACCCGCTGTGTTCGCGGGAGCGAGGATGACGTCCTCAGCCGTTACCGGCTCGCCGCCGAGGAAGCATCTGCCGAGGCGATTGTCCGCGTGACATCGGACTGTCCGCTCCTGGATCCGGGGGTCAGCGGGATGGTCGTTCGGCGGTTCGTCGAGGAGCGTCCCGACTACGCCAGCAACATCGAAGAGCGCACCTGGCCTCGCGGGCTGGATACCGAGATATTCACCCGGGAGGCGCTGGAGATGGCCGACCGAGAGGCCGACCAGCGATACCAACGCGAGCACGTCACACCATTCATCAAGGAACATACAGACCGGTTCAGAATCCTTCCCGTCACGGGCAGCGAGGATCACTCCGAGCATCGCTGGACGGTCGATACACCCGAAGACCTCCATTTTGTGCGAGCGGTATACGACGAACTGGGCGGAGATGGCCTGTTCTCCTGGAAGGACGTGTTGGCCCTGGTGCAGCGTCAGCCGGAACTCCGCGAGATCAACCGCCACGTGCAGCAGAAACACGTAAAGGAGTGACCGTTTGCCCGGCCGATTGCTTGTCCGCGCCGATGCATATCCCTTGATCGGGGTCGGCCACGTGATGCGCTGTTTGGCGCTGGGGCAATACTGGCAGGACATGGGCGGGTCGGTGTCCCTGATCGCCTGCCGGTTGGCCGATGGAATCCGCGATCGCCTGGAAGCAGAGGGAATCGAAACGATCGTCACCGATGCCGAGATCGGCTCGGCTGCCGACCTGGAAGCAACCGTCGAAGCAGCCCGTTCACGGCAGGTGCGCTGGGTCGTTCTGGACGGCTATCGGTTCCGCGTCGAGCACCAGCGCATGCTCCGCCAGGCGGGGCTCGGCGTGCTGGCGATCGACGACAACGCCGAGATGGAGCAGTTCGAGTGCGAGCTGGTGGTGAACCAGAACATTCACGCCAGCCCCGAACTCTACGCAGGCCGATGCAGCCCGGAGACGGAACTGCTGCTCGGAACGCGGTATGTCCTGCTGCGCCGCGAGTTCCGCCGGCTGGGCGACAAACGGGAGGCCCGGCGAATACCGGAGCAGGCCGGCCGAATTCTCGTCACGCTCGGCGGCGGCGACCCGGACAACGTCACCGGGCGCGTCATGCGAGCGCTTGGGTCACTCGATGTTCCGGGCCTGTCGGTGGAGGTCATCGTAGGCGGGGCAAACCCGCACTATGATCAGCTTGCCGAACTGGCCCAGTCGCTGCCCGGGCGGTTCGATCTCGTCCGCAATGCAACCGACATGCCCCAGCGCATCGCCCGGGCAGACCTGGCCGTCACCGCCGGCGGAAGCACCTGCTGGGAGATGGCCTATCTCGGCCTGCCGAACGTGGTG
>CAZXSK010000157.1:0-2314 GCA_964642855.1 uncultured Planctomycetaceae bacterium | reverse complement strand
GCATGGGGTCTTCCTTTCGCGGGGTTGCTTTGCGGGCGGCGGGCGCAGCATCCGCCCTTGTCCCGGAAACTATACCCCCAGCCCCGGCCGGTGCGCAGCAATCGTTCCCGCCGGACGAGCTACTCGCCGGTCCGGGCCTCCTCGGGCGTCGACTTCGGCGAATGGTAGGGTTTGTTCGGATCCCCGATGCAGTAGAGGGTATCCCGCGTGCGGAGATACAGCCGGTCTCCCTGGGCGAAGGGGGTGGACTGCATGGTGGACCACTCGCGGTAGTGGGGCAGGAAGTGCCGCTCGCGGATGATCCGCGTCATTTCCTCGGCTGAGATCTTCTGGAGCTGGACCTCCCGCTGCCATTTGCTGCCAGCCCGGCCGACGCCGACGACCTTGGTGGGGACCGACGCATCGTAGCAGGCGACGAGGTCACTCGAGCCGGTGGCGAACAGGTACGCTCCCGCCCGAACCAGATGCCCGCGGTGCTTTCCTGCCGGACGCAGGTCGGTTTCCACGGTTCGCCGGAAATGCAGTTCGGTTTCGGTGACTTTGCCCGTGGCTGGGTCCAGAACCTTGCCCGGGTCCTGGCCGAGGAGAATCTTGCCGTTCATCCAGAGTGAGCCCACTTTGGTTGCCCCCTCCCCGGCCTCCTCGAGGGACTGGATTCTCTCGCGATCCATGTGCCGAGCCATCGCGTCGACGTAGCGGCCGAACTTCCTGCCCTTCTTGGGCACGACAGACCAGAGCATCCTGCCGCAGAGCTTGCCTTTGTTGCGTGAGATCTCGACTGCGCACCGCAGGCCGTCACCGGCCTGGCCGCTGCCGCTGAGGTAGTAGACCACGTTTTCGTGCACCAGGGGCGGTCCGCAGAGGGTGATGAGCTTGTCGACGACTACGTCGCCGGTTCTGGTTTCGACGATCGTGCCGTTCCCACAGGCGATCACGTCGATGTCGCCGTGTTTCATGTGGGCCATCTGAGCATACGGGTGGCCGAATGCGTTGTGATGGGGCATCGGCCGGCTCCAGACGAGCTTACCGGTCTCCTTGTTGACTGCCCACATGGTCGGGCCTTCGTTCTGCACGTTGCCATGCAGCGAGATCAGCAGATCGCCGGCCAGCAGGGGCGAGGCGGAGAAATTCTGGGCGGTTCGCACGCCGACCTTTTCCGGATCGAACAGCACACGGATCCACTTGCGATTGCCTTGCAGGTCGTAGCAGACGACCTGGTTCTGTCCGAAGTTGACGTACACGTGTTTGCCGTCGGAGACCGGCGTGGGGAAGCTGGTGCCCAGGTAGCCGTTCCAGAAGTCCGTGGCGAGACCATATTCCAGCAACTCCCTGTAGAGCGGGTGGATGTCTTTTTCCCACTTCGTCCGGGCGGGCGATTTGGACTTGCGTCGGAAGGGCGAGAGCGTGGGAACGTAGGCGCTGACACTCGGGCCGTATGCTCTCTCCTCGCGGATGCTCTGGAGCTTTCCGAGGCGGTCGCGGAGCTTCTTGATCTCGGCATCGCTGAGTTCGGCCATCGAGGCCATCAACTGCTTCTTCTCGTTGTCGCTGAGGTGCATGTCGGCCATGTTGGCGCCCTTGCGACGGACCTTTCCGCTGTGGCCATATCCGCCGCGCGGCCACTCGAACTCTTTGCCGGCCTGGGCAGCTTCGATAACGTCGAGCTTCCAGGTGAGGTAGGCGATTTCCCAGCAGACGGCCCAGGCTTCGGAGTGGGCGCCGATGAGCATGTTCCATTTCTCGCGGAGCTGGTCTGCCCTGGCCTTCTCGGGAGCAACTACATCGAAGGTCCAGTTCTTACGCTCCCAGAGGATATCGCCCGAGCGGGCATTGAGGCAGAGCAGGCGGTTGAAGTCGGCGGTGACGAAGACCTTGTCGCCCACCACGATCGGCGAGGAATACCCCCAACTGGGCAGCTTGGTCGACCAGACGATGTTGTTGCCGGTGCGGAAGTCCCAGGCGGTCACGGGCGTGGAGGCAGGGAAGTGTCCCGAACCGTCCCCGCGCAGGCGAACCGGGCGGTCGTCGGAGGGGTAGAAGTCCGGGTGTCCGAGAGGCAGTGGGTCGTCTGCGACGATCGGTCCGGCCAACAGAGCCAGCAAGCAGAGGCCTGTGGTGAGAATACGGCAGAAGCTCATGGGGATCTCCCGGGGCAAAGGTCGGTTGTCGGAGGCTGGCCCTGAGTACTGAAACGCCGGATGCGGCGGGAAGTTCCTGCCCCGGGCAGGACGGTGTGCGCGTCGTTCAGGTGTTCGTGGGGCGCAAAGAAGAAGCCCGCCGATCGCGCGGGGCGGGCTTCAGGCCGGCGAACCGG
>CAZXSK010000156.1:0-2392 GCA_964642855.1 uncultured Planctomycetaceae bacterium | reverse complement strand
AGTACTGCAGTTCGTTCATCCGCTCGAAGTCGAACTTCAGCGAGCCCTTCGTGCCATTGATCTCGAAGCCGTTGCGGTTCTGGTTTCCGGTCGCCTGCCGGGCAGCTTCGAAGCTGGCCACGGCTCCGCCGCTGAATCTCGCGAGGAACAGCACCGCGTCGTCGACGGTAACCCGGCCTCTTTTCGCGGATTGTTTCAGGCCACTGGCGATTCCCCCGCCGGCCGATCCGGTCATTTTCGGGCGCTGCCTGACAAAGGTCTCGGCGATCGCGCCACAGATCTCGGTGATCTCTTGGCCGGTGACGAAGCGGGTCATGTCGATGATGTGTGCGTTGAGGTCGCCGTGAGCGCCGCTGCCGGCGTACTTCTTCTGGAACCGCCACGCCAGGGGCACGCTCTTGTCCGCCCAGTCCTGCAGGTAGAACCCGCGAACGTGACGGATCTCGCCGATCTTGCCGCTCTTGACCAGCCTATGGGCCAGGGCAACGGCGGGGCATCGTCTGTAGTTGTACCAGACAAAGGTCCTGACGCCTTTCCTGCCAGCCTTCCGGGCGGCTTTGAGCATCTCCCGGGCGTCGTCGAGCGTTCCCGCGAGTGGTTTTTCACAAGCGACGTGCTTGCCGGCTTCCAAGGCTGCAATGGCCATCGGTTTGTGGAGGTGGTTGGGCGTTCCAATGTCGACGAGGTCGATCTCATCGTTGGCGATCAGACTCTTCCAGTTGGTCGTGTGGTCGCCCCATCCCCATGTTTCCGCGAAGTCCGCAAGTGTTTCTTCGTCGCGTGCACTGATTGTATGAAGAACCGCCTTGGGGCTGGCTTCGAAGAACCGATTGACCTGCCCCCAGGCGTTGGAGTGTGCACGCCCCATGAACGCCTGCCCGATGAGTCCGATCCGGATGTCTTTCGCCATGACCCGTTCCTTCCAGTCCTTGCGTTTCCGTTGAGGTGATCTGCGTTCACCATAATAGGTACCTCCTGTCCGACCCGCAAGGCCGCTCAACTCGTCTGGGCGGCTGGTTGCCCGCCCGACCCGAAGCAGGTATCATGCGGCCCGCACGTTCCCCGTGGAGTCGACATGCACCCGATGGCTGTGCTTGGCATCCTGCTTTCGCTGACAGCGATTCTGGGCTGGGTCAACCGGCGATGGCTGAAGCTTCCGTCCTCGGTCGCGCTGATGGCTATGTCTCTCGTGCTCTCGGTGGGGTTTCTGATTGTTGGAGGGACTGCCGCATCGGTTTCCCGCCGGTGGATGGAGACGCTCAACTTCAGCGAGGTCCTGCTGCACGGGATGCTCGCGTTCCTGCTGTTCGCAGGAGCGCTGCACGTGGAGATCAACGATCTCCTCGAAAGCAAGTGGACGATCCTGATCCTCGCGACCGTGGGCGTGCTGGGCTCGACGATCCTGGTGGGCTTGGGAACCTGGGGGCTGTCGGCCTCGCTGGGCCTGGCGTTGCCGGCGGTGCACTGTTTGCTGTTCGGGGCATTGATCTCTCCGACCGACCCCATCGCGGTACTCTCGATTCTCCGCCAGGCCGAAGCCCCCAGGAGCTTGGAAACCAAGATTTCCGGCGAGTCCCTGTTCAACGATGGCATTGGTGTGGTGGTCTTCCTTACGCTCCTGAAGTTCGCCCAGTCCGGCGAGACGATTTCTATGCTCCAGGTGCTGGGGCTGTTCGCCCTGGAGGTCTTCGGTGGGATCGCCATCGGCCTGGGGTTGGGGTACGTGGCGTACCGGATGCTCCGAAGCGTGGATGACTATCCTGTCGAGGCATTGATTACCCTCGCGCTGGTAACTGGTGGGTTTGCTTTGGCCGACGCGGTCCATGCCTCCGGGCCGCTGGCAATGGTTGTGGCGGGGCTGCTGATCGGAAACCAGGGAAGGCGGCTGGCCATGTCGAAAGTCACCCGGGAGCACCTGGACCGATTCTGGGAGCTGATCGACGAGATCCTCAATGCGGTTCTGTTCCTGCTGATCGGGTTGGAATCGCTGCTGTTGACGCTGGAGGGGCGGTATTTCCTCGCTGGTGCTGCGGCTGTGCCGATGGTGCTGCTGACCCGCCTGGTCTGCGTGGGCGGGCCGGTGGAGATCCTGCGGAGCATGGGCAGGCCGTTCGCTCCACGGGCGATCCGCGTGATGACCTGGGGCGGTTTGCGCGGAGGCATTTCCGTGGCTCTCGCGCTCTCGCTTCCCGAAGGACCGATGCGGGGGGCCGTGTTGACGATGACCTATGTCGTGGTTGCATTTTCGGTACTCGTGCAGGGGCTGACCGTTCGCCACCTGATCCGCCGGTCACTGGACGCGCCGGCCCTTCCCAGGAAAGGAAACTGATCGTGCCTGAATCTCCGCTTCCTCCGCGTACGGTCGCTCCCGCTGTGGGAGCGTCGAACGCCC
>CAZXSK010000155.1:0-2396 GCA_964642855.1 uncultured Planctomycetaceae bacterium | reverse complement strand
GGGTACATCCAGAAGAAGGGGGTGATGAGCATCCAGGTCAGGCTCAGCCACATCCCCGAGAGCCCTTCCTTGTAGGTGGCGGCGGAGACGCTCATGGGGTGGTTGGCGTTGGTGCCACCGGCGAAGGTGGTCGCCATCATCATCAGCTTGCCCATCTTGCGCTTGCCGAGCAGGAAGCCGCCGCAGTCGTTGATCTTGCGGAAGGCCCAGATCGCGATGCCGAACATCGCCGCCCCGTAGAGCCCGATAACCAACCAGTCCAGCCAGTGGAGTTCAATCACAGATTCCGCAAGCATGCCGTGCCTTTCTCCTTGCTGTGGGGTCAGGAATCCGCCCGTGGATCGGGTTGGCGATCCGCGGTGTCCCGACCTGCGTGTTGACTTCCCGAGTTGCCTTGCTTCGCCGGCCCGCCGGGTCGCATTGTACGGATGTCGCGTGCGGCGCCCACCCCGAATTTTCTGGCCGGGGCAGGAAGGGCAGCGGTTTCTGTGCGAACGAGCGGGCCGTGGTGACAAGTTCATGCCGTTTGTCGATGCCCCCTTCCCCGGCCGGGCGAAGGGAGGTACCATTGCCCCCGCCAGCCCGCAGGCAGCGCCGGAACGAACGCTGCCATCGCCGAAGATCTCGGAGACCGAACGGAGACGCTCATGCTGAATCGTGCGAAGATCGCGTTGGTGTTGTCGCTGCTGTGCGTGATGGTTGCCTGCCCGTCGTGTGCGGACACCCCGTCCGATGGCGGCTGGGTGGTGACGCTGGAGAAGCCCCTGCCCGGCGAGAAGGACCTGAAGTTGCGCATCGCCCGGGACCCCAACGGGAAGCTGGTTGGGTTCGCCACGGCCCGGACGTTCAACTCGTTCTGGCACGAGGCAGCGACCGACCGGCTGACGCTGTCGGACGACGGGCTGGCGGGCGTTACGAAGGTGACGATCCGCCCCGACCCGTGGATGCCCAGGGACGGCAAGCCGATCGCGTGCGAGTTCCGCCTGCGGGCTGATCGTAGCGACGCCGCCTTGGGCGGCACGTATGCGGGCACCGTCGGCGGGAAGAAGGTCAGGGGCAGGCTGCGGGGCCAGCCCGCGGCCGTCGAGGGCGACGCTGCCGGGCGGAATTTCCGGATCCGGTTCTTCCAGCCGCTGCGGGCGCTGCTTGCCAGCCGCAGGAACCTGCCCAATCAGAACTACGCCCACGATCACCTGCTGCTGTTCACGTTGACCGGCGGCGGGGAGGTCAAGGGGGCGCAGTTCGAGAGCGTCGTGCCCGACTACCGCAGTTACTCGTCGGTGGTCCGGTCGCTGGAGGTGGACCTCGACGGGCCGGTGCTGACGGGCAGGGCGGTGATCGACATCGACCACGGCCGGGACGACAACCGCGTGCCCCAGGCTGTGATGACCCACACGTACACGTTCCGCGGGTTGGTGATCGGCGGGGAGGTGGCGCTGCAGTACGACGCGAAGGTCGGCGACATTCACGACCGGAACCTGATGGCCTGGGGGAGCATGCATCGCACGCCCGCCCCGAAGCCCGCCCAAAGCATCGCGACGATCCGTCTGCCGCGGGCGATGCGCGAGAACAGCCCGATCATCATTACCCTCGCTCTCGACGACGACGGGCCGATCCACGGCTTGGCGTATGCCAGCGGGTGGAACCACCAGCCTCACTCGGTCGACGCGTCGAAGCTCGTGCTCGAAGGCGACCGGCTTCGTGGGCTGCTGAAGCTGAGCATCGTGCCCGACGTGTACAAGTCGCAGAAGGAGCCCTTTGAGGTGACGGCCGAGATCGACGCGACGATCGACGGATACGCCCTGGCCGGGACGTTCACGACTCGCGACGGGGAGCAGGAGGTCGAGGGCGCCCTGACCGGCCGGCTGTCGCGGCGGGAGCCCCCGGCGGTGACGGATGACACGCTGGGGTCGATGACGATCCACTTCGGCTGGTCGCTGGTGGGGGGCAAGGGCGGCAGGGACCACCAGATGCAGGCCGAGCTGACGCTCGAAGACGGCAAGGTGGTGTCGGCGAGAGTGAGCAACCCCAAGCGCCCTGACGCCTTGCAGGCGAAGGTCACCGAGGCGCGTTTCGAGATCGAAGGCAGCCGGCTGACCGGCGTGCTGGAGTTCGAGGCCCGCTCGAAGGTGGTCTCAGCGGGAACGTACCGCTACGAGATCCACGGGATCATCGACGGCGGGAAGTTTTTCGGCTACTGGCGCGGCTGGCATGAGGGCAGGAGTATCCTGACCAAGAGCAGCAAGGTCTCGGGTACGGTCTCGGCGAGGTCGGAAGGGTAGAACACGGAGCGGCTATGCGAGGCCCCGACCGGGGGGGCTTGGCTGGCAGGCGGGCCGGCGAACGGTGACGCCTCCGCGCCCGGGGGCAGGGGCAAGCGGGATGCGAGGCGCGAT
>CAZXSK010000154.1:0-2401 GCA_964642855.1 uncultured Planctomycetaceae bacterium | reverse complement strand
GTGGCCGATCTGCCGCCGGAATCTGTGTACGGTTCGCTGCATCCGACCATTGCCCAGGCCGACCTGTCGATCGTCAACCTGGAAGCCCCCTTGGGAGGAGATCGTCCCATCGTCAAGGATGGCCCAAGCTTCCGATGTGAGCCGTCTTGCGCGTCAGCTTTGAGGCAAGCGGGTTTCCATGTCGCGACGCTGGCGAACAATCACATATACGACCAGGGGGCCGACGGGTTGGAAGCAACGCTCAAGGTCTGTCGCCAATCTGGGCTGATGCCCGTCGGTGCGGGGGCGGATACCGAATCGGCGGCTGAACCCCTGTTCGTGGACGTTCATGGCGTCCGCCTGGGGGTGCTCGCACTGTCGGAAGTGACGACCATCAATCGACATAATGGAGGGGCCGCCCCCATCTTCGACGTTCACGTGCTGGACCGCTGCAGCCAAGCCAAGTGTCATTGCGACCAACTGCTCGTGATTGTCCACGGCGGCAAGGAGTACGCCCCGGTCCCTCCGCCGTATTGGGTCGGGCAGGTGTTTGCCGTCGCACAGGCCGGAGCCGATGCCATCGTCGGCCATCACCCTCACGTGCCCCAGGGGCTGACGCTGGTTGAGACTCGTGACGGACGATCGGTCCCCGTTGTGTTCAGCACGGGCAATTTCGTGTTTCCGCCGCGTTCTGCAACGGCCGTCATGTCGGCATGGATGGAATTGGGCTATCTGGTGGAACTGGGCTTTGACGCTCGTGGGGTGACTCGGTTGGACCTGCTGCCGTATCACATTCAACCGCCGAGGGGCGTGCAAGCTCTCAACGAGGAACAGGCCGTCCGTTTCGGAGAGTTTCTCAAGGCGCTCAGCGACCCGCTTTGCGACCCGTCCGAGATCGAGCGCTGGTTCGATGACTGCTGCGACTACTTCTGGCGACACGAATGGTACAACCGCGTGGAAGGCCTGACCGCCAAGCTTTGTCGCGATGAGGTACCCGGGCTGAGGCACGGCCGAAGCCATTTCCAGATCCGGGCGCATTCCACGCTGATCGATCGGGTCATCGCCCGGAAACTCGCTGGAACCTTCGGGGATACAACGCCGGAACGTCTTGATGTCCTGGAGCGATGGTTCCGGGGCGATTGGCCTCTGCGAGTCCTGGATGGATGAGGACGTATGCCCCCGATCGAAGATGCATGAAATCAGAAAGGTCTGAACTCCCCATGAGGAACCGAACGCTGCCGACCGGAATGCTGTTCATGCTTCTGCTCATGACAGGCTGTATCGCATCGGCCGGTTCAAGGGCCGATGAACCGAATGTCATCGTGACCGGCTTGCTCCCCAAGGCGGCGGCGAACAATGAGAAGAGGCTTCTGGCCAATGCCAAGGCCGCGAAGATCGAGACGCTGAAAGGCGGGTACCGACAGGTTGACCTGGTGGTCGCACGTGTGGCCACCTGGAACGGCGATCGAGACTTGCAGGTTCGCCTGTTCCTTCCCCCCATAAAAGATGGTCGGGAGGAGAACGCCTCGCAATCTCTGCCGCTGGTGGCGTACGTTCACGGAGGCGGGTTCATCGGCGGCAACCCGAACATGGAACTTGGCTCGGAGAAAGGGTTCTCTCGGCCTGTGCTGGCGCTGCTTGATGATGGGTTCGCCGTGGCCTCGTTGGGATATAGACTGGCCCGTGAGGCCGGCTGGCCCGCTCCGATCAGCGATACGCTCTGCGGGCTGCGATTCCTCAAACAGCATGGTAAGTATTGGGGCGTGGACGCGTCCCGCGTCGGGGTGTGCGGCCACAGTGCTGGTGCCCGTATCGCGGCCCTGCTCTCGATGGTCCCACAAGACGCCTTCCATTCCCAGGACTTGCCCTGGAAGGGCGAGTCGATTTCCTTTGCCGCAACCTGGCTGTGGGCGGGGTCGGCGTGGACTGCCCCCCAGATCGAAAGCTGGGAGGAGTTCGGCAAGCCCAAGAACTTCAGCGTAATGCGGCTGCACTTCGGCGAGCGCCCGGCCTGGGACACCATGGCCCGGCACCGTCTTCGTCTGCGGAACGTCCTGCCGCATATCTCCAACGCCATGCCTCCCCTGTATCTGCTGAGAGGCAAATCCGACTACGGCGGCGACCACTCCGACGCCAGACGGGCCGTCGAACTATGGAAGGCGCTGGGTATCGAGGCGGAACTCTCCATCGTTCCCGGCGGACACAGCAGCACCGGCCCGACGGAGTCGACCGTTGCCTTCTTCAGGCGGCATCTCATCACCAAGCCGTTTACGCCCCCGGCCCGAAAGCCGTCCAAGACAGCAGAGGTCCTGCTCAAACAGGGCGAGGCGGCTGCGGCGTTGGAAGTTCTCTCTGCCGACCTCACGACCGGCGGCGGGTGCACCCCTCCCCCCGGCGAGTGGATGATCCTGCACGATGGGGT
>CAZXSK010000153.1:0-2413 GCA_964642855.1 uncultured Planctomycetaceae bacterium | reverse complement strand
GGACGTCGTCGGCTCCCGGGTCGGGCGTGCGGCAGGCGGTGACCTCCGCTTCGACGGGGCGCCAGGTGAGCATCCGATGGATGTCCCGCACGAGGCCATAGAGAGGGACCACCAGAAACAAGCCCACGATTCCGCAGACAAACAGCGCCTGCAGCCACCGGAGGGAACGCCTGAAGGTTTTGCCGGCCTGGCTTGGCTGTCGGCGGGTCATGCTGTCTCCCGGCTCGGGCGGGGCGGATACACAAGCGGCCGCCCGGTCAGGAGCGGCCGCCCTGGTGTATCAGACGCAGGAAGCAGGGGGTTTATTCGTCGGGGGCTTCCTTGGCTTCCATCCAGGAGAACATTTTCCGCAGTTCGCGGCCGACCTGTTCGATCGGATGGTTCTTGTCGGCTTCGTACATCTTGTTGAAGTTGGGCTTGCCGGCCTGGCATTCGGCGAGCCATTCCTTGGCGAACTCGCCGCTCTGGATGCGATCGAGGGCCTTTTTCATATTGGCTTTGACCTCGGGTCCGATGATCTGCGGCCCGACGTGCAGGTCGCCCCACTCGGCGGTGTTGGAGATGCTGTACCGCATGTAGCTCAGGCCGCCCTCGGCCATGAGCTTGATGATCAGCAGCAGTTCGTGGAGCACCTCGAAGTAGGCGATGCCCGGCTGATAGCCGGCTTCGGTGAGGGTCTCGAAGCCTGCCTTGACGAGGCTGGTCAGCCCGCCGCAGAGCACGGTCTGCTCGCCGAAGAGGTCGGTTTCGGTCTCTTCGGTGAAGGTGGTTTCGATGATTCCCGCCCGGCCTCCGCCGACGCCGATTCCCCAGGCGAGGGCGACGTCGAACGCCTTGCCCGAGTCGTTTTTCTCCACGGCGATCAGGCAGGGCACCCCCGAGCCTTCTTCGTAGCAGCTGCGGACGGTGTGTCCCGGGCCCTTGGGGGCAATCATCACCACGTCCACGCCCTCGGGGGGCACGATGCATCCGAAGCGGATGTTGAACCCGTGGCAGAACCCCAGCGCCTTGCCGGGCGCGAGGTTCGGCTGGATCTCCGCCTGGTAGACCGACGCCTGGAACTCGTCGGGAAGCGTGATGATGATCAGGTCGCCCTGTTTGGTGGCCTCGGCGGCCGAGACGGGCTCGAATCCGTGGTCCTGGGCGGTCTTGTAATTGGCCGTGCCTTCCAGCTCGGCGACGACGACATTCACGCCGGAATCGCGAAGGTTCTGGGCGTGGGCGTGTCCCTGGCTGCCGTAGCCGACCACCGCGACGGTCTTGCCCGAAAGCGCTTCCAGCGAGCCGTCCTTATCGTAATAGATCTTCAACTCTGCCATGGCCTGGTGCTCCTGTTGTTGGCGTTGGATACGAAACGCATGTTTCTACTCCCGCGCGGTCGGGTCGTCAAGGGGCAAATGCGCCGCTTGCGGGGCGGTTGCTGGCGAGGATGGGGGGATCATCTGTCGCCGGAGGAACGTCGCCATTCCCCCGGACGGGTCCGATCCCGCCGGTTCATGCGGCCCGGGAAGACATTTTCGTGCAGCTGGCCGGAGGCCTTCGCAAAACGGCACGGGGGTTTCGCAGGTAACAGGTAGTTTTATCGTAACCCCCTGTTAACATTCCAATGATGGGAAGGGCGTCCGGTCACCACGCCCCTATGCTCACGAGGTGGTTACGCTTTGCTACAGGAGGAGATGCTACCATGATTCGGTTTCTGATTTCCGCCGTCTGCATCCTCGCAGCGGCAACCTTCGCCTCGGCTGCCTTTGTTGATTTCAACGAGTCTGCCGATCTCGACGACTTCACCAACGGCGACCTGACGATCGATTCCAGCGGTGGCGTGGGCAACTCCGGCTACATGCGGAGCACGTACAACACGGCGGGCAACAATGGCGTCTACACCGGTGAGTTGTTCGACCTCAGCGCCGTGGGCACGGTAATCGACTACTCGATCTACGTCCTTGCCGATGTGGATGTGCAGAACATCTCGACCACCGCGGGCGACCGCGCGATGGTCACCGGCTTTCGTGACACCGCCGGTGGCAGTGAAGAGCTGTACGTCCTGATGGGCTCGACCGGCTTCGACCCAAACGCGGGCACGACTGACTGGCAGCTGCAGATCCAGGGCACCGGCAGTGGCGTCGCATCCTCGCCGAGTTTCACCGTCGAGGATGGCCACTGGTACAAGATGGACATGAAGTTGACCTTCGCCAGTGCAACCGAGTGGGACGTCAACGTCGCGGTGACCGACTATGGAACCGACGGCGTGAGTGAAGCCCTCGCTCCGGAGATCATCTACACCCCGACCGTAACGTTCGGCGACGCCGTGATCGGCAGTGCAGCCGAAGTCAGGCTGCAGACCGGCGAGAACGACCGGACGGGTATGAACGGCTATGACAACTTCATGGTCATTCCCGAGCCGGCAACGATG
>CAZXSK010000152.1:0-2437 GCA_964642855.1 uncultured Planctomycetaceae bacterium | reverse complement strand
GCGAAGCAGGATGCCTGCCGACTTGTCGATCTCCTCGGTAACCTGTCTTCGCTACGCTTCGTCGTGCCAAGTTGGGATTCGCTGTCGGACCATGTCCGTCAGGCAAGGTCCTGAGCGAAGTCGAAGGGCCATCGCCACGCTTTGTTCTGCGTAGCCTTGGCGAAGCAGGATGGCCGGAGCATCAGCGCAGCAAACAGGCGGTCTGCCGAAGCGGACCGCCTGGTGTGCTTGCCGATGCGTTTTCTATTCTGTCACAGGGCTACCTTTTTCGGCGACGCAGCAGGGCCATCCCGCCCATGGCCAGCAGGCTCAGCGAGGCCGGCTCGGGGATCACTTCCGAGTACGCATTACTGAGCCACTCTCCGCGAGTTAGATCGCCATCGGCCTGCAGTCCCTCCACATGCGGCAGGAAGAACCCTTCCCCATAGACCTCCCGCAGCTGCTGGCGCCACCAGGTCTCCACCTCCTCGGTGAGCACACGATCGGGCTGAATGTCGTGGTACCTGAAGGAATGCGACCATTGCGTGCCACCCAGCGAGACCGGTGCGTCGTATCGGGTGTCGCTCGCGATCAACTGGGTGTTGTGGAACAGACCCCGGTTGCCAAAAAACTGCACCGCCTCAAAATGCGGAGAGTCCGCGTCGACGTCGCTTGCGTAGAAGGTCTTGGCCCCCAGGCCATGCAGGAGCAGCTGCAACTGGGTGGGGTCCAGGTCGCGAAGGTGTTGATCTTCCTCCAGCGCCAACACCGCTGCCAGCCCGGCGGCCTGGCCGAGAGCCGTCCACGTGGGCTCCATCCGCATGGAGTTGTACATTGTGTTGTCAGCCGAGACCGCTACCGGAACCAGAAGTCCGTCGAGACTGACCGGCACGATCGTGCCGTAAGGAACCGAGTAGGGCAGGCGGCTGCCGCTGGGTTGCGTCTCCCCGTCCGGCCAATCGGGCAGATCGGCCACGGGCAGGAACTGATCCGTCTGACTGCTTCCGCTCGACGACACTTCCGGCCAGTCGTCCGTGATCTCGGCGCCCTCAGCCAGGAAATGGTCGACGGTCAACCCGTACGAACTGGTCTGGCTGTGTGCCACCGACACGTAATCGGCGATTGCGATGGCGTGGAGATGGGCGCGCGTACGGTGCGACCCGGCAACCGTGTCGCGATCGTTCCTGCCGATCTGGTAGACGCCCACCATCTTCCGCCCTTCACGAACGTACAGCGCCGGAGGGAAGTTGTCGCTGTCATCGAACTCGTCCGCGGCGTATCCCCATTCGTTGGCCTCCTGCTGGATCCTATGCCCGGACAATGCTGGATCCGTGGCCAGGAAGTGGAAAAACGCCTGCGTCCGTGTCTTGGCCAGGTCAAACATCGCCTGACGGTACTCGGGAGATCCCTCCGTCCAACCGTCGCCGTCGATGGTGAAATGATGATCCGCCGTGTACGCCTTGCCGTTGAAATCGGCCTTGCCATTGAGATCCATGCGGATCTTCACCTGGCTCTCGAGCCCCTTGCTCGGGTGAGCCACCAGGTAATCCCGGAAGGCCGAGAAGTCCATTTGCTCGTACCTGGGCGGCTTGACGTCGGAAAACGCTACCTGATTGGCCGGGTCGTGGGACATCGTAACTCGGAAGTTGTACGTCTGGACGTTCCCGATTCGGTAATCCCCGCCCGCGCGGGCCAGCAGATCTCCTTCGTAGCTGGCATCGACGAACACACTGCCGGAGACGGCCTCCGGAGCCCCGCCGCCGATGGGCGTAAACGTTGCCCCCGTCAGTTGTCTCCTGCCGCTGGCGTTGACCGTGGTCGACGCACCGGTCACTCGTCGCCCGAGCTGGACCACCACGCCCGCCTCGGCAAGCATATCGTCGAAAACACTCCTGGCTACGGAAGGCTCGTAGAAGCCGCCCGCCCGGCAACTCGCCACCTGCGAACTGCTCGGGCCGTAGGTCGTCGAGTAGTGATCCACCACGCGATCCATGAACTCACCCCACGTGCCTCCAAGGCTCTGGAACGTCTCGAAGTCCGTGTTGCTTAGCCCGCCGCTGGTCAATCCCCCGATGTGCTGCGTCGGCTCTGCCAGCAACACGGTCTTACCCGTCCGTCCCGCGTTGACCGCCGCTGCTATCCCCGCCGGGGTCGCCCCCACGACGACAACGTCGTAGTCGCAGTTCTCCGCCTCAGCAAAGTCCGCAATCAACAGGCCCGTTATGACTGCAATCGTTAGTCGCGCTGCATACTTCATCTTCTTCCCTCCGGATCGTTGGACACCCTATCGGCACCGCTGCACTGGCTCAGCCTGCATCGATCGCGATGATCCCGCTGGCTGAGCGACTCACCCGCCCGGCCGGGTGGACTAGCCGGACGTCGGCGGTGTGACGCCGCGTGTCGCGACAGCCGTGAGCATAGCAGGTCGCTGGAAACCCGGCAAGTGGGCCGCCCAACG
>CAZXSK010000151.1:0-2447 GCA_964642855.1 uncultured Planctomycetaceae bacterium | reverse complement strand
GGACAGACGGGGGCCGCCCGCACTTGCGAGCGACCCGCTTCCGTCTGTCTGCCGGGGGGGATCGTTGCTCCGCCGCTGCAGTCGACGCGGCGGGAGATGTTCGGTTGTCAATTCCATCGCGCCGGACCTCAGCGTCCGGTCGCTGGTATACGCATCTCAGACCGCCTCGGAAAGCCGTGTCGGACTCTCCGAAAGCGAAAGCCGTTCATCCTCAAACCTTGCGTGCACCGTCCGCTGGTCGCCCGAAGGCGTCTGACCTTTGCGAATGGCATCCAGACAGGTCACGCAGGTATCCAACAGCTCCGAAGCGTCGTATCCCAGGCGTTTGACGGGCAGTACGCTCGGCGTCGGCCAGGGGAAATTGCAGTGTGCCACTACGGCAAGCTCGTCCGGCACGCGAACGCCAGCTGCTACCAGGCCTGCAGACGCGTGCTCGACGAGGTTGTCGTTGGCGATGATCAAAGCGTCGGGCCTGTCGGTTCCCTTGCGGTCCATCAGCAGCTGCACGTAGTTGTGCGCCCATTTCGGATGCGATGGCGACAACGCCTGGATCCACGATGGGCGGGTGTCCATGCCGCGACGGGCAGCCGACTCGCGGAAATGCTCCGTCGCCTCACGTGAAGCACACACCGTCGGGACGGTCAACATCGCAACGCGCTGTCGACCCAGGTCGGCAAGATGGTCCAGCGCCTTGTCCAGGAACGTCTCCTCGGGCAGGTGGATCGGCAGGACGCCTTCGACAGCAGCGCCCCCGCGGAGCAGGCCCACGCGGGGCAGATCGGGGTCGCTCAGGAGGACCGAACCCCTCAAGGCCGTCGGCGTGAAGCAGAAAATCAGCCCCGCCAGGCTATGCGACCGAACCGCCCGTTCGAGACGATGGTATCGTTTCGACAACTCAGAAGCTTCCAGGGCATCGTAGTAGGAAGTAATCCGCTTGTCGGGACGGATGCTGCTGAATTTGCCCGCCTGGCCTTCCATCGCGGTCCAGAACCGAGGCCAACTGTGGCCGTCTCCCGCATGCCACGGGAAAACCAGACCATAGTTCGAAAGGTGCGGGGGGTTCTCGGAAACGAAGGTGCCCCGCCGTCCTTCTGCAAACACAAACCCTTGCTGAGAAAGACGATCCAATGCTCGCTGCACGGTAATGCTGCTCACGCCGAACCGCTTTTCCAGTTTGCACCGGGTCGGGAGTTGCTCGCCGGGCGACCACCGGCCTTCCATGATCTCACTCCGCAGCATCTCCATGATCTTCTGCTGCTTCGTGCGGACCAGTCTGTCGCCGTTCCCGGATCCCATGCGGTGATCTGCCTCGTTTACTGTGATGCGAATCTCTCTGATATCAAAGTAATATAGCTCCATCTCGATGGAAAGTCAACCGATGCGCGGCCCAAATCCACAAAAAAGTAGCCCCCAGGTACGATTTTGTCTGCCCACAACCCCGCACGCTGCCTACACCGAGATCCGCTGAAGGATCTTGCGGAACGACTCGGCGTTCAGGGCAGCCTGGCCGCTGTGACAGTTGTTGAAGAACACGTAGATCCGCTCGGCCTCCTTCTCCAGTTCCGACCACTCCCTGGCCAGTTCCGTCAGTTCCTCCTGCGAGTAGTCGTAATCGTACCGCTCGACCGCGCCGGCGTACCAGTTGTCGGCGTTGCGCGAGTGAGGCCTCAGGTAGCCCGTGGTCGTCGTCAGGGCAGGCCTTGGCCGGTACAACGCCCCGATCTGCGGGGAGTCCGGAATCACCAGCGTCACGTCGCGATCCCGAAGCCCGCGCAGCGATGAAGGCCGATCCCACGAGAAGTGGCGGAACTCCACCGCCAGCGGCACGCTGGCCAGACCTTCAATGGCCGAGGCGAGATACCTGCGGTTGGCGACCGTGCGATGAAACGACTGGGGAAACTGCAGCAGCACGCCCGCCAGCTTGCCGGCGTCTCGCATCGGCGTCAGCGCGTCCAGGAACCCTGACACGTTGCGGAGATTGCCCTCGTGGGTGAACTGCTGATGGGCCTTGATCCAGAAATCAAACGCCGGCGGGCTGCGACGCACCATGCTCTCCAGCGTCCGGGCGGTGGGCATGCTGTAGAACGAGTAGTTGACCTCCACGGCCGGGAAGGCCTGCACGTACGAGTCGAACATCTGGCGCTTTCGCGTGCCGGGCGGGTAGAACGGACCCACCCAGTCCTCGTAGGAATATCCGCTGGTGCCAATGATGAACTTGTCGCTGTCCATGGTCGCTCGCATCGGGAACTAGGCTCTGTTTGAAAACCCAATGACGGGCTTCAAGCGGGTCTTCACCGTGCCGGCTTCGTCCGGCTGCATCGACAGATCCAGTGGATCTGCCTGCTTGACCGTCCTTGCCTGCCCGGCGAACTCCGCGCTTTCGGGCCACGCCAGCGCTTTCAAACAGAGCCTATGCCGAATCCGCAATCGCTACCACCTCGGGGGCA
>CAZXSK010000150.1:0-2519 GCA_964642855.1 uncultured Planctomycetaceae bacterium | reverse complement strand
GGATATGTCGGCAACGTACCGTTGATCATGGAGTTATCGTTCGATCGTGGTTTGCGGACATCGGAGATGAGCATGGCAGCCGATGGCGCGGCCGGAGGCTGGGCGAAACGGCCTGTGTGTGGGGCGAAACGAGTTTGACATTCGCCCGGTGGCTGGGTATCGTCGCGCGGGCATCCGGGCGTCGGGAAAGGCCTGCGGGAAGGCGGGCGGCCCGGATGGGCAGGTCGATCGGGAGCGGACATGACAGGTCATCGACGGAATCGCGGAGATTGGCTGGCACTGGCGACGGTGCTGATGCTGGCGGCGGTGGCGTGGGGTCAGCAGGCCAGCGAAACGATCGTCGACATCCGCGTGGAAGGCAACAAGGCGGTTGCCACGCGCCGGATCCTGTCGCTGATCAAGAGCCGCATCGGCCAGCAATATGTCGAGGAAGTGGTGAAGGACGACGAGCAGCGGCTGCTGCGGTCGGAGCGGTTCGACAGCGTGGTTGCAACCCGGTCGCAGACCGACGAGGGCGTGATTCTGACGTTCCGGGTCGTCGAGCGGCCGGTGATCAAGAAGCTCACGATCGAGGGGAATCACGAATTCACCCGGGCGGAACTGGTCGGCGAGATGGGCTTCGACGTAGGCTCGCCCATGACGCAGGTGACGGCCAGTTCCGGCAAGCAGGCCATCGAAAGCAAGTACCTCGACGAAGGGTTCCACGACACGCAGGTGACGTATGACCAGCTGGCGGCCAGGGAAGGCGAGCTGATCTATACCATCCGCGAAGGCTCGAAGGCGTACGTCAAGAAAATCGAGATCCGCGGCAACGAGTACTTCAGCACGTTCAGCCTGAAGCTGCAGATGGGCCAGTCGCAGCGCTGGTGGCCGTTCGTGACCGGGGCGTACAACCCCGAGCAGGTCCAGCGAGACGTCATGACCCTTCGGAACAAGTACATCGAGGAAGGGTTCCTGGACGTCGAGGTCGCCGCCCTGCCGCCGGAGTTTGACGAGGACGGCCGGAAGGCGACGCTGACGATTGTCATCCGCGAAGGCCCCCGATTCCGGGCGAACCGGCTGATCTTCAAGGGCAACACGATCTTCTCCGACGACGAGCTCCGCAGCCGCCTGCAGCTCACGCGCGGCGAGTTCCTCACCGGCGAAGCCCTGCGGCGGGACGTCAAGAGGCTGGAGAATACCTATGGCGAGCTCGGCTACGTCGACGCGCGGGTCACGCAGCGGAAGGTGTATCTCGATCCCCGCGCCCCGCAGCCGGAGTGGGCCAAGGACCTCGACGACGAAACTCCCGCGTTGGTCGACCTGGAATACACCGTCGTCGAAAACGACCAGTTCTACGTCGGCAGGATCGACATCGTCGGCAACCGCGTAACGCAGAGCCGCGTCATCCGTCGCGAGCTGACGTTCTTCCCGGAGAAGCTCCTCAACGCCGCACAGATGGACGAGTCACGCAATCGGCTGCTGGAGTCGCTGCTGTTCAGCGAGGTCAAAATCCTCCCGACCCGCACCGTCGGCAACACGCGCGACGTGCTCGTGGAAGTCGCCGAAGGCGACACCGGCCGGTTCACCTTCGGCGCGGGCATCAACACCAACACCGGCCTGGTGGGCACCATCATGCTCACCGAACGCAACTTCAACATCCTCGGCTGGCCGCGATCGTGGGACGAAGTCCTCTCCAAACGCGGCTTCCGCGGGGCCGGGCAGATCTTCCGGATCTCCGCCGAGCCCGGCGCCGAACTCTCACGCTTCAGCATCGAATGGCGCGAGCCGTACCTCTTCGACCGGCCGCTGTCGCTGGGCACCAAGGCCTACCTCTTCACCCGGGCACGCGAAAACTACGACGACACCCGCATCGGCGCCCAGGTCTCGCTCGGCAAGCAATTCAAGAACCGCTGGTACGCCGAAGTCGCCGGCCAGCTCGAAACCGTCGACATCGCCGACATCGACGACGACGCCCCGCCGGAGATCTTCGCCGACGAAGGCACCCACACGCTGCCCAGCATCAAGGGCACGCTCGTCCGCGACCTCACCGACAGCCGCTGGCTGCCCTCACGCGGCGACCGCCTGACCCTCACCTACGAACAGGTCATGGGCGACTACAACTTCGGCGTCATCTACACCGACTACCGCATCTACCACACGCTCTACAT
The DNA here is from genome assembly GCA_964642855.1 of uncultured Planctomycetaceae bacterium. GTDB lineage: Bacteria > Planctomycetota > Phycisphaerae > SM23-33 > SM23-33 > CAZXSK01. The sequence goes on along the minus strand of CAZXSK010000150.1, from coordinate 369 downwards.
CGACGCCTTCGACCGCAAGCACATCCTCGCCGGGCGCTCATCCGTCGGCTACATCGTCGGCGACTCGCCCATCTTCGAACGCTTCTACGGCGGCGGCCTCAACTCCGTCCGCGGCTTCGCCTACCGAGGCATCAGCCCGCGAAGCTCCGTCACCGACGACCCCATCGGTGGCGAGTTCACCGTCTACCTCGGCGGCGAGTACACCTTCCCGCTCATCACCGACCAGATCCGCGGCGTGGTCTTCCTCGATACGGGCACGGTCGAACGCGACTTCGAGGTCACCACCTACCGGGCCTCCGCCGGTTTCGGCATCCGATGGACGATCCCCTTCTTCGGCCCCGTCCCGCTGAGCATGGACTTCGGCTTCCC
>CAZXSK010000149.1:0-2646 GCA_964642855.1 uncultured Planctomycetaceae bacterium | reverse complement strand
CATGTCACTGGAAGGCAAGCGAATCGCGATCATGCTCGACCAGCAGTACCAGGAACTGGAGGTGTGGTACCCGTACTACCGGCTGGTCGAGGAGCGCGCGTCGGTCGCGCTGGTGGCCCCCGAGGCCGGCGTGGAGTACCCCTCCAAGCTGGGCTACCCGTGCGTGTCCGACGTCGCAGCCGGCGACGTCAGCGGCGGTGACTACGACGCGGTGATCGTCCCGGGCGGGTGGTGCCCGGACTTCATGCGCCGCGACCCCACGATGGTTCGCTTCATCCAGGACTGCGCCGAGTCGGGCATCGTGCTGGCGGCAATCTGCCACGGCGGCTGGATGCTCTGCTGCACCGGCGCCCTGCGAGGTCGGCGGGCGACAAGCTTCCTGGCCATCGAGCACGACATGCGCAACGCCGGCGCCGAATGGGTCGACGAGCAAGTCGTCGTCGACGGCAACGTGATCACCGCACGCAAGCCCGATGATCTGCCCGCCTTCACCCGCGCGATCATCGACGCCCTGAGTTGAGGTCCGCGTGACCGGCGAAGCATGGATCCGCCTGGCGGCGTTTGCTGCAGTGCTCGCCGCCATGAGTGTCTGGGAAGCGGTGTCTCCGCGCCGGCCTCGTCGCGCGTGGCGGCGTCGCGACCGCTGGGCAGGCAACCTGCTGATGGTCGGTTTCGGCGCGGGCCTGACGCGCCTCCTGCTGCCCCTGGTTGCCGTCGCGGCGGGACGATGGGCCCAGCAGAACGACGCCGGCCTCTGGAACCGCCTCGGCCATCCGCTGAACGCCTCGGCGGAGATGGCACTGTCGATCGCAACGCTGGACCTCGCGATCTTCGTGCAGCACGTGCTGATGCATCGACTGCCGCTGCTGTGGCGGATCCATCGCGTGCACCACGCCGACATGGACCTCGACGCCACCACGGGCGTGCGGTTCCACCCGCTGGAGCTGCTCCTCTCGGCAGGGTGGCGCGTGGCGGTGGTCCTCTCGATGGGCATCGACCCGCTGAGCGTGTTGGTCTTCGAAATCGCCCTCAATGCCGCGGCGATGTTCAATCACGCCAACGTCGACATCCCCCGCCGCGTCGACCGCTGGCTTCGCCTCGCCCTGGTAACACCCGACTTCCATCGCGTGCACCATTCGACGATCCCCCGCGAGACCAACAGCAACTTCGGCTTCACCGTCCCCTGGTGGGATTTCGCCCTCGGAACCTATCGTCCCCAGCCCGAGCAGGGGCACCTCGAAATGCCCCTCGGCCTGTCGCGCCCGCGAGGAAGACGCTGGCAACGCACGCTCTGGATGACCCTCATGCCGCTGTTGCCCTGGCGCGTCCTGCGGGAAGGGGAGAAAGACCGGCCGGCCGGCAATGCGAGCCATCCCGGCGGGCCGACGCAAGACCGCTCGCCAGACTAGGTGCGGGTTGCAGACGACATCGCCTCCGCTCGGGGCCGCCGGTCGGTTTCCAGAGGCGGACTAGTCCGTGCGGATGCCCCGGTTCCGAAGCCATTCCTTCAGCTCCGACATCTCCGTGTCGAAGATGTCGTTGTCGTAGTCGCTTTCCAGCTTGCGGACCTGTTCCAGCAGTTCGTCCTCGTCCTTGACCACCTCGCTCAGGCGACGCTCGAACATGTCCCGCCACGCGCGCAGCTCGCCGAGGTCCACCTGCAGGCCCAGCACGCCGGATACCTTCCGCGTCACCGACTCGATGCAGATCGGGTTCGTCCCGTCGACGTACACCGGAATCTCAGCCACCAGCGAGACCATCTCCATCTCCTCGCGAGGCGCACGTTGCGTCAGATACGTCACAATGCTGGCCGGGCCTTCGTACTGCCCCAGCCGCATCCCGCTCTCGACCAGCCCCTCGCGAAGGTGCTCGTGCGACACCGAACACGACATCCGCGGGTCGCGCGTGTGCGGCACACTGCCCGCCACGCTGCCTACCGCGTAGATCCTGTTCAGGCCCACACGCCGCGCCAGCTCGAACAGGCAGTCCCCGAACGACTCCCAACGAACGTTCGGCTCCTTGCCCTCGAACAGAACCAGGTTCTCCTCCACGCTCACGCTGAACTCGTTGGCGGGCATCTCCAGCTTGCCCACCGTCCCCTGCACGATCCGGCAGTGAGGCCGGAACATCGCAGAAAGCTCCATCGACCCCGGGAAGTTGTAGATGTAGAAATCCTCCGGGTCGATCTGCGCAAACCGGCGCGACTTCAGCGACCGCTTCAGCCACTCGATCACGCCCGTGGAAACGTCCCCGCCGTCCATCCAGCCCGTCAGACCAAGCAGCATCCGCCCGCCCTCGAGGCTCGGCTCCTCCAGAAGTTGCAGCGATGACGTGGACATCCTCTCCCTCTCTCCCTCTGCGCGGGAACTACGAAACCGCCGCGACGAAACGCCCGCCGCAACGTCCCTGCATTCTACCATCCCCGCAGGCCGCGTCGAGGAACATCCGCAAACCCCTCCCGCCCGTCGGCTTGCGACCCGTATCTCCGCCCCACGTCCCCAGGCCCCAGACGCCCCCTGCAATGCCGCCTGAAGGCGCGGTATACTGCTCTCCCGAACCCGACAACCCAACCACCGGCCGCCCGAACATGGACCCCTTCGAAACCCCAGCCTGTCGATGCCCCGACCTTCTCGTACGATCCGGCGC
>CAZXSK010000148.1:0-2650 GCA_964642855.1 uncultured Planctomycetaceae bacterium | reverse complement strand
GATCTGGGCGTCGAAGGCAGCTTGGGCGAGTTGGGCGCGGTCCTGGAGGATGTCGACGAGTCGGGCGTAGAGTTCCGGAGCCGGCCAGGTTTGCTGGTGGCGATGCATGTTGCTGGGAAGCCAGGCGAGGACGGTAGTCATGATGATCCCGTCGAGCTCGGCGCCTTCGACCTCGGCGGCCAGTTGCATGAGGCATTCAGCGACGCTGATCGGATTGGGCAGGACGTCGGCGGTCTGGTCGGAATCGGGCCGGCACGTATTGGGAGCCGAGGTGACGTAGTACTCCCTGCAGACGATCGGGCGGACCATGTAGCGGCTGCACTGGTGGTCGCGGAGCAGCGGGCAGGAGATTCCCAGTTCGGTATACCACCGCGAGACCGCCTTGAGGGACTCTTCGGGGTCGTCGGCGACAGCCGTTGGCGGGGCCGGGGCGGAGAACACCGCCCGGGCGGCCTGCTGGAAGCGATCGACAACAAGATCGCGTTCGGCGGCTGGCAGCGACTGGATGTCCTCGCACAGCCGGAAGGCCTCCGGCACCGAGATGGGAACAAGGTACCCGCAACAGTGACTGCAGCCTTTGGCGCACTGGGCGGACATGCCGCACAGCTCGGCGTATTCGCAGCGGATGGCGCTGATTTCCGACGCCAGCCAACGCGCGGTCGGGACGACGTCGGAGAGCCTGGCGGGGACATCGGGAACGCTGAGGTTGGCTTGGATCACGCGGCCACAGACCGGAAGGCGGATCGGGACATTGTGATACTTCCCGGGCTGGCGGACCTGCCCCCGGGCGTCCGGAATCCGTAATGTCGGCGGCTGCGATGGCACGGCTATCCCTCCTGGTCGGAACCCTCTGAGTTCCTCCGGACGAAAGGATCGGCTGGATGTGGCGGCGGCATTAGCAAGTACCGGGTGAAACATGCGATGATCGTCGGATGCGGCACGGTGGTTGCTGTAGGCTCCGAGGCCCGGGCGGCTTCCGCCCTTACCCCGGATCGCCGGGCCTCGTTGGGCTTGGGCTGGGCAGGATCTCGTGCCCGACGATCCGGGGTGCAGCGAATGGTTGAGAGCTTTGTCGTGTCTGCCTCTATTGTCGAGCGATCGGGTGGGAGCATGAGGGGAAATACCCAGTTTCAGCGGAGAAAACCGGGCCGCGTGGGGGCAAAGGCCCGCCAGAAAGGCTGGGGTTTGACTTTGCCCGCTGCCGTCGCGACAATCGCGACGCGGGCGGCGTGCCCGTGGTCCGCCGAGTGGAGCGCAGCAAACGAAAGCCATGGGCATGGCGAATCCCAGGACAGCCGATCTCACCCAAGGCCCGGTCGGGAAACGACTGGCGCTGCTGACGCTGCCGATGGTGGCGGGCATGCTGTCGATCGTGGCGTTCAACATGGCCGACACCGCCTTCGTCGGGCAGCTCGGAACGCGTCAACTGGCGGCGATTTCGTTCACCTTCCCGGTGGTGATGATCCTCGGGGCGGTGGCGCTTGGCCTGGGCCACGGGACCTCAGCCGTAATCTCCCGGGCGGTCGGATCGGCCGACATCGACCGCGTGCGAAGGCTGACCACCGACGCGATGATGCTGGCGCTGCTGATGGTGGGCGTGGTCGCGACGGTCGGCGTGAGCACCATCGACCCGGTCTTCCGCCTGCTGGGAGCCACCGACGACCTGCTGCCGATGATCCGCCAGTACATGTCCATCTGGTACATCGGCTCGGTGTTCGTGGTGGTACCCATGGTGGGCAACAACGCGATCCGCGCCTCGGGCGACACATTCTGGCCGGCGGTGGTCATGGGTATCGGCGCGGGCGTGAACATCGTGCTCGACCCGTTGCTGATCTTCCAGCAGCTGGACCTCTCGGTCGTCGGTATCGACGCGGTCATCCCCGCGGCCGGCTGGGGACTGTCCGGGGCCGCCATCGCCACCGTCATCGCACGGGCGGTTACGCTCACCGCCTCGCTGGCGATCCTGCACTACCGCAAGCGGATGCTGGTATTCCTCCGGCCTCGGCTGCGGGAAGTCTGGCACTCGTGGGGCAAGATCCTGTTCATAGGCCTGCCGTCGGCGGGCACCACGCTGATGTATCCACTGACGATCGCCATCATCACGCGCATCGTCGCCCGCTACGGAAAGGCGGCGGTCGCATCCATCGGGGCTGCAGGACGCGTCGAAGCCTTCGCCATGCTCGTGGTCTGGGCCACCGGCTCGACGCTGCTGGCCTTCCTCGGGCAGAACATCGGAGCCGGACGGGTAGACCGCGCACGCCGGGCACATCGCCTGGCCTGGAGCTTCGCGCTGGTCTGGGGCCTGGTCTGTGCGGGGGTTTTCGCGATCTTCGGCCGGGCGATCGGTCGGGTATTCACGCAGGACCCACGCGTCATCGACCACCTGCAGATGTACCTGTGGATCGTGCCCGCCTGCTACGGCATGCGGGGCGTGTGCATCCTCGGCACCACGGCCTTCAATGCCCTCCACAGGCCGCTGAACTCGTCGCTGCTGATGGGCGTTCGCCTGCTCGGGCTCTACGTGCCCCTGGCGCTGCTGGGCTCATGGACGCTGGGCCTCTACGGCGTGTTCGCCGGAATCTGCGCGGCGAACGTGATCGCAGGAATCGGCGTGCTGATCTGGTTCCGCCGCGTCTGGCCGCGGGAAGAG
>CAZXSK010000147.1:0-2678 GCA_964642855.1 uncultured Planctomycetaceae bacterium | reverse complement strand
AGGCCTCAGGCACGCCTGCGTCGCCTCCGACGCAGCGCCAGCAACCCGCCCATGCCCAGCAGCGCCATCGTCGTGGGCTCGGGCACCAGTTGCGCGTCGGCGAAGTCCAGGATGCCGTTCCAATGGTCCAAGTCGAACGTGTGGTTGTTGTCCGAGGCGGCCGAGTCCCACGCCAGGTACAAGCTCTCGGCCGAGTCGTACCCGAGCAGTTCCCACACCGGGGCGGCCGAGTCGATCAGCGCCTGCACGCCCGCCTCGTTAGCACCGTACGCCTGCCCTTCGGACAAATACACCAGCCGCGGCGCGACCAACGCCAATACGGAGTCCTGGTCGAACGGCAGGAAGTCCGTGTCGTCTATGAACGTCGAACCGTCATGGCGCAGAGCGTTGAACTCGTCCAGGAACCAGTGTGTGAATCTATGGCTGTAGGCCGTCCCCCCGCCCCAGTCGGTCCGCGTCGGGTGGGCACCACCCGCACCACTTTGATGCGGGGCGACCATCTCGATCCGCTCATCCATCGCCGCCGCGAACAACGCCGCCTTTCCTCGTCGGGAGAAGCCCGTGACGACGGTCCAGTCGGCATTGATGTCGGAATCGGTATCCAGGTAGTCTACCATGCGGCTGATTCCGTAGGACCATGCGCCCATGGCTTTCCAATTGCCGTCATAGCCGTCATTGGCGTACGGGGTAATCACGGCGTCCTGGTAGCTGCCACCATCCGAGGCGAAGTCACTGGTGTGGACCGTCGCCAGGGCGTAACCGCGAGCCAGCGTATTCTCCAAATGCCAGCGGTGCGCCCGCGAGCCGCCGGGCTCGATCTTGTCGTTCCCCTCTTTGTTCAGGCTGACCACGACCGGGGCGGGCCCGGCCACATGATTGGGAATGTACAGGTTCATTGTCGCCGGTTTCGTGCCGGACGGGCCGTACTTCAACTCGACCACGCGCCGGGTGGTCGACCCGTCGCCGAAGTAGTCGGCATCCTCGCTGAGGACCGTACCGGTGAGATTCGTCGGGGCCGGGGGGAGGTAGCCATACATGTAGTTCTGGACCATGTCGGCGATTTCAGGACGACGCGCGTTGTCCCACTGGTCGGCCGACGTCACGGCTACCCCGTTCACACTGTTGTTCTCAAAATCGAAGAACCGCAGCGGCGAGGGGAAGCCCGGATAGTCCGGGTGGGACGTACTCTTGATGGCTTCGGTGGGCGATACATCGCGCACATCGGGCCAATTGTAGGTGTCCTGGGCGTTGCCGACGGCAACCGTACAGAGAATCGCCACGATGCAGCAGGCCAGCATTCGGCCAAAGTACTTGCTCGAAAACATAATTACGCCTCCCAGCACCCTCCACGGAGGTGGCTTGATACGTTGTTGGAATAATTGGTCACACAAATCGCCTTGTGCTTACGGAACACACAGCAGAAACGAACGCGGCGAGGCCCTTCCCGATGGGGGGACCCCGCCACATTCATATAATCACGTCAGTATCACGACAGACTCGGAACTACGCCTTACGACGACGCAGCAGCGCCGCCAGGCCGCCCAGCCCGAGCATCACCATCGTGGCAGGCTCGGGGACGACAACGTCGCCACGCACGGTGAGATTGTCGAGGTAGATGTTATTATCGCCAAGGGATTCACCCTCAGCTCCACCGATGTAGATGCGGAAATACAGCGTGTCGGTGAGGCCTTGGCCTTCGGTGCCTTCCAGATCGCCGTTGACGTATCGGTTCCAGCTGAAATCGCCTTTGCCGGGACGAAGAACATTGAAGTTGCCGTCATCAGCATAGCCCATGGCCGTATCGGCTTCATCGGTGCGGAAACCAGCATCAGCATCGGTTTCCCGGTTCCCCATGCCCGCGCCACCGCCACCGATGATGACCTGGTCGGTGAAGTCACTGGTCGTCGCGTAAACCACGCTGATCTCGTCCGCCCCGGCCTGCCGGAAACCGATATCGAAGGCGACGTCCTGCAGGTTCAACTGATACCCGTCTTCAATCGTAAGGCTGAATTCATACGCATCCGTTTCAATGTCGCGGAAATAGCGAGCATACGCCCGGCCAGAACTATCCGGCGTCGGGTTATTGTCGCTCAAGGGCTTGTTGCCATTGTTGACATAATCCCGCCCATCCGTATACGGAGCCGCGTTGCCGCTGTGACCGGAGTTATCTGGGTCAATCGTCCATGTAAGGCCCGAGCCGGAACTGACATTCGTGCCAAGATGTGTGACGTCCAGATCGCTCGAAAAATCCCACTGTGCCACGGTATTGCTTCCGAAGGTCAGGTCGACTACATCTGCGTTGGCGAGTCCCGCCAAACCAAATCCGATGATTGCAGCAACCGCTGCTGCGTGCTTGAAGTTCCTCATTGTCTTCTCCTGTTTTGGAACCATGTGTTCTCCCGAGATGTTGATGGACCGTTACCGAGCTCCACCATCGAGAAAGATTCTATGACAGGATGAGCTCCCTTGATTGGCATGAAGTGCCAAAGTATGATCAGGCTATGCCGCGCTCGCGAAAGAAACCTGAAAATATCGCTTCACAGTCAGCGAGAGACTCGATTCCACGAGTTCTGATCGCCTTCGACCCGGGCCGGTGGAAATTCCGGGGCGTTCTTCGCGGAGTCAACCGCTTTGCCGCCTCTCGGGGCGGGTGGCACTTGATGATCCTTCGCTACCAC
>CAZXSK010000146.1:0-2757 GCA_964642855.1 uncultured Planctomycetaceae bacterium | reverse complement strand
TCAAGTTCCCGGAGATGATCGAATTCCGCGACCGGTACTGCAAGGAGATCGGCGCGGACCTGATCGTGAGCACCAACACCGAGGCGCTGGAGAAGATCGGGCCGTACGAAAACTGGACCTGCCCCATGTGCGCCGACATGCTGAAAACCCAGGCGCTGATCGCCGCACTCAAGGAGCACAAGTTCGACGCAGCCTTCGGCGGCGCCCGCCGAGACGAAGAGAAATCCCGGGCCAAGGAGAGGATCTTCTCCTTCCGCGATCGCTTCATGCAATGGGACCCGAAAAACCAGCGGCCGGAACTGTGGAACCTCTACAACACCACCCACGGGCCGGACGAGTCTTTCCGGGTGTTCCCGCTGAGCAACTGGACGGAACTGGATATCTGGAACTACATCTACGTCGAAGAGATCCCGATCGTGCCCCTGTACTACGCAGCGCCCCGGCCGGTGATTCGGCGAGACGGCATGCTGGTCTACGCCGGCGACCTCAACAAGCCGCGCGAGGGCGAGACGGTCGAAACCGTCAGCGTCCGCTTCCGCACGCTGGGCTGCCAGATGTGCACCGGCGCGGTGGAATCGACAGCCGGCACGCTGGAAGAGATCATCGAGGAAACCATGCTCGTGCGCAACAGCGAGCGCGAGAACCGCGCGGTCGATCAGGACCGCGAAGGCTCCATGGAAGAGAAGAAGAAGGAAGGCTATTTCTAGGCCGCTGCCGGAAGGAACCCATCGATGGACGTTGCTGAACTGCTGAGGGAAAACGAGAGCAAGGATCTGCTGCGGTTCGTCACCGCCGGCAGCGTCGACGACGGCAAGAGCACCCTTATCGGCCGGCTGCTTTACGAGTCCAAGGGCATCTACGAAGACCAGCTCGAAGCCGTCCGCTCCGCCTCCGGACGCAAAGGCTCGACCCAGGGCGAACTGGACCTGGCGTTGGTGACCGACGGCCTGCGGGCCGAACGCGAACAGGGCATCACCATCGACGTGGCCTACCGCTACTTCTCCACGCCGAAGCGGAAGTTCATCATCGCCGATTCGCCCGGCCACGAGCAGTACACCCGCAACATGGCCACGGGCGCATCGACCGCGAGCCTGGCGATCATTCTCATCGACGCCAAGAACGGCGTGCTCACGCAGTCCAAGCGGCACTCGTTCATCGCGTCGCTGCTGGGCATTCCGCACATCCTCGTAGCGGTCAACAAGATGGACCTCGTCGATTACTCCCAGCAGGTCTACGAGCAGATCGTCGAGGATTACCGCGACTTCTCGGCCAAGCTGGAGCTGACGGACATCACCTTCGTGCCCATCAGCGCCCTGGTGGGCGACAACGTCGTCAACCGTGGCGACAACATGCCCTGGTACAAGGGCAGTACGCTGCTGAACTACCTGGAAACCGTGCACATCGCCTCCGACCGCAACCTCATCGACTTCCGCCTGCCCGTGCAGTACGTCTCGCGACCCAACAGCGAGTTCCGCGGGTACATGGGCACCCCGGCGTCGGGAACCGTCCGGCCGGGCGACGAACTGATGGCCCTGCCGTCGGGCATGACCAGCCGCGTGCGCAGCGTGATCGATGTCGACGGCGAGAGCCTCCCCGAGGCGTATCCCCCCCTGCCGGTGACCGTCACGCTGGAAGACGAGATCGACATCTCCCGCGGCGATACGCTGGTGCACCCCCACAACGTGCCCCGCATGGGCAGGCGGCTGGACGCCATGGTCATCTGGATGAACGACGAGCCGCTGCAGGTCGGCAAGCCCTACGTCATCAAGCACGCCACCCGACTGACGCCCGGCGAGATCTCGCAGATCCGCTACCAGGTCGACGTCAACACCCTGCACCGCTCGCAGACCGACCGCCTCGGGCTCAACGAGATCGGCCGATGCATCGTCGAGCTCGCGCGACCCGTGGCCTACGACCCCTACCGCCGCAACCGCACGACCGGTGCGTTCATCGTGGTCGATCGCCTGTCGCACAACACCGTCGGGGCCGGAATGATCCTCGACCGCGAGCCCAACGAACTGCAGGTCGAGCCCGAAGACCGCGTAACCGAGGTCCGCAGCGAGCACGTCTCGGCCCACGCCAGCGACATTACCGCCGACCAGCGCGCCGAGAAGCTCGGCCACCGTGCAGCGGCGATCTGGCTGACGGGCCTGACCGGCTCGGGCAAGACGACCATCGCCTACGCCCTGGAACGCAGGCTGTTCGACAAGGGCATCCTCGCGGGCGTGCTCGACGGCGAGAACGTCCGGCTGGGCCTCTGCAAGGACCTGGGCTTCTCGGCTGGCGACCGCGCGGAGAACATCCGCAGGGCGGCCGAAGTGGCCCGCGTGCTCAACGAGGCCGGACTCGTGGCGATCTGCTCGTTCCTGTCGCCCTACGCCGAGGACCGCAGGCTCGCGCGGGAAACCGTCGGGCCCGAGCGGTTCCTGGAAGTGTACCTCTCTGCCCCCAAGGATGTCTGCCGGCAGCGATCGGCGAAAGATCTCTACGACAAGGCCGACACCGGCGAGGTGGAGCAGTTCTCGGGTGTCTCCGCGCCGTACGAACAGCCCAGGTCGCCGGATCTTCAGCTCGAGACCGACCAGTTGCCCGTCGACGAATGCGTCGACCGCATCGTGGCGATGCTTCGCCAGCGCGGCCTGCTGAGTGTGTAAATGCCCGTCAACGATGCTCCAAGGCTGGCCGGTATGGCAGCGGAGACCTCGTTCGCTTCGCAGGAGGACACGATGGCCGCAGCGACCAACGCATGGGATTACC
>CAZXSK010000145.1:0-2941 GCA_964642855.1 uncultured Planctomycetaceae bacterium | reverse complement strand
GGCGGCGCGCGGTTTTTCTGAACCATGCGCACGCGCCTCGCCGGCGTGACTGTTGCATTCGACCTCAGCAGAGCTGTCACACCGACAGGGCTCGCCAAGGATGGCCGATTCAGACCTGGGCCCCTACTCTCTCCCGACGCAGTACAGGTGCGACATCGAACGGATGTAGATGCGGTTTCCGTGCGGCCAGGGGTGTCCGTAGCCGAAATGCGCCGGGATGAAGTAGTGGCCGTACTTGCTCTCGTCGTAGAGTTTCCTGACGTATTTCTCCATGAATGGCACGTGCGGCTTCATATTCTCGCTGCCGAGCATGCTGAGCTTCCAGTTGGCGCTGCCTGCATTGACCTGCCTGAGAGGGGCCATTCCGAAGGTTGCGTAGAGGCTGTCACCCGGCCAGGCTCGTCCGTACGGATGGGCGTCACAGACGCCAAGAAACGAGTCGCCCGCGATGACGGAGGAGTTCTTCCCACCGAAGCCACGTTCGTCGCCCACGCGGACGCGGTTCTTGACAAGGATCTTGCCCGTCATCGCATCGCGAACCGTGACGCCATTGCGCAACTGATAGATCTTGCCTTCATGCACGATGTCGGTGGGGTTGCCGTTACGGCTCCTGGGGTCGGTCCAGACCTTCTCGTAGCTGAGCTTCTCGCCGTCGGGTTTGAGACGGAAGCAGATCATCGGCCCGCCGGTGTTGCTGCCCGTGCGGAAATAGACCCGGTCGGCAGTGCCGACTACGGATGCCCCACCGGCTTCGCTGCCACACATGGCCGCGGGCAGTTTGACCAGCAGGTCGCCAGTCTTGGCATGGAACACCTCGCCCTTGGTCGTCACGAAAACCGGCTTGTCGCCGATGCGCAACGCTTTGCCCGTCCCGCAACGATACCCGCCCCCGACCGCGCTGTCTGCCTCCCAGAGGATCTTACCCGTTTCGGCATCCAGCCCGTAAAGACGGTCTACCCCCTGGGCGATAAGAACCCCGTCAATCAGCACCGGGGAGGGCACGTGCTGGGCTCGCGACCGATTGCCGGCATTTCCGCTGATCGGCAGAAATCGCACCCACAGGCGCTTCCCGTCCAGCGAGTAGGCCGCCGCCTGCCCCTGGCCGCAGGTGATGTACACGCGCTTGCCATCTGAGCAGGGAGTGGCAAAGGTCCATCCGATCATGCCCATCCACGCGTCATAGGTGCGAATCTTGTACTTCTGGTGCAATTTGTTCCAACTGATGTCGAACGTCTTCGCACCGCCTCCCTTGCGGCGTTGTTCGATCGTCTGGAGGGCGTCATCGAACTGGTCGCTCATCTCCGGGACAATCTTGACAGCCACCTCCCGGGCCCTGCGAAGTGCCTTCTCGGCTGCGTCGTATCGGGCCTGCCATTCGGCGTCGACGGCCTCCCTCAACTTCTCCTCGCCGCCCTTGCCCCGGGTGTCGATATGCAGCCACTTGGAAAGCACCTGAGAGGCGCGGGCAATCTCGCATAGCGTGTAGAGTTCCTCCGCCTCCCGTTTGGTAATCGGCAGCATCTCGAATGGGTTGTTGTCCGCCTTCCAGAGAATCTTGCCGGTCTTTGCATCGCAACAGACCAGCGTGTGAGGCTCGGCCATGGTGAATACCCGGTCGCCGACCACGATGGGCGTCGAGTTCGTCCAGGACGGCATGGGCGTCTTCCATAGGACGTTCTTGCCTTCGCCGGGCTTGAGGAAGACACGCTCCTGCTTCCGCGGCGGACGCCGGCCTTTGGGGTCAGCTATCAGGATTTCCTCCTCGACCAGCTTGCCCTCGAGGAAGACCTCCGGCGGAGTGGCCCCCGGGAACGCCCCATTCCCGTCTCCACGCCAGCCGATCGGGCGATCAGGAGTGGGCAGGAAATCTTCGTGCCCAAGCGGGACCTCCGCCCCGGCCGAGCCGCATAGCCAGACGAAACCCAACGCACCCAGCAGCATTGCTCGTTGCTTCATTTTCCTGACCTCATCTGCTCTTGTCTTGCACTTTTCCTGAACAGGTCGAACGCCGACCGCCTGTACATGTAATCACAACCGGGCGGCCTGGTGTTTCGAAAAGCATTGACACTTTCCTTGACGTATTATACAAAACCGAGCACATGCCTCACGCAGCCACTCAACCTGAAACCGCCATGCTGAGCTACGTCAGCCTGGGTGAGCGGCAATACGGCCGTCGACCCATGCATATCCACGCGCGAGGGCGATGGGAATTTCTGGCCGTCCTGGAAGGACGGTGTGCCATGCGCCTGACGCGGGATCAATCAGGGACTTGCAGCTCACAGACGCTCTGGGTCGCGGGGCCCGACCACTGGCACGGCTGGACGGGCCTGCCCGATCAGCCATGCCGGATCGCCGTGCTGCAGTTCTCCTCCGTGCCGTCCGAGGTGGCCGACCTCGTCGGACCGGAAGCAGCGATCGCCCTGCAACTGCAAGAGGCAGATTGTGCGCAGCTGCGCTGCCTGGTCGAGTCGCTCCTTGCCGAGAGGGCACACCGATCACCGCTGGTCCAACTGCGCAGCGAACACGCGCTGCTGACCCTGTCGCTGTTGGTCGCCGATCGGTACGGCGCGCCGCTTCCCGTTCGTCCCCAAAGCCGCCGCGTGCAACTGGTCTCGACGGCCCTGGCGTGGTTCGAGGAACACATGGAGGAGGGGCCGACCGTTGACCAGGTCGCCCGGGCAGCGGGAGTCTCCCCGCAGCACTTGCGCCGCCTGTTTCGGCAGATAACGGGGATGTCCGTCAAACGCCGCCTGCTGCTGGCCCAGATCGCCCGGGCGCGACAGCTGCTCCGCCGCGGAGATGACAAGATCGGATACATCGCACGCGTGGTCGGCTTTCGCTCCCACTCTGCCTTCTCGCGCGCCTTCCGCAATATCCAGGGCCAACCGCCCGAAAGCTACCTGCCAAAGCAGTGACCCAATCGGCAGATACCATGCCTGCC
>CAZXSK010000144.1:0-2948 GCA_964642855.1 uncultured Planctomycetaceae bacterium | reverse complement strand
CTTGCCGGTTCTGGACGTATCGCGGCAGGCGGATATGTCGGCAACGAACTGGTGGTGAAGGACTTGTCACCCGATCGAGGTCCCGGGACGTCGAAAATGGCGGCTGATCGGCCCAGCGGATCAGGTGTAGTGCAGTTGGGCGGAGGCGGTGCAGTCCTGATCGCAGGTGACGCGAACCCAGTGGGCGGCGAAGCCTTCCGGGAACACGTGGTGCACGTACCCGCCGGCGCCGGCGGTGAAGGTGTCATAGGTGACCCAGCGGCCGTGGCCCATGAAGTCGACCTCGACGGTGAAGACCACGTCGCGGTCGGCATCGTGAGCCAGATGCAGGCACTTGCGGTCGAAGCCGGTCATCAGGTACGGGTCGCTGGGGTCGCCGGCCTGGACGGGCGTTTCCCACCAGGGCCCTCCCCAGCCGGCGGGCCGGCCGAACTGCCAGAGGTCGTCGCTCTTGCCGAACCACAGGTTCGCCTGGGGCTGGCCGACGGCGGGGTTGCTGTCGTGGATGGGCGTGGTCTGGTCGCCGGCCATCACGAGCAGGCCGTTCCACGAGCAGAAATCGCCGACGATGCGCAGGTGGGAGCTGACCGGGCGGAGGCCCCAGACGCGGTTGGCGTAGGTCATGGCGGGCAGTTCGTAGAACATGCCCGAAGCGTCCATCAGCCAGCGTTCGCTCTCGATTTCGCGAATGCGGGGCCATTCGGTGGTCCAGGCGTGGTCCTGGGTGTGGGTGGCCTTGGGCAGGCGGTAGGTCAGCCATCCGGTGTCGGGCAGGTAGGTCTTGAGAATCGCCGACGCCCGGTCCTGCCCGACGGCGAAGATCGCCCGGCCGAGCTCGCCGTGGACGCGCCCGGCGATGGTGTTGAACTGCGTCCGCTCCAGAACGGTCCACGCGTTGCCGTCCCATTCCGCCAGCCGGCCGTCGCAGTCGTCGGGATTCACGAAGTCCTTGCCGTAGTAGCTGTTGTTGGCGACGACCAGCCGGCCGTGATCGCAGAAGGCGTCCTTGAAGTGGGCCGGGCCCTTGCCCGAGGTGTACAGCTCTTCGGTGAGCTCGGCCAGTTGGGTGACCTTCAGCGAGCGGACGTCGGCTTCGAACAGCTCGCCTTCCATGCCCAGGACGAAGACCTTGTTCTCGGGATCGGTCAGGTGGCGGCAGGTGGCGGTCAGGCGGATGTCGACCAGGTCGTCGAATGTGCGGACGTTGCCTTCGGTATCGATCACGTGCGGGCCGATGATGCACTGGCTGCTCTCGGCGTGGATCATCCGGTTGGCGTAGGTGCCCACGACCGACGCCTCGTGCTTGTGCAGCTGCATGTCGTCGTCGATCCAGAACAGGCCGGTCCCGCCGCCTGTGCGGGCCTTGTGGGCGACATACGTCACGAACCACAGGCGGTTCGCCCAGGGCATGATCGCCCCGATGCCCGTCTCCGACCGCGACGGAAGATGGTCGGCCTTGACGCCCAGCCTCGGCAGGACGCCGGAAATTTCGATCGCTCGCAGGTTGCCCGTCTCGTGGCCCATCGGTGTGCTCCGTTTGCTGGGGGTCGGCGAATCAAGCCGCACATCGTATGCAGCCCGGCCGGCGACGTCCAGCCCCGATCGGCGCGAATCTCACCCCGCGGGCGAAGGCGAATCCCCTGGCAGGGCGGACGCAGCGGGCGTATCTTCTACCCTGGCCAGCCTGAACCCGGAACGCCGGAAAGGAACAACAACTTGCCCATCGAAGTGAGAAACATCGACGGTATCTGGTGGCTGGTCAACAGCCGGTCCGAGCCTTTCGTATCGGTCGGGGTCAACCACGTGCAAGGTGACTGCTGGTTGGCTCCGTACAACCGGCAGCACAGCCTGGAGGCCTTCGGAGACGACCTCGCCGGCGAGGGCAAGAGCTTCAACCCCCACGGCCGGGGGGTCCGGAACGTCATGCAGTGGGTCAACGCCCGCATGGACGAGATGAACTTCAACACGCTCGGCATCCATACCTACGGCGTCCCGGCCGACGCCTACCAGAGCGACGTCTACTACTGCGTCGCGATCGAATGCTTCCCGCTCGGATCACGATACCGGTTCGCCGAGCAGACGTTCCCCGACATCTTCGCCGAGTCGTTCGAGCAGCTGCTGGAGCGAACCGTCGCCGACCTCTGCCACGACCACGCCCACAGCGAGAACCTCATCGGCTACGCCTTCAGCGACATCCCGCGGTGGTACTTCTTCGGCGACAAGGGCAAGGCTGAACTCCCCCTGCACCCGTGGGTGTCGGACCTGCTGGCCTTGCCCGCCGGCTCCCCGGGCAAACGTGCCTGTCTCGATGTCCTCCGACAGCGATACGCCTCCGCCCCGGAGTTCGCCTCGACCTACGCCATCGACGACGACACGTGGCAGGCCATCGCCGGCCGCACCGACTGGCCCGACCCCCCCGCCACCGATCGCACCCGCGGCGACGGGCAGGCCCTGCTGCAAACGGTCGTCGAGCGATGGTACGCCCTGCACGCCGAGACCATCGGCCGACACGACCCCCGCCACCTGCTGCTGGGCGACAAACTCCACAGCCCGCACCGACTGCCCGAGTGGTTCCCGGACATCCTGGCGCGTTGGGTCGACGTGGTACTCGTGCAGTGGTACAGCCCCTTCGACCGGCAGCGCGACACGCTCGCACGCCTGCACGAACGCACCGGCAAACCCATCCTCAACGGCGACAGCTGCTTCGCCTGCGTCAAGCCGCCCGAGCAGACGAAGGTCAAGGGAACGCTCGTGGAAACCCAGGCCGACGTCGCGACGGCCTATCGGGACTACCTCCACGGCCTGTGCTCCGCGCCGTTCATGTTGGGGTGGCATCACTGCGGGTTCGTCGAGCAATGGGACGGCGGAAAGGACATCGAATGGCAGCTCAACGAGAACGGGTTTTTCGATCCGTTCGGCCGGCCTTACGAGCAGCTCGTCGCAGCCGT
>CAZXSK010000143.1:0-2961 GCA_964642855.1 uncultured Planctomycetaceae bacterium | reverse complement strand
GGTCACGGTGGACGGTGAGTTGGCCCTGGATGCCGGCTTCGCTGTCGGTGGCGCTGAGGACCTGGGGTTCGAGTACGGCACGGCAGATGGCACGTTTGCGGGCGACATTCAGTACGTCCCGGAACCCGCCACGATGAGCCTGCTGGCGATCGGTGGTGTTGCTGCCCTGATCCGTCGGAAGAAGTAAGCAGGACGTGGAAGAAGCAGTACCCGCGTAGAAAAGAAATCCTCCTCAAGGAATTTCACGCGGCTTGCGAAGGCCCGGCTGCCCCACTCAGCCGGGCCTTCTTGTATGCGCATGGCCTGCGTCTCGAGGCTCCCGTCGGTGTCACGAGCGACGCGTTCCTTCATGCCAGTGGCCCCGTTCTCCTGCGACCCACCCGCCGTGCCAGCCATATGTATTGCAAGGCCAGTTGCTTGCGAACGACGGTGTGCAGCAGGGCGCAGGATGTATAATTTGCGAATTCAGGGTTGTCAAATCACGCACTGCGCGTTAAGATCGCGTTTGTCGTGGAGGCCCATATGCGAAAAGCCGGAGGAACATCTCGCGAGCTATCGCCTGCTACCGGCGGGGCCTCTCGTACAGGAATGAGTGTGTGTGATGTGCAACAGGCGCAACTCCGCAGTATCCGCAACAGCAAGCCCCAAGGGCCCTGTTGCAATGCGCAGGAGGTGCCCCGAAGTTGTCAATTCTGTGTCCGCTTCCCGGCGTAGGGAACGGACTGGTTAAGACGGCCTGGGTGAGGGGATCTCAATTCAGGCCCGGTGAGGACCCGTAAGGGAGAGATCGAAGGAGTCTCAAAATGAAGAAACTGATCGCACTTATCGCAGTAGCAGTTCTGGCCAGCACCGCCGCAGCCCAGACGCTCGGGCCCAACATGATGAGCGGTGGCGTTTGGTCTGAGGATTTCGACAGCATGGGCGTTGGCATCGTCGTTCCGAATGACGGCGCCAGCACGTACTACTGGAAGGCCGTGCAGAACGGTACGGATTTCGCGCCGGCCGCCTTGGGGCAGAACGGTGGCTCCACCGACCCGGACTGGGTGAACTGGGGCACGCCCAGCGTTGGTGCCGCTTCCGCCTACAACCAGGGCATGGAGAGCAACAGCGACCGCGCTCTTGGCCTCTACAAGACCGGTACGAGCGAAAACCCCAACTACCTCGAGACGCAGGTTCAGCTCGACGTCGATGCCCCCCTCGGCCTGGAGCTGACGTTTGACGTTGAGGTCCCGATGGCCCGCTATCCGGCTTCGGATCTCAAGGGCTATACGACCAACTTCGAGGTCTATGCCGATGGTTCGCTGATCGGTGCCAGCACGGATCTGCAGCTGGACAACATGACCAACATCACTGCCTGGTCCTGGACGGATGACACCGCTCACTACTGGCTGTCCGATGCCCAGATGGTGGATGGTCAGGAATGCGAACGTGGCGTGACCCTCACGATTCCCACCGCCTACAATGCAGGCGACATCATCACCCTGAAGTGGGAAATCGGCACGGGCTCCAACGAGCAGCGGATGCACACGGGTCTCGACAACGTCAGCCTCTCGGTCATTCCCGAGCCGGCCACGATGAGCCTGCTGGCCATCGGTGGCGTTGCTGCCCTGATCCGTCGCAAGAAGTAAGTTCTGTCGCATCATGAAGATTGCCGACTGGCCGCCTCGTCCCACAAGGGCGGGGCGGCCGGACGGATATGTTCTAAGTGCCTGTCTCTTTTGACGGCGTGAGACGACGCCGGGGGCGGCGATGCAGGTTTCTCGTCCCCCTTGGCCCGCATCCGGCGCCTTCTCTCGATGGAGCAGCATTTCAGGAGTTCTTCGGACACTCGATATCAAGAAGGAGACTGCAATGAGGAAGATTCTCGCATTGACGCTGGTACTCGCCCTGGCCGGTTTGGCTACGGCAGGTACCGTTCTGGAAGAGGATTTCAACAGCGGCGCCTTTGTACCCGGAGGCCTGACTCTGTCCGCCGGCATCGATTACGGTGCATGGGACACGCCCCCGCAGAACTGGGGTTTCGACCTGGACTACTCGGCCTCGCCCATCGTTACCGCCAGCCCGTCTGATTACGACTGGCAGGGCCCGGGCGACGATATCGATGGCTGGACCGTCCACTTCGAAGGTAAGGACGCCAACGATGTTTGGCAGTCCTATCTGGATGCCCCGGAAAGCTGGGTGTACGGTGGCACGCATTTCTTTGACGTAACCGTCGCAGTCCCGAATGCCCACGGCTCGCAGATGCCCACCGGTGCCAACCACATCGGCGGCAACAACATCGGGGATAACAATCCCGACGGCCTCAAGAGCGGAAACGATTGGGCCTCTACAGACGGCAACATCGGCATGTATCACAAAGCCAACAACGACTCGGTCAAGAACGGCTGGGCTTATTCGTTCCAGTACGACAACGCCACCATGGGCGGGGCGACCGACGCCAACGGCAACGCACTGGCCTTCAAGGTGTTCTATGATGCCGAACTGAACTACAGGGCGCCCACCTTGGGTGACAACGGCCGAGCGAAGATCGAAGGCGAACTCGTCCTCGAAGGCTCCATCGCCGGGCAGATCGACAGCTCCGTCTTCGCGCACACCACGGGCGGGTTCGGTGCCCCGCCAGTCGGTCCGAATGAGATCGACATCACACCCTACACCCCGGCTGCCCCGATCGCCCCCACGGGTATCATTACTGGTGGCTGGTACGACAGCGACGACACGGCTGGCCTTACTGCCCGTGAAAGTGTCGAGAGCGACATCATCTTCGGCCGCGTTGCCGACGGCAACGACATCGCCTTCCGCTGCAAGGTCAACGACTACAACAACTACTCCATCCAGGACAAGATGGGTCTTGGCCTTGGTGTCGACAACCTGAAGATCGTCGCCTTGGAAGCCGGCGACACCGACGGCGACTTCGACGTGGACTTCACCGACTTCAACAATCTGTCCAATGGGTTCGGCAGT
>CAZXSK010000142.1:0-2975 GCA_964642855.1 uncultured Planctomycetaceae bacterium | reverse complement strand
CGGGATACGTCTCGTCCCACTGGTCGATGCCCTCGGCCAGAAGCCTTTCCGAACAGGCAGTCAGCAGCTGCTGCATAGGCTCCAGATCGGCAGTCGTGCCGGCGCGGATTGTCAGTCGCCCATCGATCATGAAATCGGCATTGTCCGCCTGTTGCGGAACTTGTCAACCTCGGTCTCCCCGTTCCGAGATCTCCCGCAATAGACCCATCCGGGGGCACGTTAGTCTCAACAGGAGGTACCCGATGAGATACCCAAGGAACGTCCGGATCGTACTGCTTGCCCTGCTGGGGGTGTGCAGCTCAGCCGCGATGGCGGGGAAGCAAGATCCGAACCTGCCCTACCGCATCGTGGATACCGGCCAGGTCCGTTGCTACAACGACCGCCACGAGATCGAGTTCCCCGATGCCGGCGAGCGGTTCTACGGGCAGGACGCCCAGTTCGCGGGAAACGCACCGACCTATCGAAACAACGGCGATGGCACGATCAGCGACCTCGTCACCGGCCTGATGTGGCAGGCGGATCCGGGCGAGAAGGTCACCTACGCCCGGGCGGTCAAGGGCGCCAAGGCTTGCCGAACCGGCGGTTACGCCGACTGGCGACTGCCGACGATCAAGGAACTCTACTCGCTCATCCGGTTCAGCGGCACCGATCCCGACCCGCGCAGCTCGACGACCCGCGGAATGACGCCGTTCCTCGACACCCGATATTTCAAGTTCTCCTACGGCAAGCAGGCTGACGGAGACCGGCTGATCGACTCCCAGTGGGCGACCTCGACGGTCAACGTAGACAAGGTGATGGGCAACCGGAAGAGCATGTTCGGCGTGAACTTCGCAGACGGCCGGATCAAGGCGTATCCCACCCAGGCTACGCCCCGACGACAGGCCAAGACGTTCTTCGTCATCTACGTGCGAGGCAACGAGAAGTACGGCCGGAACGAGTTCATCGACAACAAGGACGGCACGATCACTGACAGGGCGACGGGTCTGATGTGGATGAAGCTCGACAGTGGTGGACTCAAGGCTGGCAAGTCGCGCGACGGGCGGCTTACCTGGGAGCAGGCCCTGCAATGGGCCGAGGACCTGAAGTACGCAGGCTACGACGATTGGCGTCTGCCCAACGCCAAGGAGCTCCAGAGCATCGTCGACTACTCCCGCTCGCCCGGGACCACCCGCTCGCCGGCGATCGACCCGGTGTTCCGGACCACGCAGATCAAGGTCGAACAAGGCAGGAAGGACTACCCGTTCTTCTTGACGAGCACGACGCACGCCGGGCGTTTCAGCGGCCATCAGGCAGCCTACATCGCATTCGGCAGATCGTACGGGTACATGCAAAACCCGCGGACGGGCAGGAAACAACTCATGGACGTCCACGGCGCGGGCTCCCAGCGGAGCGACCCCAAATCGGGCGATCCCGACGACCTTCCCCAGGGCCACGGCCCGCAGGGAGACGTGCAGCGGATCCTGAACTTCGCCCGGCTGGTCCGCAGCGGCCAGGCCAAGCCCCGAACCGACGGACCGAAGGTCGAGATGACCGCTGAGGTCGTCCGCAGGAACGCCAGAGGTCGAGGCGGTCAGCCCGAGGGCAACCCGCGGGAGCGGTTCATCGAGCGGCTGGACCGCGACGGAGACGGCAAGGTTTCACGCAAGGAATTCGACGGCCCGAAGGGCCACTTCCGCGATTTCGACCGCAACGGCGACGGGTATATTTCCTCGTCCGAAGCCCCGACCGGCCCGCCCAGGCGGAAACGCTGACGGATAGGCCCAATCCAAATCGCCGCGCCGGTTGTCCGCACAGCCGCCCCCGGGCCCCCGCTATGGCTGGTCCTGGCCATCCTGGAGAACCGGTTTGCCCACCGCCTTCTGCAGGGCCTTGAGCAGCGCTGCCCGGGATTTCTCATCGCGGAGCAGGCATCGCAGGTGCATCGCGGGCATGTCGCCCCGTTTGCCGGATTCCAGCGTGACCTCCAGCCCCGGACCTTTCGGACGGTCTTCCTGCGACGACACGTCCGAAGCCTTGGCCAGCACACCTTGATCGAGAAAATCGGCGATCACGGATCGCGCCCTGGCCTGATCGACCGCGTGAGCCGACCACCCCTTCTGCGCGTCGTCAATGCCTGATCGATTGGTCAGGACAGCCCCGCTCTGCGCTTCGGACTCGCCCCTGGCAAGACGCCCAACGGTGATGCGAAAGTCCTTCTCCAGGCGGGCAGCTCGCTCGCCTATGGAAGCCGCCTGCAGGATCGTTTTGCTGAGGGCCTGGGCCTGATCGTCAGTAAGATGGCTGGTTCTCAGGTAGATCGGCCTGTCCAGCCAGCGTCCGACGCTCTCCAGCGGCTTGGCGTAGTCCGGCTGGTTCGGCATGGCCTTGCGCTTGTCGTAGTCTGCCGGCATCGCGTACAGCTGCAGCACCGGCGTCCGCCTGGGTTGAGTCTTCTGCTTCCTCCGGTCCACCGCGATGATCTCGAAACCGATGGCGCCTTTGTCCTTGACGGCTGGGTTGGCGAAGCGGGTCGCATCTCCCGGTGTGCGACCATTGATGATCTTCCATCCTTCGGGCAAGGCTTGGGCGACAGCGTCGATCAGCCACCGGCCCTCCCGGGCCCGCTCCATCGCAGCCAGCAGTTTGGGCAGGTCCTTCTCGGCCAGCGTTCGGGCAGCAACGACGAATTTCCCGTTCCACTTCGGACCGGGCCTACCGAACCCAGCCACGATCGTGTCGCCCTTCCTGACGCCCCCCTCCGGCCCGAGGTCGTCGTGCTCGATGATCGCGCGGACGAGCACATTGCCCTCTTCGTCGTAGCGAATCGGCGAGGTCATCGTACGGCGCAGCGTCAACTTGGAGCCCACCTTCGGGCCCTTCCCGCAGACGGTCTCTCGCACCGTGCAATCAGCCTCCCAGTAGTACGCATCGAAGACCTTCTTGCCGTTGGCGAGCGTGCGTTCGTCGCTCCATTCACGGACAGCCGTGACTTTCAG
>CAZXSK010000141.1:0-3196 GCA_964642855.1 uncultured Planctomycetaceae bacterium | reverse complement strand
CAGGAGGCTTTCGATGTCAGAAGGCAAGAAGCGTAAACGTCACAGCCCCGAGCAGGTGATCGCGAAGCTGCGTGAAGCGGACGCGATGCTCGCGGGCGGGGCGTCGGTCGGTCAGGTCTGTCAGCGGCTGGAGGTCAGCGAGGCGACGTTGAATCGCTGGCGGAACCAGTACGGCGGGATGAAGGCGGGCGAGGCCAAGCGGCTCAAGGAGCTCGAGCAGGAGAACGCCCGGCTCAAGCGGATCGTGGCCGACCAGGCGTTGGACATCACGATGCTCAAGGACCTGCAGGAGGGAAAATGGTGAGCCCGACGCGGCGACGCGAGGCGGTGGGTTACCTGCGTGACCGCCACCGCGTGAGTGAGCGTCGGGCGTGCAAGGCGGTCGATCAAGCCCGATCGACTCAACGCTACCGCCCCCGGGAGAAGGACGACGAAGCAATGATCGTGAAGGAGATGCACGAACTCGTGAGGCGTCACCCACGCTACGGCTACCGGCGCATTTGCGCGCTGCTGCGACGCTTGGGCTTGCGGATCAACCGCAAGCGGGTGTGGCGGCTGTGGAAGCAGGAGGGCTTGAAGGTGCCGCAGAAACAGGGCAAAAAGCGACGGCTGGGCGCTTCCGGGGGCGGCATCGAGCGTCACGGGGCCGAGCGCACGGACCACGTCTGGGCGTGGGACTTCATCCACGACCGCGACGAACGTGGCCGGGCGATCAGGACGCTGAGCATCGTGGACGAGTTCACGCGGGAGTGCCTGGCGTTGGAGGTCGGGCGGTCGTTCAGGGCGGTCGACGTGCTGGACGTGCTGCGGGAGCTGCTGGTGATCCGCGGCGTGCCCGAGCACATCCGCTCGGACAACGGGCCGGAGTTCATCGCCCAAGCGATCCGCCGGTTCCTCGCCGCCGCCGAAGTCGGGACGCTGTACATCGATCCGGGGGCGCCGTGGCAGAACGGCTACGCCGAGAGCTTCCACAGCCGGCTGCGTGACGAGCTGCTGGACGCCGAGGTGTTCGCGGACCTGGCCGAGGCGAAGTCGCTGGCGGCACGATGGAAGAACGACTACAACCACCGTCGGCCGCACTCGTCGCTGGGGTACGTGACCCCGGCGGAGTTCGCCGCGTCGCTGAGGCCTGCTCCGGTCGGGGCTCCGCCCCTCCCTGCGCAGCCCTCAGCGAGTCACCCCTTGACTCTCATAACCGCTGGTACATGAAACGGGGGCAGGTCAAATCGATCTTCTGGCCGTTCGCCGGGCAGGCCGGGCCGTGGTATGAGGGCGTCAAGGAACGCCACCTCGAGGGCAGTTCGATCGTGTTCGTAGCCGGGCACGCGGAGTTCAAGAGGGCTGCGGACGTTAACCCGCCGTACAACGGTTCGACGATCAACCTGAACTGGTGGGATCCACTGCAGCGCGAACCTTGATGGACAGGCAAGAGAACACCGAAACATTGGCGACAAAGCCAAGGAGTCAGCAGACGCATGGGTGATTGCAGTTCAAATGATTGTGGATGTGGATCGGACCAACCGGTTGAATCGGGCGTGAGCCGGCGGCATTTTCTCGGCGTGGCCGGGGCGGGCCTGGTCGCGGGGGGCGTT
Source organism: uncultured Planctomycetaceae bacterium (assembly GCA_964642855.1). Lineage (GTDB taxonomy): Bacteria > Planctomycetota > Phycisphaerae > SM23-33 > SM23-33 > CAZXSK01. The sequence continues at coordinate 1,604 of CAZXSK010000141.1, read as the reverse complement.
GCGCCGTACATGGCCGGCCCATTCGCCGCGGCGGCGCCAGAGGACGGCCACATTATCCCCGCCGACAAGAAGCTGAACGAACAATGGGTACGATCGCTCTTTGAGCGCGGCGTGCCCGACTGGTACAGCGGCGAAGAGCTGCGCTACATCGGCATGGCGGTCGGCGGCATCTGCTGCGGCCAAGTCTATCTCGCCGGCGACGGCCGGCTGTGGCACTGGGACATCTTCAATAGCGATGTCGCCCCGAAGAACCGCACTGACGGCCCTCACTATGCCAAGCCGATGTCGGTGGCCTCGCCGGTCGACATCGGCTTCGCGATGCGCATCAAGGCCGACGGGAAGGAAACGATTCGGCGTCTCGACGCCGCGGGCTTTGCGAAGGTGCGCTTCCGTGGCGCTTACCCGATGGGTTTCGTGGAGTACGGCGATGACGAGCTGCCGGTGGCGGTCTCGTTGGAGGCGTTCTCCCCGTTCACACCGTTGGATGCGGATGCCTCGTCGCTGCCGCTGACGGTGATGCGCTACACGGTGCGGAATACCTCGCAGCAGGCGGTGGCGGTTTCGCTGGCCGGCGCGCTGGCCAACCCGGTGCTGCTCCATACCGGCGCCGAAGCCGGGGCGGAGATCGTCAACCGGGTCGTCGATCGACAGGGCTCCACCTGTCTGCACTGCACCGCAGAGAAGCCCGAGCAGGTCACGGTGAAAGACCCGCGGCCCGAGATCGTATTCGAGGATTTCGAGACGGCGAAGTATGAGAACTGGACCGCCACCGGCACGGCGTTCGGCGACGGCCCGGTCGTGGCCGGCGAAATGCCGGACTACCAGGGCGAAGTGAACGCCCACGGCAAGCGTCTGGTCAACAGCCATAACACGCGCAACGGCGAAGACATCGCCGCGGGCGATGAACACACCGGCACGCTGACGAGCAAGGCGTTCAAGATTCAGCGGCGCTACATCCACGCCTTGGTCGGCGGTGGCGCTGATGCCGACAAGACCGCCCTGCAACTGCTGATCGATGACAAGGTCGTGGCCAAGCTCGCCGGGGACAACAGCAACCAGATGAAACGCAAGAGCTTCGTCGTCCACGAGCACGAGGGCAAACAGGCGCAGTTGCGGATCGTGGACAATCACAAGGGGGGTTGGGGCAACATCGGCGTGGATCACATCGTGTTCTCGGATGTGCCGGCCGAGCCCGCCGGGAAGATGGAGGACCGCCGCGACTACGGCGACATGACGCTGGCCCTGCTGGACGTTGGCGACGATGTGGTGTCTTCCGCCAGCGTCTCCGTTGACGGCCCGGCGGACCTGTTCACGCCGGGGCAAGGCACGGCCCGCGGTACTGCCGGATCGCGACCGAAGGGGATGGTGGGCAAGACGCTGACGCTGCAGCCCGGCAAGCAGGCGACGGTGAGCTTTGCGGTCGCCTGGCGATTTGCGAATCAGGCGTCACCCATTCCCGACGTGCGCGAGAAGGGCCACTACTACGCCGAACGCTTCGACTCGAGCCTGGCGGTGGTCGATCACCACGCAGCCGACCACGAGGCCTCACACGCGCGCACCCGCCTTTGGCACGACACCTGGTACGACTCGACGCTGCCCTACTG
>CAZXSK010000140.1:0-3259 GCA_964642855.1 uncultured Planctomycetaceae bacterium | reverse complement strand
CGTATTGATCGTCGGGGGGCGCAACTCTGCGGTGGAAGCCGCCATCCGCCTGACACGCATCGGCGCGAAGGTCACGATCAGCTACCGTCGCGAGAAGCTCCTGCTCGACCGGATCAGCCCGAAGCTGGTCCCCGTGATCTGCGAGATGCTCGACGAGGGACGCGTCGAGATGCTCTCCCCGACTGTCGCGCAACGGATCCAGCCAGCCGAGACGATCCTGGCGGATCTCGACGAATCGGGCGAAGTCCGGGCCGGGAGCGAGCGTACGGTTCCTGCCGAGCGGGTGATTGTGCTGGTCGGCTTCGAGGCCGATGTCTCACTGATGGAGCAGGTCGGGGTGCGCTTCCCTACGCCGACAAGCAGGCCGACCTACGACCCCGACACAATGGAGACGAACGTGCCCGGCCTGTATGTCGCCGGCACAGCCGCGGCCGGTCGAACGTACGGACACGAAGAGTTCATCCAGACGTCGCACGTTCACGTCGACCGCATCGTTCGGTCATTGATCGACGAGGCTCCCTCAGGCCGGCCCGGCCAGTGAACCCCATCGGAACGATGCCGACCCCGGGGGGTTGAAGGAAAGGACTCCAGGAACACCGCAAGAAAGGATTGTCGCATGGATCTCTCTCGCCTGACCCCGCAGCCGCTTGTGCTGCTGACTCTCGTCGTGGTGGTCGTTCTCGGCGGCGCGCGCCTGGCGCCTGCTGCCGATCATCCGAGGATCTTTCTCGATGCCGATCGGGTGAAGGCGATCCGAAAGGCCATCCAGGTCGACGGCTCGACGCACCAACTCGCGTGGAAGTCGCTCAAGCGGGATGTCGACAGCGGCAAGGGCTGGTGGGACCCCAAGAGCAAGAACTGGAACTATGGCCGGTCGTACCTGGCGCAGGCGGCGGCGTTCTGCTACCTGATCAGCGGCGAGGAGAAGTACGCCGACCTGGCATTCCAGACACTCGAAGACGTCCACAAGAAGCCGGACCCCGACCGCAGACTGCCCGAGCGAGGCTACGGCCTGTCGCGGGCGACGGTGGGGGCGGGCTTTGCCGTTGCCTACGACTGGTGCTACGACGCCTGGTCGGACAAGCAGCGGCAGTACGTGATGGACAAGATCCAGACCGCCCTGAAGGCGTGGACTCGGTTTGGCCACGCGAACCTCGGCGACACGCGCGGCTCGAACTGGGTCGGCGTCTGCCGGGGCGGCGAGCTGATCATGCTCATCGGTGCCGGCCTGGAGGACTCCGAGCAGCACGCCAAGCGGTACAGGTACGTCAAGCGCCAGATGGAGCTGCACATTCGCAACGGCTACGACGGGCTGGGCGTTACGCAGGAAGGCATCGGCTACGCGGGGTATGGGGGCATCTTCGTGCAGCGGGCGATTCTGGCGACCCGGAGCATCGGGGACGACGATCTGTCCAAGGTGGCGGCCAAGCGCGACTGGTGGAAGCAGGTCATGTACGCCGGTACGTTCAGCGTGGGCGCCGGTATTCGAGAGAACCCCACCCAGAGGATCTTCCTGATGTCCGGCGTCGGCGGGCCGACCATCGGCGACGAAGGCTGGGCCTCGCTGATCCTCGGGACCTGCCCCCGCGAGAAGCTGCCCCACTACGTGTGGTGGTACGACCGCCACGCGGGCGTCAAGGCGCCGGGCGAACTCGAGAACAAGTTCGACTACCGTCGCGAGGGTCGCATCTGGGCGATGATCTACTACCCGGAGGATATCGAGGCGAAGGACCCCACCGGCGAGATGCCCACGGCTGTTTCGGGCGGGGCGGGGATGTGCCTGTTCCGCAATCGCTGGAAGGATGCCGACGACATCTGCGGGTACCTGACGGCCGACCAGCATCATCACGGCCACGCGTGGGACCAGCCGGAAGTCCTGCAGATGAACCTGCACGCCTACGGCACGCTGTTTTTCGGTGGCCCGAACAAGACGCGGGAAGACAAGCACTTCACCGCGCTGCTGGTGGACGGCAAGCATCATCGGGGCAGAGGGAGCGTGGGTGACAACGGCAAGCTGGAGTACTTCAAGTCGGTCGCTGGGGGCGCGTACATCGTCGCCGGTGGCGGGAGGCAGTATCAGGCCATCGGTGCGGAGGTCAAGCGTCACCTGCTGGTGGACTTCTCCGGCCAGGCGGGCCCGGCGCTGCTGAGCACGCTGGACCAGGTTCGCTCGGACGACAAGCACACGTACACGTGGCAGGGCAACCTGGGCGATCACAATGGCGACTGGGGCATCGAGGCCAGCGCGTCGAAGGAAGCCGGCCGGCCCGTGTTCGTGCTGAAGGGCCAGGATGACAGTTTCGTCAAGGGGTGGGTGGTGTCGCCCGCCGACGCAGAGATCGACGCCGGCGACCCGCTGAAGATCTCTGTCGAGGGCAAGGACGCGGACATCTGGGTGGTGATGGTGGTGGGGCAGGGCAAGGCTCCGGAGGCGACCATCACCGGCAGCGGCTTGGCCAGCGTGGTGAAGATCGGCAAGTCGACCGTGCGGTTCGACGGAAAGAAGACGATGCGGCTTCAGTCGACGGGCGTGGCGATCGACGCCGATGACGAGGCCGTCGGCATGTCCGAAGCCCATGGCGGTTCGGACCTTGTTTCGGACAGCGGGGCTGACGCCGACGAGGTCGATGACGCGGACGGCTCCGAGGCCGTCGATGTCAGCGATGCCGTGTCGACTACGAAGACCGAACTCAGCGACGAGGACCGGGCCGCAGATCGGCTGGTCGTCGCGAAGCTCTACATCGGCATGTCGCGCAAGAAGCAGGCCGTCAAGGCGCTGAAGGAGGTCACGACGAAGTGGCCGGAGACCAAGGCCGCCGACGAAGCCCGGACGCTGCTTTCGAAGCTGGGTGAATGAGCCTATCCTGCGGAAACGCCGAGGGTTTGGGTGAACATTCCGCCTGGAAATGCCGTATAATACAGTGTTGATCGAGCTTTCGATCCTCCGGGGGCGAACTGGTATCGACCGGACGGGTTGAAGTGTCGGTTGCGTGTCCAGGTTCCGAGGAGGCCTGGTAAAACACCTCGGACTACTTTTTAGGTGCCAATAACACCTACCGAATGGCTGCGTAAATAACGTCAGCCCGTCCTCAGCGGCTTTGCCCGTGAGCTTCTGAAGGACGACGAAAAGCGGGCTTGCCGGCTGGGAGTTGCCTGGTTACCCAGCCGGGACTTCGGTCAGGCTCTGCCGCGCCGGATCGTGTCGGTTCGAGCCCCGCGGCGAGATCCAAAGAGCCGACTATGCACGTAGACGCCGCCA
>CAZXSK010000139.1:0-3357 GCA_964642855.1 uncultured Planctomycetaceae bacterium | reverse complement strand
GGCAGCAGGATGCTCACCAGCATCGCGATGATCGCGATGACCACCAGCAGCTCGATCAGCGTGAAGGCCTCCCGACGCCGCGCGGGCTGGGGGTTCGCAACAGCCAGGCCGGCTGCTTGCCTGCGATTCGGATTGCGCGAGGAATGACCCATGGCCGTCCGTTGTCTACGCGGCAGACTCAGTGTCGGGGGCGCCTGCGGGCAATGGCCAGCCCGCCGACCACCAGCATCGCCAGCGTCGTCGGCTCGGGGATCATCGTCGGCGGCACGACACCCTCCTGCCAGTGGGCCGCGAGAAGGCCCAGGTCGGCCTCGCTGACGCGGCCGTCGAAGTTCAGGTCGCCGTCGCGCCAGGTCAGCCTGTCGTCGACGTCCTGCCAGTGGGCCGCGAGGATGCCCAGGTCCGCTTCGCTGACCACGCCGTCGAGGGTGATATCCCCCGGGTCGCCTGCGATGTCGGTGACGAACAGCTCGTAGCCGGTCGTGCCGTCATCGCTCGAACCCGACAGTTGATCGATCACGCCGATGACGTCGAACGTCCCGTCCGGGGCATCGCCGAAGTCCAGCACGCTGCTTCGCGGCATGCGGGCGGTGAGGGTCCTGCCCGTGGCATCGGTGATCGTGCACGCCCGGTCGTCGAACGGCCCGTCGCTGCCCCAGGCCCCTGCGTCGACAAGGGTGACGTCTTCGATGATCACCCGCACGCCCTGGTAGTACTCCCCGCCGGTAAGACGATCGGGATCGAAAATCGCCGCGTCATTGGCGTCCTTGATCGCCGCCAGCGAAATGGCCTCGGGTTCGGGCAGGCCGACATTCGCGTCGATGAGCTCCAGCGAAAAGTCCAGCGACGGCGAAATGCTGTGGGCTTCGTTGACGTTGGTCTTGCCGCTGTAGAACAGCGTGTTGCTCGCCACGACGCGGATGAGGTCGCCCTCGCGGAACCGCCGGCCCGTGGCCGGGTCGTGATTCAACCGGTCCATCTCCGCCTGCCATGCGTCGTTGGTGTAGCTCAGGGCGCTGTTGCGGAGCCAGGGCAGGTTGCCGTAGTTCTGGCCCATCCAGCAGGCGGTCCCGCCCCGGTCGCCGGAGTCGACAGCCTGGACGAAGATTTCCCACTGGGCGCCGAGCCGGAACGTGCTTGAACCGTCGAGCTGCCAGGGAATGAAATTCGGCGTCGCGTCGAAGCGCAGCTCGGGGTTGTACAGCAGTACGCCGGTGAGCGTTGCGGCTCCCTGGAACGTGCCCACGCCGTCTTCGTCGACGGCCTGGACATCGCGGTGCAGGACCTGGCCCCACGCCACCCCGGCCAGGGCGGCCTGGACAGCGACGACTGCAGCGATTGCGGTAAGGTGCTTCATGTCTGCTCCTCTCTTTCGGTGAGCGTGGAAAAGGGTAACCCACCGGGCCGCTCCCAACACCGGCCCGACAGGGGCACGTCATGCTACCGGCCTGCGGGATCGAAGCCAAGAGAAAAGTAATACGTTTGCGTTGATTCGTAATAACAGCAGCGCCCCAGGCCGGCTCTCTCCGGCAACAGCAGAAGCATGGTCGGATCGATACTCATTCCCATCGGCCTCCCTGCCGGCCTGCAAAGCGGAATACTCGGCGCTGTGGCGGACAATTCCGGGCCCAAAACCTTTGCGATTCCGGGTATTCCTGCTATCATCCCCACCCAGAGACCTCTCCGCACCTTGGGGGTGTGGGTACTTCGTGGAGGCATGGACGCCATGAGTGACCTTCCCGACCCGGCTGAAAGATCTGCCCTGCCACGCCATCTTGCGCGCATCACCTGGCTGATGGTCGGCGTGGGCGTCGTCCTGCGTCTGGCCCAATACCTCTGGAACACCGGCTTCTGGCACGACGAAGCCTGGCTGCTGATCAACATCGTCGACCGCAGCTACGCCGAACTGGCCGGGCCTCTCAAGCAGGACCAGGCCGCCCCGCTGCTGTACCTCTGGCTGCTGAAGCTGCTCCACCAGACGTTCGGCCTCAACGAGTGGGCGATGCGCGCCCCGAGCGTGCTCGCCTCGATCGCCGCGATGATCGCCGTCGTGCCCCTCGCCAGGCGCACCCTCCGCCCCGAGGGCGTCCCCTGGGCCGTCGCCGCCTTCGCCGGGTGCGACCTGGCCATTCACTACGCCCGCTGGACCAAGCCTTACACCATCGACGCCCTCGTGACCATCGGCCTGCTCTACCTGGCCACCCGGCGCAAGAACGCGTCACCGGCCGGGTACATCCTCCCGCTGGGCCTGGCAGCGGCCGGGGCGTTCTGGATCAGCTATCCGTCCTGCTTTGTCTACGGCGGAATCGCGCTGCTGGGGGCGGGCAAGCTCCTCCGCAGCCGGCGCCCGATCGACTGGATCGTCTTCGTAGCCGTCAACCTGCTGGTCGCGGCGAGCATTCTGGGGCACCTGCACGTCATCGGCGGGCAGCGCACCGAATTCCTCCATCGCTACTGGGGCATCCGCGGCTTCTGGGCGGGAATCGGGAACATCGACGACTGGCCTTTCAGCGCGACCTTCCGGCTGTTCGCGCGGACCCTCGACGTCGCCCGCATCCTGGGCGCGGTGATGTTCGCCATCGGGATCGTCGACATGGCCCGCACCCGGCGCCTGCGATGGTCGCTGGGCCTGCTGGGCCTGCCGATGCTCCTGAATATGGTCGCCGGCGCCCTCTGGCTGTACCCCTGGGTCGGCGGGCGACTGACACTCTACATCACCCCGGCTGTCATGCTCCTGGTCGGCGCGGGCTTCCCGGCTGCATTTCGGGCGATCCCCCAGCCGCGCGTCCGGCTCGTCGCCCGGCTGGCGTGCGTCGCCTGGCTTGGTGTGCACTTCGGCATGTGGACGGTTCACCTGGCCACCACCGGCCACCTGTCCTCCAACGGCCGGCCCCTGGCGAGACACGTCCTGGAAAGCTACAAGCCCGGCGACACGGTAGCCGTTATCGGCGCGGGCGAGTTCACCATGTATTTCTACGATCGCTACAAGCGCGGGCAGATGGACCTCGTCGGCGGCCTGTATTACCGCAAGCCGGCCTACTTCGAGCTCAAGGACAGGACGTGGGACCGCATGTGGCTGCTCGTGCGGGCGGACAACGACCTCCGCAGACAACGCAGCCGGGAGGTCATCCAGCGGGCAGCGGAGGTGCTCGACAAACGCGAGAGCTTCGAGTGCGAGTTGTACCTGCTGGGCCCCAGCGGCCCGCCGCCCGACGCCCCGGCCGAGGCGCATCGCCCCGGGCCCGTCTCGCCCGAGGGGGAAAGCGAAGGCTGACCCATTGCGATTGGGCTTTCCGGCCAATCCGGAGTGATTCTGTCGTCCCCTCGGCCTGTTGCCTGCCGCGACAGAGCGAAGAG
>CAZXSK010000138.1:0-3486 GCA_964642855.1 uncultured Planctomycetaceae bacterium | reverse complement strand
GGTCTACACCGGAGCGACAGGAACGGTCGCCGACGCCATCGAGCAGTTCAAGGCGGGCAAGCTGAAGCAGTCTACCGGCGCGGATGTCGAAGGGCACTGGGTGTAGCCGGCATGCACACAGCGTTGGAATGCATCCCGTGCTTCGCCCGCCAGGCGCTCGAAGCCGCCCGATTCGTGACAGAAGACGCGAACATACACGAGCGGCTGCTGCGTGATGTGCTCCGTGCGACGGCGGAGATGGACCTGTCGCAGTGTCCGCCCATGTTTGCCCGAGAGATTCACCGGACCTTGCGAAGCATGACCGGCGTGGCGGACCCGTACCGGGCCGTGAAAGACCGGTTCAACCGCATGGCTTTGGACATGCTACCGGAGATGGCGGCGATGGTTGCCAAGGCGGCCGATCCGTTCGGCATGGCGGTGCGATTGAGCATCGCGGGCAACGTCATCGACCTGGGCGTCAACGGCGGCATTACGGAGGAAGAAGCCCGGCGGTGCATCCAAGGCGCGCTGCAGGGGCCTTTCGAAGGCGATATCGACGCGCTGAGGCAGTCGGTCGGTGCGGCTCAGCGCATCCTGTACCTGGCGGACAACGCCGGTGAGATCGTATTCGACCGTCTGCTGATCGAGCAGTTGCCGACCGACCGCGTGACACTGGCTGTGCGAGGCGGGCCGATCATCAACGACGCCACCATGGACGACGCCCGAACTGCCGGCCTGTGCGAACTGGTCGAGGTGATTGGCAATAGCTCCGACGCCCCGGGCACCGTATTGGACGACTGCGACGAGGCGTTCCGGCGATGCTTTGCGGAAGCGGACATAGTGATCGCCAAGGGCCAGGGCAACTTCGAGACATTGAGCGACGAACCGAACAACATCTTCTTCCTGTTCAAAGTCAAGTGCCCTGTGATCGCCCGGCACGTGGGTTTGCCCCTGGGGACCCACGTGCTGACTCGGTCGGCGGATGCCCAGCCCGTTACAGGAGATGCGGATCATGCCAGGACTTGATGGAACGGGCCCGAGAGGAATGGGACCCATGACAGGGCGAGGCCGAGGCCAGTGCGTATTGATGATGCCCGATGCCCCCACCGAAGCGGTCACGGGAATCGTGGGCCGGGATGCCGTGCCCGTAAGCATGCACCTGCGACCACAAGCGGAATTGGCTTCCCTGCGAAGTCAGGCCCGACAGATCAAGGCCCTCCGGGACCAGGTCGCTTTCGGGGCGGCGTTCCTGCCCGGATCGATCAACATCGGCATGAGGCCCAACTCGGTCAACTGGCTCGGGATGGTCGTCGATGCAGCATCGGAGATCATCGTCGTTGCCGACAGCGAAGCCGACGCCCGCGAAGCGGCATTCCGATTCCGGCGTGCCGGATACGACAGACTGATCGGCTACCTGGCCGATGGCGTCTCCGGCTGGGCCATGCAGGGCAAGCAACTCGACCACCTGCCGCAGCTGACGGTGGACAGTCTGAAACACGTCCTGGCCAAGTACAGCGACCATGTCGTCTTGGATGTTCGGACTGATGCCGAGTGGCAGAACGGGCACATCGAAGGGGCCGTGCACACGCCCATTTCGGACCTGATTCAGGACGGCACGGACCTGCCCAAGCAAATGCACATCACGGCCGTGTGTGGCTCTGGCTACCGATCAAACATCGCCGGTAGTTTCCTGAAGTCACTCGGATATGACCACGTCTTCAGCCTCATCGGTGGCATGACTGCGTGGAATGCCGCGCTCCGAACTGCTTAGAGCAAGGAAGAGACAACTACTTTGCCCCGGAACGACATACAAGGAGCGAGGACATGTGGCTCTCCAAGCTGAGCCGTGCGCAGAAGACAACCATGGCGGCCGCGATCGTCATCGCGGCGGCGGTCGTGGTGGTGGGAGTCACTACACAGGAAGAGCCAGACCCAATGAATCAGGGCAGCCTTTCGACAAACATGTCTATCGCAAAGATCGCTCCTGAACTGGGCGTGACTGGCAAGAGCTTGGCAAGAGACCTTGAGCTAGCTATCGATGTTGACAAGAAGGCTTCCCTAAGAGAGCTCGGCGTCAGCCAGAAGCAGCTCGACAATACGATCAGGCATCTGGCCGGCCACTCGGAGTCCACAGTCAAGTACTTCATTTTTGGAGCACTGGTGCTGCTGGCGTGGGTCTACTTGGTCCGCCTCGGACGACCGGATGGTTCCCCGGCTTCCGATCGTAAGACCTGGTATCCGCTGTGGCCGTATCTGCTGGCTCTGCTCCTCGCCGTGGTCGTCTGCGGCTTTCTGTTGGGTAAGTCTCCCAACCCCATGGAAGGCGCAGTCAAGGTCTTCAAGAGCATGGTAGGGCTGTACCCATCCGTTCTGGAGAAGGTGCTCGCGTTCCTGTTCTTCATCGCTCTGGCCGTCGTGGGTACGAAGCTGATCTGTGGATGGGCCTGCCCGTTCGGTGCCCTCCAGGAGCTGCTGTACAGTCTGCCCGTTCTGCGGTCGCTCAAGAAACGCAAGGTTCCTTTCGCTGTCTCCAACACCATCCGAATCCTGCTCTTTGCCGCCATGCTGATCGTTCTCACCGGTTTGGTTGGTGGCAAGAAGGGCTTCGTGCTGTACCACTACGTCAATCCGTTCAACCTTTTCAACTTCGATATCGAGAGCCTGTCAGTCGGGGTAACGATCGCGGCGGCAGCAGTCCTGTCGTTGGGCACCTACCGGCCGTTCTGCCAGTTCATCTGTCCGTTCGGGCTGCTCAGCTGGGTGCTCGAACGCCTCAGCCTTTTCGGCGTGCGCGTCGATCCCGACCTGTGCACCCAGTGTGGCGCGTGCATCCGAGCGTGCCCAAACGAAGCCGCCAAGGGGCGTGTGGCCCATAGCTTGCTGGCTGCGGACTGCTTCAGCTGCGGCCGGTGCCTTAATTCCTGCCCCGTGGACGCAATTCGCTATGGGCTCCCGGGCAGAAGTACGCCCAAGCAAGCTCAAGAGGATCAGGCCCAAGCTTGCTAAGAGTTCCGTGCCCGATGGATTCATGCGTCAACAGTGCACAAGCGAACTGGTTCGAGGGCGAAGGCACGCAAGTGCTCTCCACAGTTGGGTTGCGCCCTGACCAGCGAGTCCTGGACTTCGGGTGCGGCCCAGGGCGATTCAGCGTCCCTCTGAGCACAATCGTCGGCCCGGAGAATGGCCAAGTTCTGGCATTGGATCGCTCAGATGGGTGCCTGCCGGATCTCTAGCGACGCCTGGATCGGTACGGCCGACCGGACGCTGTGCGCTTGCTCCTTGGCGAGGAAGCTCGGTGGTTCGCCGACTACGTTTCGCAGTTGCTGGATGGGATACTACTGCTCGACGTACTCCAGCATGTCGAGCGTTGAGATAAGGTTTTCGTAGCTCTGGCGGACCTCCTGCATGCCTATGGAGCTTTCTAGGTTTGTGCCGGCGAACAACATAAGATCTTCATCAGTTGGCACATTCACACGATCCATTTCCTTCGGATGTTCCGCAAGCTCA
>CAZXSK010000137.1:0-3519 GCA_964642855.1 uncultured Planctomycetaceae bacterium | reverse complement strand
GACTTCCACGCCCTGCGCCACACGTTCATCTCGGACCTCGCCCGCGCCGGCGTGCATCCCCGAAACGCCCAGGCCCTTGCCCGCCACAGCACGATCGACCTGACGATGAACGTCTACACCCACGTCGCGTTGGAGGATCTCGCCACCGACGTCGAGAGCCTGCCGGGGATAGTTGACCAGGTCGGCTCCCTCCCAATCCCCACAATCACCGGTCCTGAGCGACAGCCGGGAACCAGCGAAATCCCGGCCGACCTTGCCTCACTGGCCAGCAACTGGAGTTCCCTGCCCGGACACATACGCCAGACCATCGCCACGCTATGTTCAGGGTAGCCAAGACACAAAACACGACCCATATGGCCGTGCCAAGCATCACGTGTCATTCTCCATCGTCAACCCGGTCAAGACAGGTCGCCTCTTCGGCCTGCTCCGCCCGGCTGGCTGGAACAACCAAGTCGTCCCGCCGCCTGAGAACTGGTAACCTCCCGCGATTTCCAATATCGATTGCGGATTGCAAGCCACCTCATTCGCTTCTCAGGCAGATTCGAGCGGGGTTACGGGGCGGGCAGGTCCGCGTCTTTGAGGATCTGGATTTGCAGCAGCAGCCACAGGGCCTTGGGTTTGGGCATTTTCTGCAGGGGCTTGGTGTGGCTCTTCCAGTTGTCATCCTGGCCGGTGCGGGGTTTGGCATCGGCGGCTGGGTCGACCATCTCCAGCCAGGTGAAGGGCAGTTGCAGGGCAATCGCGGACCGATCGGGCATCGTGGCTGAGGTTTCCAGGTGGTACAGTAGAATCTGCCGGGGCGTGTTCTCTTCGGGGCGGCTGGAAGACTCGGCCGTGAAGTCCAACTGGATCGTCTTACGATCTTCCGAAACGTTCGGCCTGACCTGCAGCCAGGTCCCCAGATCCGGCTCGACAGGTTCAGCCTGCTGAGGCTCAGGTCCCTCGAGTGTCACAACGTAGCGGCTTCCCTTGCCGATGCGTACCCTCGCTCCAACCTTGTTTAGCGTGGTGATTCGCGGAGCAGCCGTCAGTGTGACGCCGTCGGTCTGCCTGAGCTTCGCCAGGAACGCATCATGCTGATCCACAGTCAGAGGGTAGATGCCTTTGGTGGGTTGGGTTGGCCAGGCCGGGACGGGGCTGCCCTGGGGCAGTGTCACGAAGCGTCCTTCGATGGTGAGTGTCAGAATCTTGGCTCGCATCTGTGCGAGCAGTTGCTCGATGCCCTGATGGACCTCCCTGTTATGTTGGACGACGAGCTGTCCCGCAAACTGCTGGATCGAGATCCCCTTGGCCTTCCAGGTCTCGGGGGCCAGGCTGCAGATGTCGGCGAAGAGTTGCCGGTAGAACGAATCTCGGATTTGCTCGGAGCGTTCGGAACCGTAAGGCTCATTTATCCCGGCCTGGTCGATCTCATAGTTGGCCAGGTCGCGCACGTCGTAGACTTCCGTTTCAATTGCGGCCGGCTCGGTTCGGACGACGGTTCTGCGGTCTATGCGCAGGGGGCCTTCGTCGATGTATTCGGCGGAAACGACGTCGCGATAGCGGACGGGGTTGGCTTCGGTGCCCACGACTATGATTTCACTGAGATTCACCACGCCGTCCTTGTGTTCCACCTGGCCGAATGTCGATTTCAGCATGGTCGCGAGAATTTGTTGTTCGGTTACGGCGTACTTTGCCAGTGCGCCGGGCTTGATTATTTCTACAAGGGAGAATCCATTGGCCACCTTTCGTCCCGGCTCCATATGCAAGCTTGGCGAGGGATCGCCTTGGGATACGTAAGGCTCCTGCATCTGGAAGTCCAGACTGGTCGTTTGGATGGCCTGCCGGGCCCGTTCGTTCAGTTCGCTTTCGGGCTGGGCCGAATGGTAGAGGATGTACAGATTGGGCCCGGTTGGGTAGGTGCCGGATCTGATTTCCAGCACCTCGGCGAGTTGGGCCAGGCTCTGTTCGAGAGGGATGGTGATCTGCTTCTCGGCCTGGGCGAGGGTCAGTTCGTTCTCGACCGGCTCGACCCGGCGATAGCTCGCGAAGATCCAGATCTTCCTCGGCCCGGTCAGAACAGGCTCCGGGTCCGGTGTGATCGTCTGCGAATTGTCCTGGGGCTTGCAGCCCGCCAGAGCGGTGACGATCAGGGCCATCGCCGCGATCGGCCATCCCTTTACGCTTCGTTCCATGAGAGTCTCTCCGACTGAAGTTACCGACATTGTCTCTTGTCCGGGTTGCAGCTGCAAGCCGGGATTCCCCGGATGACCTTGCCCGACTCCCCGTCGGGCAACATGATGCTGAATCCCCCCGCCCTCCGCTTTCGCCAAGGGAATTCTTGGCGATCTTCGGGCCGATGGCCGGTTCAGCGGGTCGCTGGGGGCGATTCGAGTGATAGGAAGTGATAGGAAATTTGATTCCGCCTGTCCGACGGCGTGGGATGGCGGGGAGGTCCGGGGGTGGGGGGTTTAGGGAGGAGAAAGACCTTTTCCGGAGTGGTTTGGCTCGCCTAAGTCAACCAGGTTCTGGCAAATCCACCAGGGGATCGGCATTGCGCTAATGCGCTATATAGAAACGCACATGCGGTATCCGATCACGGTGTCATGCCGTATCATACTTCTCAGTTGGGTCCACTGGTGTAGCGGACCTTAGTCAACTTGGAGATCCGAATCCGCGCGAGGAGAGGATCGGATTCAAGCTATTTACAGGAGGTCAATATGATCAAACGCGCACTTACAGCATTGGCCGTGATCGCCTTGGCAATGGCGCACACCGCCTCAGCCGCGATCATTTACGTCGAAGAGGGTGATCCCACGGCAACCGACAGATGGACCGGTTCGGGCACTAAGGAAATTGAGGTCGATGTCAACAACACTGACGGCAATTTCTTCGCCTACAACGATTTCCGAGATGGAAATTTCATTCGAGGCGAAGAAACCATCGATATCGTTACCGACACGATTTCTCTGTCGGGATATACCGACGCGGTCGTCGCTGTCGAACTGGCATTTCAAGATTACGAAGCCGGCCAGAGCCAGACGCTGAGCATCATCGATGTCGATACCGGCACTGCAGTGACACTCGACTCTTACTCCGACGCAGCCGTCGCTTACAGCGGCACAGAGTATATGGGCACGGAAGCCCCGCTGAATATCACCAGCGACGGGACCGAACTCAGCTACGCCCTGGATGACTACTTCACGGTTCTGCCTTCGGAAATCCAGATCCAGTTCACCCAGGATGGAAGAAAGTGGAGCAATATGGCGGCCCTGGGCTATATCGAAGTAACCGCAATTCCAGAGCCAGCCACCATGTCGCTTCTGGCATTGGGCGGACTGATCGGGCTGCTTCGCCGTCGTCGGTAACGTCAGACCTCTGCAACATTTGGTATAGAGAAGACGGGCCACTTCAGGTCCGTCTTTTCTATGGCCCCCCAGCCGCCAGCCCCAGGGGCACGGGCTGTGATTTGATCTTGCCTCACGATCGAATAGACTGTTGTCAGCCATGCCGACTCGGCCCATCAAACCGTCATCCAGA
>CAZXSK010000136.1:0-3557 GCA_964642855.1 uncultured Planctomycetaceae bacterium | reverse complement strand
TCGGGGTCGATCTCCCAGTTCCACCAGAACGTCCCGTCGACCTCGACGTCGGGGTGGTCCCAGAGGGTCGCCAGCAGGGCCTCGTAGCAGTCGGCCTGTTCCTGCTGGTCCTCAGTCGGATCTTCGGGCTTCCAGTAGTTCCACGGTTCCTTGTTGGTCCCGTCTTTGCTCATGTAGCCGACCTCTGCAAGGAGGACGGGCTTATCGCCGTTATCGGCGGACCAGTCGGCGAGGTCATCGGCGTGATCTTCCCATTCGGCCTTGAGTTCGTCCAACGTGGGATCGTTCTTGCTGGTCAGGCGGTAATAGGCGTCGACGCCGAGGTAGTCCATTTCGTCCCAGAATCCGACGCCGTTCTCCCCGCCATGATTGGCCGCATAGGTCAGCTTGCCGTCGTAGCGGTTCTTGATGCCGCTGCCGGCGGTCCCGCCGACGCCGTCGCCGCCGTCGTTTCCGATGGCTGCCCGCCAGCGGGTTTCATCGTCCGTGGACCCGGTGGCCTTCTCCAACTCCGTGCCGATGCAGAAGATCTCGACGTTCTTCTGCTGGGCGATATCGGCCCAGTGATAGATGTAATTGGCATAGCCATCGTGGGCATCGTTGGCTCCGCCGGAGTGCGTGCCGTCATGGGCCGTCTCGCCGGAGCCCCAGAACCACTCATCGGTGCCCTCGATCTCTCCCCGCCAGTCGTCAGCCAAGCGCATGTTGACCAGGGGCTTGAGCATCACGTTCATGCCGCGGTCGTGGATGGCGTCGATGACGGCGGTGGTGACTTCCGTGGTGGCCGTGCCTTTAAAGCCGGTCGCATCGGTCGGATCGGGCGAGATGTAATGCGAGTCTTTGTAATCCTGCAGCCAGAAGACGTTGACGCCGACCGTGTCGATGCCGACCGCCTGCATGTTGGCCAGGCTTTGATCCAGGCGGTTCAGATCCAGATCGCCAAGACCCGTCAGAGGGGATTGGTGGTCCGTTCCGTCGCCGCCGCCCCAGAGGGTCAGCGATACCGCGCGATAGGCCGGCTGGGCCATCGCGGCCGGGGCTGTCAGGCCGAGAAACAGACAGAGTGCAAGCACAGAAAGGGCGTATTTCATGGGTCAAGCTCCCTCGCAATGGGACCGGCTCAGGGCCGGTCGAAAAGATGGCGACCGGTGCGACCTATGCTCTGGTGCCACCAAGGGCAACCAGATCCAAGCTCGCACCGGTCGTTTCGTTACTTCATCCGTGCAGCTGGGTTTACGCTCGTCGACGACGCAGCAGCGCGCCCAGGCCGCCCAGCGCCAGCAGACTCATTGTCGCCGGCTCGGGGATCTGCATGGCCTTGATGGTAACGGTCTGGGCAATAGTGTCTTCTACGTCGGGGGTCTGCACCTGGAAGGCGTAGACGTTGACATCATCGACAGCCCAGCTATCTCCGAAATTTAACGTGAGAGAGGCCGTTTCACCGTTGGACAGCGATACGAACTGCCCAGGACGATCAGTTCCTCCCATGTTAGTGAAAAGCCTGACCTCTACAGGCGCACTTGAGCTGGTGATCTCAAAGTTCAGGCCAAAGCCATCGTAGCTGCTCCAGTCGACAAGACCATCACCATCCCACTCTTCGGCACCAATGCTGGCCCAGTGAGGGTCGTCGTCATCACGACTGCCCAGAGTGACCGTAAACTCCACGCCATCCCCAGCCACGTCATCCACGGTCGCGCTGGTACCCCAGATGCCACCCAGTCCCGACAACTCCGAATCGTCCAGCGTGACAATGTCTGCCCCGGCCAGTCCGACCGTCAGCAGGAGTGTGGCCGCCAATGCGAGTGTTTTGCTTGTCTTCTTCATTTTGATCCTCCGGATCGTCTAGAAAGGATTGTTTGCGGTGCTTCCATAAGGAACTGCACCTCGGCTCTGCCGGCCATACTACATCGCCCCGGGAGGGCGTGCTTGTTGAAGAGCGTATTTTTGTTTATAGATAGCGCATATTTTCCGATAAAATGATCGGTCATGCCCTCCAACACGACAGACACTCCGAGACCTCGGAAGCTGCGCCGCGTTCTGGTGGCCGTTCTTACCTACGCGGCCTATGGCCGGCGAATCGTCGACGGGGTCATCGAGTTCGCGGATCGACAGGTCACCTGGGAGCTGGAGAGTTCCCGCGACTCGACGGAACTCTATCAGGGCGAAGAGCCGGATGGTGTGATCACGAATATCACAACCGGACCCCAGGCCGAGCAGATCGAACGGTTCCATGCGGCGGGAATTCCCTGCGTAGCGGCAGTGCTGTCGGATTCTGCTTTTGCCGAGGTGCTGATCGACGACGTCGCGGTTGGCAAGATGGCGGCTAAGCACTTGATGGAACTGGGTTTCGATCACCTTGGGTTCCTCAGCTACGCCCCCCTTCTTTTCGCCAACCAGCGGCAGGAAGGGTTTGTCCACGCCGGGGAGGAAGGCGGGGCCGACGTGCATATATTCCCGCTGGACCCGGCCGGAAAGCCGACAATGTCTGTCCAGAGATGGCTGGAGCTACTGCCCCGGCCTGTCGGCATCATGGCTGCTGAAGATATGACCGCCGTCCACCTTGCCAATGCCTGCCAGCAGGTCGGTGCGATGGTCCCCCAGCAGGTGGCGATCCTCGGCGTCGATGACGACCGCCGCGCCTGTCGCATGACGACCCCGCCACTGAGCAGTATCGATCACGGCGCCCGTGAGGCCGGGTTCAGGGCAGCGGAGCTCCTGGCAGGCCTCATGGAAGGCCAACCCCCTCCCGAGCACCCCATCTACGTCCAGCCGCGCTGCGTGGTGACCCGGCAGTCGACCAACACGCTGGCGATCGATCATCCGGACGTGGCCCGGGCCACGCGGTTCATCCATGACAACTTCCACGAGGGGATCACCCCGCGCGATGTGGTGGCCTCCGTCCCCGTCGCCCGAAGATCGCTGGAAACAGCCTTCCGCCGTCACCTCGGCCGAACCATTCTGCAGGAAATCCAGCGGGTTCGCATCGATCGGGTGAAGTACCTGCTCTCGCAGACCGATCTGGCCATGCCGGAAATCTGCGAGTTGACCGGGTACAGCAGCCCCTCCCGCCTGTCCCAGGCCTTCAAGAACGCCGTCGGCCTGCCTCCCTCCCACTACCGGCGCGAGTCCCGCCTGTAAGACGGGGCGGCAGAGGATCGGGGGGACACCATACTCAATTCCCCTCTTCCGGCTTCGTGAAGCCGCGACGGCCTGACTGCGTTCCACCTGCAACCGGCCCGTGGCGTCAGCGCGGCCTTCTCAAGGCGAGGTAGGAGATACCGGGACAACCGCTCGCCGTCCAATGACCTGTGTCTGTGTGCCTTCGTTCTGGCAGGCGTCTGCCTCTGTCACCCCGTTGGGGCCGTGGATCCGGACAAGTGTCGAGGCCTTCCGGCGGCCGAGATCCTGTCGCAACAACAACCCACGTGCCCAAACACAGGATACCTCGGCTTCCTAGGTATCCTGTAAAGAGCCCTGGATATCCATGCCTCCCGCGCCGGGCGTCGTGGGCAGCCGACGTCCGGCACCCGCGGCCTTGGGCAAGACGCCCCGCTGAA
>CAZXSK010000135.1:0-3565 GCA_964642855.1 uncultured Planctomycetaceae bacterium | reverse complement strand
TCGTTCGCTTCGCAGGAGGACACGATGGCCGCAGCGACCAACGCATGGGATTACCTGATCGTCACGGCGTCCAACGACGCCCAGGCGCAGGCCTACGACCAGCAGCTCACGCTGCGCCGAAACCTGGGCATGCTCTCGGGCATCGGACGCGTGATGGTCGTCGCAGACCCCGGCGGAAAGCGCATCGGCTCGGGCGGAAGCACACTCTACTGCCTCCTGCAGATCCTCCAGGCCGAGTCCGACGGCCTCGCCCCCGATACACCCCCCCAGCCTGAGTTCATCCGGCAAACGCTCCAGGGGCTGCGGGTCCTGATCGTCCACGCCGGCGGCGACTCGCGCAGACTGCCCGCCTACGGGCCCTGCGGGAAAATCTTCGTCCCTGTCCCGGGCGAAAGCGACCAGGCCGTCGGGATGACCCTCTTCGACCGCCAGCTTCCGACCTATCTCGCCCTGCCCCGCCCCCAGCCGTTCGCCGGACAGGTCGTGATCACCTCCGGCGACGTGCTGCTGGAATTCGATGCCGGATCGGTAGACTTCTCCGCCCCCGGGGTGGTCGGGCTCGGATGCCCCGCAACGCCCCAGCAGGCCTCGAAACACGGCGTGTATTGCGCCGGCCCCGACGGGCGCGTGCGGGAGTTCCTCCAGAAGCCCTCCGTCGATCAGCAGCAACAGCACGGCGCCGTCGACCGCTACGGACAGAGCGTCCTGGACATCGGCGTGATCCACTTCGACGCAGCCACCGCCTGCAGGCTGCTGGAATGCTTCGACGTCGCCGCCGAGGGCGCACGATACACGTGGCGCGGCGAGTTGGGATCGGCCATCGAATCGATGGGCCTGGACTTCTATCGCGAGGTCTGCTGCGCGATGGGCTCCCAGGCCACGTCCTCCCAGCACGTAGCCTCGGCGCGTGCGAGCGGGTCGCCCTGGTCCGACGCCCTGCTGGGCAGACTGTTCCAGGCACTGGAACCCGTCGAGTTCCGCGCCGAGGTGCTCAGCCGCTGCGAGTTCCTGCACTTCGGCACGACCCGTCAACTGATTACCAGCGGCCTGGCCGTGCTGCAACACGACCGTGGCGTCCGCCAGCTCGACCGGGCCATCAGCGTCAACAACGACCTGGCCGGCGAAGACCTCCTCCGCGGCGGACGGTCGTGGGTGGAAGGCTGTCGCGTATCCGCCCCGATCGACCTGGCCGGCGGGAACGTGCTGGTCGGCCTCGACGTCGAGCAGCCCCTCTCCCTGCCCGAGCAGCTCTGCGTGGATATCGTGCCCGGGTGGGACCGCAGCGGCCAGGACGTCACCTTCGTGCGCGTCTACGGCCTGGCCGACTCGTTCAAGGGCACCCTCGACGGGCAGAGCAGCTTCTGCAATCAGCCCGTGGGAGACTGGCTGGCTGCGATGGACGCAGACCCCACCGACGCCTGGCCGGGGGATACCGAGCGCGAGCTCTGGAACGCCCGGCTGTTCCCGGCCGAGACGAACCCCGGCGCCTACCGCAAGTGGCTGTGGATGCTCGATCCAAGCCAGGCCACCGACCCGCAGCGATCCGCCTGGAAACAGGCCGACCGCTACAGTCTCGCGGAGATCGCAGCCCAGGCCGACCAGGATGCCTTCCACACCCGGCGCAAGCAACTGCGCGCGGAGGAAATACGCACCACCCAGCGCCGCATGTTCCGCCGCGACAGCGACTTCTCGGCTCGCGAACTGGGTTTCGCCCTGGCCAATACGCCCGACCCCTCCGAATGGGTCGCCCAACTGCTGGCCGAGGCGCAGTGGCATTACGGCGCGGGAGGACGGGCCAGCCTCGACGCACTGTCCTTCAGCCGAATCATGCATTCGCTCGCGACAGCCGTACTCACCCTGGCCGGCAGCGACGAAACGCCCCTCTCGGGCATACTGCCCGAACTCGCCGGCCGCATCGAACCCGCCGTGTCGGCCTGGCTGCAGACGCTGGGCATCCCCGCCGGAGACGACGCGACCACCGGCCGGTGGGCGTCGGCTGCCCGGAAGGCAGCGTTTGACTTCCTCGGAAGCGTGATTGTCTCCTCGGGCCAGGCACGCCGGACGCCCCCGAGCAGCGCCCTGCGGAGTGACGAGATCGTCTGGACCCGCGCCCCGGCGAGGCTGGACCTCGGCGGCGGCTGGACCGACACGCCCCCCTACGCCCTCGAGCATGGCGGGTGCGTGATCAACGCCGCGGTCGACCTCAACGATCAGCCGCCGATCCACTGCTACGCCCGCGTCATCGACGAGCCGGTCATTCGCATCACGTCGATCGATCGCGGAACGCGCATCGAGCTGGAGACCGTCGAGCAATTGCTCGACTATCGCCGGGCGGAGGGAGACTTCCAACTCGCCAAGGCTGCCCTGGTGATCTCGGGCTTCTCGCCGGACCTGCCCGCCTGGGACGAGGGCGTCACGCTCAAGGGCATGCTCGAGCAGTTCGGCGGCGGGATCGAGCTGACCACCCTCGCCGCGATTCCCAAGGGCAGCGGCCTGGGTACCTCCAGCATCGTGGGCGCGGCGATCCTGGCTACGATCCGGCGGCTGACCGGCGAAACGCTTACCCAGCGCGAGCTGTTCCACGGCGTGCTGAAGCTCGAACAGGAGCTCACCACCGGCGGCGGCTGGCAGGACCAGGTCGGTGGCGCCATCGACGGCGTGAAGGTCGTTCGCGCGCTGCCTTCGCTGGTGCCCGAGATCAACGTCCACTACGTGCCCTCCGACGTGCTGTCTCCGGCGTCGGCAGGCGGAACCGCCCTGCTGTACTACACGGGCATTACCCGCCTGGCGAAAAACATCCTCCAGCAGGTGGTGGGCAGATATCTCGATCGTGACCGGGCGGCGATGGACACGCTGAGACAGATCCACGCCCTCCCCGGCCGCGTTGCCGACGCGATGGCCCGCAAAGATCACCAGGCCTTCGGCTCGCTGATCGACACCGCCTGGCAACTCAACAAACGCCTGGACCCCAACAGCACCAACGAGCAGGTCGAGCAGTTGCTCGGGCGGATCGGCCCGCGGAGCATCGGCGCCAAGCTGCTGGGGGCAGGCGGCGGAGGGTTCCTGCTGATCATCGCCCGTTCCCCCGCCGATGCCCGGGCGATTGTCGACGATCTCGAAAGCGACCCGCCCAACCCGCGCGGCCGGTTCTTCGACTTCAGCATCTCCGGCGAGGGACTGGTGACCACCGTATGCTGACCGCACGAACAACCATGCCGACGAAACCGATAACGGAAGGAATCGAACTGTCATGAAGAAGATCATCAACGTTGCCGGGGCCCGGCCGAATTTCATGAAAATCGCGCCGCTGATGGCTGCGATGCACCGCCGGGACGACGTCCAGCCGCTGCTGGTGCACACCGGTCAGCACTACGACGAACGCATGAGCGACCTGTTCTTCCGGCAACTGGAGATCCCCCAGCCGGACATGAACCTCGGCGTGGGTTCGGGCAGCCACGCCGTGCAGACCGCGGAGGTGATGAAGGCCTTCGAGCAGGTCGTGCTCGACGAGAAGCCCGACGTGGTGCTGGTGGTCGGCGACGTCAACAGCACGATCGCCTGCGGC
>CAZXSK010000134.1:0-3661 GCA_964642855.1 uncultured Planctomycetaceae bacterium | reverse complement strand
CGCTGGTGGTACCACCTTCGGGATCCGCGTTCAGTTCGCCGATATCGAAGACGAGGACATCCCCATCCACGATCTCGCCCAACGCCGGGGCTGCCATCACGGAGGCGAGAATCACCGCCGTGGCTACATAAGCTAGCTTCTTCATAGTCACCTCTCCTTTACTCATCGAGATCCTACCTGTGTGGCTCTGTATTGAACCGCCCGAAACATTCCGGGTCGGTTCCTCAACAACTGCAGCGTAGCAGAAGGAACAAGAAGGAGCTTTGCACAATCAGCCAATTCCGTTAACATATCGTTGCACTGCTGGCGCCAGACCCGTCCCAGTTCTGCCGGAGCAGCGCGTCCAGCTGGCTTGGCATAGCCTGAAAGGAAGGACTGACTGCCTGTGTCCGAACCTCCAACCGTCCAGATCGGGGTGCTCCTGGAACACAAGGAGATGTATATCCATCGATCCCTGCAAGGCTTGCATAGATTCTATCTCGACTATCCCCATGCCCGGTTCATTCTGATACACAGAGAGAAGGACCTGGCCGGGATCCTGGAATCCGGGCAGGTCGACGGGTTGCTGGGGAACTACGGATGGCACGTCCGACCTGTGTTGGAGCAGTGGGGAGGACCAGCTGTATCGATCCTGCATACCTCCCTGTCTGTCCCGATGGTAGACAACGATCACCAAGCCATTGGCGGCATGGCGGCGGATTTCTTCGTCAAGCGGGGGTACAGGCACGTTGGCTATCTCGGGGACTTCGTCATGCACTGGTCGCCGAAGCACGTAGCCGGCATGGAGGAGGCCTTAGCGCCGCATGGCCTTGCGTGCATCACGTTCGGCATGGACCCCGATGGACTCTCCGCGTCGAGGGCAGGTCGAGAGGAAAGCATCGAGGTCCTCGGCGGCTGGCTGTCCGAACTAACTGATCCGTTCGGTCTGCTTTGTGGGTCCGACGGGCTCGGCGAGATGGTTCTCCAAGCCTGCCGGTCGATCGGTCGCCGCGTACCCGACGATGTATCCATCCTGGCGCCCACGGGCAAGGAATGGCTGAGCCAGTTCTGTCAGCCGCCCCTGAGCACGATCAACACGGACCTGCCTCGCGTAGCCTACGAAGCCGCCGGTTGGCTGGTGGAGATGATCCGTAACCGCACCGGCGCTCACGAACGCGTTCGTAACGTCCTGCCGCTGGGGCTCACCGAACGTGCATCGACCGACTTCTTCGCCCATGCCGACCATGCTGTTGCCCGGGCCATGGGCTTCGCACGCGACCATCTGCACGAGTCGATCGGGGTGGAAGACCTTGCGGAGTACGTGCGTCTCTCACGCAGCAGCCTGCACCGCCGGTTCCATCGCGCGGTCGGCAAGTCGCCCGGAGAAGTGATCCGGACCATGCGGATCGATCGCGCCAAACAGAGTCTTGCCGAGTCCGATGAGAGCCTGCTGAGGATCGCCCTGGACTGCGGCTACGGGGGCGCCGCACAGTTCAGCCGCGAGTTTCGCAAGAGCGCCGGGATCTCTCCTTCCGAGTTCCGCCAGCGACATCGACGGTTCGATGCCGCTCGGAACATGGCGACCTTCCCCCCGAGGTGACAGCTTCCCGGGAGACTCGTCCGGAAGTAGCCCCGGGTTCTCTCAGCGCTTTCGCCTTCGGGCGAGCACGCCGGCCGATCCGACCGCCAGCGCGATCAGAGACGTCGGTTCGGGCACGTCGGCTGCGTCGTAGAGGGCGGTTACATTCGCCGTCGGGGGCGCGACGGGGTTGTTCTCGTATCCGCTGATGGCCAGCAGGGCGTCGTCGACGTCGATGTCACCGTCGGCGTCCATGTCGCCATCTGCCCAGGACGCGCCGGTCTGGCCGATGCGCGCGACGACGGTGGCGGCTTCGAGGAAGCTTACCTCGCCGCTGAAGTCCAGATCGCCGCCGAGGGCGGCGAGTGAACGCACGCTGCTGCGTCATTTCAAGGCTGTGCTCGGCAGGACGCCGGGCGAGGAGATCCGCCGGTCGCGTATCGAGACGGCCCGGCGGCTTCTGACGGCTACGGACATGCCCCTTGCGCAGGTCGCGGTGGCGTCGGGGATGGGCCTGCCGTCGCAGCTGTCGCGCACAGTCCGCGAGGCGACGGGCATGAGTCCCACGGCGTTACGGAAACAGTATCGGTCGGACTGACATTGACTCATGCGGGGGGCCGGTGGCGCGGTTGTGCAGAACCTCACTTGTCGGCGGGCGTTGGATAGAATGACCCATCGGCCCCCAGGCTGACTGGGTAACGGAGACATAGACATTCCACGCGAAGGAGTTTTGCGATGCGGACATGGACGATATTCACGATGACGGCTCTGCTGGTTGCGGCTTTCGCAGCCGACCGGGCGGGATGGCTGCTGAGCCCTGCCGGTGCGGAGGAAGCCGCCGAGGAGAAGAAGGTTGAGGGCGACGCCGAGGTCAAGACCAACGATCTGGCCGAGCCGGGCTGGCCTATCGGCATCAAGTTGCCCCCCGAGATCGTCAAGGGGTGGAAGCGCGAGAAGCGGGTACTGAATTCCGAGAAGGCGAACATCCTGGTCTGGACGCCCCCCAAGGCTGAGAAGATTCGTGCGGCGATTCTTGTGCCCAACAACACCGACTCCAAGAACGCCGTCATGCACAAGGCGGTTCGCGACGTGGCGAAGAAGCACGAGATCGGCATCGTGTACCTGCGTCACTTCGACGGCAGCATCATCGAGCGGACCAACCCGCCCGAGAATGCCGACAAGATGTTCCAGGCCGTGCTGGATCTGGTAGCCAGGGAGACCGGCATCGAGGAATACCGCCACGCGCCGTGGATTACGTTCGGCAAGTCGTCGCGGGGGCGGTTCCCGTTCCGCACGACGTGGTGGTTCCCCGACCGGGTGATCGCGTCGATCTCCTACCACGGCGAGACGCCGACCTGGCCGATGAAGGACTGGTCGAAGGTCGGCGACGAGTCGGTCCTGCACGTGGCTATCAACGGCCAGGAGGAATGGTCGGGTACGTGGTACCGTCACGTCAGGCCGTGCATGCTGAACTACCACGCCAATACCAACTGGCTGACGCACCAGGTCGTGCTGCACAAGGTGGGGCACGGCAATTACGTCGACGCCCACGGCAGTAAGGGGTGGGGCAAGCCGGTCCCCAAGGGCACGATCAGCTGCCTGGACACGTGGGACTACATCGCGGTGTTCATCGACAAGGCGATGGAACTCCGCGTGCCCGAGGACACGTACCCCACGAAAAAGCCCACGAAGCTCAAGCAGGTTGACCGCAGCAGCGGGCTGTTGATCCATCCGCGAGCGCCCGAGGAACTGCTGGGCATGAAGTGGATGGCGTTTCGGTACAAGGACGGCAAGTACCAGATCATCCCCTGGCCGGATGAGAAGCACCCGGTCCACGATACCGAGGATGGCGACGTCGACAGGGAACTGCTTATCCGCCGGGCGTCGGACGTGCCCAAGGACCAGCAGAAGAAGATGTTCTGGGTGGCCGACCGCGAGCAGGCCAAGGCTTGGCTGAAGCTGCACAACGTGCAGGGCTGGGATGACATTCTGCCCCCGGAGGAGAAGCCCAAGAAGGACAAGGACGACGACTCCGACAAGAAATGACCGGTTCTGCAGGATGACTTAACCCGCGGGCGGATGCGATCTGTCCGCGGGTTGTTA
>CAZXSK010000133.1:0-3739 GCA_964642855.1 uncultured Planctomycetaceae bacterium | reverse complement strand
CCCGGGCTGGTACACTTCGCCTTTCCGAACCCGACACGAGGAGTCGTTCCATGTCGATCATCGACGAGCTGAAGGACATGCAGGACCGGGCACTGGCCGAACTGCAGGACGTCGGCGACGCCGACGCACTCGAGCAGTGGCGTATCCGCTACCTCGGCAGCAAGGGAGCGGTCAAGGACGCCATGGCCCGCATCAAGGACGTGCCCAAGGAAGAGAAGCCCGCCTACGGCAAGGCTGCCAACGCCATGAAGAACGCCCTCCAGCAGGCCTTCGACCAACGCGGCGACCTGGCCAGGGACCGCAAGCCACGACCCAAGGCGAAGTCTGTCGACGCGACCCTGCCCGGCAGGAAACCCGCGATCGGGCATCGGCACCTCATCAGCCAGACCATCGACGACATCGTCGAGATCTTCGGCCGCATGGGCTTCGAGGTCGTCTACGGCCCGGAAGTCGAGGACGAGCGTCACAACTTCGATGCGCTGAATATTCCGGACTGGCACCCCGCCCGCGACCCGCTGGACAACTTCTTCATCGACGTCGAGAGCATGCTGCGATCGCAGACCTCGACCGTGCAGATCCGCACGATGGAGAACCGCCAGCCTCCCGTGCGGGTGATCGCGCCGGGGCGCGTGTACCGACCCGACACGGTCGACGCGACCCACAGCTTCATGTTCCACCAGGTCGAGGGGCTCTACGTGGACGAGCGTGTGACCATGGCCGACCTCAAGACCGCGCTCGACCAGTTCTGCAAGGCGTACTTCGGTGCGGAAATCGACACGAGGTTCCGCCCCAGCTTCTTCCCGTTCACCGAACCCTCAGCCGAGGTGGACATCCTGTTCCATTACGACGACGGCTCGACGCAGTGGATCGAGCTCGGCGGGTGCGGCATGGTGGACCCAGCCGTCCTGGAAGCGGTCGGGTACGACAGCGAGAAGTACACCGGCTACGCGTTCGGCCTGGGCATCGAGCGGATGGTGATGCGGCGGTACAACCTGCCCGACATCCGCCTGCTGTTCGAGAGCGACGTGCGATTCCTCAGGCAGTTCTGACCAATCGGAGGTCCGGCGCGATGAGCATCGAGCTCAGGAGCGACTTCCCCGGGGGAAACGGCCTGGCCGTGGAGATCATCGACCACGACCTGCCGGTCGTGCGCTTCGCCGCGGAGCCCAGGAACTGCCCCCAACCGATGTGGTTCCACATTCGCCTGCAAGGACTCGGCGGGCGCAGCATCCGATGCGCGCTGGCCAACGCCGAGCAGACCCTCGGAGGCTGGGACTGGTCGACCAACCGCCCGGTGTGGCGCGTCGCGGACACCGGACAGTGGCATCGCGCAGACCCGCCCGAGAAGTACCCCGCGCCCGGCGGCCGCATCGAATGGGCATGGACCGTCCCCAACCCCGGTGACGCTGACGCCGTGGAGTTCGCCCACTGCTACCCCTACCAGCCCGCCGACTTCCGCAGGACACTCAGCGAGCTGCCCGACGGGCTGGAGGAGATCTTCCTGGGCCTCAGTTCCCGCGGCCGGATCATGTCGGCGTTCGCAACCCACGCGCCCGATGCCGCCCCGAGACCCGCCGCCTTGGTCATCGCCCGCCAACACGCCGGGGAAGTTCCGGGCTCGTGGGTAGCCGACGGACTCTTAAGGCATGTAATGCACGCCGGTCTCCACGAGGCAATACAATGGGTACTCGTGCCCTTTGTTAACTTCGATGACGTCGTCGAAGGAAGCTACGGCAAAGACCCCTGGCCGCATGACTGCAACCGCGCGTGGGGCGGAGCCTTCCGGCCGGAGGTCGGCGCTGTCATGGAACTTGCCTATCGCCTGTCTTCCGGACCGGCAGGACTTAAGTTTCTCGCCGATCTGCATGCGCCGAATCATCGCGAGCGCGCTAACTATATACCTGTGCGAGGCTGGACGATCGGCTCGACCATGAACCCGATCGCCCGGGAGTTCGGAGACAAGCTCCGGGCATCCACGCCGGATAACATCCGCTCGCCGATCGCCCATGTAACACCCGAGCAGACCAATCCGAGACGCTACCCGGGCGAGACCTCGACGACCTGGGCACGCGAGACGCTCGGCGTCGATGGCGCGTGTATAGAAACAAGCTACCAGGGCACTGAGCGGCGCGCCTATGTAATAGAAGACTACCGGCGATTCGGATCGGTCGTGGCGGAGACGATCGCCGAGTGGGTCCATCAGCGACGAGATTGAATCGCCCCGCTGGTATCCCGACGCGACGGCGGAGGCAGTTCGGCCGTGTTCAGACTCCCCGCCGGCGCGTGCCGGACCTTGCCGGATCTTGCCATGGCTTGCCAGCCCCTGCCGGCCACGAACGGCCGCTGCCAGCTGTGCCCGCCGGCTGCCGGCCGTGGCCCGCGCTCGCCCGATCTGCCATCCCCCCTGGCCCCAACCCCTGCGCATACCGACACACCACAGCCCGCACATGCGCTGCCGCGCGAGGGTGACTGTGTCCTGTCCTCGCCCTGCTGCCCGCCCTCCGTGCCCTCTGTTCTTCGCGAAACGACCTACCGCTTGCGCACAAATACGTTGCCAGGCCGCTGGCCTACCGCCCCCTTGATCGCCAGCATCGTCATCGCCGACGCCACCCGTCCGGTGTCCACGCCGACGGCACGGACAAGGTCGTCGAGGCCCACCTCCCGGCCGTCCATCGCCGACAGAAGCTGGGCCTCAAGATCCGTAAGCCCCTTCGGAATAGATGGTTCGGCGCCATGGTCATCGTCGGCCGATGACTCGCCTGCCATCGCTGCAACCGCCTCGCCGGCATCACCGAGCTCCTCGAGAACGTCGTCGAGCCCCTGCACGAGCGTCGCCCCATGATTGCGGATGAGCTCGTTGGTCCCCTGGCTCATCGAAGAACTGACCGGCCCGGGCACGGCCAGAAGCGGTTTGCCCTGCTCAGCCGCGTCGCGAGCGGTGATCAGAGCCCCACTGCGACGGGCGGCTTCGACGACCAGAATGCCCAGCGACAGGCCGGATATGATGCGGTTGCGGGTCGGGAAGTTGCCCGCCATAACGGCTGTATGTACTGGCAGTTCCGAGACTAACGCGCCGCGGTCCTCGGCGACGATGCGGTCGAAGAGCTTGCGGTTCTCGCGCGGATAGGTATGCGCCAGGCCGCAGCCCATCACGGCGATGGTCCGGCCGCCGGCGCTGAGCGCGCCGCGGTGGGCAGCGGTATCAATACCCCGCGCGCCGCCGGATATAATACACATCCCCGCCCGGGCAAGCAGGCCGGCGAAGCGAGACGATTGTTCCATGCCGTATTGAGTGCAGCGGCGAGAGCCGACCACGCCGACGGCCAGCAGATCGGCCTGGACAAGCCGGCCGCGGACATACAACACGGGCGGGCGGTCTTCTAAATACGTAAGCCCCCGCGGGTAGTCCGGCGAGGTGCACGGGATGATCTCGGCGCCCAGGCGGTGGGCGGCGTCGAGTTCGGCATCGACGTCGGCTTCGGTGACGGCCTTGACCGACGCAGCCAGCTTTTCGCCGACGCCTCGGACGCGTCGCAGCATGCCGGCCGACGCCCGGCCGACGCCCTCGGGCCCGCCGAACGTTTGGCAGAGTCGGTGAAAGATGACGGCTCCGACGCCCTCCGCCAGGCGAAGCCGTACGGCTGCACGCAATGTTTTGTCGCCCCTGTCCATGGCCGGTGATTATACACGCCCCGCAGCCCCGCGCCGACCACCCGCACGCCAAATTTCGCTCGACTCC
>CAZXSK010000132.1:0-3775 GCA_964642855.1 uncultured Planctomycetaceae bacterium | reverse complement strand
CCGAAGGGCAAGTACCTGAAAAGCGCTGATCCCCCAGCCCCGAAAAATGAGGGGCTGTCCTCAACATCGGAGCGGGAACTCCCCAGATTCGAGATTCTCTCGGTACCTTGTTCATTTTTGTTGCTTCCTGAACTCCCTTCCTGCCATTTCAGGGCGGGGGGCGCGTACCGATCGCGCCAAGATTGGGTGAATACACTCAACGGTACCGCGCCCCCTGCCGCCCCCCTCGGCGTACCTGCGCCCTTTCCGCAGTGTCCCAATCGTATTCATACGACATGGAAAACCCCAATCCGCGAAAGGCATGCCTTCGTGACATCCTGCAGGGCACGCAGGACAACCTCAATCATGCGCGACGCTTGCGGGAATCGAGAGAGATCGTCTCAATTGCGACAGCAACGCAGAATGCAGTCCCACAGCCCTTCCCATGACATGTCGTACCCGCGCATGAAAAAGCCCCGGCCAAACCCAGCCGGGGCCATGAAAAGCGGTTCTTGCTGCAGTTGTCTATTTCGCAAGCTCGGGCAGGTCTACCCAACAGCGCTTCTTCCAGGAGTCCATGCCCACCTCGGCCAGTTGCACGCCCTTGGCGCCCTCGCGGAGGTCCCAGCGGAAGGGGTCGTCGAGCACCACGTGCCGCAGGAACAGCTCCCACTGCACCTTGAAGGCGTTGTCGAACTCCTGCTGGTCGGGCACTTCCTGCCAACTGTCGTAGAAGTCGATCGGCTGGTCGATGTCCGGGTTCCACACGGGCTTGGGGGTGGCTCCGTACGGCTGGACCCAGCACTTGCGCAGGCCCGCAACGGCCGAGCCTTTCGTGCCATCGATCTGCAGCGTCAGCAGATCGTCTCGACGCACCCGCACGCACCACGACGAGTTGAAGTGGGCAATCACCCCGCCATCGAGTTCGAAGGTCGCGTAGGCGGCGTCGTCGGCGGTGGCTTTGTACTCGCTTCCCTGTTCGTCCCAGCGCGTCGGGATGTGCGTTGCGCCCAGGCAGGAAACACTCTGGACCTCACCGAACACGTTGTCCAGCACGTAGCGCCAGTGGCAAAGCATGTCGGTAATGATCCCGCCGCCGTCTTCGGCCCGGTAGTTCCAACTCGGGCGCTGGGCGGGCACCACGTCGCCCTCGAACACCCAGTACCCGAATTCGCCGCGGACGGAAAGAATACGCCCGAAAAACCCCGTCTCGATGAGGTTCTTGACTTTCATCAGCCCGGGCAGCCAGAGCTTGTCCTGCACCACGCCGTGCTTGACTCCCTTGTCGCGGGCCAGCGTGTACAGCCGGTAGGCCTCGTCGACGGTCAGCGCGGTGGGCTTCTCGCAATAGACGTCCTTGCCGGCTTCGATGGCCTTGGTGACGTTGGGCACGCGGAGGGTGGTCGACGTCGCGTCGAAATACACGCCGAAGTCGTCGTCGGCGAGGGCTTCGTCGAGATCGGTCGTCCACTTCTCGATACCGGTGCGTTCCACGAGCTTCTTGAGCTTCACGGGATTCCTGCCGACCAGCAGCGGATCGGGCACGATGACCTCGGTGGGCGAGATCCTCACGCCGCCCTGCTTGATGATCGCCAGGATCGAGCGGATCAGGTGCTGGTTGGTGCCCATCCTGCCGGTGACGCCGTTCATGATGACGCCAACACGATGAATCTTCAGATCGTCCATGCAGCGGGGTTCCTTACGACGGGGTTACGAGTTCGGCTTGTCCGTACACTGAGGCCAGGCGCCTTCCGGCAAGGGGGGAACGTCCTCCCCGGCCTTGGGCAGCGTGCCGGCCAGTTCCTGCTTCCAGTGGGCAACATCGCCCGCCGGGCCATACACGTAGATGAAGGTCAGCGGCTCGTCGCCGATGTTCGTCAGCTGGTGGAACACGCCCGACGGAATGAGCACAGCCTGGCCGCCGGTGAGGGTTTGCTTCTCCTCGCCGAGGCACATCTCGCCTTCGCCCTGGAGCACGAAGTAGACTTCCTCCTGCTCCTGATTATGCCACGGAACCTGCCCGCCCTTGGGGTCGAGCGTCACGTAACCCATGGCAAAATTCTCGGTGACAATGGGCGATTCGCCGCACGTGACGTTCTGCGTCCGCCGGCGGGCGGGGTACGTCCTGCCCTGGATCTTGTCGAGGTCGGCAATGATCATCCGTCTCTCCTTGCAGCGTGGTCCTTCAGGCCTCGCGGAAAACGGCGGATCTTACCCGAGATCGCCCGATCTGACAAGCCTCATGTCCCCGGGGGCAGACACTGACATCGGCTCCCCAGCGGGGGCTTCTACGGCATCTCCCCGCCCCAGAACGTCAGGTATCGCCCGCCGGATGCGAGGCGATCAACGTACAGCACCGCCTCGCGGAGGTGGTAGTCGCCCCACATGCTCGACTCGCCGCGCGGAATCCTGCTGCCCTCGGGAACGTAGTCCCACCCGTTGGGCCGGTGGTAAATCGAATGCAGCAGCAGGCCCTGGTGTTCGGGGTCGGTCGCCAGGTAGGGCTCGTCCAGGAGCGTATCGAGCACGGTGAGCCCCGCCTGGAAATAGCCGCCCCCCGCGTCGACCTCGCCCGCCTCGCTGAGGACGTGCCCCAGACGCAACAGGCCCTGGGCTGCGATGGCAGCGGCTGAGCTGTCCACCGGTTCGTGATCGTTGGCCGGCTCGCTCGGCCGATCGAGGTAATCGCCCATTTTCGCCAGCCCCGGAGCGCCGGTGTCCCAGTACGGCACGCCATCGGTCGGGGTGTTGGCGATATAGAAATCGCAGGTCGCCCGGGCGGTCTCCAGCAGCAGCGGTTCGATCTCGTCCCGCCCGCCGAGATCGATCAGCGCATCGTCCGGCAGCGAGCGGAAGAACTCAAGCTCCTCGGCGAATCCGAGCATCGCCCAGCCCAGGCCCCGCGTCCAGGTGCTCAGCGGCGAATAGCCCTGCTGGGTGCTCGGGCAGCGGTAGTTGCCGTCGTTGACGTTGAAAATGCTCTCGTGGGCCACGCGCCCGCGGACATCGTACGCGTCGCGTCCGTCGCCGAAGTAGACGTTGTACTTCGCCGTCGCGCGGGCGTGATCGACCACCCGCCCGAGCAGGTTGATCTTCACGTCGTTCTCGCCCTGCAGCACGTGTCCGAGCACGTGGCTGACGGCCAGCGCCCGGCAGGAGCGGATCGTGTCGACGAACAGCGACTGCGGGCCGTTGAACGAATAGATGTACCCCCCGCCTTCGGGCAGCTCGCGGAAGCGCCTCGCCTGGACCGCCCCCGACGCCTTCAACGCCAGCTCGTAGAAGTTGCGCTCCCACGGGTCTTCGGGAATCCTGCCCTCGTTCATCAGCCGACGGAGGTTGCCGTACGTGCTGACGTTGTTGAAGCCGTGATCGTGCACGCCCATGTGCGTCACGTGCGGCGCCATTCGGGTGACGGTGTTCTCCCGCCCGATCCGCAGAAATTGCTCGTCGCCGGTGGCGTCGTACTGCAGGATCGCCGAGCCGTACTGAAATCCCTGGGTCCATTCGGTCCAGCCACGCGTGGTGTACTTGCCCGCCTCGGTGAACACGGGCGAACCCTGTGCGGGGTCGTATTCGTTCTCGATGGCCAGAATCTTCCGGCCGGACAGCTCCCAGAAGCGTTCGATCTTCTCGCGTAGATTGTCCGGCGAGAGGTCTTTGCGGGTCTGAATCATGGTGCTCCTTCCCTTCTGCTTGTTCCCGTCGCCAGCGATGGCGACAGGCCAGTTCATCCTAGGCGCGCGAGGTGTCGTCATCGCCGATCGCGGGGCGTTCTTGCATTGCGCGCCGGCGA
>CAZXSK010000131.1:0-3814 GCA_964642855.1 uncultured Planctomycetaceae bacterium | reverse complement strand
TCGTAAGCGTTCGGCGAAGTGCACAGGCTGGGAGAGGGAAGGGAGCGGGGGTGGGGGGTCAGGGCTGGGGCTGGTGGTGCTGGGGGAGCAGTTCGCGAAGGCGGCTGGCCGGGTGGGCGGCGACGCGTGTGAGCACGTCGTGCAGATAGCCCCACGGTTCCACGTCGTGACGCCGGCACGTGGCGATCAGGCTCAGCAGCACCGCCGCGGTGCGACCGCCGCGGTCGCTGCCGGCGAAGAGCCAGTTCTTGCGGCCCACGGCGATGGGTCGAAGCGCGTTTTCCGCCGCGTTGTTGTCGATCGCCAGATCCCCGTCGGTCGTGTACACGCACAACGCCTCCCACTGATTCAACGCGTACGTGATCGCCTGGCCCATCGGGCTCTTGGGCAACACCGATCCCCCCGACGTCGCCTGCAGACCCTCCAGCCAGGAGCGGAGCCGGCCCAGACGCTCGACACTCTCGGATTGACGAAGCGAGAGCCGAATCTCCGACAGCGATCGCCGCGGGGGGGCATCTGAGGCGTCCGCCTGGGCCTGGAAGATCTCCCGGGCCTTGCCCTCCGTGTCGTAGAGCAGCCGGATCTGCGCCAACGCTTCGGCGCTGTGGCGATGGTCGCTCTTGCGCGCCTCGTGGAACTTCCGGCGCGCATGGGCCCAGCACGCCACCTCCGTGACGTCCCCGCCGGCATCGCCGGCGTAGATCCCGTCATACCCGCCGAACGCGTCGGCCTGCAGATAACGATTCTCGTCCTGGCCCCAGCCTTCCAGGAACGTCATCGGCCCGTCGCGATTCCGGCTGGGCGTGTAGTCGTAGACCACCTGCGGGTGATCCTCGTCCCCCAGGTACACCCAGAACCGACCGGTCCGCGTCTTGCCCCGACCCGGGGCCTGCACCTTCACCGGCGTATCATCCGTGTGGATCACCTTGCTGTCGAGCACATCGGCCACCATCACCGCGTACAGCGGCTCCAACGCCTCGGCCGACTGACGCATCCAGTCGCACAGCGTCGAACGCGACAGCTCCACGTCATACCGGGCGAAGATCTTCTCCAGACGGTACAGCGGGAGATGATCGGCGTACTTGCTGACGATCACGTGGGCCAGAAGCCCCGGAGCCGCCAGGCCCTTCTCGATCGGGGCCAGGGGCTTGCACGCCACCTCGATCTGCGCTCCGGCCGCCGACGCCTCACGCTCGCAGAAGCGGCAGGCGTACTTGAGACGCACGTGCTCCAGGACCTTCACCTTCGCCGGAACATAGTCCAACTGCTCGGAGGTCTCCTCGCCGATCAGCGCCCGCCGCTGTCCGCAGCCCGGGCAGGCCTTCTCGGCCTCGGGCAGGTCGTGGACGATCCGCTCGCGAGGAAGATCCGCGGCAAGACGCCGCCGGCCGTGACCGTTGGACCCCGCCGGCTTGCGCGTCGGCGCTGGAACGCTATCCGCCGGCGATTCATCCCGCAACCGCCGGAGCAGATCCTCGAACAACCCCCGCTGGGCCGGGTCGATCTTCTCGGCCGAAGCGCCATACAGCCGACGAAGCAACTGCTGGAGCTGCTGCTCCATCGTGCTGATCTTGCGACTGGAGCTCTCGACCTGCTCGCGCAGAACTTCAATCAGCGCATGACAGCCGGCCAGGTCGTCGGGAAGAGATGCAGCGAGTTGGGCGCCATCCGTGGTCACGCACACTTAAACACCGGAGACAGCGCAGAATGTCAGGAAAAACCGCGATTTGTCGAGGGAATCTCATCTTTTGCGCCGCGTGAACCGCTTGCTCCGCCTCACGCTGCCCAGGTCGATCCCCTCCAGGAGCATCGCCAGCTCGCTGGCCTTGAGCTCCAGAGCGCCAACGTCTTGCCAAGCCCGCGCTGCGCGGAACGTGCCGACCTCCAGACGCTTGTACCACAGCGCGTAGCCGTCGGCGTCCCAGTAGAGGATCTTCATCCGATCCCGGCGGCGAGAGAGGAACACGAACAGGTGGCCCGAGAGCGGATCGCGGCCCAGGAAGTCCCGCACCAGCACCGCCAGCGTGTCGAAGCCCTTCCGCATGTCCGTCGGGGCCGTGCAGAAGTAGATCTTCGTCGCCACGCCCCGGTCGATCTCGCCCAGCCTCGGGAGCTTCAGCATCACTCCACCCCCCACCCGGGCCAGGCGGCTTGTGATCCGCCTGCGCTCGGCCGCGAAACGCGCAAGATCGCCGACAGCACGTCGGCCAGCACCTCGCGGTCCACCCGACCGCGAAGCGACACACGCCACCCGTCCGGCCGCGCGATCTCGATCACGCCGCACACCTCGTCGCCGGAATCTGTGATCCGCACCGGCACAAACGCCGGCGCCACCCAACGGTCCGCCTCGCTGGGCCGCTTGCGCTGGGCGTCCCGCCGCCGCAACTCACGACGCCAGGAGTAGAAAGACGCCTCGCCGAGGCCCCGACCGCGACAGAACGCCCGCACACTCTGCCCGCCGCGGGCCTGGGCTGCAATCAGCCGCCGCCACTTCATCTCCAACCGTCTGCTACGCCGTCTGCCCTTGGCCATGACACCTCTCCTTGCATGGCCACATCATCCCCCATCCACACGCCACCAACCAGATGCACTTCGCCGAACGCTTACGGTCCAGTCGTCCAGTTTGCCTGAGTCCCACGTCGGGAGGCACTCGTAGAATTCCGGGCCGGTTGAGCCCAGTGTCGGCTCGAGGTGCAGCTTGCCGAAACAGGCGGTTCGATAGCCGGACGCGGCGAAGACGTCGCCTATTGTCGGCGGTTGGGCGGTCATGCCCGACCAGTCTTCGGGCCCCTCGAGCCAGTTCAGCGGCCCCGGGCTGTGCTCCCGGCGCGACAGGGCCGTACCGTTGGTCCACACACCGTGGCCGTTGGGATAGAGCCCGGTCAGCAACGACGCGCGCGACGGCTGGCAGATGGGGTTGGCCGCGTAGTGACACGTAAAGCGTCTGCCTCGACGCGCCAGGGCGTCGATATTGGGTGTACGCGCGTGGGGATTGCCATTGCAGCCCAATGCGTCATAGCGCAACTGGTCGCAGTGCAGGACCAGCACATTGGGCCGCTCGCCCGGGCGGTCAGGACATCCGGGCCCGGAGCCTTCGATACTCGGCATTGTTCACCTGCCAGACGTCCTCGTCCTGCGGGTCGTATTGCTTGGGCGTGAAGCTGTTTCGCATCACGTCGCGGATTTCCTCGGGGCCGCTGAGAACGCCCATGGCCGCGGCCTGGCCCAAAGCGTTGCCCAGCGCCGTGCACTGGTCGGCCGAGGCGTAGACCGGCATGGCGCACGCGTCGGCCGTCAACTGGCAGAGCAGTTCGTTGCGGATCCCGCCGCCGACCATGTACAGCGAGGTCGGGCGCGTGCCGGTCAGTTCGCCGATGGCGTCCATCCCGGCCGCGTATTCCAGCGCGAGGCCGACCATAACCGCCCGGAGCAGTTCGCCGCGCGAGCCGGGCAGCGACTGACCCGAGCTTCGAATCTGGTCCAGAAGGGCCTCTTCCATGTCCGCCGGGGCCATGAAGGCCGGGTCCGCCGCGTTGATCAACACGTCGGTTTCGGCTTCGCGTGCCTCGGCCACGATCCGGTCGTAGTCCCACGGATCGCCGGAGGTATCCCACTTGCGCTTGAGTTCCTGGATGAGCCAGAGCCCGATGATGTTCTTGGCCAGGTACCACCCGCCGATGGCGTACTCGTTCATCCAGTGGAGTTCCAGGCACCGCGGGTCCTGCACGGGCTGATCGACCAGCGTGCCCAAAATGCTCCATGTCCCGCAACTCATAAAGGCCCAGTCCTTGCCCTGGCCGGGGACGGCCTGGAC
>CAZXSK010000130.1:0-3925 GCA_964642855.1 uncultured Planctomycetaceae bacterium | reverse complement strand
ACGTCGCCCGGTACCTGGTGCAGGGGGTGGACGTCTGGCTGAACACGCCGCTTCGGCCGATGGAGGCCTCGGGGACCAGCGGCATGAAGGCTGCGGCCAACGGCGCGCTGAACCTGTCGATTCTGGATGGCTGGTGGGCGGAAGGCTACGAGCCCGGCGTGGGCTGGGCGATCGGCTCGGGCGAATCGTACGACGACCTGGAGTATCAAAACAGCGTGGAATCCCAGGCTCTCTACGAGCTGCTGGAGAAGGAGATCACGCCGCTGTTCTACGAGCGGGGTCGCGACAAGCTGCCCCGCGGGTGGATCTCCCGGATGCGTGCGGCCATGAGCCGCTTGGCGCCGGTCTACTCCACCAACCGCATGGTCCGCCAGTACGCCGAGTGGTTCTACAACCCCGCCGCCCGCCGGTGGGACGAACTGGCCGGCGACGGATTTTCCCGCGCCCGGGAGATCTGGGGCTGGAAGTCCCACGTCCGCGACCGATTCCCGCACGTTCGTGTCGTTCGCGTGAATGACGACATGAACGACGACGGTACGGGTGCCCTGGTCGGCAGCGACATCCACGTCGACGCGACGGTGGACCTTGCCGGGCTGGACGTGGGCGACGTGCTGGTGGAGTTGTACTTCGGCCCGTTGGATGAGGACGGACAGCTCACCGAGGGCGACGCGCTGGAGATGTCGCTGGAAGGCCAGCAGGAAGACGGACATGCCCGGTATGCCGCCAGCATGCCCTGCAGCCGCAGCGGCAGGACGGGCTACACCGTCCGCGTGCTTCCGCGTCACGAGGGGCTGGTCGAGCCGCTGGACATGGGCCTGCTCCGCTGGGCGTAGGCTGACTAGGCTGGCAAATCTCATCGGGCCCGGGCGTATTGCGCCGGGGCCCGTTTGCTGCGCGGGCGGGCATTCGGACGACATCGGCTGGAAATTTCCCTTTGCAAATCCTGCGGATGCTCCGATAATTGATGCATACGAAGCTCTCTACGAGCCGGTATGCAACGTATGCTTACGAATACCACCACGACTACGACGACGTGCTAGAACGCCGCTGGGAGACAACCCGGCCGGCGCGTGTGTCGTGGTGGACTCGGATCCGCCTGAACCGGCTTGTTCATTCCACCCCACGCGCCCGTCGGGCAGACGCTCCCCCAACATCAGGAGGCCGTTGCGATGGTCCTCGTTGAACTGCCCGACGGAAGCACCAAGGAGTACGACAAGCCCGTGTCACCTGCCGACGTGGCGGAAGGTATTTCCCCGCGCCTGGCGCAGGCTGCGATTGCAGCGGAGGTCGATGGTCGCCTGTGCGACCTCTCCACGACCCTCGACGAGGGCAAGCATACCGTCCGGCTGTTGACCGACCGCGACCCCGAGGCGCTGGAGGTGCTGCGTCACACGGCTGCCCACGTGCTGGCGCAGGCGATGGTTCGCCTGTACGGTAAGGACGTGCAGTACACCATTGGCCCGGCGCTGACGGACGATTTCCAGTACGGCTTCTATTACGACTTCGATCTGCCCGAGCGGATTTCGGCCGACGATCTGCCGAAGATCGAGCAGGAGATGAAGAAGATCGCGAAGGAGAAATTGGCTGTCCGTCGGGAGGAACTGCCCGTCGAGCAGGCCAAGCGGCAGCTCGACCGGGCGGGGCAGTCGTACAAGGTCGAGATGATCGACGATCTCGTACGGGATGAGAGCGTCGAGACTGTCAGCCTCTACGAGCAGGGCGATTTCGTGGACATGTGTCGCGGCCCGCACCTGCCCCATACGGGCAAGCTCAAGGCGTTCAAGCTGCTGACGACGGCCGGGGCGTACTGGCGCGGCGACGAGAACAACAAGATGCTCACCCGCGTGTACGGGACGGCGTTTTTCGACAAGAAGGAACTGGCCGAGCACCTCGACCGCATCGCCGAGGCCCGCAAGCGCGACCATCGCGTGCTGGGCAGGCAGTTGGGCTTGTTCGCGCTGAACGACGAAGTCGGCCCCGGCCTGCCTCTTTGGCTGCCCAAGGGCTCGATCATCCGCATGGAGCTGGAAGGCTGGCTGCGTGGCGAGTTGCTCAAGCGCGGTTACCTGCCCGTGAACACCCCGCACATCGGGCGGTTGAGCCTGTGGCGCACCAGCGGGCACTACCCGTATTACGAGCACGGGCTGTTCCCGACGATGAGCGAGGAAGGCCAAGAGGACGGTTACCTGCTCAAGCCGATGAACTGCCCCTTCCACATCCAGATTTACAAGTCCAGCCAGCGGAGCTACCGCGAGTTGCCCATGCGGCTGAGCGAATTCGGGCAGGTTTACCGATTCGAGCAGTCCGGCGAGCTGTCCGGACTGACGCGGGTTCGCGGCTTCACGCAGGACGATGCGCACATCTTCTGCAAGCCCGAGCAGCTCGAAGCGGAGATCGAATCGTGCGTGGAGCTCACCAAGCTCTGCCTGCAGACCCTTGGGTTGGAGGACTACCGCGTGCGCGTGGGCCTGCGCGACCCCGACGACGCGAAGTACACCGGCAGCGAGGCCAACTGGGACCTCGCGGAAGAGAACATCCGCCACGTCGTCCGCAAGCTGGAGATGAACTACACCGAGGAGCCCGGCGAAGCCGCTTTTTACGGGCCCAAGATCGACTTCGTGGTCAAGGACTGCATCGGCCGGGAGTGGCAGCTGGGTACGATCCAGGTGGACTACAACCTGCCCGAGCGGTTCGCTCTGGAGTATGTGGGACAGGACAACCAGACCCATCGGCCGGTGATGATCCACCGCGCCCCGCTGGGCTCGCCGGAGCGTTTCATCGGCATTCTGATCGAGCATTACGCCGGGGCGTTCCCGCTGTGGCTTTCGCCGGTGCAGATGGCGCTGCTGCCGGTGAGCGACAAGTACAACGATTACGCCCGCCAGGTGGCCGGGGCGTTGAAGGAAGCCGGTGTTCGGGTGGAAGTCGACGATTCGCCGGACAAGATCGGCGCGAAGATCCGCCGCCAGACGCTGCAGAAGGTTCCCTACATGGGCATCGTGGGCGAGCGGGAGGCCGAGGCGGGCACCGTTTCGGTCCGTCACCGCACGGAGGGTGACCTCGGGCCGGTCGGCATCGACGGGCTGGTCGAGCAGATCACCCGCGAGATCGAAACCAAGGGGGCGCAGACGGTTTCGGTCTGAGTGTCCGGGCCGGGAGGGGGGATATACTGAACTGCCCGGTCACGTTACCGGGCCAAGAGAGTACATCAGTCGGCGGATATCCTGCCTGCGTTGGGCAGGACCTGCCGAAGCCGAAGGAAGTAGGAGATACAACCATCGCGAAGGATTTACGCTGCAACGAGCGGATCCGCATCTCGCCGATCCGCCTGATCGACGAGAACGACGAACAGGTCGGCGTCATCGACGTCAAGGAAGCCCAATCCCGCGCCCGTCAGGCGGGCCTGGACCTCGTGGAGGTCGCACCCCAGGCACGTCCGCCGGTCTGCAGGATCATGGACTATGGCAAGTTCAAGTATCACCAGCGCAAGAAGGAGCAGGCCTCCAAGGCCAAACGCCACGAGACCGAGCGCAAGGAGATACGAATCAAGACGCCCAAGATCGGTGAGCACGATCTCGGGATCAAGGTCAAGCGTGCGAGGAAGTTCCTGGAGCGGGGCGATCACGTGCAGTTCTCGCTGCGGTTCCGAGGGCGCGAGCTTGCCCACATCGACGAAGGCCAGCGAATCTTCGACCAGATCATCCAGGATCTCAGCGACTGCAGCAAGGTCATCCAGCCGTACCGTCGGGAAGGTCGACGGATCACGATGACCCTCGGCGGCGAGTCGAGCAAATAATCGGTCCATCCCCCGGCGTTGCGGACGTTCCGTTCGCCGACCCGGCAGGGGGGTGTCTGTCCGCAGCCGGCCCTGCCCGACGCCGGACCGGTGCGCGATTCCGCGCGCATCGGGCGGGAGGACATACCG
>CAZXSK010000129.1:0-3961 GCA_964642855.1 uncultured Planctomycetaceae bacterium | reverse complement strand
GCTGTTCGTGCAATCGGGAACACACCTGTACTGCCTGAGCGAGGAGAACGACTGACTCGGGCAGCAGCCGATATCAGAAGTTCCGCCGGCACCGGCGGTACTCGCTGGGAGCCACCCCGAAGCGCCTGCGAAACAGGCCGCTGAACGTGGTCGGCGATTGCCATCCACAGAGGTCAGCCACCTTGGTGATTCCGTGATCGGTTTCGTTCAGGAGGCGGCAGGCCTTGTCCATGCGGAACTCCGCGAGAAACTCCCGCGGAGTCATTCCGTTCTCTCTGCGGAATCGTTCGGTGAAACGGTTGCGGCTCATGCCGAGAAACCGTGCCACGTCGGCCACTCCGGCCGGCTGGTCCACCGACTGTTTCAGGGCGCTTCGAGCGCGTCCCGCCCAGGAGGTCGGGCGATCCTGTCCGCTCCTTGTGAGGTGGATGATCAGCGACGCCAGCCACTGGCCCAGCCTGGCGTTGGCATCCATGAAGGCCAGGTCATCGCGCCACCACAGGCGCGTGCAGTAGCTGCACATCGCATGACAGGACTCGCGCAGATCGGGGGGAACCACGGGGGGAAGCGAGATGCCCCAGACCTCTTCGGGGAGCGGCTGGGCTTCGCGCTTGCGATGGATCAGGCCCTTGCCCCGGCCTCGACGACAGGGCACGCGAACGACGTCGAAGGCGATGCGGAAATACGAGCTGGCAGCCGGGACGGACACGGCCGGTCCGACGCGCGGCACCCGAAGCACCGCAGCCGGGAGCGACAGGCTGCGGGTTTCCTGCTCGGCCCGGATCTCCGCGCGTCCGGTCTCGGCGAACAGGATCTCGTAGCATTCCTCGGGCGGCCCGACGTCGATCGCCCGGCGGTGTCGGTGGTTGTTGTCCGCCCAGTGGATCAGCGGGGCGTATCGCCACGTGCCGGCCAGCAGGTTCGTGCTTGGAGAGCTCATGGGGTGCATGATAATCGATCAGGTGCAAAATGATAAGCTCCGTCTCCGCTCCGCAGTCGGTTACACTACTTGCTGAGGGCCAGGCTCAGTTGATTGGTATTCGCCGGTCGGTCTGTTCTCGCCGATCAGCTGCACAGACTCTATCAGGAGAAGCGAGATGAAATGGTTACGGGCAGGAGTACTTCTGGCGATCGCGATCTCAGCCGTTGGGGCGGGATGGTGCGA
The DNA here is from genome assembly GCA_964642855.1 of uncultured Planctomycetaceae bacterium. Lineage (GTDB taxonomy): Bacteria > Planctomycetota > Phycisphaerae > SM23-33 > SM23-33 > CAZXSK01. The sequence goes on along the minus strand of CAZXSK010000129.1, from coordinate 2,796 downwards.
GGATGGGCCCGACGAGTCCAAGTCGGTTCGGCTTGAGCGCCCGGGCGAGTATACCCGTCACGAACTGCGACTTCCCGGCGTGCTGCGGGACGGCAATGACCTGATGTTGAGCCTTGGGGTGCAGGACGGGCGGATTCGCCAGGCCTGGGCTGTGGCGCCCGCTCACGGCATCGCGGGCAGGCAGGTGGAGACCGACGAACTCCGCCTGGATGGCAACACGCTCAAGGGCCCGGCGCGCGTGAGTGTGTCGTATCCGGGCGAGGGCAGGGTGTTCCTTCTGGACCTGGATTTCGACGCCCGCCTGCGCGACGGAACGTGGAGCGGAAGCGTTCACAGCCGGCATGCCCAGCGCGGGCCTTTGGTCATCGACAGCGACAAACTGGTGGTTCAGCCGGGCGAGCTGAAATGGTCGCTGGTGGGCGGACAGGTGCTCCGGGGAGAGGTAACCGGATCGGCCGAGGCCCGGGCCCGGGCGAAGGGCACGGTCGTGGCGACGATGGAGACCGACCAACTGGTGTACGTCCACGCCCGTGTCGCCCGGTGGGGCAAGGCGAAGATCGTGTTGACGTTCAAGGACGGCAAGCTGGTCGACAGCAGCTTCGGGCCGCGGAAGTTCGACAAGTGGAAAGCGACCGTTTCCAAGGCCGAGGCGACGATCACCGACGACAAGCTCCGTGCCCAGCTGGTGGTCGACGTGAGCGGAGACGCGGTGCGAGGCGGCAGGCACGTTGTCAAGATCGACGGCGACCTGGTGGGCAATACCATCGCCGGCGAGGCCGACAGCTTCCAGGACAACAAGCGCGTTAACCGGTTCCGGAACATGCTGGGCAAGCTGAGGCGGACGGACGCTCCGGCCCGGCCTGATTCGACGGTGGTAACCGTGACGATGCCCAAGGCCGTGGCGGGGAAAACCACGCCCAAGCTGGTTCTTACGATTGAGGGGCAGAAGATCGTGGCCGGCGCGGTTCGCGGGTACTTGCGCGAGTTGGGAAAGGTGGACTACTCCGGCCTGGATGTCGGGGATGGTAGGATCACCGGCAAGGCGACGCTGCACTTCCCGACCGGTTCAGCCCTGGTGTCCGATGAGGACGCCCAGGCGACCTACGAACTGGACCTGAAGATCGACGACGGCAAGGTGACCGGTACGTATGCGGGCAGATGGGGAGAGGTCCACGAGGTCCGGGCAAAGCTCGCGGGTGTCGCCCGAAGCCAGGCCGAGCTTCGGAAGGACTACGCCATCCCGTCGCGGTACGACTGGCCTTGCTGGTCGGGCCCGAACCAGAATCTGACGGCTGATACGAGCGGCGAGGAACTGGTAAGCCGGCTATCGGACGCGAAGCTGCTCTGGTGCAGCGAGCGGACCCTGCCCGGCCGCTGCCAGGTGGATCGCTACGGCGAGAGCAACCTGGACAAGTGGAAGCGTTCGGGGGCGGCATCGGGCGGCGGGACACCGATCCTCTATGACGGCAAGGTGTACTTCTACTACGTGCGTCCGGGCGACGGCGAGCCCGATAAGGGGATCATGGAGGGCTTCCGCAAGAAAGGCAAGCGAACGATGGCCCTGCTGTGGGCACTTCGTGCCGACGAGGTGATGCTCTGTCTCGACGCCGCCACCGGCCAGACGCTCTGGAAGTCGGTGATGCCCAATTCCGGGCGGTACGGCGCGGGCAAGGGCAAGCGCGGCGGGTACACCGCCTGGATGTGCGGCGGCCAGGGCCGGGTGTTCGTGACCGGCGTCGACGGTCAGCTTCGCTGCCTGGATGCCGACACGGGCGAGCTTCAGTGGTCGGTCCGTAACGGCCGGGGCGAGGTCGCCCAGGTGATCGACGGGATCCTGGTGACGCCCGGAAGCAAGAAGGGAGCGGGCGACCTGCGCGGCATCGACGTTCGCAACGGCAGGGAGCTGTGGGCGGTCGAAAACGGCTGCAGCACGTTCGCCCAGCCGCTGAAGTGGGTGCACAAGGGCAAGACGTGGATTATCGCCAACGACCGAGGGGGCAGTGTCCGGTGCGTGGATCCGGCATCGGGCAAGGTGCGGTGGACGATTCCGGCGATGGGTGAGGAAAACAGTACGACCATGTCCATCGGCGGGGATGTCCTGATCGTTGAGGCCGAACGGGAGAAGGCACCGAAAGACGTGCCTGCCCGCCGGGTCGATGACCCGATCGTGCGCAAGGAAGGTATCGAGCGGGTGATGGTCGCCTTCCGGATGAGCGACTCGCAGGCCAAGCCGATCTGGGTGCTGGATGAGCGTTACCATGCCAACCGCACGGCCCCGCCGTACCGCGACGGGGTGTTTTACTATCGCAACGTGACGACCAAGAAGGTCTACGCTCTCGATGCCGAGACGGGCAAGATCCTCAGCCGGGCTGTCAGCGACTCGGTCGGCACGCTTGAGCTGATGGGCGACCGGCTGCTGGTGCTTCGCGACCCGTCCCACGGGCACACGGAGTTCGACTGGTTCGGCCTCGATGAGGAAGGCGGGATCACCACGCTGGAGACCAATTGGCATTCGATGAACCTGCCGACAACCGGCTACTGGCCGATCGTGGGTTCGCACGCCATGGCTGACGGGCGCCTGATCCTACGCGGGGCCAGGGGCATCTTCTGCTATGATCTTCGTGCGAAGAAGGAATGACCGCTTCGGGAATCGTCCCGGCCGGGTTGACCCGGTGCGTCCGGCCGCGGCGCCTGCGATTGCGGACGCCCAGAGAAAGAGGCACCCGGCCGCCAAGTGGGCAGCCGGGTGTGGGTTCGATGGGAAACAGGTTGCACTCCGGGCGTCGGCGGAGGCGA
>CAZXSK010000128.1:0-4042 GCA_964642855.1 uncultured Planctomycetaceae bacterium | reverse complement strand
TGCATGTCGTCGACGGTCACGCCGGGGCGATTCGGACATCGGCCGCGACGCGAGTCACATATGATAACGCCCCTGACCCTGCCGTCAAGGGCGCGCAGGTCCAAAAAAACGCCCGCCCGATGCGCTGTAAGCCGAGTTCTGTACCCCCCGGGGGCTGGGCTCGCTCCCGGGCGGCGAAGGTCATTTATCTCGACCCGCCTTCGCAGACGGGCTCTCTCCGGAACCGGAGAAGCAACCTACCCGCGGCCTCGCCCAGGCCGGGCTCAGCGGCCGCTGCTTGGCCTTGCTCCCGGTGGGGTTTACCCTGCCGGCGAACTCACGCACGCCGCGGTGCGCTCTTACCGCACCGTTTCACCCTTACCGACCCGAGTCCATTGACGGGGGCTCGCGGGCCGGCGGTCTGGTTTCTGTGGCACTTTCCCTATCCGCCTTCGCCATCGCGCCGGCGGACGGTGGGCGTTACCCACCACCGTGGCCTGGTGGAGCTCGGACTTTCCTCCCCGCGTCGTTCGACGCGGAGCGACCTTCCGCGCATCGGGCAACAGCATTATAACATTTCCGCACGCGATGGCGCCGTTTTCACCTCCGAATCGCAGCAAGAATCGGGCCGTTTCGGCACGGGCCGGTCACGGCCGGCAGCCAGTGGCATCGGCCGGGCGCAGACGGGCAGCCTCGGCAAGAAATGGCAAGATCCGGCAAGAATCGGCAAGGCGATCGGGCGTCGGCCGGACCGCGCGAGCTACCTCGGCAGCTGCTGGGTCAGGCAGTGGATCGTCCCCAGGCCCCACACCAGGTCCACCGCGTGGATGCCCACGACCTCCCTGCCCGGGAACACCGCCGACAGCACGCCCAATGCCTCACGATCCGCGGGGTCATTGAACGTCGGAACCAGAACGGAACCGTTTGTCACATAAAAGTTTGCGTAACTGGCCGGCAGGCGGACGCCATCGAACACCACCGGCTGGGGCATCGGCAGCGGGACAACTTCCAACTTTTCGCCACTTTCCAGCCGCATGCCCTCGAGACAGTCGCGATTCTCCTGTAACACCTTGTAATTCGGATCGTTAGGGTCGGTCTCCTGGGCGAGGACGACCGTCGTGGGGTTCACGAAGCGGCAGACGTCGTCGACGTGGCCGTGGGTGTCGTCGCCGGCGATGCCCTTGCCCAACCAGACGACGTTCCTAACGCTAAGGTATTCTGCCATAGCGGCTTCCATCTGTTCGCGCGTCAGCCCGGGATTGCGAACCTGCACGGCCTGGTCGAGCAGACACTCGACGGTCGTGATGGCCGTACCGCGCCCGTTGACGTCGATCGCGCCGCCCTCGAGCACAAGCGGCCTGCCATTGACGTGTGCGTCATAGATGGGTAGCTCCAACTCGTTTGCTGCATAGGCACTTACGCGCGCGTCGTGCTGGTAGTTGTCGTACTTCGCCCAGCCGTTGAAATGGAAATCCACCACCGCCCGGGGCGCTGGCGGGGTGCCCTGGCCTCTGCGGGCGACGAGCGTGATCGGCCCGAAGTCGCGCGTCCAGCTCCGATCGAGCGGAATGTCGAAGAACCGCACCCGGCCGAGGTCTACTCCGCAGCGCGTAAGTACGCTCCTTGCCTTGGCTTGCTGCGATTCCCCGGACACCAGAAGATACACGTCTTCGTGGGGTGTGATCTTGCGGATAAGCTCGCCATAGACCCAGTGCACGGGCGCCAGCTTGCCCGGCCAGTCGTCCTTGTTGTGCGGCCAGGCCAGCCAGGTCGCCTCGTGGGGGTCCCACTCGGCGGGAAGGATCATGCTGTCCTCGCGCGGGGTCGGCGAGGGGAACTGCGTCCGGTCGCGATCGTGATTGGCAGGTTCTTGCATGGCTTCAGGTTACGTATCGGTCTTGTCGTCCCATCGCTTCAGCAGCGGATGGTAGGCGTCGATGCGGCGGTCCCGCAGGAACGGCCAGCCGCGACGGGTCCGTTCGATCTCGCCCGTATCCACATCGGCAACAAGTACTTGCGATCGGTCGACGGGCGCCTCGGCGACCATCTGCCCGAACGGCCCGGCCAGGAACGTGCTGCCCCAGAACTCGATACCGTCCCCGCCGGCGGGGGTCTCATGGCCGGTGCGATTCACGGCCGCCACGTACATGCCGCTGGCAATGGCGTGACTCCGCTGGATCGTCCGCCAGGCGTCGCGCTGGGCGGCGCCGACCTGGTCCTTCTCGGCCGGGTGCCAGCCGATAGCTGTCGGGTAGAACAGGACTTCCGCGCCCTGCAGTGCCGCCATCCGGGCGGCCTCGGGGAACCACTGATCCCAGCAGACCAGCACACCAACCCGCCCGAACGGCGTCTGCACCACCAGCGGCCGACCCTCGCCAGGCGTAAAGTAGAACTTCTCGTAGTACGCCGGATCGTCCGGGATGTGCATCTTGCGATACACCCCAAGCTGCTCGCCGCCGGGGCCGAGGATCACCGCCGAGTTATGGTACAGCCCGGGGGCCCGTTTTTCGAACAGGCTGCCGACGACCACCACGCCCTGCTCGCGCGCAACCTCTGACAGCGCCTCGCTTGTCGGGCCCGGTATCTCCTCGGCCAAGTCGAACAGCTCGGCGTCCTCGACCTGGCAGAAGTACTGGCTGCGGAACAGTTCGGGCAGGCAGATCACGTTCGCCCCGCCCGCGGCCGCCTCGCGCACGCCATCCAGCGCCGCCGACAGGTTCGCCTGCGGCTCCGGGGTCATCGCCATCTGCACCAGCCCCACACGGAATGTCCTGGAACTGCTCATCGTACCGCCTGTCTCCATCGGCCGCGGCGATCGGACTGTCTCCGGCAACCGCCGGAACACACTGGAAGCCGCACGGCCCGTTACGCTATTATCGTATCGACCGGGGCGTAAATCCATAGCTGGAGATCCGCGTAATGCATCGCACAACCCCACACGCAGCGGCCGGTCGTTTCTTCGCCGCCGTTGCGGCGCTTGCCCTGCTGCTGCTCGCCGCCGCGCTGCCCGCAGCCGGGCCACGCAAGCCCAAAGAAAACGAGCCCAACCAGCTCGTCGACCTGCTCGGGCCCTTCCTCTGGGCCCGGGCCTCCGACGCCAACGCGGAACACGCAGTCTTTGCCGACCCCAACGGCCGGCCGGCCCGCGACCCCAACGACGACCGCTCCCACATGCTATTCTCCTTCGACCGCGAAGGCGAAGGCTACAAGCGAAGCAATCTCACCTCGACCCGCCCACAGATCGCCTACGGGCTCCAGCTCAAGCGGTTCGTGCTGGGCACCAGCGGCGCCCACAACTGCAAGATCATGCTCGGGTACATGAACACCGACTGGCGGTTCACCCACGGCGACGACAACGACCTGGTCCACTGGGCCTCGCGCGACCGCGTCGTGCTGTTCGTGCCCGTCCGACACCGCAAAGGCGCGGACCCCAACGACCCCAACGCCTATCACATCAGCCCCTACGGCGGCCAGACGATCTCCGTGCTCGAATTCAAAGCCGGCGAACTCATCCGCTATGAGTGGTTCCGCAACCCCCGCAAGCTCGACCGACACGTGCTGCTGGACCTCCACCCCTACTGCGGCGGGAAGAACGACATCCGCCCGGCCGTCAACCAGCCCATGTTCACCTTCGAAGTGTTCGACAAGGGGCGATGGCGCGTCCGCATCGAGCCCGACGGACGCGACGGCCTCTCCGGCGGCGACGACCCCAACGGCTGGGACATGGTCTTCACCGAGAAATCCCGCGGCGCCAAGCCCTACACCGTGAAACTCGGCCGCCGGACCGCCTTCTCGTTCTCGGTCTATCACCCCAGCGGCGGCGACCCGCAGCCCTCGAAGATCCTGCTGAAGCCCTGGCCGTTCCGCCGCGGCGGCGACCCCCTGGGCCGGAAGCTGCGCTCCGAATCGTCCGACGCCCGAAACGCGCTGCTCCCCCGGACGGTCCACATCAAGGACATCCCGCTGAGAAAGCTGCCCCGAATCCTCAAAGCCGCCGGCAGATCCTGACGCAAGCAGAACCACGCCCCAGGCCGGCAATCGAACGTAGTCAGGCCATTCGGGA
>CAZXSK010000127.1:0-4380 GCA_964642855.1 uncultured Planctomycetaceae bacterium | reverse complement strand
ATCGAATAGACTGTTGTCAGCCATGCCGACTCGGCCCATCAAACCGTCATCCAGATCGTTGCCCCTGGTCGCCCTGTTGCTGCCTCGCAGCTACAGCTATGCCCGGGAGGTAGCCTACGGGATCGGTCAGTACAACCGGGTTCATCGGAATTGGGTCCTGATGCTGTTGGACCCGACTATCACGGCAATTGAGTATCTCAGAGGCAGGCAGCCCGATGGCCTGATCGTTCATGGCTCCTCACAGGAAATGCTCTCCCGCCTGCATCTCTTCCAGGGGCGTTACGTCAACGTCTCGAATTTCTTGCCCCCCGACGAGTCCCCAAGGGTAGGTCTGGATGATTACGAAATCGGCCAAACCGCCGCCCAACACCTGATCGAAAGCGGGTTTCGACGCTTCGGATACGTCGAAATCATCGACGCCTACTTCTCGAAGCAACGCAAGAAGGGCTATGTCGACGCCATCGAACAGGCCGGACTCCAACTTCTGCCGGACCCGCCGCTCCTGCTGCACCGCTTTCAGACAGACCGCGCCACAACGAAGATCACGCTGTCTCGGTTCGACAACTGGATCCGCCAGTCCAGAAGCCCGCTGGGTCTGTTCGCCTGCACCGATGATATGGCCGCCCGGTATGTAAACGCCTGCAATCAGGCCGGGTTTCACGTTCCCGATGAAGTGGCCATCGTCGGGGTCGATGACGATGAGCTCCTTTGTGAATCGACAACGCCTTCCATTTCCAGTGTCAGCATCCGGGCCGAACGCGTAGGGATCGAAGCTGCCCGGACGCTCGAGCGACTTCTGGCAGGCCAGGCAGTATCCCCAGAGCCTCAACTGATCGCCCCCGGACAGGTGAGAGCCCGCCAATCCAGCGATGCGCTGGCGATTGAGGATGACCAGGTCGCAGCCGCCATGCGCTACATCCGACAAAACGCCCACCGACCGATCGAAGTAGAGGACATACTCGATTGCGTATCCCTCAGCCGACGCATGCTTGAAATCCGCTTTAAACGACATACGGGCCTGACCATTCTCCAGACCATCCGCGCGCAACATCTGCACCGGGCCAAGAATCTCCTTGCCGAGACCGACCTGACGATCACCCGAGTTGCCCAGCAATGCGGTTTTGCCAACAGCCAGAGACTTAACGATGCATTTCGCAAAGTCCTTAATACTTCTCCGACAGCGTATCGAAACCGTTACCGCAGCCAACTCTGATTGCAGTCTGCCCGTTGACCGTAACGACTATCATGTTGCTCCCTCCAAATCGTCCGAGGTCCATCGAAATGTCACGGCCAGTTCGCGAGTCTCATCGGCTGATCAACTCGGCCCAGAACTGCGGCAGCTCGGTCTCGGCCTGGGTGTCATCGAGGCTGCCGGTGTGCGTTCGACCCCAGGTAGGCTCCATCGCCGCCCAGGAGGTAAGCTTCAGCGAGACAGTCTGGCCGGGCGTGATCGCGGCGGCCGGCAGGACTTCGTGATCCTTCATCGCCAGCACGCGGACCACCGCCTGCCCCTCGCGGATCGCCCCCCAGCCGTCGGCATCGCGAAGATCCTTCACCTGCAGCTTCATGATGTAGTCGGCATACTCGCTGTCGGGTCGCGGGCCGGGCGAGACGGCCTCCACCGTCGCTTGCGCTCGCATCCCATGTATCGCCTCGTCCGCCGCTTTCCCGGGCTTGCGGGCCAACTCCGCGGGCCGCCAGTTCTTCTCCACCAGCGACCGACCCCGAACCGTCCAGACGATCACCCGCCGACCGGCGAGGAAGTCCGTCCGCTTCTGCCGCGAAGCCAACTCGACCGGTACACCCTGGGCGAGCCCCTCACGGGCAACGAAAGTCACCGGCATGCCGATGTACCTGGCCACGTGGGCCGAGAGATGCCCGTTGAGGTGCATGTTGTACATCGAGAAGCTGTCGCCGGTGACCACCACCGGCGAGTCGGGCACGTCGCCGTACGCCTTGCCGTCCGCGCGACGGACCACGCGCAGAACGTGATCTTCCTTGGACTCGCCCTTGCTGCGGTGGAACGGGCGCACCTCGTAGGGTGAGCCGTCCGCCAGGGCCGACTTCACGCAGGCGTACCGCTTGAGACGGTCGGCGATCCGCTCAGCCGCCAGGACGGCTGCGCGGTTGCGCCAATGGCTGTCGCGATCGTAGAAAAGGGGTTTGTCCTCGCCCCACTCACGCCGGGCGGCGCGGAAATCCGGATAGAGATCGATCACCTCAACGCCCTCGCTGCAGAGCTTGCGGAGCAGCTTCCGGGCCTGCCACGAGACGGCACGATCTTCGGGCGCCTTGTCTGAGATGTAATCGGGGTAGGTGGCGATCTTGTCGGGGATGGGCATGAAGACCAGGTCGATCCCGCGCGAGCGCAGTTGCTGGTTGAGGTCGACGATGGTCTCCCAGGGACGCTGCTGAGGCGGGCGCCCTTCCCAGGATTCGAGCATTAACAGCCGAGCCGATCGGCTATCAGGCGGCCCGGGTGCTCGACGCGATGATGTCGGGCCGGAAGCCGCCGAAGAGCCAAGTCCTCCTGCCGCCGGTTGGTGTGGTTGCCAGGCAATCCACCGATACGTGGGCAGTCGAAAACCCGCACGTTGCCGAGGCGCTGCGCCTCATCCGCACCCATGCCTGCGACCCGATTGACGTCGGCGACGTGCTGCAGCACGTTCCGGTCAGCCGTCGGTGGCTGGAGCAGAAGTTTCAGAAGCATATCCAACGCACGCCGCATGCCGAGATCCGTCGCCGGCAACTTGCGCGGGCACGGGCGCTTCTGGCCGAGACCGACGAGCCCATCTCGGTGGTAGCCACGACCTGCGGGTTCCGGGACGCGAACTTCTTCACCCGGGTCTTCTCCAAGCACGAAGGGACCCCGCCCGCCACCTATCGAAGGCAGTACAGGCTGTCGTGACATCCTGAGACTGAGCGTCGACCGTTCCCTCGACTGGCCGCGGCTGTCCGGGCGGTGCCCACGCAGTTCCGCAACCGCAGCCGGGTCCGAGATACGCCGTGAGATCGTGATACTACGCGAGTTGAGGACCTCTGTGTGGTACCGACCACAAGATCGAGAGTAGATGTCTAGCGGGAGGACCTGTCGTTTGCGGAAAGCCTGTCTTCTGTGCGCAACAGGAGCCCCCGCGTTCTCGGAGCTCAGTCTTTCAGATGAGTATTCTCTCCTTACGGAGCCTTCTCGCTGGTCGTCACATGGAGCTGGTCCAGCCGGCAGCCTTTGTCCCGTGGCGCGAGGTGCAGCGTGTGGGCTCCCGCCTCCAGCCACACGTCCCCGGCCATCCGCCAGCCCCATTTGTTCGAGTAGATGTTGATGTCCAGGCGTCGCCAGCCCTTCTTGTCGATCTGCAGCCAGTAGGAATCGGCCCCGCCTCCGGCAGGAGAAGATCCCCGCCCCCAGATCCTGTAGCTGCCCTCAAATGGGGCCTTGAACGGAAACGAGAGGATGCTTTTGGCATCCTGCGGGTCAGTTACTGAAATCCGGGTCAGGATGTACTTGCCGTTTTTCGCACGAGGATCGCTGACAACTTCATACACGTCGCTATCGTGATCTGTCTTCTCGGGCTCAAACCGGATGCCGTAGTCTTTGGCATGGGTTCGGGCGCTGGCCTCGGAGCTGTACGCTGAATGGGCGCCATTCCAGGCGCGAACCCGGTAAACGTAGTTCATGCCGGCCCTCAGGCCGTGATCCATGTAGGCCTGCGTGTTCGCCTTGACACGGGCGACCTGTCTCCACGCTCCCTTGCCCTGACGTCGCTCAATGAGGAAATTCAGTTCGTCGTCCGACGTGTCTTTCCATGTCAGGCGCATCCTGGTCGATCCGGCTGGGCGGGATCCCAACTGTGAGGGAGCAACGGGAGGTCCCGCTACAGCATGGATCGACAAGGCGAAAGAGTGTTTCTTGCCATCTTTGTCGAAGACCGTCAGCTTCGGGGCGAATGTCCCGGGCTTCTTGTAGACGTGGCTGACCTCCTTGCCCGTTCCAGTCTTCCCATCGCCGAAGTCCCACTCGTATCTGACGATGGCGATATCGTCGCAGGCCTGGCTGGCATTGAAGTTGACAGTGAATGGAATGCCGCCTCGGGTCGCGTCGACCGTAAAGTGTGCCCTCGGCCGGCCGTCGGGAAACTTGCGCAGATCGTAACAGTAGATCCCATCCAAGCCGCGGATGAACATTTTGCCTCCCGCAAACGGATGACAGATCGGCACCGAGTAGGACGTGGTTGCCTTATGGGGCGAGTTCCATACGAACAAGGGCTTGAAGGCATTTGGATCTGTGTTGAGGAACCCTATCTGCTGCTTGCCGTGCTGGCTGTCGAACTCATTCAGAATCCTGTTGCCGACACGCAGCATATAGGCTTCATCGTCATTTCC
>CAZXSK010000126.1:0-4441 GCA_964642855.1 uncultured Planctomycetaceae bacterium | reverse complement strand
GAAGCCCGACGTGGTGCTGGTGGTCGGCGACGTCAACAGCACGATCGCCTGCGGCCTGGTGGCTGTGAAGCTGGGCGTTACGCTGGTGCACGTCGAAGCCGGCCTGCGGAGCTTCGACCGGGGCATGCCCGAGGAGATCAACCGCGTGTTGACCGACTCGATCAGCGACATGCTCTTCTGCACCGAGCAGAGCGGCGTGGACAATCTCCTGCGGGAAGGCGTGGACGAGGGCAAGATTTTCTTCGTGGGCAACGTGATGATCGACACGCTGCTGAAGAACCGCCAGAAGGCCGAGCAGTCGACGATCCTGGACGACCTGGGCCTGCAGGCGGGCACGTACGCGGCGCTGACGCTGCACCGCCCGAGCAACGTCGACAACGCCGAGACGTTCTCCCGCCTGCTGGACGCGCTGGACGTGGTGCAGCGCGACATGCCGATCGTGTTCCCGGTGCATCCGCGAACGCGGAACAACATCCCCAGGCTGGGCCTGCAGGACCGTGTCGACGCGATGGGCAACCTGCGGCTGATCGACCCGGCGGGCTACCTGGACTTCCTGAAGCTCACGAGCAGCGCGAAGCTGGTGCTGACCGATTCCGGCGGCATCCAGGAGGAAACGACGATTCTCCGCGTGCCCTGCCTGACCCTGCGGGAAAGCACCGAGAGGCCGGTGACCGCGGAGATCGGCAGCAACCAGATCGTGGGCACCGACCCGGAGAAGATCGTCGCGGCGTACCGCGCGGTAATCGCCGGCCAGGCCGGACAGGGCGACATCCCGCCCCTGTGGGACGGCAAGGCTGCCGAGCGGATTACGGACATCCTGGCCGAGCATGCCTAGCCGTGCCGAGTCAACCGGACAGACAGAACGAAAGCGAGCCGATGACGACGTATTCGAATGAACTGACGGTGGCCCGAAGCGCCGCCCGCGAGGCAGGCCGGGCCATTCTGCAGATCCAGCAGGACGGGTTCGAGACCGCCCGCAAGGCCAATCGGGACCCGGTCACCACGGCCGACCTCGAGGCCAACCGCATTCTGAAAGAGGCGCTGACCGGCTCGTTCCCGGGCGACGGCTGGCTGAGCGAGGAGACGCGCGACAGCGACGACCGCCTGCAGCGCGAGCGGGTGTGGATCATCGACCCGCTGGACGGCACGAAGGAGTACCTCCAGGCGATCCCGGAGTTCTGTGTGTCGATCGGGCTGGTCCGGCAAGGCCGGCCTGTCGCGGGCGTGATCTACAACCCCTCGACCGACGAGATGTTCACCGCCGAGGCCGGCGCCGGGGCGGCCTGCAACGACCAGCCGATCTCGGTGGCCGGGGACGTCGGCGAGAAGCTTCGCCTCGCCGCCAGCCGGACCGAAATCGGCCGGGGCAAGTGGCAGCCTTACGAGGACCAGCTCGACCTGCGCCCGGCGGGATCGGCGGCGTTCAAGCTCGCGCTGGTCGCCCGGGGCGAGGTCGACACGACCTTCACCATGGCCCCGCGGAACGAATGGGACATCGCAGCCGGCGTGCTGCTGGTGACCGAGGCAGGCGGAGTGGCCATCGACCGCGACGGCGAGACCATCGCCTTCAACGAGCCCGACCCGCTGAAGAACGGCATTTTCGCAGCCTCCGCCGCCGCCCGGGACCGGGCGATGGACCTGATGCGCCGTACGATGGCGTAGCGACCAGCCGGTGGGTCGGCGATGCTGGCCCCGCGGGAAGGCCGCGCCCCGCCGTGCGGGGCCGCTTGAACGCTCGCGCTCAGCCCAGGTTCGCGCGGTACCAGTCCATGGCGCGTTCGAGGCCTTCGTCGAAGAACACCTTCGGCTCGTAGCCGATCTTCTCCTTCGCCAGCGACACGTCGGCCAGGCTGTGCTTCACGTCGCCCGGGCGCTCGTCGGTATAGACGGCCTCGATGTTCGTGCCCAGAAGCTCCTGGATCTTCGCGAGGATTTCGTTGAGCGTCGTGCGGGCGTGGCAGGCGATGTTCATGGGCTTGCCGTCGCACGATTCGGCCGGGGCGTGGGCGGCCAGCCAGTTGGCCTGCACCACGTTCTCGATGTAGCAGAAATCGCGGCTCTGCTCGCCGTCGCCGTACACCACCGGCTGTTCCCCGGCCAGCACCCGGCTGATGAACGCGGGGATCACCGCGGCGTAGGCCCCGCAGGGGTCCTGGTAGGGTCCGAAGACGTTGAAGTACCGCAGGGAGACGGTTTCCATGCCGTACGCGGCTGCGTAGCCCTGCATGTAGGCCTCGCAGGCGAGCTTGCTGGCCGCGTAGGGGCTGATGGGCATCGACACCATGCCCTCGTGCTTGGGCGACTCCTTCTGGTTGCCGTACGCACTGGACGACGCGGCGAACACCACGCGATTGACGCCGGCCGCCCGGGCCCCTTCCAGCACCGTGATCGTGCCGTTGACGTTGGCGTCGTGGCTGGTGACGGGGTCCTCGACGCTGCGCGGCACCGAGCCCAGCGCGCCTTCGTGGAAGATGGCCGCACAGCCGGCTACGGCGCGGTCGACGGCGTCGCGGTCGCGGACGTCGCCCTCGATCAGCTCGATGCGATCCACGATGTCGGCGATGTTCTCGCGCTTGCCCGTGGCGAAGTTGTCCAGCACGACCACGTCGTGCCCCTGGTCGAGGATGAACCTCGCCAGGTTGCAGCCGATGAACCCCGCTCCGCCGGTTACCAGGTACTTCGCCATGCGTCCGATCCTTTCGCTGTCCGTGTTCTCGCTGGGTCGCCCGGCCGGGCGACACGGAAACGCCCATGCTCGCCGGACGGGGGAAATCTGTCAAGGGCAAGTGATGCCGCGAAAATGCCGATGCCTTCTGCAGACGGCGCGCCCCAAACGCCCCGCCTCGGGCTACAATGTCGCCGGAAGGCGAAAGGGGCGACAACCACCATCGTGAAAACCGAAGCCACCGTACAACACGCCATCTCCGTCGACGTCGAGGACTGGTACCAGGGCGCCATCGACCATTCGGCCGAGGTGACCGACCAGTTCGTGCCCAGCGTGCGGCGCATCCTGCGGGCGTTCGAAGACGCCGGCGTCCGGGGGACGTTCTTCGTCCTCGGACGGGCCGCCGAGGTCGCCCCCCATATCGTCGGCGAAATCGCAGCCGCCGGCCACGAAATCCAGAGCCACGGCTACGCCCACCAGCTTACGTACGACCTGACGCCCGAGCAGTTCCGCCAGGACCTGCTCCGCGCCAAGGGCCTGCTGGAAGACCAGGCCGGGCGGGAGGTATTCGGCTACCGCTCGCCGGCCTGGAGCATCGACCGGCGCAATCTCTGGGCGCTGGACGTGCTCGTGGAGACCGGCCATCGGTACGACTCGTCGATCTTCCCGGTGAAGATGCCCCGGTACGGAATCGACGGGCTGGAGATGGGCCCCCACCTGCTGACCACGCCGGGCGGGGCGCGAATCGTGGAGGCCCCACCGGCCGTGGCGGACCTCGCGGGTCGGCGCGTGCCCGTCGCCGGTGCGGGGTACGTGCGTCTCTGGCCGCGGTGGTTCCTGAGGCGCTGCTGGCGGCAGATCACGCGCAGCGGCAGGCCTTCGATCGCCTACACCCATCCGTACGAATACGACGTCGACGGCATGAAGCCGTACCTCAAGCAGCTCACGCTGGAGCGCAGGCTCCACCAGGGCCTGTTCCGCAAGGGCTTCCCGCGCAAGATCGACATGCTGCTGAAGACGTTCCGCTTCGGGACGATCGAGCAGATGCTCCGCCCCCTGCTGGACGAACTCGACGAGCCCGCAGCCGAGACCGCTCAAGTGAAGTGAGTGAACGCGATGGCTTCGGACCGGACCGGCCTGGCGGCCGACGCAGCTACCGGTCGCGATTCTCCCGCCACCATTCGATGGTTCGCATCAGGCCTTCGTCGAAGTCCGTCTGCGCCTCGAACCCGAACGCCTGCTTTGCCCGGGACGTATCGAGGGATCTGCGCGGCTGGCCGTCGGGCTTGGAGGTGTCCCAGACGATCTCGCCTTCGAAGCCTGTCAGCGTGCGGATCTTCTCGGCCAGGTCGCCGATGGTGATCTCGAACCCCGCCCCGAGGTTCACCGGCGCGGGGTCGTCGTAGGCTTCCGCAGCCATCACCAGCCCCCGGGCGGCGTCCTCGACGTACAGGAACTCGCGGCTCGCCCGGCCGGTGCCCCAGACCTCGACGCTGGGCAGACCATCCCGGCGGGCCTGCTCGAACTTGCGCACCAGCGCCGGAATCACGTGGCTGGAGCGGGGGTCGAAGTTGTCCCCGGGCCCGTAGAGGTTCACCGGCAGCAGGTAGATGCCCTTCAGCCCGTACTGATGGCGGTAGGCTTCCAGCATCACCAGCAGGGACTTCTTCGCGATGCCGTACGGGGCGTTGGTCTCCTCGGGGTAGCCGTTCCACAGCTCCTCCTCGCGGAAGGGCACGGGCGTGAACTTCGGATACGCGCAGATCGTGCCCACCT
>CAZXSK010000125.1:0-4501 GCA_964642855.1 uncultured Planctomycetaceae bacterium | reverse complement strand
ACCAGCGGATGATCCCGTCCTCTATCCGCAGGCCGTTGCATCCGCTGACCCGGCGTCTCGCGGCGGCTCCGGGCCGTGGAAAGAGATGGATTCAGCGACGCGTAACAGGCTGTGAGAACATGTCGGTCTTACAGTGGCTCAGGGATCCCGTTGCGCGGGGAATGCATTCCCGCTTGCATGACATGAAGGGGTGCTATCGGGGCAAACGGTGTGTCATCATGGGCAACGGCCCGAGCCTGAACCAGATGGATCTCAGCGTGTTCCGCGACGAGTACGTCTGGGGCTCGAATCGCGCGTATCTACTGTACGATCGAATCGACTGGAAGCACCGGTTCTACACCGCTGTGGACACGCGTGTCGTGCCGGACATCGCCGACGAACTCCAGCAGCACATCGGCGACATGCCGGGCACCCAGTTTTTCTTCCCGTATCGCTTTCGAGCCCAAGGCGTGCTGAAGCCAGCCAGCAACATCATCTGGTACAATGAGGTAACAACAGACGAGAAGAACTTGCCCCAAGGGATGTTCTCGCTGAGCTGTCCCAGACAGGTTTACTCGGTGACGACCGTCACGATCGCTGCGATGCAACTGGCTGCGCACCTGGGCTTCAGCCCGATCTACCTCATTGGATGTGACACCTCCTACCGGATCCCCAAAGACGTCGAGATCGAGGACGGCGACCCGAAGAAACTTGTGTCGACAAGTGACGACCCGAACCATTTTGACCCGTCGTACTTCGGGAAGGGAAGGAAATGGCACGACCCGAAGGTAGACCGCATGTTCTTCCACTACCGCCAGGCATGTGAGGTCTGCAGGAACCACGGCATCGAGGTATACAACGCAACCGTCGGGGGTATGCTTGAAGTCTTTCCGAGGGTGGACTACCGGCAGGTATTCCCAGAGAAGGCAGGCATACGATGACTCGAAGTGCTTCGCCAGTGCAGACGGCCGCCCTGCAGTCCCTGCCCGATCCTCCCGAGGGCAAGACAGGCTGGCCGTGGACTGAGGGAAGCAAGCCGCTCGCTCCACGGATGCCGGATGGCAGTCCCTGGCCTTCGATTACGGTAGTCATGCCCTCGCTGAACCAGGCGGAGTTCCTGGAAGAGGCGATCCGGTCGGTCCTGCTGCAGGGCTATCCGAACCTGGAGTTCGTCATCCGCGATGGCGGGAGCACCGACGGTTCGACCGAGATCATCGGCAGGTATGAACCTTGGATCTCTCGCTGGCGGTCCAAGCCTGACGGGGGCCAGTGCAGGGCAATCAATGACGCGTTCGAGTCCACCTCCGGCGACGTGTTTCACTGGCTCTGCAGCGACGACATCCTCTATCCCGACGCGCTGGCGACGGTGGCCCGGGAGTTCGCCGAGGATGCCACAGCCGACGTTGTGTGCGGGTGGGGGAAGATCGAGTTCCTGCTCGAACCCTCCAAGACGTTTGTGTTCCAGACGGACTGGGAGCGGGTTCGGATGATGCCGTTCCGCAATACCGTACCGCAGCAGAGCTGTTTTGTTCGTCGCCGGGCCTTGACACGCCAGCCGCTGCTGGATGAAGATCTCAATTACTACATGGACTACGATCTCTGGTGCCATCTGCTGGCAGAGGGACGGACGTGGCGGATCGTGCCCCGCGTTCTGGGTTCGTTCCGCATGTACGGAGAGAACAAGACCGGGCAGGGGGGAGCGCACAAGCTTGACGAGCTGGAAACGATCTATCGCAGGTACCGGAAGGAACCGGTCTCGCTGGCATGGTGGTATCGAAGGATGCTGCTGCCCGTAGAGGTCTGGACCGTTCGCAAGCCAAGCAGGTGGCGGGTATGGACAAAACGTTTTGTCCGGGCGGCGTTCATCGCAGTGTTGGGCCCCTGGTACGGATTCCGCCTGACGCGGGCACTCCGCTGGCCTCCCGAATTCGCACTTCCTGTTTCTGACGGTCCGAGGTAAGCGGCCCCATGAAGGTCTCGGCTTACATTCCATCCTACAATCAGAAACGCTTCCTCGCCGAGGCCATCGACAGCGTGCTCGCACAGACACGCAGGCCCGACCAGGTCATTGTCGTTGATGACGGTTCCACCGACGGCTCCCAGGAGATGATCCGCGGCTACGCCTCGCGTCACCCCGACCTGTTCACCACCGTCTTTCACGAGCGGAACCTGGGCGTCGCGCAGACGAGGGTCGACGCACTGTCCGCTGTCCGGTGCGAACTGGTGACGTACGTCGACGGGGACGATCGCATGTGTCCTGGCAAGGTCGAGAGCGAGCTTCGATGTCTCCAGGACCACCCGCAGGCTCCGATCGTTTTCTCCAATTACTGCTACATCACCGAGGATGCATCCCGGATCATCCGTGTGTGGATCGACGAAGGAAACAGGCCGCCCGAAGGGGATGTCTTCGAGCAGACCGTGACCCGTCGTTTCCCGGAGGGCAATCTGTTTCACAACGAGCTGCTTCCGATTGCCTGTCTCCGGAAGGTTGGCTTTCACGATACGCAACTGTCTACGTACGAGGACTACGATCTACGGATCCGCCTGACGCGTGAGTACCGTACAGCATATTGCCCCCGCGTGAACATCCAGGTTCGCGAGCATGGTGGTCCAAGGCTTTCGAAGTCTCAGGCGATGGTCCACTATGAGAGCATCCGGGTCGTTCTGAACAAGAACAGGGCCCTGTGGGCCGACCTCCCCGAGGACCGGCGGCATCGCATTGAGGAGGCGCTGCGTAAGATGCTGGCTGATCTGGCGATTCAGGGTTCCGTGCAGTACCTGCGGACCGGCCAGCGGGGTCTGGCACGCCATGCAGCCAGGAAGGCCCTTTCCCACGGAGTCGGATTCCGAGGCCTGGGGTGTTTCGTGCTGGTTTCCATGCTGCCCGACTGGTCTTTCGACAGCCTGGTACCGTTCGGCGCCCGGATGGGGCGTTCGGGAAGGCGCGCTCTGGGGTATCTGCTCTCCCGGAGCAGCAATGCCGACCGGGAGGTCCTGGATGGCTGAACAGCACCCGCCCAGCGGCGAAGGGATCATCTTTCTTGTATCCCAGCCTCGCGCGGGATCCACGCTGCTTCAGTGCATGCTCGGAGCCCATCCGGAAATCCACACCGTCGACGAGCCGTGGATGATGCTCCCGCCTCTCTACCCGCTTCGTCACGAAGTCTGCAAGCACGCCTATGATCTTCAGCTCGCCAAGCGTGGCATGCGAGAGACCTTCGACTCCGATCCCAACGCGGAGGAGGCCTATTTCCAAGGCCTGCGACGGATGTACACCCACTTCTGCGGCGAGCTTGCCTCGGCTGCGGGCAAACGGGTGTTCCTCGACAAGACACCCCGTTACTACTCCATCCTCCCTGAACTCCGACGGACTTTCCCCAAGGCCAGGATTGTTGTGCTCCTTCGCAATCCCGTTGCTGTGTTGTTCTCGATGGTAAACACATGTACTTCAACGCGGCATCTTTACGCCCTGTACCTTTGGGGTGCGGATCTCCTGGAAGCTCCCCAATGCCTGGCCGCCGCCATCGAGAACGTCCCGGATATTCATGTGATGTACTACGAGTCGCTGATCACGGATCCCCAGGCCCAGTTGGAGCGGCTGTCGGGATACCTGGGCGTGGCGTATGATCCAAGGATGCTTCACTATGGGCGGGACAACGGCGACCATCTCGGCGATCAAAGCGAGAAGATCAAAGCCGGTCGTCCCGATTCCGGCAACGCCGATCGATGGAAAGACGGCCTGACCAACGCTCAGCTCTGGACGCTCGCCAACGACTACATGGAGTACCTGGGGCCCGATCTTCTCGATCGCCTCGGCCAGAACTACGGCAAGTTGCGAGAGGCCGTGGACGCTGCCAAACCGTTCTGGCTGCGGCGTGTTCCTTCTGTTTCTCTGATGACTGCCGTTGGCGGGCGCCGGTATCACATGCCCCGATGGAAAAAGGCTGTGATCCTGGGATGGCGGGCGCTGTTCTAGTTCTGCCCGGCGCGCTTCACCTGCAAGTCGATCGTATCCATCGTCAGGAAACTCACCGGCGGATAGGGGTTCGGGACCACCAGCCGGACCATCATTCCCTCCGGCAGCCAAAGCGGGCCACCGTCTCCGCCAGTCCACCAAGCCAGTTCAGGCTCCACGGGCCATGCAATTCACGGTCTGTTCTGCAAGCTACAGTCGCAGCCCGCGTAAGAAAGCGGAACCGCTGTGTCCGCTTGAGTCCCTCGCGCTCGGCTACCGCGCCGCCGTAGCCCATCAGCCAGTTGCCCGGCGTCCTGCCCAACACGCGGGAGAGCATCTCGCACGTCTCCCGATACGCATCGGGCCTCGACCCGTGTGTCTTGGTCTGCCCGTAGACCCGCGAGCATGCAAGCGTCTTATCAACGGGCATATACCTCGCTCCGCCCATGCCCAGTCGCAGCCAGTACTCGTAGTCCAGGCAGTAGTGCAGACTTTCATCGAGCCCGCCGAAGCGCTCCACCACCCGCCGACGGAAGAAAACCGCCGGCTGGCAGAACGTGCAGGTTC
>CAZXSK010000124.1:0-4713 GCA_964642855.1 uncultured Planctomycetaceae bacterium | reverse complement strand
AGAATCGTGCGTCCCTGGGAGGTGAGTCCTTCCATCTTGCCCAGGCATCGGCGCTGGAAATTGACGTCTCCGACGGCGAGCACCTCGTCGATCAGCAGGATCTCGGGGTCCAGGTGGGCGGCCACCGCGAAACCAAGCCTCACCCGCATTCCGCTGGAGTAGCGCTTGATGGGCGTGTCCACGAACTTCGAGACGCCGGAGAAATCCACGATGTCGTCAAACCGCTCCCGGATCTCGCGACGTTTCATCCCCAGCAGGGCACCGCTGAGATAGATATTCTCGCGCCCGGTCAGTTCCTGGTTAAACCCCGTCCCCACCTCCAGCAGGCTCCCGACCCGCCCACGGATAACCGCCCTGCCGGTGGTCGGTTCGGTGATGCGAGTCAGCAGCTTCAGCAGGGTGCTCTTGCCCGCCCCGTTGCGCCCGATGACTCCCAGCACTTCTCCGCGAGGAACCTCAAAGGACACGTCCTTCAGGGCCCAGATCGTGTCCTCTTCGCGATGCGACGATCGGCCGAACCGACGGATACGGTCCATCGGCGCCATCAGCACATCCCGGAAGAACTGGGAGGCAGTCCGGTCCTTCTGCGCGGCACCGATGTGGTACTGCTTGCCCAGCCCTTCGACTTGGATCGCCGTATCTGCCAAAATTTTGCCCTTTGCCAATGCCTTACACAATATCCGCGAACTTCCGCTCAATCCGGCGGAAGCAGATCAGGCCAACCGGAAGAAGGACCAACGCAACCGCCACCCCGGTGGCCATGCTGCTCCAGGCGACGTCCTTGCCCAGGATCGCCGAGCGGTATCCGTCCACGACGGCCGTCATGGGGTTCAGGTCGATCAACCACCGCCAGCCCTCGGGCACGATCTTCACCGAGTAGACCACCGGAGTCACGTACATCCACAACTGAACCAGGAACTGTGTGATGAAGCGAAAGTCCCGATAGGCCGCCGTCAGTGCGCCCATGATCGTGCCCACCCCCAACGAAGCGGCCATCGCCAGAACCGTCAGCGGAATCACCCCGAGAATGCTCCACCGCACCGGGACGCCATACCCGATCATCAGCGCAACCAAGACCAGGAAGGCAATCGCCAGGTCCACCAGCTTCACGCCCAGGGTCGAGATCGGTATCACCAGCCGAGGGAAGTAGACCTTGGTCATCAACTGACCTTGCGAGACCAGACTGTTGGCGATGTTGGTGAACGTAGCCGAGAAATACCCCCATGGAAGCAGCCCCGCGTACACGAAAATCGCGTAGGGGTACCCTTCTGAGTTCACCCGGATGAGCTTCCCGAAGATCACCGTGAGCACGATCATTCGGATAACCGGGTCCAGCAACGCCCAGATGAAGCCTAGTACCGTCTGCTTGTAACGCACTTTCAGGTCGCGCCAGATGAAAGTGCTCAGCAGCTCGCGCGAACGCCACACCTCGCGTAGGCCCACCTGAAGAAACGGAACGTCGGCCGAGATGACCGTCTCATGCACAGAGGCGCCGTTCGGTCTCCCGGACTGGGAGTCGTCGCCCTGTTGATCACTCCGGTCCTCTGGCTCGGACATTGGCACTCGTTCCATGGCTGGGCTGTCCCCGGAGGGCGACTCCGTTCTTTCGTGATATCGCAGGACGCGAAGGAGTCATCCTGCCACTTGCCTAACGATACACGAGCCCTCATGCGGCTGTCAACACGGCCAAGTTGTCGATTTTGCGGCCGATCTGGTTCTTGGGGAACCCCGGGACCGCAGCGTTGACGTAGATGCTATCAAGGCCGCCCGGGGCGGAGCTGACTTCCGTGAACTGTGTGAATTCCTCCGCGCACGAGGCTACGACCTTGCTGTTTCCGAGTGGTACCCGGTGAAGCAGTACGGGACATCCCAGCGCTGGCGGAAGCTGATGCACTATCCCTGCACATTGTCCGACGAGATGAGTTTCGGCAATATGATCGCGATTGCTGGCGCGATCGACTGGCCGCGACTGGCCACGTCCATGCTCATGGGGCTGCGGGTCCACCGGTCCCCGCCAGGACCATCCTCCAGGCTAAGGAGTTGGCTGTCCCGCCTGGCAGGGCGGTGACCGCTCGTTGACTTGTCTCTGGCGTCGTGCTAGGTTCCAGCCAGACGTTGTGGCCATCACCAGAGACGAAGACTAGACATGACCAGCGTGCGGGAAAAACTCAGGCAGGGCAGCCCCGTGATCGGCAGTTGGGTGAACACTGCAAGTCCGATCGTGGCGGAAATCATGGCCGGGGCAGGGTTGGACTTCCTGACCGTGGACGTCGAACACTCGCCGGTGGAGCTTCCCCAGGCGGCGGAGATCTTCCGGGCGGTCCGATCGGGCAATCCGCGATGCGAATCGTTCGTCCGCCTGCCCGATTGTGACTACGCAACGGCCAAGCGCTACCTCGATGCCGGCGCGACCGGCCTGATCGCGCCACTGGTCTGCTGTCCGAAACAGGCAGGGCAGCTCGTCAGCGCGGCGAAATACCCGCCCGTCGGTCGACGTGGGGTGGGCTTCTGTCGGGCGAACGGGTACGGGGTGGGTCTCTCGGAGGCCGTTGAGACTGCAAACGACGAGATCCTGGTAGCCGTGCAGATTGAGGACCGACAGGGCGTGGAAAACGTCGATGACATCCTGGCCGTTGAGGGAGTCGACGCGGCGTTCATCGGCCCGTACGACCTGAGCGCATCGCTGGGCGTAACCGCGCAGTTCGACCATCCCCGGATGATCGAGGCCCGGCAGAAGGTGCTGGACGCATGCACGCGACATGGGGTAGCTGCGGGCATACACGTGGTTCCCCCCGACCCGAGCGAAGTCGGCCGGTGCATCGAGCAGGGATACAGGCTTATCGCTTATAGTCTGGACATCACGATGCTCACCCGGGCCTGTTACGAAGGCGTCGCGGCGCTTCAGGAGTTTGGCTGGAAACCCAATCGGGAGACGAGCTGATGATCCGCAACCAGCGAGTGGTCGCTTTGGTCCCCATGAAGGGGCACTCCGAGCGGGTACCGAACAAGAACCTCAGGCCCTTCGCGGGACGGCCCCTGTTTCACTGGATCCTGTCGACGCTCGAGGATGTCTTCGCGATCGACGAGGTGGTCGTCGATACCGACAGCGAGGAGATTGCCCGCGGAGCGGCTGAGTTTGGCAAGGTTCGCGTGATCGACAGGCCCGCGGAGTTACTGGGCGACTTCGTAAGCATGAACCGTATCATCGAGCACGATATCGGGCAGGTGCCCGGGGACCTCTATCTGCAGACCCATGCGACGAACCCTCTGGTTCGCGGCGCTACCGTCAGCCGGGCGCTGCAGGCATTTGTCGAGGCCGATGAGAACGACTCCCTGTTCTCGGTGAACCGTCTTCGGACGCGCCTGTACCGCGAGAACGGCCAGCCCATCAATCACGACCCCGATGAGCTTCTTCGCACGCAGGACCTTCCCCCCGTGTACGAGGAGAACTCGTGCCTGTACGTGTTCACGAAGCATTCGTTCGGCAAACAGGGGCGGCGGATCGGCAAGACACCGCTGCTGTTCGAGACAGACCACGTCGAGTCGACCGACATTGACGACGAGTATACTTTCCGTCTGGCGGAACTCCTGGCGAGCTATGCCCACGATGTGAAATGACGGCCGATATGAGCCAACCGATCATCCAAGTCACGACGCACCCGTTCGGCGAGTGTGGATCCAAGCCGCGCCAGCTGCTGGAAGAGACGGGCTGGGAGGTACGCTACAACCCCTTTGGGAGGCGCCTGAAGCTGCATGAGGCCCGCGACCTGATGCGGGACGTGCATGGCGTAATCGCAGGTACCGAGCCCTATACGCGGGAGTTCATCGAGCAGGCCCCGAATCTGCGGGTAATTTCGCGCGTCGGAGTCGGGCTGGACAATGTCGACTACAACGCGTGTGTGGATCGTGGGATCACCGTGACTTTCACGCCGGAAGCTCCCGCCGACGCGGTGGCTGAGCTGACCGTTGCGCAGATCCTGAACCTTCTCCGCCGTGTGCACGAGTCGGACCGATCTGTTCGCGAGGGCGCGTGGAACCGTTACCTCGGCTCGCTGGTCCGCGAAGTGACCATCGGAATTGTCGGTGTCGGACGGATCGGCAAACGCGTGGTGAAGCTGCTTCAGCCATTCCAGCCGAGAATCCTTGCCTGCGATCTGCAGCCGGACCGTGAGTTCGGGGAACGATACAACCTCACATGGGTGGATCTGCCGAAGCTCCTGCAGCAGAGCGACATCGTGACCCTTCACGTTCCGTTGAATGATCGAAACCGAGGCCTGATTTCCCGCGATCAGCTGGCGCAGATGAAACCGGGGTCGATGTTGGTCAACTTCTCGCGAGGCAAGGTGGTGGACGAAAGCGCGCTGGAAAACGCGATTCGGCGAAAGCATCTGGGCGGGGCGGCTTTGGATGTGTTCGAGGACGAGCCGTACGAAGGGACACTTACGCGCTTTCCGAATGTGGTCCTCACAGCCCACATCGGTGCCAGCGCTCGCCAGAGCAGGTACCAGATGGAGTTACAGGCTGTGGAGAACTGCGTGGACGTTCTGGCGGGCAGGGAGCCCGCATTCCGCGTAACTGCATTCGACTGCGGATTGGTATCTCAGAGGGGATGATGGCCACGAGCGACGGAGGAATTCTGGCCTGGAGCAGGGCATTGTACCAGCGGATGATCCCGTCCTCTATCCGCAGGCCGTTGCATCCGCTGACCCGGCG
>CAZXSK010000123.1:0-4721 GCA_964642855.1 uncultured Planctomycetaceae bacterium | reverse complement strand
CGACCTCGCGGGCGAGCACCACGCGATCCCGCCGGCAGGCGATGGCCGACTGACAGGCCGCGCTGGCGGGTTGCGTGCGGGTAAGGGGGCAACTACAATGCCCGCTTTCCCCGAGGCCGGGGACCGCCAACGCAAAACGCCACCGCCTGACCTGGAGCGTCGAATGTCCGACGGATCGAATCCGAAACTGGTAACGGATCGCACGAGGCCCGAACTGCCCGCCCGGGCGGTCGTCACAGCCGGCATGCCCTACGGCAACAAGGACCTGCACTTCGGGCACGTCGGCGGGGTATTTGTCCACGCAGACGCCTTCGCCCGCTTCCTGCGAGACCGCATCGGGGCTGACAACGTCCTGTTCGTATCGGGCACCGACTGTTACGGCTCGCCCATCGCGGCCGACCACCGCGCCAAGGTCGAAACCGGCGAGTTCAAGGGCGACCTCAACGACTTCGTCACCCGCAACCACCAAAGCCAGAAGGCCACCCTCGACGCCTACCACGTGCAGCCCGACGCGTTCGCGGCCTCGTCGCTGCCGCCGTGGCAGCCGGTCCACCAGCAACTCGGCGCCGAAATCCTTCGCACGCTCCACGAGAACGGACACCTGCGGAAACTCACCACACCGCAGTTCTACGACCGCCAGGCCGAAACGTTCCTCAACGGCCGGCAGGTCATCGGGCGCTGCCCCATCGCGGGCTGCAAGTCCGAAAAGGCCTACGCCGACGAGTGCTCGCTGGGACACCAGTACGAGCCGCGCGAGCTGATCGCGCCCAAGAGCACCCTCTCCGACGAGCCGCCCGTGATGGTCGACGTGACCAACTGGTACATCCCGCTCCAGGAGTTTCGCGACCTGCTCAAGCCCTGGCTGGACGAACTGCTCGAGAACGGGCAGATGCGCGAATTCGCCGTCCGCTCGCTGCTGGAGTACTTCCAGCCTCCGACGATCCACGTTCAGAAGGCCCAGCTCGACGAGCTCGGATCCGTCCTCGACGACCTGCCCCCCCACACCCAGGAGCAGGGACGCGGCAAGAGCATCAAGCTCGTGTTCCAGACGCTGGAGGACATGGAAGCCGCCAAGGAGAAGCTCTCCGCCGCCGGCGGGAGATACCGCAGCGGCAAGACACTCGTGCCCTTCCGGCTGACGGGCAACCTCGACTGGTCGCTGCCCGCCCCGGACATCGACGGCCTCGACGGCCTGACGTTCTGGGTCTGGCCGGAGTCGCTCTGGGCGCCCATCTCGTTCGTTCGCGCCCTCCTCCAGCAGCGCTCAGCCGCAAACGACGAATGGAAACGCTGGTGGTGCTCGCCCGACGCCAAGGCCTTTCAGTTCATCGGCGAGGACAACACCTACTTCTACGGCCTGGCGCAGGGAGCGATCTGGCTGGGCATGCAGGGGACGTCGCCCGAGTTCCCCCCGCCGGCCGGCGACCTGTCGATGTCTCACCTGGTGGTCAACAAGCACCTGCTGTTCCTGGACAAAAAGGCCAGCTCCTCCGGCAAGGTCAAGCCTCCCATGGCGATGGACCTGCTGGAGTTCTACACGGCCGACCAGCTCCGCGCGCACTGGCTGAGCCTCGGCCTGGGGCAGCGCAGCGTGAGCTTCCGGCCCAAGCCGCTGGACCCCAAGGCCGACGAGCGTGCGGGCGACCCGGTGCTCAAGGAAGGCAACCTGCTGAGCAACACGATGAACCACCTGGTCCGCTCGTGCTTCTACACGGTCCAGAAGTTCTACGAAAGCGTGATCCCCTCGGGCGCCCCGCGCGAGGAAGTCGTCGCCGAATGCGAAACCGCGATCCTCGAGTTCGAGCAGGCCTTCGCCGGCC
The DNA here is from genome assembly GCA_964642855.1 of uncultured Planctomycetaceae bacterium. GTDB lineage: Bacteria > Planctomycetota > Phycisphaerae > SM23-33 > SM23-33 > CAZXSK01. Next base: position 2,901 of record CAZXSK010000123.1, on the reverse strand, counting down.
AGGAGTTCCACGCCGGCATCGATGCGGTCGCAGCCCTGCTACGCCAGGCCAACAGCCGCTGGAACCGGAACAACCCCTTCTACGACGACTGCGACGAAGACCTTCGCCGCCAGGGACTCATCGACGCATTCCACGTGGTCCGTACGGCTACGGTGTTGCTGCACCCGATCGCACCGGCCGGTACCGAGAAGGTCCGCGACTACCTCAATCTCGACGCGTCCTTCTGGGACTGGTCGAAGATCTTCCTGCCGCTCAGCGAGCTGATGGACGACCCCGCCAGCCACAGGCTCAAGGAACTGCCCCCCCGCTCGGACTTCTTCGACAAGCACCCGTCGCAGATCAAGTAGCCTGCGGCGGACGAACATCGGCAGCCGCCGTCACTCCGACTCGTCGGCCTTCTTCGGGCCGATGCAGTACAGCGCCATCCGCGTGCGGACGTACATCCGGTCGCCCTGGAAGAACGGGTTCGAGCCGTACGTGTCGTTCCAGTTGCCGTGATCGGGCGTGCGATCCACATACGGCAGGATACCATCCCGAACCCCCCGCCGGGCACGATCGACCATCGTCTCCTTGTCGCCGGCCTTGCGGTCCTGTTCGCCGCGGATCGTCCTCTGCAGCTTGCCACCGCCCAGAGACTGCCAGCCCTTTTCGGTCCGCCGCGCCACACGACCGTCATCCCGCCGGAAATGAAAGAACATCCCGCCGGCGCAGGCGGGCGAGCTGTAGCCCCCGCCGAATCGTCGCGGGCCTCCGCAGATCTCCTTGCCGGTCAGCGGATCGACGCCCTCGAGCTTGTTGTTGTGCAGTACGCCATCAGCCAGGATCGGGCTGGCTGCCTGATTCTTCAGCTCGTTGCTCCAGAGGATCTTGCCCTTGACCTTGTCTTCCCCGTCGAGCGACAGCTGCACCGCCCAGGTCTTCTCGGTAACCGCACCCCCGCCGCCTTCCTGGTAGTCGAAGAGATAGATGATATTCCTCTCGTCGTCCACCACCGGCGACGCGCCGGAGACATCCGCCATCGCCCCGATGTACCAGGACATGACTTTCCCGTCAGCCACGCGGATACACGTGCCCTGCCCCGTCACCACCACCTTCGTTCCGTCCAGATCGAGCGCAACGGGCGTGGCTACGCCCCAGTGCCCCTGCGGGCCGTCGCGACGGACCAGCTTGTCGTGCTCGCCGTACACCTCGTCGACATGCTCGGACAGGTAGAACGTCCACAGCAGCTTGCCGGACTTGGCCTCCACGCCCCGCAACACCGCGCCCTGGTATGCCACCAACACGCCATCCACCAGCAGCGGGCTCGGCGCCCAGCGCTCGTTCCAACTGCTTGCCTGGGCCTTCCGGACCCCCCTGCGGAGACCGTTGCCCGACGGGACCACCTCGCCCCAGAACCGCATCCACTTGAGCTTGCCGCTCTCCAGGTCGTAGCAGGCCATCGTGTTGTTCGCCCAGGCGGTGTAGACGTTCGTCCCGTCGCAAATCGGCGTGGGAAACGTGTGCCCCTGCGCGCGACGCGTACTGCCGTGCAGGCCCAGCCGGTAGAACGGCGCCAGCTTCTTCTTGTCCATGCTCTTCGGATTGCCCTCGACGATCTTCGCCCACGCCTGCCGGACGCTCCGGGCCTGCTGGGGCTGGAGCACGACGTCGAGCTGGTCGCGGCTGTTGTGCCATAGCAGTTCCCCGCTGTTGGCGTCGTAGCACAGCAGCACGCACGGTTCGCAGGCGGTGAGGACTCTCCCCTTGGCTACAATCGGGCTGGTCGTGCCCCAGTATGGCGTGTCGACCTTCCAGAGCACGTTCTTGCCCGTCTTGCAGTCCCATTCACTCACGGGCGTAGCGCCGGGGAAACAGCCCGTCCCGTCGCCGCGCCATCCGACCGGGCGCTTCGGCGTGGGCTGGAAGTCCTTGTGGCCCAGGGGCAGCGGCTTGTCGTCTGCGCCCTGGGCAGAACCGGCCTGCAGCAATCCTGCCGCCACAATCGCCAACGTCACCGCATATCGTCTCCGCCTTGTCACAAGCTCACCTCGGTCAGTCTGTGCGTATCGATCGAGTGGTATCGGCTGGCCCGTGCGCCCCGGCCCGGACTGCCGGAACTATACCTGTAACGTGTCGGAACGCGACTTGTCTTCGTGTGTTTTGCGACACCCTCCGTTGCAGGCCGATTCCTGCCCGGGCGGTGGCTCCTCTGTGCTGCGTAGATGGACTCCCGACCATCGCTTGCCAATCCATCGGCCGGAGGTAGAATCGTCTGGTCAGCCGATGGGGCTAATGGCAAGTCGCCGCCCCGCAGCTTTCGATCAGACATCAACGAGGTCCACGCATGAAGATCCAAGCCGAGTGTCCCGCCAGGCGGATAGCCGTACGTTTGATCACGACATCCGCCGAACCGGGCAATTCGCCGCGCAGCGGTGGGGTATTTGTCAATTACCCGGCGCAAGCCCGATCTGGCGGGGCCACCACAGGGTTATTCGCAGCAGACAGGCGGATTCCTTACACCCAGGGGCGGGTTTTGTGAAAATCGTCCCAGATATGGAACTCTCTGCCTGCGGCAGGCCGGGATCGTTCGAGATCTCTGGCGGGCATTGCCTCTTGTAGGGCAAACACTGTATCTATCTTCAAGTCAATTTCTTGACAGATTTCCGGGGGGGGTATACTCTAGGGTACATTTGAATGCTTGTCCCACCGAGGGGTTCGGTATTCTGTCTTGATTTGGCGGGAGACTCCACACGGGGGCGATGCACAACGGAGGGCGTGATATGCCTGCAAAACTCTCTTGGATGAACCGCATGGTCTTGGCGGCGGCGGTGGTGTGCGTTTCTCTGGTCTCGGCCGCTTCGGCGGATACGTTCGGCACGGGGACGAACCAATTCGACATCGACTTTGTGACGATCTCGGGGG
>CAZXSK010000122.1:0-4801 GCA_964642855.1 uncultured Planctomycetaceae bacterium | reverse complement strand
GCCAGATCGGGTTCGAAAGAACATGGCAGCTCATGCAAGTGATCCAGCAAACCGTTCGACCAAGCGACGGGACCTTTGCGCAATCCGCTCAGAGCGGGGAGCATGCTGACGGTTGCCAAGTTCATGCACTTCGAGTTGGCTTGATAGCAACTTCCGTTCCATGCGACCGAACCATCACGGCTGTTTCGCTGGCTTGTCGCTCTCGCCCCACGTTCCGCGGAAGCTTCCCGCTGCCTGTCCACGGGCCTGTAGAACATCCAGATCGATCCTCACCTTCAGCGTTTCGCTGCCAGGCAGGCCCGCATGGCTGGCGGGCATTGAGAGTTGAGCCGGACCGAAGATGCGATCTCCCGCCACCTGCAGCTTCGATGTGTCAACCGAGTACATCGTCGACCCGCCGGACGTCGCCACGCCGTCGACGAATTTCCCACCCAGCGCTTCCAGGTGCAACGTCAACGGGCGGACACGTTTCTCCGGATCAGACAGGACCAATGAGTAGACCGCCGTCCCGGCCCGACCGCCCTGCTGAACCGGGAGAGGCGTGGCTGTGCCGGTCAGGTCGCGCTGCCCCAGCGACTTGCCGTCGAGGCGCATCGAGACGCGGTCGATGATCTGGTTGGCCCGGACCGAAGCATTGAAGGTGAAGTGATATCGCCCGCTGGTGACAGGCGAGGGTCGGCCCTTCGGGCCGGCCGTGATGTCCAGTGTCAGCTCTCCCTTCAGGCGTCCCTTATCGTACCCGAATTCGCTCTTGACGACTTCAGCCGTCCAGGCAGGAGCCTGTTCGTGATCGGCGAAGTTGCTGATGGTCAAATCGAGGAGTTTGCCGTCGCGGGTCACCACCGTAAGGTAGAGCTGGCGGTGGCTGGTCCGGGTCGGGCCTTGGAGGGGCATGCCGAAGTCCAGATCGAACCGGACCATCCGATGCTCGGGGGCCCGGCCGTTGCCGCGCAGTCGCTCCTTGACCGAGCGTGACAACTGTCCCATCGCCAAACCCTTGACTTCGTCACCGGCGGTGAAGTCCGGCTGGTTCTTGCGGTGTGGGGCAAAGGCACAGATCGTCCGGCCCCGGGCCGGGTAGAGCGCGATCTTGCGCCCAACGTTCAGAGAGTCGCTTGCCTTGCTGGTTCGGCCGTCGAGTTGGAAAACCGCGTCGTCTGCCAGCGAGACCGTCGTGGTGCGGCCGGTCTTTGCCCCCGTCAGCCGATCCGTCAAGTCGATCGTCACCGAATCCGCACCAAAGGCCCGGATGCGTCCGCGGATCACGTCGTTGTCTGACCAGAGAAAAACATAGTGCGGGCTGCGGTCGGAACGGTAGGAGATCAGGGTCGCCGCCCGGCCGGGTCGCAGTGCAATGCTCGGAGGGGCCATTCTCCCGTCCAGCAGCAGGGCGAAGTTGCCTCGGAAGGTCATGTTCTCCAGCTTGCCGCGTCGCAGGCGGGTGACCTCCAGTCGGGTCCAGGGGGCGTGGGCGTCGTCGGGATCGCCCATGAGATACCCGCGGAGTCTTGCCGGAGCGGTCAGGTCGTTGACGGCTCCCCGCTTGCCTTGCCAGAAGTGCGTCAACGTATTGGCGTCGAACGCGCCGCGGTCGGTGCGAACTGTGACGGTCTGCTTGCGTGGCGGATGGACCTGCACCCAGTTGCCCTTGGCCAGCGCCTTGGCAGGGGTGGACGGTTCGCCTTCCAACTGGAAAGAGGTCTGGTCGCCATAGGAGACCTCCTTGTCCAACGGTGGCGTCTTGGGCAGGTGGTATTCGTTGTGGGTGCGATGGATCCGCAGGCCAAACCGGCCGTCCTTGCCGGCAGAGACTACCTCGCCCCACTCGGATCGTGGCAAGGTCCACAGCGCGAACCACTGGTCTTCGTAGATGTGTCCCCACATGCCCGGCCGCACCGCGCGTGCAAACGCGAACGGATCCATCAACTCGCCGTTGAGCATGCAGGCGTTGTCTCGGGTTCGGATGTTCTGCTTCCAGACCAGGCCGATACGATGGTTCCGAGCGCCGCCCGTTGTCTCGGCATGGTTCTGGCTGATGTACTCCATGAACGTGCTGCGGACATGGATCGTCCGGATGGTCCCTGGGCTGCCATCGGGCTTGTCGGTCGCATCTTCGTTGAACGGCCCGACTTTCTCGACCACCCCGCCATAAGATCGCGTGCTGGCCTGGCTGGGAGCGACCATGGCAGCCAGGATGGCGGCAACGCCGGACAGTATGCCGATCGTGCCGGGGGTCGGGGTCTGCCTTCTGCGTCTGCGTCGATAGCTGATTTGGTACATCGAAGACTCTCCTGGGCTCATGGATCAGCGTGTGTGCGATCCTCGCAAGTTGCAGGATCTCTTTCGGTAGCTCGTGCCGGCCGCCCGGTCCTCTCTGTTGCGAAGTTGCGGGATGTTTCGGCGATAGACCGACGTTCCCGGAGCGCCGAACAGTTCCTTCCGTCTGGGAGGGCAGGTTCTAATCCCGATGGATCGCTTGTTTGCCGGTCCGCTTGGGCGCTCTGCCGTCGCGCTCGACCAGCGGCCGACCTGCGGCGGTGGCTTTTCCGGTCAGCCGGTATCGCACCTTCGCAGATCCATCTTCGGCGGGCAAGTGATATACCGGGGTGATGTCGTGGTGCGGGTTTCTGTAGACGACGTCGGGGATGGTACGATCGACATCTACGTCAGCACAAGCAGACGAAACGGCACCTATACCCTCGCTGCCGACGAGGTGCCACACTCCGGTAATGGCGATGGCTTTGTCGGGACATCCAGCATCACATTCTCGGCCGTCGCGGGCAGCGATGTGTACATCGACATCCGCCAGGGCAACCAGAGCCTCGACCATGGCGAAGCGTTCCTGAACGGTTTCGACCTGACGCTCGTGCCCGAACCGGCGACGCTGTCGCTTCTCGGGCTGGGAGCGCTGGCGATGCTCCGCCGGCGGAAGCAGCCTTGAGAGCATGTCTCCCTCTCAGAGAGGGGCCAGGAACAACGAGATGCAGCCGCACTCCACGGCGCGCCTTCCGAGGTGCGTCGTGTTCCATACACAGATGAAATCCCTCCGATGCTCCCAGGGAGCATGGCTCCTCGAACCCTCCTGCTACTGCTGTCAGGAAGCCTCGCAGTGTCCCTGTCAACCGGAAGTGGCCCGGCTGCTCCAATGGCGAATGAGCGAGCCGTGAGCGAGGCCCCGAGTGCACCGGCTACCGAGGGGCTTACGGTTCACGGGTTTCAGGGGCGGACGCCGAACTGACTATGGCGCTGCAGGAACGTACGACTGTTTGCCCATGCAATCGGGGCTTGGACGGTTTTTGGCCTCAAGGAACATGACCCCCCAGTCCGCTGCGGGAGGACAGAGCAGGAGTGAGTAGTAAGTAGAACAAAGGGCTGACGCCTCTGCCCGTGAACCCACCCGCCCGAACGGCTGCTGAAGAATCTAAGGAGCAAAGTGGGGCATTTATGCTCCGGACCTTCGCAGGAGGAGGTCAGAACCGCTCGGCGTGGATCGAGTGGAGAGTCATGTCGGCATACAGGGCGATAAGGAGAGCCGAGCCGGAGGGGCTTTCACCAGTCTTAGCCGGGGCTGTCAGGTCGCAGAGTATTCTCCCCGGGTCATCGCTTGGCCAGAGGCGGAAGTGGTACAGTCCCGTCGGGCCCATTCGTGAGGTCTGGCCGAATTCGAAAACGTAAGGCCGGTCCAGATCGAGCAACACCGGCTTGGTCGCAACCAAGGCCAGATCTGCCTCGACCGCATCGGAGATGTTCAGTGATCGGAAGGTGGCTGGTTGTTCGTCCCAGTGGGCCCGATACCACGCGATGGCCCCGTTGGGTCTCCATTCGCGATGGGGCTGGCAGGCATCGGGCACATGTCCGGACCAGCGGTGCAGCAGTCCGATTCCTCCCCCGTAGCGGCCCGGCGTGTCGAGCAACAGCCGGTGAATCGTCACCGTTGCACGGGTCCGATAGTCCGTCCAGGTGACGTCTCCGAAAGTCAGCAGTCTGTCGTAGTGAGGCTCGGCTGTTCGCAGGCCCTGCTCGGTCAGTTTCCACAGGCCATCGACGACCTGGACCTGGCTGGTCCAGTCATCTCTGTCTTTCGACCCAGCCGAGAAGTCCGCATCGAACGGCAGGTGCCAGCACGTGGTCTCGTGATACGTCAGCGTGACCTGTCGTGACCTCTCGGTGCCGTCGGTCCAGCTGGCGTGCAGGTGCAAGACATTCTCCCCGTTGTTAAGGAGATTGCGCTGGACCTCGATATTGAAATCACCCGGACGGTGCAGGCGGAAGTCGTCCGGTCCGGTCGGAAGTCTGCCGCCTCCCACGCCATTGAGCGACCAGATAAGCTCCGCCAACCCAGCCGGGGAAGTGACGTGACCGAGGATATTGACGGCGCGTTGTGGATGGCCCGACCTCCCGAATTCCTGTCGGCTGCCATACCAGAGGTGGATGTCCTTGTCAGGTACGTCGGGATCTCCAGGTTTGAGGTCATCGGTTCGCATCTCAGACTTCCCGGATGGGGAGACCTAGTTTCTGACCACCATGGTATCGACAATCGTGCTGGACGCACAGGCCGTCTCCGGGTCGACCATGGTCCGGATGATTCCAGCGACTTCGTCGACAGTGAGCATGCAGCCCGCGTCGGCCTCGGTGGGCTGTCGTCCTTCCTGCTGGACAAACGCCTCTCGCCCCATGGGTGTGTCCACGTAGACCGGGCGGATGGCCTTGACGGAGATGCCCGCCCCGGCGAGCTCACGGGCCATGCACTGGGTCAAGCCCAGCACGCCCATCTTGGCGGCCGTGTAGGCCGGGTACTTCG
>CAZXSK010000121.1:0-4837 GCA_964642855.1 uncultured Planctomycetaceae bacterium | reverse complement strand
GCGCGGGCAGGTCGCGAGGTTCATGGACTCCTGCCGGGCCAGTCACCGCGGCGAGGACTACCGTGAACCGTATGCGCCGGTCAACGAGTTCCAGGAACTCAGAGGCTGGAAGTCGGCGAAGTAGTTCCGCCTGTCGGGGGCAATCCCGGCCGGGCGGGCAGCCTTCAAGATCGCTTCGTGATCCCGTAGAATCTTGCTGCGAAATCGAGCCCCGGAGAAGAAACGTATCCGCGATGCGTCTGAGAAGGGGGAAACGAAGCGGCAGCCGGCGAGATCCGGTGCGGATCGACACGCGGCAAACGAAAGGATCACCCATGCGAACGACCCACGCAAGCGCGATACTCCTGGCGTCGGCATTGATCGTCGCGCCCGGCTGCGAGAAGAAGGATCTGCCCAGCAGCAGGGGCGGTGGTGGGAGCTCAGATACCGGCAACGCCAGCGGCCGGACGCTGGACATCGAGGTCTCGCCGTCGCTGATCGTAGTGAGGCCGGGCGAAGAGACAAAGCTCTGGATGCAGGTCCGGAACCTCGACTCCGACGCCGGGCACGTGCTTGTGGACTTCTCGGACCTGCCCGAAGGGGTAACAGCGGCGAACGTGATGATGGAGAACGGCAAGGTGAAACTCTCGTCCCGCAGCGCGCGGGGTGGGGCGGAAATCACGCTGATCGGCAGGGGGGTCTCCCCGGCCGAGCCGCGGCCTGTGAAGGTGGTGGTCACCCGGGGCGCCGACCGGGGCACGGCGGAGTTCCAGCTGAAGATCATGGGCAATCCTGCCAAGACGTGGCAGGTGCGTTCGGTGGTCACCTGGCCGTCGAAGCTCGAGCCGCACGAGACCATGCGTCTGATGCATGAGTTCTGGAAGGACCAGGACCTGGAGCCCAAACAGCTCGTCTCCCTGGAGAAGGCGACGTACATTTACTTCCTTTCGCCGAAGGGGGAGAAGTTGCGTTTCGGGCTGAAGGCCCCGATGGGCGAAGACGAGGGGGGCGTCAAGTGCTACTACTCGGTGGGCTCGACGCTGGACGAAGAGGGCAAGGCTGCGCGGGACCGGTACTTCAAGAGTCTTCAGAAGCGTATTCAGGCGGTGGAAGGCCGGGAGGCTGCGAGCGACTCGTCGTCGACGGACGTCGAGCCCGAGCTCGAGATTTCCAAGTCGGTGACCGTCGCCCAGGGGCAGACGGCGAAGCTGGCCATCAAGGCGGTGGGCGCTTCCGGCGGGCGGGTTCTGGTCGACTTCCTCAACCTTCCCGACGGCGTCAGCCTGCACAATATTGCATACTCCGAGGACAATGGCAGGGTCCGGATTACCCTCGATGGCGACCGGGCGGCCAGGGGTGTCGAGCTGGACCTGGCTGCGTCCGACGACGCAAAGGCCACTTCCGGGCTGAAGCTCCGGATCAGGGCGACGATCGCGGGCGTGCAGATGGCCAGGGAGGTCGAACTGACGGTCACCGAGAACGCAGCTGCGAGCTGGCCGCTGGGCTTCTCGTGGACGCAGCTTTCGGACCTGGATCCCGCGGCGGTGCTCAAGAAGCTTCCGCAGATCCTGTCGCGGATGGAGTACAAGATCGTGCAGACCGAAACCGACGGCGACGAGACGACGCTCTACGTGAAGTCTTCCGAGGGCGTGAAGCTGCAGATCGAGGTCCTGCCGAAGGAGATCGGCGGGTCGAAATCGGCGATCGCGATCCACACCGCCGACGCCGACGCCAACCGCAAGGCCGCCAAGGAGATCCTGCGGGGGATGAACTGACCCGGCGTTTCGACGCAGGCGCTGACCTCAGTCGGAGTTTTCGGCGAGGCTGTCCAGCCCGAAGAAGCGCGTGAACTCACGGCGAAAGCCTGGCGGGTCGAGACATTCAAGCCGCTCCAGCCGGTGGGTTCGCCCCCGCCAGCGGACCTCGACCGTCGCGCCGGCGTGGGGACGATGGATCGAGGCCAGCCGGTCGAGATGTCCTGCAATTTCCTCCAGCAGTCCGCGACGCTCGTCCTGATCTTCGGTGTACAATCTCCGCTCGGCCTTGAGCCACGCCAGCGTGATCTCGCCCATGCATTCCAGGAACAGGCGGCTGTCTTCCAGCAGGAACTCCAGCCACCGGGCGGCTTGGGGATCGATCCGGTCGCACGCCTGCCGGAAGACCTTCAACGATCGCTCGGCAAGCTTGCGGGCCTCGGCGAGACGCTCCTGCTTGTGGGCGACGACGGCCGGATCGCCTCGCCGCATACGCAGGTAGTCCTCGCGGTACGCCGGATCCCAGCGGTGCACCGACCAGTGGCGGAAGAAAGGGTTCCGCTTGCGGCAGTCGGCCTCGTCGGGGTAGGCCTCGGCGAAGGCCAACGCCTCCGGGTCACCGGGCTGGCCGATCCAACCGCGTTTCTGGTGCATCGTCTGCAGGCCGGGAATCGTCCGCTTCGGACAGCCGAACGTCTCCCGACCGACGCACAGAGCTTCTTCCACCACCCGGCCGGTGGGCATCAGTGCCTCGATCATCTCGTCAACGGCGTGGGGGAAATACTCCTGCGCCCAGGCCCGCCAGCATTCTGCGGCGCTGTCAGCCTGGCCGGATGCGAGCATGCCCAGCAGCCAGAGATCCGCCTCCTGGGGCATGCCCATGACTGTCGCGTGAGGGGTGTCCCACGGCTTCCAGCCTCGGTCGGGCCGCACGCTGATACCATCGATCCCCCGCTCAACCCAGTGTGCGAACTGGCGGGCGAGCACGTGCCCGATCGCGTGGGGCAGCCGGTCGAGTTTCCAGTACTCCCCGCAGATGTCCACCTCCACGAACTGTCGCCGTCCGCCGACGTCGCCCAGCAGCGGATGATCGATATGCCGCAGATGCCAATCCTGCGGAACGGCCTTGGTCATGATCACCACGTCCGGGGGCAGGTCCGCCAGCGACCGCTGGACTTCCGCGTGCTCCTCGGGATGGTGCACGAAGGTCCGGAAGATCAGCGTCTTGCCGTGATCGCGGCAGCGGTCGTAGACCGTTTCCACCAGACGGGCGAGCACCGCCTGGCCGGCGACCTTCCTGCCGGATTCCACGATCGTCAGCACGAGATGATCGAGCTCAGGCAACAGCTCGCCGAGGACGTGGTCGTAACGCCGGGCGATGGCGTCCCACAGCCTTTCGTTGGAGGCTTCGGGCGGGCCCCAGGCGTCGTCGTATTCGCCGAACTCGTGGGTCCAGACACTGATGGTCATGCCCAATTCCCCCGCCAGATCGAAATAGCCCTGCCGGTCGGCCCGGCGACGGAGATCGGCCAGCCGCGGCAGGGTCCCGTGCTCGGTCTGAAACGTCAGGTCGTTGTAGCCCAGGCGCCCGCCGAGACGGACAAGGTCTTCATCCGGGCACGATTCATGGAAGCTCAGTGATCGGTAGTTCATCCTGGCAAGAATACACCGCGGGGGGGTGCGATCAAGAAATCCCCGCGCCGCCGTTGACGGGCGCGGACTCCCCCCCCCGGCCACGTCGAGCCCTACGGCTGGATGATGACCTTCGTGCCGTTGGGAAGGCGTTCGTAGAGTTCGTGGATCAGGCGGTCCTCGACGAGCCCGACGCACCCGGCCGTCCAGGTCTTGCCCGGCTGGTTCCTGCTGTTGCCGTGAATGAAGATCTCTCCGCCGAGGGTGGTCTTCCATGGCGGGATGCCGCGTTTTTTCAGCCGCCGGAGGATGGTGTCGTACTGGGATCGCGAAATCAGCCCGTCGCGCAGGCCCCGGCGGGCGTCCTCTGCGTTGGGGTAGCTCAGCCCCAGGGCGCGGGTGTAGCTGCTGTCGGGCTTGTGCATGCAGATGTAGAACTCACCTTCTGGGGTGCGCATGTCGCCTTCGCGCTGCTTGTCGCGCAGGTCCCGCCCGACGTCCACGCGGTAGCGCTTCACCGGCCTGTCGCCGTCGTAGACCGTCAGCACGCGATCGGACTTGTCCACCAGCACCCAGGGGTTACTCAGGGCAGGCAGGGGGGCCTCGGCCGGGTCCACCTCGGCCGGTCGGGCAGCGTCCGCCGGTTGGATGGGCGGTTCGGCAGGGGGCGCTGGGACGGGGGGACCTTGCGGGCCGCCCGAGGATGCCAGCCGGTAGGCCAGCACCGCTCCGGCAGCAAGCAGTACGACCGCCTCAACGGTGATGATCGTCTTCCACATCCGTGCAGTTCCTCTTGTCCTGTCGGTCCGCAGGCAAGGTATCGGCTGTCCATGCCGCGGAGTTCATTATTGCAGGCTCGACATTGACACGCAACCGCGCCGGGTCAATGATAGGCCTCGGGTCATCGACAGGAGTGAATGCATGCAGCGAACCACGATCAAGGATGCCCTGACCGACGTACCGGCGGGGCAGGAACTCACGCTGGCCGGGTGGGTGCGGACACTCCGCACGTCCAAGGGCGGCTTTTCGTTTCTCACGATCAACGACGGCTCCTGCCTGGCGACCATCCAGGTCGTCGCCGATCAGGAGCTGGACAACTACGACGACCAGATCACCCACCTGACGGCCGGCTGTTCTGTGGTTGTCGACGGGACGCTCGTCGAGAGCCAGGGCAAGGGTCAGCGGGTGGAAGTGCAGGCTTCGTCGGTCGAGGTGCTCGGCTGGTCGGACGCCGAGACGTACCCGATGCAGCAGAAGCGGCATTCGTTTGAGTACCTGCGGACACAGGCGCATCTGCGGGTGCGGACGAACACCTTCGGAGCCCTCGCCCGGGTGCGCAACGTCATCTGCATGGCGATCCACGAGTTCTTCCAGCAGCGGGGGTTTGCGTGGGTGCACACGCCGATCATCACCGCCAGCGACTGCGAAGGGGCGGGCGAGCTGTTCCGCGTGACCACGCTGCTGCCCGACGA
>CAZXSK010000120.1:0-4978 GCA_964642855.1 uncultured Planctomycetaceae bacterium | reverse complement strand
GTCGTTGTGGTAGTAGGGCGAGTTCCAGTAGTCGTGGCAGCACTCGAAGCCCCACCAGTCGTCGAAGCCCATCTGGTGGGTGCGGGGCACCCTCGCCTTTCGCCGGCCACATCGACCGTCCGGACTGCCGTACACGTGCCACTTGCCCACGTATGCCGTGCGATAGCCCGCCGCGGAGAACTCCCGCGCCAGCGTATGACTCGCCGGGTCCAGCTCCACGTCGTTGATGAACACCCCGTGGGTCAACGGATACTGGCCGGTCAGCAGCGATGCGCGATACGGGCAGCACACCGGCAGCCCGGCCACGGCACGCGAGACGTTCACGCTCTCCCCGGCGAGGGCATCGAGATTCGGCGTGCGGCAGTTCGGGTCGCCCGCATAGCCCGTGGCCTGCTGTCGCCACTCGTCCGCGAAGACAAACACGATGTTCGGTTGACGGAGATGATTCACGTCTGGCGGTCCTTTCCCTGCTACCTGGCCGGGACCCACTCTATCGCAGGCACGCCGATTACGCTATGGTAGCCTGGGCAACCGAATCTCCGGCGGCATGTCAGCATCCGCCAACGAACCGAGGGCCAACCCATGAATTTCGTTTTCATCATGACCGACACGCAGAACCGCTCGATGGTCGGCGCGTATGGCCATCGGCAGGTGGACACGCCGAACCTCGACCGCCTCGCAGCCGAGGGCGTGCGGTTCGATCGCGCGTACACCACTTGTCCGCTGTGCACCCCGGCGCGGGCGGGCATCTTCACGGGCACCCATCCCCCGGTCAATGGGGCCTGGTGCAACAACGTCCCGCCCTACCCCACGCATCCGATGTGGGGCAAGATCTTCACGCACCTCGGCTACCGCGCGGGGTACACGGGCAAGTGGCATCTCGACGGCAGCGGGTATTTCGGCGACGGCGAGCCGGGCGGAGGCTTCGAACCCGACTGGTGGTACGACGGCTGGCGCTATGCAGCCGACATCGGCAAGGACATGTTCGACGCCTATCGCGGCAGCCGATCGCCCGACGCGCTGCGGCAGGCGGGGTTCACCGAGTCGCACATGTGGGGGCACCGCGTGGCCGACCGGGCGATCGACTTCCTGGAGCAGACCGGCGACGATCCGTTCATCCTGGCGGTGTCGTTCGATGAGCCGCACGGACCGTACGTCGCGCCGCCGGAGTACTGGGAGAAGTTCGACGTTGAGGACATCCCCCCGACCGAGCACTTCGCAGGCCCGCTCGAAGGCAAGCCGCGCCTGCAGGAGATCCATCGCAACAGCTCCGGCAAGGGCGATGGCTGGGCCCGCCAACCCGACTGGACCACGCGGTTCTACGGCTGCAACAGCTACATCGATCGCGAGATCGGACGGGTCATCGACGCCGTCGACCGACTGCATGGCCAGGACACGTGCATCATCTACACGTCGGACCATGGCGACATGCTCGGCGCACACGGTCTGACCAGCAAGGGGGCGATGATGTACGAGCAGATCACGAACATCCCGCTGATCGTCCGTGCTCCGGGCTTGGCCGGCGGGCGGGCGTGTGATGCGCCCGTCAGCCACGTGGATATTCTGCCGACGATGCTGGACCTCGCGGGCGCCTCGGCCCCGAGTTGCCTGCATGGCCAGTCGCTCCGTCCGCTGCTGGACGGCTCTGCCGAGCGGACCCGGGACGTCGCCTTCATCAGCTTCACGCGGTTTGCGATCAACCACGACAACTGGGGCGAGTTCTACCCCATCCGCTGCGCCGTCGACGGGCGGTACAAGCTGGCGATCAATCTCTTCGAGACCGACGAGCTGTACGACCTCGATTCCGAAGCCGGCGAGGCGGTCAACCGGATCGACGACCCGTCGCTGGCGGATGTTCGCGACCGGCTGCACGATGCGATCCTCGACGAGATGGACCGCGTGCGCGACCCGTTCCGCAGCTTCCGCTGGGGCGACCGCCCCTGGCGAACGGTGCGGGAGGAGTTCTACTCCGGCGGCCAGCGCAGGGCAGCGCCCGAGCGGTTCCCCTTCCAGCCGGCCAGCCTGGAAGCCGACGGCACCATCGGCGGCACGGGCGAAGACGATAGCCGAAGCCCCTTCGCCGACAACCCGACGTAGCGGCGGCCAACGCAATCGCCTGGCTCGCCGATTGGACAACCAGCCGCCCTGCCGCCCGACCGGATCGCGATGCACGTATGTTTCGCGGCGGGAGCGAGTTGTTGGTCTTCCCACCGCGCGACGGCCTACAATACGCTGTAGATCCTGTCCGGCCTTGGTTTAGGGAAAGGAAGAACACCATGAATGCACGTCGACTGGCCATTGTTCTGATTCTTCTGGCTGTCTGCACCGCAGGCTGCACGCACGAGAACTTCCATCACAGCGGCCCGTCGACCGCCCGGCAGAAGGCCATCGACGCCGGCAGAGAGTTCCTGCTGCAGCGCCAGCAGGAGGATGGCTCCTGGGTGGCCCAGCCGGAGGGCTTCCCCGGCGGGTCCACCGCCCTGGCGGTCTGGGCCCTGCTGGAATCGGGCAGTTCTCCCGACGACCAGGCCGTTCGGAAAGGTCTGGCCCGCCTCCGCAGGCTGAAGTCAGACAAGACCTACACCGTTTCGGTGCGAGCCAACGCCTACCAGGCCGCGGTGCAGCGAGGAGCAGCCGACTTCCGCGACCCGCTGAAGGGGGAAGTTCGCCGCCTGGTGGCCGGCAGCGTCCGCGGCGCGTACACCTACGTGGTCAAGCCGCGCGTGGCGGATATCTCCGACCAGTCCAACAGCCACTATGCAGCGATGGGGGTCCAGGCAGGCGTGGAAGCGGGAGAGACCGTCCCCGCTGAGTTCTGGAAACAGGTTTCCCGCTACTGGGTCCGAACGCAGAACAGCGACGGCGGATGGCCCTACAGCCAGCAGGGAACGCCCAGCACGCCGACGATGACCGCCGCTGCGATCGCCACGCTGGGCCTGTGCGACAGGCAGATGGAGGGGCAAGACGGCCGAGCCCGTGAAGCGATCGACAAAGGCCTGGCCTGGATGAAGCCGCGCCTGGAGGAGTCCCTGGCCGAGTCGTCGGTGCCGTACTACTACTTCCTGACGCTGGACCGCCTGGAGCGCCTCACCGGCCGGGAGAGGATCGGCGACGTCGACCTGTCGGCCAGGGCCGTAGCGGAACTGCTACGTCGTCAGCGGACCGACGGCGGCTGGGAGGGCAGTTGGGGCAGGGACGTCTCTACCGCCTACGCACTGCTGGTGCTCTCGCGACAGCAGTAGCCGTCGCTGGCGGCCTGGCGCGGAAAGGACTGCGAGAGACTGACCGGAACCGATGGCGGTCCGTTGGTTGCCCCTTAGCGCACGTGACTCTGTGGGCAGTCAACCGGTGGTCATACTTTCGCTCTTGTGGAAGCGTTTGTGGTAGCGGCTGACGTTGGTGTACTGGCCGTACCGGCTGAGGCCCAATCTTGACCTGACCATTTTCGTGCCCATCGTAAAATGGTCATGACTATTTTACGATACTACCGAGAATTGTCGGCATGAAGCTCGTCGCACGCTTCTACGACCGCATGCCCGCGCCGAAAGTGGACCAGCGCAGCGCGGGCTGCAAGATCGTGGAGTAGGTTCTCGGGCATTGAGGCAGACCCATTCCAGCCGGCTGGCAGCGGGCCGAGAAGAGCGACCATGCGTCTATCTCCCCGGGCTCAAAGTGGTGCCCCATCGCTCCATCCGTAACCCTTGCCTACATCCGTGAACTGCACATACTCACGGAAGATTTCCGGACTCAGAGGCCGAGCCGCATGAAGGTTGTGGGCAACAAGAACCTTATGATCAACCCAGCCCCTGATTGGAGGGAAACACTTCTCCCGGATCACCTCCTCGATTACCACTATGGCGCTGACTCGTGTGAATCCGGGCTTGCCGGTGGGCTTGATCTTCGCCCCGTTTGGCTGACGCGTCCGGAGAAGTTTGCCCTCTGGAGAGAACTCCGTCGTGACGGGGCCAGCAGGCGTACCGGTTCGTGTATCTATAGTGCAGGTGATCTTCTCCTCTCCATACAGGGGTGATACCAGTTGTTGCCGAAGCTCGTGTACCGGTGTCCGGAATTCCGGTGCCAAAACGAGGATGTTGGGAACCTTATCTGCAAATTGTTTGTTGGCCGCGTCCAGGGCTTTCTTGATGAGGTCACCGTCGTGGCCAAACCAAGGTTGACCATCTGATGGACATTCCCGGTACGGAGCTTTTACTTCCACCCCAACATCCTGCCCACCAATCACGGTTCGCATGTCCAGGATCTTCTTGCCGCGACCACGTGCGTCGCCGCTAACGGGCAAGCGCAAGCGACCAGCCAAGAACCAGCACGCCATGCACTCGGCCATGGCGGAACGAAAATTCTCCGGATCGCTGCTGGCTAGTCTTCCGCGAAGGTCTTTACCTTTGTGACCGGTGAAGAATCCGCAAGCGTAGGCACTGTAAACGTACGTCTCCCAAGCCGCCCTCACGGCACGACGGGGCACCATTCGCATCGCCGCAAGCGCATCCGATGGCCTTGGGCCGCTGGCGCAAAGATACTCAAGCCGCCGAATCAGATGTTCGGTTGGATTGGCTCGCCACTTCTCCCGGACCCCAGGTGGAATGACCTTCGACAGGACGTCAGCGGGAGGCTGAACCAATGACGATTGTGGAGACATGCCGCTTTCATTCATGTCGTGGCCATGGTCCATATCGGCCACCAGTTTAGCGTGTCATGCATCGGGTGTCATCATCTTCGCCCAACCCTTGTCGCCCTGCCCTTGCACGGAAGGCAGTCCGGGGGCGGCAGACGGTGGCATGCTGTGGCGGAATCCACGTGTACGGGGATGGGCTCGCGGGGTTCGTAACTCGCGACGGGGGCGCAAGAAAGACGCCTCTGGCCATCGGCTGACAACCACAGGCGTCAATCCGTCTTCGCTTTCAGCTACGACGCGATAAAGCGGGCGATGAGATTCGAACTCACAACATTCAGCTTGGAAGGC
>CAZXSK010000119.1:0-5186 GCA_964642855.1 uncultured Planctomycetaceae bacterium | reverse complement strand
TGCGCCATAAAGTGCGCGCTTGGGGCGAAACTTTGCTCGGCAGAAAGGGCTAAAGATACGGGCAATGAAGATTCCCATTTGCATGTTCCCTGCACAAAGGAGGTACGACGTGCCCGATTGGACTATGCGCCGAATGATCACTTGGACCGTTGCTGGCGTTCTGCTTGTCATGCTGGCAACTCATGCATCGGCGGACAGCGGCAGCGTGACCCCGTACAAGACCGAAGTCGGCAAGCCCTGCAAAGTGTACAAGGTGACGGCCGGTGGCAAGACCATGGAGGTCAAGCACTTCTGGAAGGACCTCCGCATGGCCCGGCTGGGCTTTGACGGGGAGGTGACCGTCAGCATTTCCGCCAAGGGCAAGCCGGTGAAGGCGTATTCCATTCGCCCCTGGTGGGTCGAGCACAAAGCCGAGGTCGACGGCGATAAGCTGAAGATTACCCTCAAGAAGCCGGCCGACCTTCGCGTGGTCGTCAACGACAACCCGGCCTTGGCGTTGTTTACCTACCCGACCTACAAAAAGCCTTCCGGCAAGGACGTCCACAGCCTCGCCGACGAGAAGGGCGCAGACGCCAGCGGAAAAACCGACCAGACGGCCGTTCTGCAGGCGGCGATCGACCGCATTCACAAAGCGGGCGGCGGAACCCTGTATGTGCCGCCGGGAGTCTACGGCGGCAGCGAGGATGCCGAGCTGTTCCTCAAGAGCAATGTCACGCTGAACCTGCACCCCGAGGCGACCATCCGGCAGATCCGCTTCCTGCTCAACGATGTGGAGAACGTCAAGCTCATCGGACACGGCGTGCTGGATTTCACCGGATCGAAGGGGGGGAACCAGATGGGGTGCCTGCGCGGCAACGACGCCAACAACGTGCGGATCGAGCATTTGACCTCGCTGAACTTCGACTACAACTGGAACACCCGTTTCGACCGCTCCCGTAACGTCCTGATGCAACACTACCGCGTCTTCGGCGGCAAGGACGGTATCGACCCGGTCGATTCGCAGAAGATCACGATCCGGCACGTGTACATCGTCACCCAGGACGATTGCATCGCCACCAAGAGCTTCCGCCAGCGCAAAAGATCGAAGACTGAGGAGGTCTCCGACATCCTCGCCGAGTATGGGATGCTGCAGTGCCTCAAGTACGGGGCCGTGAAGATCGGCACCGAGACCAATGCCAACCACTTCCGGAACATCACCTACCGCAACATGGACATCGTGGCCGCCGAGCGCCCGATGATCATCCAACTCCGCGACGGGGCCGAGGTGTCCAATATCACCTTCGAGAACATCCGATGTGACTACGCATTCGGCAGAGCGATCGACTTCGTCATCCAGAAGCGGAGAGGTCTGGGGACCATCCATGACGTGCTGGTGAAGAACGTAAACCTCAAGAAGATCACCCGCAAGGAAGGGCGAACCCCCCGCGTGGCCGGCTACGACGACGCCCACAAGATCAGCAACGTGACGTTCGAGAATCTCGTTATCGAGGGGAAAGTCGTCACCAAGCCTGAGCAGGCTGATTTCGAAATGAAGCACACGGAGAATATCCGCTTCATTGCTCCCAAGGAGTAGAGTCCCTCCAAGCCATCCTCACGCAGCGCTATGCCTATTCAGATGAATCCAGGACAGGAGAAGCCAATGTCGCGAACGCTACTGCTAGCAGCCGTACCGGTCCTTGTGAGTCTCTGCCCGGTCGTTGCCGAGCAGAAGGAGCAAGACGCGACCTTCTCCGATTGGCCCTGCTGGCGAGGCTCCACCTGCAGCGGGTCGGCCGGCGGTAACGCCGAGCAACTGATCGCCTCCCCCGACCAGGCAAGGCTGGCCTGGCAGAACGACACGACGACGTTCATGACCTACGCCGGACACCCTACCGCAAGCGGCTGCGCCAGCCCCGTGATTGCCGACGGCAAGGCCTATCTCTACTACTATGCCCCCTCGCGGAATCACCTCGAGAAGGCAACCAAGATGCGCGAGCGGGATTACCGGGACTTCAAAGAGCTGTGGGAGCGGGACAAGGAGTTCATCGAAGAGCCGTACGAGAAATGGGTGGCTTGGGCCACCAGCATTCTGGTGGCAGACTACGTCGTCTGCGTGGACCTCGATACGGGCAAGACCCTGTGGAATCGCGAACTGGAGATCTGCGGCGACCATGTGTTCCGGCCGAGAACAGACCTGACCTGCGCCGTGGCCAACGGCCTGGTGTTCGTCTATGGGCGATCGGGGCACATGTATGCCCTCGACGCGGATACCGGCAAGACAAAGTGGAAGTGGAAGGACAAGGACGTGGCGGCCAATGTCGCCGGGGGAATCGAGAAGGCGCGAAAGGCCGGCAAACCGACCAACTCGGTCGGAGGGGGCATCAACGGAAAGCTGCAATGGCACGTAATGACCGCCGGGGACGTGGTGGTCTGCAAGACCGGCCACCGGGCAAGAGGGGGCATGACCGCGTTCAAGCAGGACACCGGCAAGATTCTCTGGCAGCATGATCGCAGCCCCGACTCCTACCTCTGCTGGCGCCCCGGTCAGCGCGATCTGCTCATCTCCGGCGGTGCCTGCATCGATCCGGAGACGGGCAAGGCCCTGTGGAATGTGGGGGACAAGCTCGACATATCAGTCCGGACCGGTCGTCGCGCCGATGGCTCAGCCGCCGTGTCCGGCAAGTACATCGTCTACCCGGACGGCACGGTCGACGGCGAAAACCGGGGGCTGATCTGCGTCGCGGGCGACCAGAACAGCGTGGAGCTGCAGTGGAGCCTGCCGGACGGATACGACAGCGCCTGCGCCAGTATGGCGATTCACAACGGGTACGTCTACTTCCTGGCCCGTGAGAAGGGTTACTGCCGCATCCATTGCGTCAACCTGGAAACGGGGAAGATCGAAGCCGAGCAGGTCATCGGTGGCACCAGCGGGGGGGGCAGAATAAGAGACAGGGAAGGCAGTCGGAAGTGCCCGTACGGTGGTACGTGTGCGATGTCGTCAATGGTCTGCGTTGGTGACTGGATGATGTACCGAACGGCCGACAAGAACTGGAGCGGCAGGTTCGCGGTCTGGAAGGCTGACCCCACGGACTTCTCCTTCGTCGGACACATCAAGCCGATCTCGTTCGCCACCGGCGCCACCGCCGCCCTCGCCGACGGCCGCCTGGTCGTGCGAGGCAAGAGCAGGCTCGTCTGCTATGATCTCCGTAAGAAGGACGATCAATGACAGGGAACGGCAAGGCCCCCACTCGAAACCACAAAGCCGAAGGCCGACCCCGCCTCGGGGCCTCGCCACGCCCGTTGGGCAGGCCGAAGCGATCACAGCGTGTTGCCTCAAGAAAACCGCTTTCCCAAACGGAGCAAATCGCCATGGCTGAAACCTTTCGTCGATCCGCTGTGATTCTCGCTGCTCTTGTAATCTCGGTGCTGGCCCTGCTGGCGGATGCTTCTGCCGACCAGGCAAGCGAATCGGTCGCTCTCACCGTAGAGGTGGACTGCTCCAAGCCGGTTCACAAGATGGAGAACTTCTGGAACCGCTTCGGCTTCTCGCCGGCGTGGAATCTCTTCAAAGACCATTACCAGGTCTACATGGCCTACGCCGGGTCGGTTCCGCACGAGGGGCTTGAATATGCCCGCATCCACCGGACGCTGAACCTCATCGGCGCGAAGCGCGACGGCAACGCGATCGTCTACGAATGGTCGAAGCTCGACGCAGCGACCGACATTCTGCTGCGGTACGGGCTCAAGCACCACTTCGAGTTCGATTACAAGGGGCGCGGCAGCGAGCTCATCAGCAATCGCCGCGGG
This sequence comes from uncultured Planctomycetaceae bacterium, assembly GCA_964642855.1. Lineage (GTDB taxonomy): Bacteria > Planctomycetota > Phycisphaerae > SM23-33 > SM23-33 > CAZXSK01. The sequence continues at coordinate 1,400 of CAZXSK010000119.1, read as the reverse complement.
GCCCGCTCGCTCAAGGAGGCCGAGCACCACCGGGCGGTAACCCGCGCACTGGCCGAGCACTTCGTGAAACGCTACGGCCGCGAAGAGGTGGCCAGCTGGTGGTGGGAGTCGCCCAACGAGGGGCAACTCAAGTGGAACGAGGCGGGGGTGGCCTACTGGGACGCGGTCACCAAAGGCCTGGCCGACGTGGACAAGCGGTTCGCTCGCAGGTTCGGTGGGCCGGCGGCCATCTACCGTAAGAACCCCTACGATTTCGTGAAGCTCCTGGAGAACACCGAGAACATCTTCACGGGCAAGAAGGAGCACACCGTCGGGTTTGTTTCAGGTCATATCAAGGCCGCTGCGACGGACATGGTCGACAGCGAGATCGGCATGATCAAGAAAATCCGCAAGGACTTCCCCTCCTACAAGGACGTGCCCTTCGTCAACACCGAGCACGATCCATGGAACGGCTGGAACAACAAACACGAATGGGCCCGCGGGCCGAAGTTCGCCGCGTGGACCGCCAACGCGATCTACCAGGAGCAGCTGCGGATCATCGAGGGAATGGGGCAGCCCTTCTTCTGCAGCAACGACAGCGGTTTCCTTTCCGACAGCTGGGACCGGCGAACCCAGATGATCCTCTTTCGCGAGAAAGACAGGTTTGCGCTGATCAAGAAGCCCGCCCATACCGTGTTCACCTCGCTGGCGAAGCTCGGGGACGGGCGGCTGGCCGTCAAAGGAAATCCCGACGTCCGCAACGGCGTCGGCGTGCTGGCGACTCGCAATTCCGCGGCCAACGGGCAGGTGGCGGTGCTGGCGTTCAACGATGGCAGGGCAACCCACACGGTGACCGTCAAGCTCAACGGCCTGCCCGACCAGACCCTCATGCTCTCGCATCTCCGCCACGATCAGAAAACGAGCAATCCCTATCGTGTCTGGCCCCGCACGACGACACCCACGGCCGAGGCGCTGGCCAAACTCCGCCGCGAGATGGAACTCGCCTACGCGGCCGCGCCGAGGAAGATTTCCGTCGCGGACGGCAAGCTCACGTTCGATGTGACCATGCCCGCCGACAGCGTCAGCCTTTTTCTGCTCACGCCACGGAGTGAGAGCGGCCCGGCTGCTCCGAGCAAGCTGCGCGTCGACGTGTTTCCCGGACTGTACGGCCCGGAGCACCTGCTGACGTGGAAAGGCTCAGCCGACTATACGCTGAAGACCTACGAGGTGCAGCGATCTGCTGACAAGGGCGGCCCCTGGAAGCGTATCGACACGCCAACGCTCGTGTGTAACTCCTGCATGCTGCCTGCAGACGGGACGGGAGGGTTCTACCGGATCCGCGCCGTCGACCTATGGGACCGATCGGCCGTCAGCGAACCAATCGCTGTCCCCGCCGACGAGCAGGAAGCCTCCGCGCGCTT
>CAZXSK010000118.1:0-5384 GCA_964642855.1 uncultured Planctomycetaceae bacterium | reverse complement strand
TCGGGACAGAGGGTCTCCTGGGGCAGGTAGGCCTTGTGGTCCCGCAGCGTGGTCACGAGCTGCTTGGTATCGAGGCCGCTGGCGGGCTGGTTGGTCCGGATGGACTGCACGGCCGCAGCCCCGGCGGCCTGGCCCATCATCGCGGCGGCCGGCATGACGCGGATCGAACCGTGCACCTGCACATCCGACGAATTGCACCGACCGGCCACCCACAGGTTCCGTGAGTCTTTCGGCACGAGGATCGAGTAGGGAATTCCGAAGCACTCGCCGGGCCCGAGTCGGCCGGTTTCGTCCTTCTCGCGAGTGAACCGTTCGAACTCCTCCGGGGAGTCGTCGTGCACGTGGATGTCCACGAACTTGTTGAACACGCCGATCTGGTCGGGGAACTGCCGGCGTGCGAGGTAGTCGTCGATGGTCAGTTCGTACTCGCCCACGATGCGGCGGCTCTCGCGAACGCCCATTAGGGCGGCCGTCGTGACATGCTCGATCTGCTTGCAGCCCGGGACATATTTGCGGAAGAAGTCGAAGTATTCCTTCGCCAGCTGCCGGCCACGGACCATACCATCCGAGAGACTGCGGGCGTCCAGTGCGTCCATTTGGAAGACGTGCCCGGTGTTGAGCATGCCCACGCGATCGCCCACGTGAAACATCCCGGGCAAGTGGCGGTCGCGGTGCGAGAAGTGCCCATCGGCAATGGCGGCTTCCAGCTTCTCCTGCTGGCGGTGGGCGACGTTGCTCTCGGGTCGATCGGGGTTGGTGGCCACGCTCCAGTCGACTGGGGCGACCAGCGAGCAGAGTGTGGGGGGCATGGGCTTCGGCTGCCCGTCGTGGCCGGCTTCGCGGCAGGGAATATCGCACAAATCAGCCAGTACGGCATCGCCGGTGGCATCGATGAACGTCCTGCCGGCGACGTAGCGGCAGCCTTCGATGTTGTGGGTCACCACGCCACGGACGGCCCCGTCGGCGGCGACATCCGCGTCGATCACCCGCGTGAGAAACCGCACCTCCACGCCCGCCTCGGCCGTCAACTCGTCCAGAAGGCGCTTGAGCCCCTCGACGCGGAACGGCGTCCAGCAGTGATACTTCTTCCTCCAGAAATCCGGCGTGACATGCGGGGCGAGTTCGCCTCGCTCGTAGAGGGTCTCGACGATCTCCTGCATGACCCCACCGACCAGCGGCTTGCTCCCGTCGGCCATCGGGTCGAAGGCGGTGACCAGCCCCGAGGTGCCCATTCCCCCAAGGCAGCCCATGGCCTCCAGCAGCAGGACCTTGGCCCCAAGTCGACCCGCGGAGATGGCCGCAGCGGCCCCGGCCGGTCCGCCACCGGCGATGATCAGGTCCCAGCCGTCCTCGGCGGGAATCGAACGCTCGTAACGATATTTGCTCACGGATGGCCCCTCTCTGTTCTCAGGCAATGGCATTTCTCTGGTCTCCGGCAACGAACGCCCGCAGATTGGTAGCATCTCCGTCAAGTGTAATCCTGGTCCTGCTCCCTCACCAAGTGAGACGCCGCCAAAGGTCACTGCTATTCGCCCGATGGGCCGTCCTGCGTGTCCGTAGTGCCTGAATGCTCGCCCGTTTCGCGCAGGTCGTATGCACAGACACCAGCTGCGTTGGCGGCAATGAGCCTTCCGTTGACAACCAGGAGATTGCCCAGCAGTCCTCGGTCGATCCGCCCGACGGTGGACACTTCGCCGCTGTCGATCTCCAGGCGCAGCACCCGCCCGTCCTTGGCGGACATCCAGGCGGCCCCCTCTGTCACGGCCGGTTTACCGTGAACCGGGATCGAGTCGTTCGAGGCGAGCACCTTCCCGTCCGAGCTGCTCACCAGCCGCCAGCCATCGTCGCCGGTGAGCAGTACCCGATCGGCTCGCAGGCCGGTCAGGCGATGCGCCCCATTCCGCTTGGCCGTCCAGATAAGCTTACCACTGTTGAAATCGCAGGCTAGAACACGACCGGAATCATACGGCAATGTCACCATTACCTCGCCGGCCAAGACGACCGGATTGACCCGTCGGTGATTCACGTCCATCCTGCTTCCACGGCCGCTCATCGCTGTATCGTACTGTCTCAGCCAGACTGGCCGCCCGTTATTGGCGTCAAATACACCGATGACTCCGGCGTTTGTGCACACCACCAGTCTCCCGGCGAACAGAGATGGGGCTGTGCCGTTCACGAAGGCGTGGATGTTCCGCCAGGAACTCCCGTGGCCCTGGGGAATCTGGCAGACGACCTCGTCCCAGACCAGTCGCCCGGTGTACTGGTCGAAGCATATCAGCCTGAAGGCCCCGTAGTTTCGGCGCAACGTCAAGGCATAGACCCGTCCGTTCGCGGCAAGCGGAGCGGTGTGGAATTTCATAAGCCGCATCTCGGCGGGCCCCTCCTTAGCCCCGTGCCCGACGCGCCAGAGAATTTCGCCATCTTTCAGCGAAACGCAGAACAGCGTGGAAGTGTCTCTCTGCTCCGGTTTGATCTCTCTCATATGCCCTGGGCGAGGCCCCTTGATCGCGAGGGTGGGAAGCATCTCGCCCATCACGAACGCCCGGTCCCCGTCGCAGGCGATCTTGTACCACCCCTCGTCCGCGAGCCTCGTCATACCGTAGCGCCGCCCACCCACCCGTCGGTGAAGGGGCAGCGGGGTATGCCAGAGTTGCTTGCCGTCGCTGAGACGCCGGGCGGTCAGTCCATCGTCGGTTCGGACGATGACCCGGCCGTCATGCACGATCGGCCGGATCACCGGGGGGATCTCGACGACGCGCTTCCTGCTGCCCCGGTCAAAGGTCCCGCGGATCAGCCCGCGGGAGACCGTCACTTTCCAGTCTGAGTGCGACGGGTGCGGATACGTGCGATCAATAGGTGTTCGGCCAGCCAGTGATTTCAACACGTTGGCGTTGTCACTGACGGTCGCAAACACTTTGGGGTGGCACCACTGCAGGTCTCCCAGCCTTGCCTTGTCGACCGCAGGTGTCCACGCCCAACCGGTTACCCGACCATTGGCGGTAGGCCAGCCTGATCCAAGCCTTGCCACCGGCTGCGGAGGCAGGCTGCGAAGCTCCTCGACCAATTTTGGAAGTGTTTGCCGTCGACCACCCCACTCAACAGAGACGCCCGCGAATTCCTTGTTCACTCGCTTGGCGGCGGACTTCGCCACATCGCTCCACCCGGCCAAGTGGGCCGCCACGGCGACCTTCGCCACCAAGGGGCCTTCAGCATCGCTGCCGGCGGCCAGCTTCGCCGCCTGTTGCCACCACCAGACGGCTTCGGCGTATCGGCTCTGGTCCATGGCCAGGGCCCCCAGCAGAACTGCCGCCTGGCGACCGGCGGCCAACATCGGGTAACGTGCGTAGACCTCCCGGAGGGCAATGGCATCCAAGTCCTTTGCGGCGCGGGCGTAGAGGATACTGGCCTGCTCGTCGTACAGACGGCGGTACACCATCTGTCCCTCGGCGGGGAGGGATTGCAGCACCGACATTGCCGCGATCCGTACCGACATATGGTGGCCCCGCTCAACCGGCCACGTTAGTTGCCCCGGCTGGTCGACAAGGTCCTGAAACCACTTGATCGCTTTGGCATATTGACCTTCCTCGATGGCCCGATGCATGGTTGTGAAGCCGAGTATCACTTCCTCGTCATGTCCACCGATCAACGGCCTGTCTTCCGCGTCAGCAGGGGAAACGATCCCACCGAACGTACACAGGAGGATAAGCGTGAATCCATTCAGGACGGCACGATCACTCATGGGGATTGTCCTCATCGGTCTCATGGATGATGGTACCGCCCGGGCCGACGTAGAGCAGTGGGTTGTTGCCAAAGACCATCCTATACCGACCCTCAAAGTGTTGCGCGTTCTTGTCGTCAGTCTTCTCGGCCGAGATATGGTACGTCTTCCATTGTGGCTTGGAAGCGTTTTCCAGCAAGATGGCCGGCAGCTTGATGCGGATTGAGCCCGTTAAACCCTGTTGGTTGAGCTTGAGGTTACTCGGATCCACCGCCATCATCTTCCTCGGCCGTCGGTTTCCCGAAACAATCCCCAAGCCTTTCCCCCAGCCATTCGCGTCCCGCGAGAGATAGATCGTCGGCTCGATCCCCTCATGCAGAACTATGCGATACAGGCCGGTCTTGGTTTTGGCCGGGCCAACCCGAACGGTGCCTCCAAAGCGCCGATCCAATCGACCAACATCAGTAGCCTTGATCTTTTCCGCTTCGGTTCCGTTGACGGTCGTCTTCTGGATCTGCCCGGTCAGGACGTTATTCCGCACCGTCGCTTTGATCTCAAACCGGTACACGCCGGGCTTACCATACCCGGAGATCGTGCCGCCAGAGAAATGTCCCTCTATCCAGCCGGTGAGTTCTTCTCCATCGAAGTTGACATCGGTCTTGGGATTCTTCACCTTGTACAGTTCGGGCCATCGCTTATTGAAGAGCTTCAGATCACGGACCTGCCCGTCTGTCCATGTAAACGTCGCATCCACGTATTGAGCGGGACTAAGAGGCGAGAAGAGGACTTGGCCGAAATGAATCTGGAATTCCGCTTCTTCATCGGCGGTAACAGGCTTTTCGACCTCTCCGGTGACCTTGTTGGTCACGCCGTATCCGGAGACTCTTCCTTTCTCAACATCCAGATCACGAATCAGCATAGCTCCGCTCCAGGCGGGCAGGACACGAACGGTGTTTCCTTTCAGCAGGGCGTTTGCCCGCTTTGCATCCGGCTTTCCATTGAGATGGTAGACTGCGTCATCGGCGAGCTGGATCGTTACGGTTTTCCGCTCAAGGTGTTCGGCCCGACCGGACGGGCAGGTCGTCACGAGCAGATGAAGGTTGTTTCCCTCCACGCCCTTGACTTGCCCCTCAACGTGCCCGTTGTCGGTCGGCTGTAGGACCACGTGTGATGCCCGATGACGGCTGTGAATGGGGTCGGGCAGGAAGAGTGCACGTCCCCCGGGTCGAAAGGCAGCGGCCGAGGTGACGAAATTCCCGTTGATGAGTGTATGCGCCGTGAACAGGCTGTCGGTGACGTGCGCCCCCGCCTGGCAAGTATTCACGAGCTTCTCTCCGCCTTTGCCATCGCGGAAAGGCTCACCCGCGAAGAACAACCAATGATGGTAGTAACCCGCGAAGTAGCCTTCATTGACCCAGGTGTATTCCTTCAGGTTCTTCCAGGCGGCCTTCCGCTCCGAGACTGTGTCCAGACGTGCTTGGGGCGTAATCGCGAGGATTGTTTGCTTTCGCGCCGGATGTGCCCGGACGTGACGGCCTGTCTTCAGAGCCTCGCTCGGCGTGGCCTTCTTGCCCTCGTAGCGAAGGACTCCATCGGCCGGTAAGGTGTACGTTTGCTTCACAGTTCTCCGCATCTTCTTGTCGATCATGTGACGGACCGTAACTGT
>CAZXSK010000117.1:0-5410 GCA_964642855.1 uncultured Planctomycetaceae bacterium | reverse complement strand
CAAGGTCAGGGACAGGGTCAAGGCCAAGGTCAGGGACAAGGTCAAGGCCAGGGACAAGGCCAAGGGCAGGGACAAGGTCAGGGACAGGGTCAAGGTCAGGGACAAGGTCAAGGGCAGGGAGAAGGCCAGGGACAAGGTCAGGGGCAGGGCGAAGGCCAGGGACAAGGTCAAGGCGCCAGTGGAGGCAGCCCCGCCCAGGGGGAGCACGCCGGAGATGCCGGCGGCGATATCCATTCCGGCTCTGCCGATGAGCGTGGCGAGTTGGAAGATCCAACGCTATCGGAAAAGTCAGGTCAGTCACGCGGTGAACTCGAATCCACTGGTCGGGCGCTGGACGAGGCCCGCAGGAAGATTCGTGACGGCGAGGTCGATCCGGAGCTTCTGGAGAAGCTCGGAATGACCGAGAAGGAATTCAAGACCTTCGTGGAGAAGTACTCCGACCGTATCGACAACATTCGGAAGAATCCCGATCGCACGGAGATCCCGTCCCGGCTGCGGGATCCGTCCGAGCTTGGCGGAAGCGAGACGCTCCAGGAGGGCAGGGGAGCAAGTGAAGAGCTGACTCAATCGTCCGGGACTGAGGATCTGACCGACGACCAGCTGCGGGAGTTGTATGAATCTCGCACGTCCGAGGTATCTCCGGAGTATCGCAAGCAGGTGGAGGAGTACTTCCGGGCGATCAGCGAGATCAGCACGACCACCGAAGAGGGCGAGAGCTCCGAGGATTCCGGGGACGAGTAAACGCCTCCCGCTTCCGGAACTCCGCGGGTGGCGTTTCGGGTTCGCTCGCCTCTGTGCCTGCTTTGCGGGAAGTCCGGCTCAGAGGTCCCAAGGCTCGGGTTGCTTGCGCATCGCCTTCGGGGGCTGAAGGATCTCGGAGTAGATCACAGCCAGTCGGACGTTTTCCGGATCATCCAGCCTCAGGTCGTGGACGTTCGTCACGGCCGAGATATCCGATTGCTTCAGGAGTTCTGCCTGGCGAAGGGCTTTCTTCCTTTTCCGTAGTTCGGCCAATTGCCGGGCTTGTCTGCGCTGCTCCTGTCTATCTTTCTCAAGCTGCTTCTGCCGAAGGAATTGCTGCTGGCGTTTCTTCCGAAGCAGTTCCTGCCTGTCATCGACGGGTTGGAGAACAACTTCCTCCCGTCCGGCCTGTCGGTATTGCTGGTCCCGAGACGGCGCCTCGGGCCGGGTATAGGGAGAAGGAGCAGCCGGCTGCTGTTGCTGCCGTTGCTTCTGCTCTCGTCGTGCGCGCTCCAGACGCTGAGCGGGACTTTCTGTCGGTGGCGGAGGCGGGGCGGCACGTTGTCCCCGGCCTGAGGGGGTTCGCTCCTGCTGCTCGCGGGCTTCCCTTGCCTGGCGTTCCCGCTGCCGACGTTCGATTTCCTCGCGCTGCTTTTTCTCCTGGATGCTCTGGGCAATCTTGCCAGCGATCACGATCACCGCGATCACTGCGAAGATCAGCAGTTCCATCCAACTGCTCTCAGCCAGGATGTCCAGTGCGATCGTCACAGCGAGTTCCATTTACTCCTTCGGGCCCTGCTCCTTACCGCCGATGTTGTCGCGCATCTTGGTATCAGCCTGGATGTTCCGCAGGCGATAGTAGTCCATAACGCCCAGGTTTCCGTCACGGAAGGCCTCGGCCATTGCGCGGGGGATTTCGGCTTCGGCGAGCACGACCTTGGCGCGGTTCTCGCGGACCAGGGCGGCCATCTCCTGCTCACGGGCCATGGCCATCGCGCGGCGTTTTTCCGCCTCGGCCTGGAAGCGGCGTTTGTCTGCCTCGGCCTGGTCGGCTTGGAGTTTCGCACCGACGTTCTCGCCGACATCGACGTCCGCGATATCGATCGACAGAATCTCGAACGCCGTACCCGCGTCGAGCCCTTTCTCCAGAACCTTCTTGGAGATCAGGTCCGGGTTCTCCAGCACCTGTTTGTACGACTCGGCCGAGCCGATCGTCGTCACGATACCTTCGCCCACGCGGGCGATGATGGTCTCTTCGGTCGCACCGCCGACGAGGCGGTCTATGTTTGCCCGCACGGTCACGCGTGCCTTGGCCTTGACCTGGATGCCGTCCTTGGCGACGGCGTCGACCGTGACCTTACCCGTTGCGGGGTTGGGGCAGTCGATGACCTTAGGGTTGACCGACGTCTGGACGGCTTCGAGAATGTCTCGCCCAGCCAGGTCAATCGCGGTGGCCGTTTTCCACGACAGTTCGATGTTCGCGCGGTTCGCCGCGATCAGTGCAACGACTACGTTGCGGACGCGACCGCCTGCGAGATAGTGGCTTTCGAGGTCGCGCGTGTCGATGAAGTCCAGCGATGCCTGAACGGCCTGGATTTTCGAATGCACGATCACTCTCGGATCGACCTTGCGGAACCGCATGCCGATCAGGTCACTGATGCTGACTTTCGCGTGAGCGAACGCAGCCTGGAACCACAGCCCGAAGACCTGCAGGACCAGGTAGAGGAGTACCAGCACGACGATAGCGATGATCGCCAGAACCCCGTACCCCACGATTTCCGTCAGGCCTACGCCTTCCTCCGCAGCTAGCAGAAGGTGTTCCATAGCCGATGTGCTCCTTTCTCAGGCGACAGATCCCATGCTTTGACCAACACCCTTACTATACGCCGGGCCGCGTCGGTGCAATCGCGCGATCTGAAAAGTTCATGCCGACTCTTCCTCGTGTTTCCCGACGGGTCTCACAACGAGGTTGATCCCGTCGCTGCCGATGACCTTCACTTCAGCGCCCTTTTCGATGATTCCCTGTTCGGCCCGGGCGATCCTTCTGACGCCTTCCACCCGGATGGCACCAGAGGGTCTAAGGGTGGTTTCGGCCCGGGCGGTCCTGCCAATCAACGCGCTCTCTGCGTGGGCTTCCGGCGTACCGTCTGCCCGGGTCTTGTCATCCCGGCGCAGGAAGAGCTTGCGGCCCAGCCAGGTCTCGGGCAGGACCTTCGGCAGGATCACGAAATACATGGGTATCGCAAGCATCGCAGCCACTACAAGGATTGCTCCCAGAATCCACGAGACGTAAGTGAACGACAGCCAGGCTGCGACACCCATCGTCAACACGCCGAGAATTGTCAGCACGCCGAACGTGGGCGTGAACATTTCCAGGAGAAACAGTACCAGCGCCGCAACGGCCAGCACGACGATCAGCGCGACGATCTCAGCCATGCGACAGATCCTCCTCGACAATGATCTGGTTGCCCGCCCGCCTCAAGGCGCGGACTCTCGTGCCTGTCTCGATGACGCCACCTTCCGACGAGGCGTCTATCAGGTGATCACCGAACCGGACCCGTCCGACCGGGCGACACATCGATTCGACCACACCAAGATCACCAGGCCGGATGGTACGCACTGGAGATGTCTCCGTCAGGTCGGCGTCGACGGCGGAGCCCTTCCCGGGATCCAGCACAAGCCGACTCAGAATCGGCGTGGAAGGCAGATAACGCGCCAGAAGAAGCGCCAGGAAGAACGACGCAAAAAAAGCGATGAGCATGGCGATCAGGCCGGTGTGCAGCATCGACCAGTCGAGGTTGGTCTTCGGCAGCGGCAGTTCGGACGGAGCGTTGGGCACGACGATCGCCAGCAGCCCAGCCAGGCAGCAGAGAATTCCCGAGACGCCCGCCACCCCAAAGCCGGGGATCACGAATACTTCCAGCGCGATCAGCGCCACCCCCAGAGCGAACAATGCGATCTCCCACCACTGCGCCAGACCAATGAGGTACCTGCTTCCAAAAAGTACCCCGAACGCCAGTACGCCGATCAGGCCGGCCACCCCAAGCCCCGGCGTTTGCATCTCGCTGTAGACACCGATCAGGCCGATAATCAGCAAGATCGAAGACACCGCCGGCGAGGTGAGCAAAGCGACCAGCTTCTCCGACCAGGAGTCCTCCAGGCGTTCGATGGGTGCCTGGATGTTGTAGACTTCCCGGAACTGGTCGTAGTCCCTGACGATCGTATCGGAAAAGCCCATGAACTGGGCCTGTTGCGCGTCCATCGAAACCAGTTCTCCCGGTCCGACGACGGTGCGAACATACTTCCAGCCGGGCCGATCTGTCGTCTCCAGCAGGTCTGACTGGGAGTTGGCGTCGGCGATCGTCGGTGCTCCCCGTACACCCAGCCACTCGCGGGCTTCGACAAACCGCAGTTGCCCGGACTGCTCGTTCTGGACCAGCCAGACGATCATGTCGATCGAGCCCATTGCCTCGCAGAGCAGGGCGTTGTACCCGCGATTCTTCGCGAGGGCACGCATGCCGGTTCGGTCGGCTGAGTCGAGTTTGCCGCGCACATCCTCGGGCAGATTGACCACCCCGCCGGGCCCGATGAGAATCGACATGGTCGCGCCCATCCTGGCGAGGGGATCCATGACGATCTCGTTGCACGCAAGCGCTATGACCGCTCCGGCACTGAAGGCCTTGGGATTCACATAGGCGACGGTGTAAACCTCTCCCAGTTCGCGGAAGATCAATGCGACGATGGCGTCCATCGCGTCCGATCTTCCTCCGGGCGTGTCGAGATCGAACACCACCAGTTGGGCGCCCTTGCCTTTGCAGCGAAGAATCTTGCGCCGGACGATCTCCAGCGTATCTCCGGTAATCTGGCCGTGGATCGGAATCACAAACGCTCGGCTGATCGATGCGGGCAGGTTTGGATCGGGCGTCAGTGGTGCGGGAAGAGGGGCAAACCAGCCCGGAGTCGGTCGACTGACGAACCTGGCATCTGCCGGGGCTTGCGGGAATCGATCGGCCAACTCTCCAGAGGCGACCCGATCATCCTGTGGGGCCGGGGTGTCGTTGGGCTCCACATCACGCAGGGCCGATCGTGAGATATCCTGCCCGTTCGCCAGTACCGCCGCGCCCAGGATCGAGGCAATCCACATCGGACGGATAATACGTAGCCACTTACGCTTTGCGCTCATGTCCGTCCCCAAGGCTTTCGGTACGGTTCACTCGCTCATGCAGCCGCTCCGTTGCGGCCGCCAGGTCAGCCTACTCTAATTCTAGACGATGTCCATCCGAACGTAGATCGCGCCGAGGCGGGTATTCCCAAGTCTTTTCCATCCCGCCTATTTGACCTGGGAGAGTTTGATCCAACTCTTCTCCTTCGCGGCGATCAGCGATGCCTCCAGCACGCGCTGGGTCTCGTAGGCGTCCTGGAAGTCGGGCATGGGCACGACGGGCTTCTTGCCCGCAAGCATCTGCAGGATGTCATAGGCCATGTTTGCGAATCCGTGTTCATAGCCCAGGATGTGCGCATCGGGCCACCATGCCTCCACGTACGGATGGTCCGGGGCGTGTGTGCAGAGGATCGTAGTCCACCCCTGGGTGGCGCGGTCAGCGGTGGCGTCGTAGTACTGCAGTTCGTTCATCCGCTCGAAGTCGAACTTCAGCGAGCCCTTCGTGCC
>CAZXSK010000116.1:0-5469 GCA_964642855.1 uncultured Planctomycetaceae bacterium | reverse complement strand
ACCCCGCCGCCCGGCGGGGTTCTCTTCGGCCTGACTCTCGAGGACAGCCGGTTGCCGTTGCCGGGCCCGCACTGACTGCGTCCAGACCAGATAAACGCACCACAGGCCCGCTGGCACCAACGTCAGGACCAGCAGCAGCGTCTACGAGGTGCCCGTCACGCTACCGGCCCACGCACGCAGAGAGCCCATCGGAATCGCCCCGACGACGAAGGCCAACATGAAGCGGCCGAGGTGCCTCCTCCCCGGGCCGGCCATGAACGCCAGAACCTCCGGCGCAACGGGCATGCTCAAGCTGTCGGCATCCGCGCCACGGCCGTTTGGACGGGTTTTCTCATCCTGACAGCCGTGTTGGTGACCGTGAACTTCCAAACGGTCGGCGGCCTGATGATCTACAGCCTCATCACCAACCCCGCTGCGGCCGCATTCCAGCTGGTTCAGGGAACCGGCCGGGCCATCCTCCTGGCCATCGTGTTCGGCGCAGTCAGCGGCCTGGGGGGATTCCTCTTGGCCGCTGTTACCGATTTGCCCGGCGGTGTCGTGATCGTCCTACTGTCCGCTCTTCTGGTGGCTCTTGCAGCCGGAGTTCGACGAATCCTCAAGTAGTGTGGGCTGTCAGATGGCGTGGGCGGTGTGACCGGTTACAAAGATTTTTCGCTGGCGATCGCAACGGAGGGATTCCGTTGTATTCAGACGTAACTTTGGTAAGAATCAGGCATCTTCGTCTTGGGGAGGCCCAGGGGCGATGATATCAAAGATGTCTCCAATGGACCGCCAAACTGAGCGTGCTGCATGGAAACCGCCTTCTACATACTCGTCAGTCTTCTGACCCTTGTCGCCATCGTGTTCGTCGTGTGGCAACTTGCGTCCCGGCAGTATTCATTGCCGTGCCCGGTATGGCTGCGATGGATGGTGGAACTGGACAACCCGTTTACCAAGACCAATCGCGCGGCGGTGATCATCGCGCACCTCGATCCTCAGCCGGGCATGACGGTCCTTGATGTGGGATGCGGCCCGGGGCGGCTGACCCTTCCATTGGCCGAACGTGTCGGCGACAGCGGTCAGGTTGTCGCCGTGGACATTCAGGCCGGCATGCTGGATCGGGTGCGAGAGAAGGCGAAGGCTGCCGGAATCGAGAATATCGAACTCGTCCAGGCGGGCATTGGCGAAGGGAAGCTGGGCCTCGAGCGATTTGACCGGGCGGTGCTGGTGACGGTTCTCGGAGAGATTCCAGACCGGCAGGCCGCCATGAAGGAGGTCTTCGATGCCCTGAAACCGGGCGGCCTGTTGGCTGTGACCGAGGTCATCTTCGACCCGCATTTCCAGCGCCGCTCAACCGTCGCCCGCTTGGCAACAGAGGCCGGTTTTGGCCAGCGAGAGATGCACGGCAACCGCATCGCGTACACGATGATTCTGGAGCGACCAGATGATGGACAATGACCGATTGTCCGTCGTCGGCGACTTGGAGGTGTCGCTCTCTTGCTTGGACACAGACGGACCGATCCTTGATCTGTGCGCGGGTGGCGAGGGGGTGATCGGTCAGTTGATGGGCGATGGAGTCGTGGCGATTGACGCCAGCCGGGAGGAGCTACAGGAGTCACCCCCGGGGCCACTGAAGATCGTTATGGATGCGAGGAAGCTTCAGTTCCTGGATGGCACGTTCCATTCTGCGACGTGTTTCTTCGGGCTGATGTACATCCCCAGCGAGGACCTTCCCGCTGTTTTCGCTGAGGTATTCCGGGTTCTCGCCCCCGGCGGCAAACTCCATGTCTGGGACTGCATCATTCCTGCTGACCCGCCGGCCGACAAGGACGTGGCCGTTTGTCACGTGCGAATCCATTTGCCGGACGAGGAGATATCAACGGGCTACGGGGCGCTCTGGCCGACAACGCGACGAGATGCCGGCTACTATGCCGATCTCGCTCGACAGGCAGGGCTTGAGATCATCGAGCTGATCGAAGATAGTGCACTGGTGCGGGTGCACGCTCGCAAGCCCTGACCATGGCTTGGATCGGTAGCAAACGGTAATAAAATACTCGAGAGACACCAGTTGAGGCCCGAGCATGGAGATTCCCATGGCCAAGTTGATGCAAATTCTGACTGCGGCACTCTTGGGTGGATGCGCGTCGGCTCCTGAAGGACTCACGCCAATCAGCGGCTTCGAGGTTGATCGCTATCTTGGAACTTGGTACGAGATCGCCCGTTTGGACCACTCCTTCGAGCGTGGCCTGACAAAGGTAACGGCCGAATACTCACGTAGAAATGATGGCAGCATACAGGTAATCAACCGAGGCTACGATACTGGCAACGGCAAGTGGCGTGAGGCGAGGGCAACTGCCAGGTTCATGGGACCGGCGGATGTGGCAAGCCTGAAAGTAACGTTCTTCTGGCCCTTTTGGGGAGCTTACCATGTGATCATCCTAGATCGGGATGCGTACAGCTACGCGATGGTCACCAGCTCCAATCGCGACTACCTTTGGATCCTCGCCAGGCAGAAGCGACTGGATGAGAATATCCAGAACGACCTCCTATCTCAGGCCCGAGACTGGGGGTTCCGGACAGACGACTTGATCTTTGTGGATCATTGAGTTGATGAATCCGCTCGAAAGGGACGTCAACCAATCGACATGGGTGAAAGGAATTGAGAATGACTGAAGAACACCCGAAGGACAACGCGACATGCAAGAGCGATGAGCACACGAAGCACCTGTGCTACTTCGTCTCCTACGGCTATCACACAGACAATCCTGAAGACTACAAGCACCTCGTAGATGAGCCTCGGTTTGTCTGTCAGTACTGTGGTCGCACCGCCCACATGAAGGAGAGCCTGTGCCGCCCCGTTGACCTGTAACTGTTTTGCTTACGGCTTAACACCGGAGAATGCTCGTAGGATCTTCAGGAAGAAGCACTCTTAGTCGCCGTAGCGGTAGGGCCGTCCGTTTCAGCACCTCCACCATGTTGCTGATCCAGGCCAGAGAGTTAGTTTGCAGGCTCCAGCAGCAGTGCGACAGGATGCTGGGCATTGCGACTGCAGCCGACTGGGGCGGTCAGGTCTTCGAGGCTGGCGTACTCGCCCGATTCAAGTTGAGCCTGCCAGCGATGGCGTTGGCCACTGTTTCGTTCAGTCTGTTCCAGACCGCAAAGACCTATACACGTCATCCAATGCGTATCGCAACGTCCATGCTTTGGCGCGTGCGCCATGGTCACTGTGCATATCCGCCAAGGCCTTCTTCAGGCGTGCACGATCCTTGTCGGATAGAGCTTCCTGGTGCCCGTTCAGTAATGAATTGGCCGTGACCTCGTAGACGGCCGCGCATGCATCTGCCTTGCCGTCATTGAACAGGGGCACACCACGTTCGATAGCCAGCTCGATCACGCTCATGGCCTTGCGGCGTGCCGTAGGTTCTGGCAAATCCGGGAGCAGCACGCTGTCGATCACGTGTATTACGCCGTTGGTCGCCTTGATATCCTTTATGACGATGTTGGCCTGCTCGACTTTCACGTTGCCTTCCGGGCGAACTTGGAGTTTGCCTCCCTGCAACGTCGTCAACCCGTCCTGTGTAAGCAGCAGCCGAGACGAGAGCACGTGGTATTTGAGGATCGCCGCCAGACGGTCGCGATTGGCTGGGAGCAGCAAATCTTTCACCGTGCCTGCTGGAAGCGCCTGGAAGGCCTTGTCTGTAGGCGCAAAGACAGTGAGATTCGCATCCGGCTTCTGAAGAGCTTCGACAAGACCTGCAGCCTTGGCGGCCGCCAGGAGTGTTTTGAACTGGCCGGCCTGTTTGGCTGTCTCGACAATATCCTTCGGCAGCAACACTCGGTCGATGACGTGAATGACGCCGTTGGTCGCAAGGATGTCGGACTGGACGACCGAAGCGCCGTCCACCGTTGCTCCCAGGGACCCTTGGGCCAAGAGAAGACTCGTACCTTGGACTGTATCGGCAATGGGCCGTTTCCGAATGTCGGCCTCGGTCAAACGCCCGGACACGACGTGGTACGTCAGAATCTCGACCAGTTTCTGCTTGTTTTCCGGCTTGAGAAGGGATTCCAATGTCCCTTCAGGAAGCTTCGAGAATGCTTCATCCGTGGGGGCGAAGACGGTGAAAGGCCCGGGGCCTTTGAGCGTTTCCACCAAACCAGCCTTGGTAACCGCCGCCACCAGGGTCTTGAAAGAGTCGGACGATGCGGCACTGTCCACGATATCTTTTGAAGTCGCCTCACCATCCGGGCTCTTGTCGGAGCCAGAGCTGTCGGTTCCCGCATTCTTCTCTGCCTTGATCCAGGCGACCTCCAAACGAAACGGCCCGGCATTCTTGTCGGCAAGTGTGAATCCAAAGCTGCGGATTCTGCTTGCCTGGGGAGATCGATTCCCGATGCGCCTGCCAAAGGCAGTGTATTTGAAGTTTGTCAGCGGCACCCGCACCTCCTGCCACGTGTTCTCCTTGGTTTCCATGGCCGCTCGGTAGGATGCGGCCGACCTTCGGGAGGACGTACTCAGATTGAGGTAATACGTCCTGCCGTCCCCCTTGACGCGAACGGCAATCGTGTCGTACCCGCTGAGGTCCAACGCTGCCTGTCGGGAACGGATGGAGGCAAATCCTCCGCGATTCTCCAATGACAGCTTCCCGGAGAAGACCAGCGTCTTGTCATCGGAGATACGGAAGCTGCCATCCGAAACACCCCCCATGACATCGTCGTTCACCGAAATCCAGGACTTGGCAGCGCCCGGGCCTGAAAAGTCCGTGAGGAGCTTGGCCTTGGGTGCAGCGGCAAGCCCGTCAGCGATGGGGCCCAAGAGCAGACCGGTTATCACGACGATCCAGCAGGGATATGATCGAATGAGGGCCATGGCGAGATCTCCTTTGGGGCGACATTGAATGCACGCCTCTGTTGGGTTTTACTTGGTAGGACAGCCTACAGCACGTCCATCGGAGTATTATAGACCTGCCGAACTGTGCCGACGGCCTCTATTGCTCATCACCCCTCGGTTCTGTTCGCGATTACAGCACCTCGATACGCAGTCATCTGCTCATCCCAGCGCACCGGCAGGTTCTTTCGCGGCTTCACCAGGCTCAGGACATCGGGCTCATGGCCGCGCAGGATGGCCTCGATGACGTCCGGCGCGAGGCTGGTCAGGGCAGCCGACGTAGGTTCGGTCGCAGCCCCTCTTCGCTCCGCTCCATCGTGACAAGCCGACGTCTTTGGCCAGGTCCTCGAGGCTGGCGTACTCTCCGGATTCGAGCTGGGCCTGCCAAAGGTGCCCCTTGGCAATGGCCTCGATCAGCGTCCGGTTCGCCCGGTGGGTGTCCTCGATATGCTGGGCGGCCGAGACGGGAGCATGCTCGACGTCAATCTGCGGCGTTGACTCGGCAGATACGGCTTCCCCATGCGACAGGATATCCCGATAGGTGAAGGCCTTGCCCTCGGCCAGCCCGGGCGCGATGGCGGAACCGGTAAGGTGACGATTCTGAG
>CAZXSK010000115.1:3196-5558 GCA_964642855.1 uncultured Planctomycetaceae bacterium | reverse complement strand
CCATTCACCCGGTCGGCAGGCGGATGCTCTCGCCAACGATGCGCGACAGATCCTCGAGGGCGAAGGGCTTGGGCAGGAAATCCAGCGCCCCTTCCGCAAGGACCTGCTCGATGGTCTCGTTCCTGCTGTAGCCGGACATGATGATCACCCGAACCGACGGGTCGATCTGCTGAAGCCTGCGGAACGTCTCCTCGCCCGATAGCCTGGGCATGATCATGTCCAGCAGGACCAGATCGATTTCCGGATGATGCTGCTGGAAGTGCTCGACTGCGTCTTGCCCGTCGATGCAGGTTTCCGCCCGATAGCCCAGCCCCCGAAGGGCCTGGCTGGCGAAGGTGCGGACCATCTTCTCGTCGTCGACAACGAGAACGTTTCCCTGGCCGGTTTGCAGCGGGGCGGTTTCTTCCGAAAGCGGAAGTGGCTCGTCGCCCGGCTGCTCGCACGCCAGTGGAAGAAGCATACGAACGACCGTGCCCCGTCCTACTTCGCTGTCGACCGTGACGGCGCCCTCATGGGACTTCACGCATCCGTAGACAACGGCCATGCCAAGACCGGTCCCTTTGCCCTTCTCCTTGGTCGTGAAGAAGGGCTCGAATACGCGCTGTACGGTCTGGGGGTCCATTCCCCTGCCCGTGTCGGTTACGGACAGTTCCACATATTCCCCCGGCTCGGGATCCTCGGGAGTAGCAGGCGAATCGGCCACCGTGACGTTGGCCGTGCGGAACGTGAGTCTGCCGCCCGACGGCATGGCATCGCGCGCATTGACCGAGAGGTTCAGGATCGCATTGTGCAGTTGGGAGGAATCGCCGAGGATCAGGTCGCTCCCTGCCTGGAGGTCCAGGCTCATCTCGATCTTCCTGTCCAAGCTGTGCGACAGCAGACTGGTTACTTCCTCGATGGTCCGGTGAACGTGTAGAGGAACCTTATCGAGCTGTGTTCTCCGCGAGAACCCCAGCAGTTGCTGTGTAAGATCCGAAGCCCGCCGAGATGCCCGGAGGATCTCCTCGATCAGTTCCCGGTCCGGGGCCTCGTGCGGCAGCGACATGCGGACGAGTTCGGCGTTGCCCTGGATCGCGGACAGCAGGTTGTTGAAATCGTGGGCAACCCCGCCTGCGAGTTGTCCGATGGCCTCCATCTTCTGGGCCTGGTGCAACTGCTGCTCAAGCGTTCGTCGTTCCGTGACATCCAGCGCCAAGCCCAGGACGCCCGCAACCTGCCCCCGCTTGTCTCTCAGGGGTACCTTGGATGTAATCACCAGCCGCTGATTCCCCTCCGCGTCGGTGGTGGTTTCTTCGATTCCGAGCATTGGCTTACCAGTCTCGATGACGCTGTCGTCGCAGAACCGGTACCGCTCCACGTCCTTCGGCCTGGAGGGAAGGTCGCTATCGGTCATGCCCACGATGTCCTTAGGCGAGTCCAGCCCGGCCAGGCGGGCGAAGTTGCGGTTGCACCCCTGGTACACGCCCTGCGTGTCCTTCCAGAAGACAAAACTCGGAATGTTCTCCAGCACCCGGCTGAGAAGGTCCCTCTGTCCCTCCAATGCCCGTTCCGCCCGACGGCGGCGGAGCACGTTTGTCGACAGAAGCGCCACCAGCGTCAGTAGTGCAGCCACGCTGGCGGCGACAGACCAGACCAACCCCCGGTGCTCCCTGTAGAACGAGTGCGGTTCGTTGATGACAACCGCTCCGGGCGGCAGATCGCCTCGAGACAGCCCGACTCTCGCCATCTCCCGGTAGTCGAACATCTTCACGTTCGGGCTTTCTCGCAGCACCGGAATCTGTCCCGCCGGCGTTCCCTGAAGGATCGCCCTTACCATCTCGGCGGCCTTGGCGCCCTGCATCTCGCCACTGGTCACTACGCCCCCGACCGCGCCCAGGCCGATCTTCCAACCCCACAGCGTGTACACCGGTGCCGACGTATTGGATGTGACCAGCTTCATCGACTCGGCCGGGCTGTAGGATCTGCCCTTCGCGTCGCGGAAGAACGACAGGTGCAGCACAATCGTCCGGGGCGGAAGGTCACGCACAGAGCGGACCAACTGCTCGGCGGTCAGTTCCGCCAGTTCGATGAACTCCACGCGATTGCTGTATTCGTCCATGACCTCCCGAACCTGCTGCAGGTGCAGCCGGCCGGAGGGGATCACGTCGCTGACAACCGCTACGCGCCGGGTATCCGGATGCAGCGAGAGTGCCAGATCCAGTGTTCCGCGAATATCAATCTCTTCGGCGACACCGGTGATCTCCTCCTGGCCTTCGATGAGATCGTCGGAGTAGTTGTTGACTCCGCAGAACACCAACGACGCCCCGGGAAACAACCTCTCACGCCGGGCCAGCACGAAGCGAAGCGCGTTGTTGTCTGAAAC
>CAZXSK010000115.1:0-3096 GCA_964642855.1 uncultured Planctomycetaceae bacterium | reverse complement strand
GCGTATCCGCGGCGGCTTCTGCATTTCGTCGCTACGAAGCGAATCGTCCTCGGGCTTCTGTCGCTGTCAAGGCGGGCGCTCTGCCGCGCCCAAAGAGTACAATGCTTTGGAAGGAGATAAACTCAATGTCCCAGCAACCGCAGTATTTTAACCCATCCTGGGTTCGGACTTCCAAGGATCTTGTCCGGGCCGATGTCGTTGTCTACGGCGGCACAGCAGCAGGGGTGATCGCCGCCGTCTCCGCAAAGCGCCAGGGCAAATCGGCCATCTTGCTGCATCCGGGATTGCACCTCGGAGGAATGACCACCGGCGGGCTCAGCTATACCGACCTCGGGAACAAGGCGGCCATCGGTGGCGCAGCCCGGCAGTTCTATCGAGACCTGGGCAATCGCTACGGCTGCGACGAAGAATGGAAGTTCGAGCCGCACGTCGCTGCCGAGGTATTGGCAGGCTACGTTGAGGACGTTCGATTGGATGTCCGCCTCGCTGCATTCCTGGACGGCGTCGAAGTCTCGGCAGGGCGGATACGGGAGATCACGATGCTCGGGGGGCTGCGCGTGGAGGGGAGGGCGTTCATCGACGCCACCTACGAAGGTGACCTGCTCGCCGCCGCGGGCGTTCGCTACACCACAGGCCGTGAGAGCAACGACACCTATAGCGAGCAGTACAACGGCGTGCAGTTCCGCGAGCATCACCAGTTCCACAACTCCGTCGACCCCTGGCTGCGGGAGGGGGACCCCTCCAGCGGCCTGCTGCCACAGGTCCAGCCTGGCCCGATCGAACCCAACGGCACCGCCGACGATCGCGTTCAGGCCTACAATTTCCGCGTCTGCATGACCGACGACCCCGACAAGCGCGTGGAGTTCCCCCGGCCCGAAGGCTACGACCAGAACCAGTACATCCTCGTTGCGCGCTGGCTTCGGAAGCCGAAAACCAACGTTTTTAACAAGTTCGACCGTATCCGAGGCGGGAAGACCGACACGAACAACCATGGCGCGGCGTCGACCGACTTCATCGGGGCTTCCTACGGCTGGCCCGAGGGCAACTACGCTGCCCGCGAGGCGATCTTCCAGGCCCACCGGATCTATCAACAAGGGCTGCACTGGTTCATGGCCAACGACCCCGCCGTGCCCGAGGACATCCGCT
Source organism: uncultured Planctomycetaceae bacterium (assembly GCA_964642855.1). Classification (GTDB taxonomy): domain Bacteria; phylum Planctomycetota; class Phycisphaerae; order SM23-33; family SM23-33; genus CAZXSK01. Next base: position 1,950 of record CAZXSK010000115.1, on the reverse strand, counting down.
CAGAGTACGCCCTCTGGGGCCTGGCCGGCGACGAGTTTGCCGATACCGCCTACTGGCCGCACCAACTCTATGTGCGGGAAGGGCGGCGCATGGTCGCAGGATACGTGGTCACCGATCGGGACTGCCTCTCTCAAAGGCAGTGCGATGATCCCGTCGGCATGGGGGCCTACCAGATGGACTCCCACAACTGCAGGCGGTTCGTCGACGCCGATGGCTGCCTCCGCAACGAGGGCGATGTGCAGGTCAAGCTGCCCAGACCCTACGGCCTCAGCTATCGATCGATCATCCCCAAGCGCGAGGTGACCAACCTGGCTGTCCCCGTGGCGGTATCTGCCTCCCACATCGCGTTCGGTTCGATCCGCATGGAGCCGGTGTTCATGATTCTCGCTCAATCCGCTGCGATCGCTGCCTGCCTGGCCATCGACCGCAGCGTGCCCCTGCAGGATGTCCCCTATCCCGCACTGCGGGATCGCCTGATCCCCGCCGGCCAGGTGCTCGACACCGGTGCGAGCAACGAAGGTGTGGCTGGCAATCCAAAGTAGTTTTCGCCGCCAGCCGGTGTCCCATGTTGGGGGGTTTTTCTAACCCGCCGTGCAGATCGGTCATGCCGGCTGAATCGCCGTCATGGCTTGACGCTTCGCTCTTCCGGCTTTTCGCATAATCGTAAATCTATTACGCATATTGCGTGCCGGGTTGCCTTACACTCATTCTCGAATCATTGGATAGCCGCATGGCTTGGCCTGCGGTTTCCACGGCCTCACAGCTTTTCGCTTATGGAAATGAAAGCGGAAGCAACCCAGCCCGCCCGGCGGCACGGGGTCGCAGGGAAGACCGGGTTGGTATGGAGTCCTGTGTGTCCCAGCGAGGGACGTTATTGCATGTCCAAGCGACCGAGAAGTACGGAGCCTCAGGAGGCAGCACCTCGCCGATGAGTCGGCAGGATTCCGAAAGAGCAAGGCAGTTCTTTCAAACCCTTTCAGCAGGAGGTATGACGATGAGAAAGCTATTGGCAGTTGTGATGATCGCCAGCATTGCGTCGGCGGCTATGGGGGGCGCATTGGTGAAGGAAGACTTCACAGACGGTGTGATCGACTCGACGAATATCACGCTAAAGAATGGTTGGGCAGGCGACGGTGTTTCCGCTGTCGGGGCCCTGAACGTGGCCCGGCAGGACGCCGCCGGCAACACCATCAGCAATGGGTTCTTCGTGGAGCAGGTGGGTGCATCGAACAAGTTCGGGATTGGCTTCCAGGCCACCTTCGAGGAGGTGTCGCTGGGCGCCGATGACGTGCTGATCTCGAAGAGAACCGTCTTCTCGGATGCCGCCAACAGCAGCTCGAACTACTACAACGTGGGCGTCGAGGGCCCGCACTGGATGAATACCCCCAGCATCAGCACCAACACAACGTTCTGCACGGTGGACAGCCAGCAGCAGCAGGCGGGTGCCAACGTGGCCGGCCAGTTCGTCTGGTCTGACGTGGTACGGCACGCTGCTCACGCCGGTGGCACGACGAGCGCCCACCTGGCCGACCTCTGGGATATCACCCAGTTGATTCGTCCCAGTGGGACCGAGTTCGTGGATGACGACCCGACCAAGGGCGCAAAGGCAGAGGTCGAGACGTTCGGCGCGAATACGTCGGGCCAGTATACGATCAATGTGAATGTGCCCAGCCAGGGCTTCTCCGAGTGCTGGGTCCAGATCAAGGATCAGGGCGGTCCGGAATCCGGGGACGCGCTCGTAAGCGGCTTTGATGGTACCACCATGAACGTGCAGACCGGTATGGCCAGCTTCGAATACGGAATCACCAAGAACACCGACTTCGACCTGGACTACGACACCGACTTCGCCGACTTCAACGTCTTGTCCAACAACTACGGCACGGGTACAACGATGTTCGAGGGCGACGCCGACAACGATGGCGACGTGGACTTCACCGACTTCAACGAGCT
>CAZXSK010000114.1:0-6107 GCA_964642855.1 uncultured Planctomycetaceae bacterium | reverse complement strand
CTGGCGAAGGTGTCGTGGACCGGATGGCAGTCGGCAAAGACGGTTCCCCTGATTACGAAGACGACCGACTCGGGGTTGGAGGTGCACGTCCCGGTCGAGGGGAATCAGTGCTGGGATGCGCCCCTGCCTTGTGCGCCTGGTGTCAACCCGCGCCTTCGACTGCGAAGGGCTGGGGATCTGTCCTCGGGGTTCACGGTCATGCCCCCGGAAGCGGGCGACGAACCTGAGTCGCCCCGACCGGCAGAATCGGTAGATCCATGTTCGCCGCCGCCGGCGGGTTCGCCCGATCGGTCTGGCGACAAGGAGGTAGGTGGTGACCCTCTCTGACGAGATCACGCAGGCGAACTACGACAGCCTGGGCCTGGAGTTCGGGCTGCTGTCGGTGATCGTGCCGGTATACAACGAGAAGTACCTGCTGCGTCACTGCGTCGAGCGGATTCTGGACACCTCGCTGCCCGATGATCTGGGGCTGGAGATCCTGCTGGTGGATGACGGCTCGACCGACGGAACGGACGAGGCCGTTCTCCGGTTGGAACAGGAGCATCCGGAGGTGATCCGCGTGTTCCGTCACGAGAAGAACTGCGGAAAGGGGGCTGCGGTTCGCACGGCCGTCGAGCACGCCCGGGGCTGCTACACGATCATCCAGGACGCCGATCTGGAGTACGATCCGCAGGAGTACGGTCAGCTTCTGGACCCGATTCTCATGGGCGAGGCGGACGTTGTGTACGGCTCGAGGTTTGTCCCGCGACGCATGCGCTCGGTTCTGAACTACCATCATGCGCTGGGGAACATCCTGCTGACGCACATCTCGAACTTCACCACCGGGCTGTACCTCACGGACATGGAGACGTGCTACAAGGCGTTCCGCACCGAGATCCTCAAGACGATCCCGATTCGCTCCAACCGGTTCAGCCTCGAACCCGAGCTGACCGCCAAGATCAGCAAACGGGGCTGCCGCGTCTACGAGGTACCCATCAGCTACCGCGGCGGAAGGAACTCACAAGGGAAGAAGACCGGATGGCTGGACGGGTTCTCGGCCTTGGGAACCATCCTGAAGTATTGGATCATCGATGACTGCTACGAGCAGCGCTACGGCCACAGTATTCTGCAGAGCATCTCGTCGGCCCGGCGCTTTACGCGGTGGATGGTCCGGGTAATCGAGCCCTGGCTGGGCCGGAACATTTTGGAGATCGGCAGCGGCATCGGGAACATCAGCAGGTTCCTGCCGCGGCGGGAGACCCTCACGCTCACCGACATCGATCCGGTGTCGATGCGGATTCTGAATAGCTCGTTCCATGACGACCCGCACGTGCGGATCGCCAGGCTTGACCTGAACTCCGACGAGGACTTCCAGGCACTTCCTGACGGCAATTACGACAGCGTGGTGTGTCTCAATGTCCTCGAGCACATCGACGATGATACGTCAGCCCTTCGGCGGATCCACTCGGTGCTCTCACCGGGCGGAACCCTCGCGCTGCTGGTTCCGCAGTATCCGTGGCTGTTCGGCAGCTACGACGAGGACGTCGAGCACAAGCGGCGATACAGCAAGAGCGGGCTGAAGCGCATCATGTCCGAGGCGGGTTTCGAGATCCTGCATGTCCAGAGTTTCAACATGCTGGCGATACCGGCCTGGTGGCTCAACAGCGTGCTGCTCCGAAGGCATTCCATGGGGCGGATGCAGATGAAGCTGTTCGACATGATGGTTCCGCTTATGCGCCTCCTCGAGGGGCACATGCCTCTTCCGGGCATCAGCCTGGTCGCCATAGGCCGCAAGTCCCCTGACGAGGGGGACGGGCGGGGGTAACTCCCGGGGCGTCGGCGCGGTTTGCAGAAAGCAGCCGCTGCTGCTACTGCGGGCCGTCGAACTCTGCGAAGTCCGGGACGATCCGCCGGTCATTGCGGTTGAGCCCGTCGATCTTCTGCATGTCTTCGTCGTCGAGCTCGAAATCCAACGCCTGGAAGTTCTGCTCGATATGATCGGCTGAGCTGCTTCGCGGAATCGTCACCAGCCCGAGTTGGAGCATCCATCGCAGCGTAACCTGCACCGCGGTGCGTCCGTGTTTGTCGGCGATCGCGGCGAGGGTATCATCGTCGTTGACTTCGCCCTTGAGAATCGGCCGATAGGCCACCACGGCGATGTCGCGGGAGTTGCAGAAACTGCGGAGATCCGGCTGGGAGAGGTAGGGGTGCAGTTCCACCTGGTTTGCGACGATCGGCTGGGGCGAGGCTTCGATTGCCTTTTCGAGATGGCCGATCGTGAAGTTGCTCACGCCCACGGTCCGCACCTTGCCATCGCGGACGAGGCGGTCCATGGCGTCGAAGGTCTCGTCCATCGGGATATCGCTGTTGGGCCAGTGGATCAGCAGTTGATCGACGTAGTCGGTGCCGAGTTCCTTCAGCGAGCGCTCGGCGTCAGCGAGGAGGTCGTCGCGTCGAAGGCGATCGCGCCAGATCTTCGTGACCAGGAAGATGTCCTGGCGGCGAACGTTGGATTCAGCCAGAGCCTTTGCGACGCCCTCGTGGTTGCCGTACATGTCGGCTGTGTCGACGTGCCGGTATCCGATCTCCAGCGCGTGAAGGACCGACTCGTGCGCCTCGTCGGGCTCCAGTTGGAACGTGCCGAACCCCAACGCGGGCATCTGGTAGCCGCCTCGAAGAGATATCATCGGCTGGTCGGTCGAGACATTCGATTCGGAAGTCATAGGGGCTCCTCTGGATATCGTTTGCGTCCACGTCTGCATCTACGTCGTCGCCGGGGTTGGCGGCGCGTCCGGTGAAATGGTAGTCACCGGGCCGGTCGATCTCCACCGGGTCGCAATGGCTGGGAAGGTTCGCCGGGTGCGATTCGCCGACGTTGCAGCCGCTGCGCATGCGAGACCATCGAAGTGTGAGTATCGCAAGCCGGCGGCCTCTGCGCGCGGTCACTCGTCACCGTCGTCCTTGTCCTGGTGCTTCTTGGTCACCTTGATCTGGACGGTGGCGGAGAGGTCTTCCTTGGCGCCCTTGAGCAGGCCTCGGGAGGCGGCGTAGTAGGTGAACCTGATCCCGGTGGTGCCCACGGTGAGTGGCATGTCGATGTTGAGCTGTCTGGGCAGGGGCAGGCCGGCGCGGAAGTTGTTCAGGCGGTCGTGCATGAGCATGACCTTGTACTGGCCGCCGAGATCCTCGTTGAGGCGGAACCACCAGGTCGTCGTTTCGCCGGGCTTGAGCGTTCGCTCCAGCGGGGTGGGTTCGTATTCGCGGGGCTTGGTCGGGTAGCGCTTGCGGCTGGCGAAACTCAGCTTGCCCTGCACACGTCCGCCACCCCCCCCGCGGGGCAGGTTGATCAGCGCCAGCGGTGCGAACTTCACGGGCTTGTCGGTGGTGTTGCGGAAGTCGATCCGCATTCGGACGGGCTGTTTGGGCTCGTAGACGTCGCGATCGACCGAGAGGCGCATGGCGATTCCCGCGACGGGGTCGGTCCACGGGAACTCGTTGCTGTCGACCGTCTCGGGAAGCGGGTCTTCCTTCGCCCGCTTGATGATCTCGTGGATCATGCAGCGGGAGCGGACGCGCGTGGTGCGCGAGCGGCTCTGATTGGCCATCTTCACGATCGGTCGGACGGCCGGGACGCCGATCTCCATGAGCTCGTTGAAGGCGGACATGACCTCCTTGAGGTTGCCCGTGTCCATCTGGTGGGCAAGCTTCGTGGCGTGTTCCTTGAGCTCGTTGGGGTCCATCTCGCGGAAGCCCGCCGGCTCGTTTGCGTCGGCGGTCTGGTCGTGGGCGGCGGTTTCGGTGTTGTTGGTGTCGGCGGGTTGGTTGGCGTCGGCGTCGGCGGGCGTATCGCCAGTGTCGGAGGTGACATCTGCGTTGGCATCTGCCGCTGCGGCAGCGTTCGAGGAAGGCGTGCAGCCCAGCAACGAGGCGACCAGCAGGGCTGCGAGGGCAAGGCTGCAGACAACAGGGCGGAAACGCTCGACGGTGCTCATGGGGACGACTCCTTGCGGCTTTCGGTCGGCCGGCTGGGTCGGAGCCGACCTCCTGGCTGCGCGATCGTGGGTCACAGAGGGGCGCAAGCCATTGTTCGATACAGATTTGAGTATAGAGTGACCTGCAGGTGGCGTGCAAGTCTGTTGCGTGCCGTGCTTGCGGCCGATAGCATCATAGAAGTCGGGCGGCCGCCCGGCGCGACGGGAGAGAGATCGACGCATGGCCAAGAAGGGCAAGAAGGACAACCAGCCGCATGAGGGGCCGCGGATTCGTAACCGCAAGGCCCGCCACGAGTACAACATCCTCGAGAAGCTCGAGTGTGGAATCGCGCTGGCCGGGACGGAGGTCAAGTCGCTGCGGGAGGGGTCTGCGAAGATCGACGAAGCCTACGTGAGGCTCAAGAGAGGCGAGTTGTGGCTGGTGGGTGCGACGATCTCGCCGTATTCCCATGCCGCCGAGGCCATGAGCCCCGACCCCACCCGAGACCGCAAACTGCTTGCCAAGCGGCGACAGATCCAGCAGCTCGAATCGCACGTCCGGCAGAAGGGCAAGACGCTCGTGCCCCTGGCGGTCTACTTCAAGAACGGCTGGGCGAAGTGCACGATCGGCGTGGCGGAGGGTAAGCGCAGCTACGACAAGCGCCGGGCAATCAAGGAACGCGACCAGAAGCGAGACATCGAGCGCGCACTTCGCAGGCGCTGAACCCACCCGCGCCAGCGACGCTGTTCTCCGTGGACGGCTGGCTGTTGTCGCGATCAGCCTCAGAGCTCTGCGGTCTGCTCCTCTTCGGTTTCGGACCGGGCCGCGGACATGGCACGGTAGAAACACCAGCCGATTCCCGCCACCAGAATCCCAAGCATGACCGCCATGATGATGTACGCCCACACGCTGAGCTCGTCGCTGTGGGCGGGCTTTTTCTGCACAACCGCGCCGAGCATGACCAGGAACGCCAGCAACAGCCCGCCGGTACCGCCCAGGGAAAGAGTCCCCAGGGCACCGGAGAACTGCCCCGACCAGTGAGGTTTCCTGCCCTTGGCATCGGCGGACACGGTGCTCTGGATGCCGGCGATGATTCCCAGAAGCCCCAAAGCCCCGGCCCCGGCGAACAGCAACACCGCCATGGCTGTCGGAACATCCCACGCCAGACCGCTTCGGGAGGCCTGGTCCCAGGCTGCCTCCTTCTGGAGATCCGTGGGCTTTTCGATGGGGTCCAGCAGGCCGTGGACGAGCTGGTTATGCTCGAGTCGGGTCGCGACGGTGAGGACCCCCAGGAAGACGACCATCAGCAGGGCCAGCAGGGAAGCGCCCATCGCCAGGCGGGTCTTGGGCGTGTCGGTTTCGTGGTCGCTTCGGGCATCGAACAGCGGGGCCTTGGCCGTCTCCTCCCGAGGCCTGAACCGCGCGACGCTCAGCACGACCGCCAGGATCGGCGCCAGGCCGGCCAGGACCAGGCCGATGATGGTAGGCCACTTCGCCGAGCCGCCCGTATCGAAGAGGTAGCCGTCGTAATCGGTGATGGTGTCGTACAGGCTCCAGACGAACAGGGCCGAGAGTACGACAGGCACCAGCAGGCGGAGGTTCCAGTCCCACCACGCGCCCAGCTTCCAGTCGCTGCGTTCGTTGGCGTGGTCTCGCAGGCGTTTGATCCGGAACATCCACCCGAGGACCACGCACTCGACCATGCCCAGCAGGGCGATGCCCCAGGGGCCGTTGACGAATCCGTCGATTTCCTCCAGCCAGACCAGCCCGCCGCGGGAGGTATAGACCAGGCCGGCTGAAAGGCCCACGAACGTCAGCGCCCAGAGTACCGAGGTCCGGTTCCAGCCGGTTTTGTCGACGATGCTCGCCAGGACGCTTTCGGTGATGGAAAAGGCCGAGTCGATCCCGAGTGTCATCAGGGCGAAGAAGAACACCAGCGCGAACCATGCTGAGTAGGGCAGCTGCGCCAGGGCGTAGGGAAACGCCATGAACGCCATGCCGACGGTGCCCTCTCCGATGACGTCGGGCACGGCGACCCTGGTCGCCACGCTCATCGCCCCAAGCGTGGCGAAGATGGCGATGCCCGCCACGAAGCTCGTTCCCAGATCGCCCAGGCCGATGATCGCGGCGTTGTTGTTGATGTCGCTCTTGCGGTG
>CAZXSK010000113.1:0-6143 GCA_964642855.1 uncultured Planctomycetaceae bacterium | reverse complement strand
CGCTCTATCACTTCGCCCGGGCGGGCAAGGTGCCCGGCGTGAAGATCGGCCAGCAATGGCGGTTTCGGAAGAGCGCTATCGACGCGTGGATGAACAAAGCGGAACGCAGGAAGAACTGAACGAATATGGCGAAGTTGTCACTGGCCAAGCTGGAACGTCACCTTTACGCAGCCGCTGATATCCTGCGCCGCGAGGGCATGGATGCCGCCACGTATAAGGACTACATCTTCGGCGTCCTGTTCCTCAAGCGGTGCTCGGATGTCTTCGAGGTAGCCCGGGAGCGGGTTATCTCCCGCAAGGTCGCCCAGGGAATGGGCCGCGCCAAGGCCGAGAAGCAGTACGGCGAGAATCCGGACTTCTACGACGAGTTCTTCGTCCCGCCGGAGTCCCGATGGGGCTTTCTGCAGGCCCATTTGAACGACGCGAAGAAACCTTACGGCAGCTACCTCGATGTCGCCCTTACCCGCCTCAGCGAGGTTAACGACTCGCTCCAGCACGTCCTGGACCACATCCATTTCATGCGCACCCAGGGCAACAAGCGCGTGGTCAGCGACGATGGCTGCAAGGACCTGGTCCGCCACTTCACGAAGTACCGCCTCCGCAACGAGGACTTCCAGTTCTCCGACCTGCTCGGCTCGGCCTATGAGTTCCTGATCAACATGTTCGCCGAATCGGCCGGCAAGAAAGGCGGCGATTACTACACCCCGCGCGACGTCATCCGCCTGATGGTCCGCATGCTCAACCCGTCGGCCGGCATGAGTGTCTATGACCCTACGTGCGGGTCGGGCGGCATGCTTATCATCACGCGCGAGTATATCGAGCAGTCCGGCGGCGACCCGACCAACCTGCGCCTCTGCGGGCAGGTGATCGACCCGTCCGCCTGGTCGATCTGCAAGCTCAACATGCTGCTGCACGGCATTCGCGGCTCGGACATCCAGCTCGAGGACACCCTCCTGCATCCGATGCACCGCGAGGCCGGCGAGTTGGAAACCTTCGACCGCGTCATCGCCAATCCGCCCTTCAGCCAGAACTACTCCAAGACGAGCATGGAGTACAAGGAGCGCTTCCGATGGGGCTGGTGCCCGACCAGCGGGAAGAAGGCCGATCTCATGTTCGCCCAGCACATGATCGCCGTCTGCAAGGAAAAGGGCATGGTCTGCACCGTCATGCCCCACGGGGTGCTGTTCCGGGGCAGCGCCGAGAAGGAGAACCAGATTGCACAATTGCTGGGCGACATCTCTCAGTCAGAGCACAACCAAGGCCGTCCGATGCTTTCCGTCGTCGTGGTGCATGGGCGACACGGAGAAAGTGCTGGAATGCCCGGCAAGGGATTCTTCGAACTCGCCAAACAACTTGGCGTGCAACAGGGCCAAGATGACATGACCTTTTTTGTTCAGGAACTCGCCCGGGCCCATGCAGCTTGGCAATAGGGCACGGGACAGCGCCATGGCAATGAAACAACGCATTCACATCATCCGCGTCACGCTCAACGGCTCGAAGCCGCCGATCTGGCGGAAGCTGACCGTCCCCTCAGATATTGTGCTGGGCGAGTTGCATGAGGTGATCCAGATTGCCATGGGCTGGACGAACAGCCATCTGCATCGGTTCGACCAGCGGGTCAAGATCAGCAAGGACGAGCGGATTCGCCTCTGGCAGAAGGATTCGTGGACGCCTCGGGAGTGGGCCCGCCTGCACGGCGGGCGCAAGTTCGTCACCAAGGTGACGCCCTGGGGTGAGCCAACGGAGATGGAGGGCGAAGACGAGGAGGCCGTCACGCTGGGCGAGGTATGTCCGAAGGTCAAGAACAGCCTGATCTACGAGTACGACTTCGGCGACGGCTGGGAGCATGCCATCGAGGTGCAGAAGATCATCGAGCCCGAGCCGGGCGTGCAATACCCCGTCTGTCTGGGTGGCAAGAAGGCCTGCCCGCCAGAGGATTGCGGTGGCATCTGCGGCTACTACGAACTGCTGGAGACCATCTCCGACCCGGAAGCGGACGATCATGACGACATGCTCGAATGGCTGGGCGGCGACTTCGATCCTGATGCCTTCAATCTGGACGAGGTCAACGCGACCTTGGCCGAGTGGCGGGATCAGAAGAATGGGTGAAGCAGACAAGAAGCAGACGAAGTTTGTGCCGCAACTCGACGCGGTGCTCGAAGCTCTGGCCGATGAGGTCGAAGGGTGGGCCGAGGGTCTCGGCATCGAGCTGACGTACACCGACCCGGTGCTGGATGAACAGGGCGAGAATGAATGGGCGGGCCAGTTGAGACAGTCAACCGATTGGTCCAGGCGAACGGCGGTTTCGCTGTTGACCGTTCAGGGCAAGACGCATCTGGTTGAGGACCTGGAGCGCCGAGTCGAGGCGTTGTACTCCGCAGCGGATGCCTTCGAGACCAGGCTGGAAGCGCTGGCGGACCAGCGACGGGTTCATGTCGAGGGAATCGTCGCACGATACCGCAAGCTGCATGGAGACGAGGACCCGGAGTTGGCCGGGCTGTGGCGTTTGTGCCGGGGGAATGGCAACAAGTATGTATACGGTCTCGACGAGAATTCGCCCGAATCCCTGGCCCAAGACATCGACATGGCATGGTTTGAGGAGGAGGGCGGCAAGCTGAAGGCCAGGGCGGAGACGCAGCGTCAGGCCCGTGAACTGGCCGAACACCTGCGGCTGCTGGCGGGCGCGGAGGCCCAGGCAGCACAGCAGGCCGCCGCAGCCGAGAGGCCCGCAGCCCAGGAAATCAGTGTCGCCGAGATCAAGCCGGAGGACAAGAAGCGCGGCAAGCGCGGGCCCAAGCGCCTGTCCCTGAAGCAGGCGTGGCGTTACCTGACGGTCCTGCAGGAATGGGCAGGTATCCAGGAACGCAACCAGACGCTGCCCCAGCGGGACCGGGTGCGGAAGATTCAAGTGGCGGAGAAGCAGGGAATCACCGTCCGAGAGCTGGACGCCATGCTCGGTTGGTACGCCAAACACAGGGGCACCATCTTCCCGGACGACCCTCGAACGCTTTCGAAGGGCGAACTTCAGCAATGGTTCGAATAGTTCGAGCGGGCACTTTCTGAGAAATTCTTCGCCAGCCTCGCGGTCTTCCGGTCGTGAGGCTGCATCCTTATGTAGGGGGTTTCCGCGTCCGGCGTAGGCCGGCTGCGTCCACTTCACACCCTCCCTGGCCAAAATGGGCCGCCGAAAAAAACCGTTAGCGGCAAATAGATACTGATGAAGGCACCTCGTGCTTTCACGCCCGCCGCGACGGGCCTCGTGTTGACCCCTTTTTCCCCTTCCACGGAGGTGTGCGCATGGACGCAACCGCCACCGCTACCGTCGAGCGGATCGACGGCCGGGATGCAGGCCCCGGCGAAGTGCCTGCCATGCTGACGGTCGACCAGGTCGCCCGGATACTCTGCTGCTCGCCGAGGACGGTCCGCCGACTGACCGACGCGGGCCGGATGCCCCGGCCGGTGCGGCTGGGCTCGCTGCTGCGCTGGCCCCGGGAGAGCGTCGAGAACTGGATCAGCCAGGGCTGCCCCCGACGTGAAGGGAGGCTGTCGTGATGGTGATCCAGAACGACAGGCCCACGGTCGAGGACCTCAGCGTCGACCGCATCCGCACCGACGGCGGCACGCAGCCGCGCGTGGCCGTCAGCGATGAGGTCGTTGCCGAGTACGCCGACCTGTATCGCCAGGGCGAGGTCCTCCCGCCGGTGACGGTCTTCCACGACGGCGCGACCTACTGGCTGGCCGACGGCTTTCACCGCTACTGGGCGACACGCAAGGCCGATCGGGATGTCATCACGGCCGAGGTCCACCCGGGTACGTTGCGGGATGCGATCCTGCACTCGGTCGGGGCGAACGCCACCCACGGGCTGCGCCGGACGAACGCCGACAAGCGCAAGGCGGTGCTGACCTTGCTGGGCGACGAGGAATGGTCCGCCTGGTCCGACCGCCAGATTGCCAAGCTGTGCGGGGTACATCACAAGACCGTGAGTAGTACCCGAGAACTCCATACTGGCGAAGTTCGCCAGTATGACTCGAAGGATCGCACCTTCGTCCATCCCAAGACTGGCAAGCCGACCCGGATGAAGACGGCGAGGATCGGCCGGGCCAAGCGTTCGAAGGCGGCCTCAAAGAAAGTGCCGGCCAGGAAGCATAGCGCCAGGAAGCTGGCAGAACCCAAACCCGAAGAAGCCGCACAGTACATGGTCGAGGCGTACGGCGAAGAGTTCATGCAGAATCTCGTGGCCGAGTTGGGCCGCAATGGGATCGGCTCCACCGGTGAGACGCCACGGTACAGGCCCGATCCGGAAGAGTCCGAGTGCACCGACCTGGAGGTCTATGTCGAGCGTGCCGCTGCCGCCATGGGCGAGATCGATCTGACGGTACGGCCTCGGGCCGACGGCCAGGAGTATCAGGATACGCTGTCCCGGCCATGGTCGGGACGGGTCTGGATGTTCCCGCCGTGCATCGAGCCTTGGGTTGATCGGTTCTGCCGCAAGCTGATCAAGCACGTCGAGGATGGCGAGGTCGCCGAGGCCGTCGTCCTGATCAAGAGCAGCACAGAGACCCCGTGGTTCCAGACTTTGCTTTCTTCCGCGTCGGCCGTGTGCTTCGCGACCGGGTACATCCGGCTCCAGCACGGCGGCAGAAATCTTGGCAAGACCTACGCACATCCCCATGGATACGCGGCAGTGTACCTGGGCCCGAACCCCAATCGATTCCGCAGTGAGTTCGAGACCGCCGGCTGCGTGTGCACCGGCACTTTCACCCAGCCCCAGGGATCGGAGTCCGGGGCGACAGACATGGAGGTTATCCAGTGAGTTCCAATCAACAGCAGACACCCCGCGTGGAGATCAAGCACAACACGTCCAGGGCGCAGGCTCCCTGCGGCCTGTGCGGCCAGAAGACCGACCCGGCAACCGGGCTGGAGGTCTTCCTCGATGGGACCGACAAGCTGGTCTGCCGCGACTGCGCCAAGCGGATCGACCCGGCCAAGCTCCGCTGGCGGGATTGGGCAGCGTCCATGACCGCCCAAGCCGCGCAAAGGGCCGCGATCCATGAGCCGGGCCAGCCGGGCCTGGACTTCCAGACACTCGACCCCATCGAGCAGCCTCTGCGCTGCACGCTGTGTCAATGCGACGACATCCGGCTTGCCTGTGTGATCTGCACCATGCCGGACCGCAAGGTTGCCTACCTCGGCCACATGGGTCTTTGCTTCTACGAGAGCAACATGCCCGATGGGTTTCAGTTGGGCGCGACGATGGTGTTTCGCTGCGCCAGAGGTCATCTGCTCTTCCGCCACTTCAGTCCTGCCGGCCATCGGCTGAATGAAACCCGGCTTGCGGCCCACGCCGGCCCGGGCGTGTTGGCCGAACTCCAGCCGCTTTGGGATTCGGCTTCGCAGGTGGCGGCCGGCACCCAGAACAAGGAGGGTGCGGGCGAATGAGTACGGAGACAGCAACGCTTCTCGACGCGGCCCTCGAGTACGCACGGCTGGGGTGGCAGGCTTTTCCCTGCCATCCCGTCGGGCACCATCCCTTGGTCAAGCGCGGGTTCTACGAGGCGACTGCCGACACTGATGTCATCCAGTCGTGGTGGACCCGCTGGCCGGACGCCGCCATCGGCCTGCGGACCGGCCAGGAATCCGGCATGTTCGCCATCGATGTTGATCCGAGACATCACGGTGATATTTCGCTGGAACTGCTGGAGGATACCCACGGCCGCCTGCCTGAAACGGTCGAGAGCCAGACCGGGGGTGGCGGACGCCACCTCCTGTTCGCCTGGCCCGGCCGCCCGGTTCCGTGCAGCGTGGGCAAGATCGGTCGGGGCATCGATATCCGAGGGGACGGCGGATACATCATCGCGCCGCCCTCCGATCATGAATCGGGTCGGCAGTACTGCTGGATGTTCGGCCAGGAGCCTGGCGAGCGCCCCTTGGCTCAAGCGCCCGACTGGCTGCTCGACTTGATCGAGCAGGACGCGCCGGCCGGGCTTGCGGCATCAGGCGAGCCCGTCGCCGGAGAAGACATTCCGGAGGGATACCGCAACAAGACGCTGGCCAGCCAGGCCGGGCACATGCGGCAGATTGGCATGTCGGCCGACGAGATCGCGCCGGCCCTTCAGGCCATCAATCTCCATCGCTGCAAGCC
>CAZXSK010000112.1:0-6390 GCA_964642855.1 uncultured Planctomycetaceae bacterium | reverse complement strand
AAAGCTCGGAGTCTTTTCATCTCTTTCAGATGGACCAGCCCCTTGTCAGTGACGCGTGTTCCACCAAGGTACAGAGCTTCCATTTCAACTGCCCCAGCCAAGCCTTCAAGCCCCTTGTCAGTAACCTGAGTGTCTTTGATTTCGAGCCTGCGAAGATCGGGCAGCTTGGCCAGAAGAGCAAGGCCAGCATCGGTAATCTTGGTATTGCTTAGACGCAGAAGCCGAAGTTTCTTCAGGGCCGCAAGGTGCCTGATACCCTCGTCAGTGACGTCAACATGCGAGCAATTGATGGAGGTCAGGTTTACGCAACTGGACAGTTGGGCTAGGCCGGCGTCCGTGATCTTGGTGTACGATATATCGATCTGGTCAAGTTGCTTGAGGCCAGACAAATGTTCAAGGGCGACATCGGTGAAAGGAGCTCGGCCGAAGCTAACCGAGGCAGCCTTGGTGAACTCCCGCACAAGCTTGAGTGTCTCGTCTGGGAGTTCCCTGTGCTTATTGAATATGACCTGAGCGACATGGCCGTCCTTGGTGGTGTTGCAGGACACGCCAAGCTCACGCAGTTTCACATAGGACTCGCGTTCGCTGACATGGACATCGGCGGGATCCGGGTCACAGACAACCTCATAGCGGTTCTCGCCTGCGTACCCGGTTCGGACAGTCGCAAGCAAGAGCAAAGTAAGTGCAATGGCGGCAACAAGTGACTGTCGCATTAGCTTTCTGCCTTTCTTTCGAGCCTGATACTGCAAATACCCCACTATGACAGGGCAGTGCCACTAGCAGGCCACTAAGAAAGTCCTCTTGACGGGCATGATATCTTTGGTCGATGTCATTGGCACGGAGGCCTGATCATGCGTGGACAAGTCGATCGTCAGCAGTCGATGTTCGTGGCGTTGAATCTGGAAGAGCGGGTGCCGGCGAATCACCGGCTTCGGCCGATCAAGCGTTGGGCGGATGCGGTGCTGGCGTCGATGCGCCACGACTTCGAGGCGGCGTACAGTGATCGGGGGCGTCCGGGGGTGCCGCCGGAGCAGTTGCTCAAGGCGTTGCTGCTGCAGGTGCTGTATTCGATTCCATCGGAGATCAAGCTGATGGAGTCGATCGAGTACAACCTTCTGTATAGATGGTTCGTGGACCTGCCGGTGGAGCAGCCGGCGTGGACGCCCGAGGCGTTCAGCATGAACCGTCAGCGATTCATCGATCACGACCTTGTGCGGACGTTCTTCGAGAAGGTGGTGGCGGATGCGATGAAGCAGAAGTTGATCAGCCAAGACCACTTCACGGTGGACGGGACGCTGATCCGTTCGCTGGCCAGTCACAAGAGTCTGCAAGCCAAGGACGGGCGGACGAAGGCGGCGAAGCAGGAGAAGCGCGATCACAATGGTGATGATGCTTCTACTTCCGGGGGCGGGGGCGGCCGCGACACGCTGCGTGACTGGCACGGACAGAAGCGTTCGAACGCCACGCATCGCAGCACGACCGATCCGGATGCTTTGCTGGCCCGCAAGGGCATGGGCAAGGAAGCGCAGCTGTGTCACAGCGGTCACGTGCTGATGGAGAATCGCCACGGCCTGTGCCTGGACGTGTCGGTGACTCACGCCACGGGCACGGCCGAACGGGAAGAAGCATTGGAGATGCTCCAGCGTGTGCGGCGGCGTCACAAGTTGCGCCCCAAAACGGTGGGATTCGATGCGGGGTACGATGACGGTGAGTTCCTCGACGAACTGGAACACAAGCACAAGACCACCCCGCACGTGCCGATCCGCAAGGGCAAGATCAAGGCGACCGATGAGGCCGGCCAGGCGCGGCGAAGAGCGCGACGACGGATGAAGACCACCGGCTACGCGATCAGCCAACGCATCCGCAAACGCGTCGAACAGATCATCGGCTGGGGCAAGACGGTTGGTCACCTCGCCCGCACCCGCTTCCTTGGCCATGAACGCATCGAGATGGAGGCGCTACTGACCGGCGCGGCGTACAACCTGCTGCGAATGACCCGATTGAGACCGGCCACGTAGCCCGATCCGCCGACAAAGGCACGACGATCCACGCTGCAACGGCCCGCGACCATCATCCAACCTGACCACCAACCACCCCACAATGTGCGATCACGTCCTCAAGCCCATTCCTTAGCGGCCTGCTAGCTATACTGATAGCCGGGTAAGCACTTAGACGCTCACTCCTGCGACAAAGTCACCTTCAATTCCTTGCTGGATAGTTCGCCGGTCCAGATCTCTGGTTTGCCCTCGGGAAATATCCTAGTTGTCAGGTTTTGATACTGTGCATGAGAGACACTGTACTTAAGTGTGAATGAGTACTCTCCGGCCACGTCCAGTCCCTTGAACAAGGAGACCGGCAATTCAATCTGGTCGCGGATGACCTGTCCCGGTCGCAGCACCGCGAATGCGGCGTCGGACAGCACATACGTAGGAGCTTCGCCGGCAACATACGGGACCGGCCCTGCCGGGCCACGGATTGACAGCAATTGGCCTCGCACTCGCGGTTCATCCGCAAGCGGTCGGAGAACTACCCAGTCCTTCTTCGATTCGTTCCTCAACTCAGCCAATAGCACGACAACCT
The DNA here is from genome assembly GCA_964642855.1 of uncultured Planctomycetaceae bacterium. Lineage (GTDB taxonomy): Bacteria > Planctomycetota > Phycisphaerae > SM23-33 > SM23-33 > CAZXSK01. The sequence continues at coordinate 3,810 of CAZXSK010000112.1, read as the reverse complement.
GTGACGAGGACTTCTGGGATCGAGGAGCAAGCAATCGAAGCGACAGAACCTTGTCACGGGACGACGCCCAGGCCGTAGCAACCAGCTCTCCCTCTACGAGCCAGGCTTTGACGGTGTTCTGCGAGAAGGGCAGCACGGTACGGAGCGATTTCATCCCGGTTAATCGGGCCAGATCCGACTCCTGTATCTCCGTTCCCGTGACTTCGATGTGCCCCAACTGAGGCAGACCTCTCAACTGCCCCAGGCCTGCGCACGTCAAGGCGGTCTTGTTCAGCTTCAGGCTCGACAGGTCTTTCATCGCGGCAACGTGCTTCAGGCCATCATCCGTGATCTTTGTGCCGGAAAGATCGAGGTGCTGCAGCTCCGGCAGGGCCAGCAAGAGCCTGAGGTCAGCGTCACTGGCTTGAGTGCCGGACAAGTCGATAAGCAAGACCCGCTCACTGGGCGTCGGAGCCGGTGGGGCCGTTCGCCCGCCGAGTTTAGCGACTCGGATGATCGCTTGGGCTCGCGTCGGTGCCGCGGACTCTGGGCCCCCAGTCTTCTTCGCTTGACCGTCGACTTTGCTCATCTCGGAATTCTTCCTCGCATCCTGACATCCATAGCCAATGAAGGCAAGGATTCCGGCCACGACAAGCGCATATGAGTACGCTCTGTTCATCATTTGACTCCAATCTCTGCCCTACAAGCCATGACCGGGGCTTGGCCCACAAGGCAACCCAACCCCCTTGACAAGGGGTTACTCCGGTGCCACGCGTGCCAGCGCGAATGCTTCATGGCAACCTCACGATCTGTCAAAACCCCATAAGGCATCTATGTACCGGGGCTCTCATAACGGTTCCGTAGTGCAACGAGTTCCTCTGCGGCGAAGTAGAACTGAGCGTTTGTAGGATCGCCCACCCAACTATCCATTGCCGTGTTGTTTCTGTGGTAGGTGTCGCCCGGATCCCCGTTAACCGCGAGACCGAACTGGTGGCCGATTTCGTGAACAGCCGTACGAGCCACATATTCATCATAGCTTCCGACGTTAGGGTCTGCACCTTGTATGGCGAGATCGCGACACGTCTCTACGTAGACACCGCCTACTTGTCCACCGCTGCCCACGTAAGAAATGCCCGCTGTCGCTGGTTCTGTGGCCGGGTCATCGTCATTACCCGCCAGGTACTCAAACGCGGTGGAGAAACAGACACTCCAGAATAAGTCTGTTTCATAGTCAGCGGGACCGCCAGTGCCACCCCAGAAGGGAGTGAAATGGGCAGCTCCCGTCCCATGTGTTTGGGCGGTAACGTTATTCGAGTCGAAGGCATTAAGTGCATCGTACTCGGGCAGTAAATACGCATCCGCATAGCGATTGTCCGCTCGCACTGTAGTCGGCTGCATCCAGTCGTAAACATGAGCGTCCGACGTGGTGTCGGCACGTGTGGTCGGTGCGTTGTTGCCGACCGCACCCCAATCATCTTGGTACAAGTCCACAGCGCCGTTGGCAAGTGCCGCACCAGAAGTGACAGTTACTTGCGCGTTTGCGCCACTTGTGTTCGACACGATCGCGTAGTTCACGCCTCCCGTCCGTAGAATGCCGCCTACATATTCGTTAGCGGTTGTCACAGTGATGTTTGTGGTGACAGTTACTTGGCCGCCTGCGGGAGCCGTGGATGCGGTGATATTGCCGTTTTGCGTGTCACCGGTGGTGGTGGCCATCGTGTCCTGCTCAACGTGGAACCTTCGCCATACAGATAGCTGGTCGCTGGCCGCACCGCCAAATCCGTCAATCACCCCGCTGGTAGGCACATCAGTGGTATCGTTGAGGCCTTGGACCTCGGCTTGATCATACGAAACCACCACACGGAAGTTGTCACCGGGTGCAAAAGTCACTGCGAGTTCCACTTCTGCGTGCGCTTCGCTGCCAACAGCAGTCGCGGTGACGCCAAGAGTCGTTCCCTCTGCCTCCCAAGAGCCCGCGCCTACTTCTCGTAGCTGTCCTCGATACCCGTTGGGATTAGACGGCCCTGGTGCGTCGCAGTCCGCATCCGTGAAGGTTCCACGGTTATCATTGCCATCACCCCCATTGGTGTCAATAGTTGCACTAGTCGATGGATCATCTACATCGAAGACTCTGAAGTACACCGTCTCGCCAGCAAATCCTGGCGGCAGAATAGCCCGTATTCGGACAACGTTGCGCGAAACCGTACGAGTGCTGTAGTCTGCCGCGTCAGGAAAGATGCGGTAGCCGCCCTGGAAGCTAGGGGTCCCGCCTGTACGATCCGGATTGTTCTCGTCCAGTTCACCCGTAGTGCCCTGCCCCGTGGGCAAGTACTCAATACGAATCGGCCAGCCGAACTCTGAGGTATTCCCGTCCGGGTCTATGGCAATCGCCGTGACGTTCTGCGCGATCTGATTAACGACTCTGCTGAACGACGCGTCTCCATTTCCGTCAGTGTTAACACTTACAGCGTCAAGGAACGTCCGACCGTGCAGATGCCAGTTCTCGTCGTCCACATTGTTCCCATAGAACTCGATGCGGAATGTCGTGCTGGGTGTACTGTTCAGGCTGCCTGCAATCGTCGTACGGTTGTTGCCAACATCCACCTCCGCCGCGGAAAGATAGGGCCGGTTCTGAAGGTCATTCGCGCCATTATCAGTATCTTCGTTGTCATTCGCGGTAATGCCGCTGGTTCCAAGGTCGATCCCGAGTTCGCCGTTCTCGAAGATCGAGTTCATGCGAATCGCATTCTCGGTTCCAGCCTTAACATACACCCCCTCATCAGTGTTGAATGCAATGACATTTCCTTCGACCGCATCTCTGGTCCCATCGGAATTGCTGCCCACGGTATTCGACTGAGCCCCTCCGTCGATGTAAATCCCCCGTGTTCCGTTAGCGATGGGACTTGTCCCATCCACTGCTGTGCCGATGTAGTTGCCGGCGACAATGTTCGAGTCCGTGCCCTCGCCATACAAGTCAATTCCGGCCCAATTGTTACCTGAGATTATGTTTCGCTCATAGGCGTCTGAAGTGCCGTCAGCATCCGTGCCGATACGGTTACCGTGAGCCCCGCCCGCCAAGTATAGCCCCGAACGGCTGTTGGCCAGGCTAGCCGTACCAGCGGAATTCGTCCCAATATAGTTGCCGGCGATGGTCACATCCTCTGTTTCATCATCATTGAGCTCGATGCCGTAGTAACCGTTGCCGGAGATGACGTTGCGCTCGCTCGCATCATTGACATCTCCGCTTCCATCTGTGCCAATCGTCCAGTTGGCGGTGTCTCCTGTGACGCTAATCCCGCTCCAGCCATTCGCGATGGCGGCCGTTCCCGCTGCATTGGTTCCAATGTAGTTGCCGGAGATGCGGATATTCGTCATATCCGTCACACTCCAAGCACTGATGCCGTTTCGGCCGTTCCCGGAGATGACGTTTCGCTCAAGCGCATCAGACGTACCGTTCCCGTCTGTCCCAATACGCAGATTCGTCACGGTGTAGCCGGATACCTCTATGCCTGTGACTTCATTGGCGATTGCGTCGGTCCCGTCGTGGTTCGTTCCAATGTAGTTCCCGGCAATGATGTGTCCATCCGAACTGGGACCTGATATGCCGATTCCATAGTGGTCGTTGCCAGAGATGACGTTGCCCTCTGAAGCTTCTCCGGCACTGCCGTCACCGTCGACGCCGATGATTGCATCATCCGTACCGTAGAGATTAATGCCGCCCATGTCATTCTTCACCGCATCGGTGCCGGCTTCGTTAGTTCCGATATAGTTCCCGGCAATCGTGTTTCCTTCGCCGCCAACGATGGAAACGCCATAGCTACCGTTGCCGGA
>CAZXSK010000111.1:0-6561 GCA_964642855.1 uncultured Planctomycetaceae bacterium | reverse complement strand
AAGCCCAGGAGCACCTCACCGACCCCGACCAGGCCGAGCAGTTCGTCAAGGACACGAACGTCGACGCCCTGGCCGTTGCGATCGGCACCAGCCACGGGGCCTACAAGTTCACCAAGAAGCCGACCGGCGACGTGCTGAAGATGTCGCTGATCGAGGAAATCCATCGTCGCCTGCCCGACACGCACCTGGTCATGCACGGCTCGTCGAGCGTGCCCCAGGAATTGCAGGACCTGATCAACAAGTACGGCGGCGAGATGAAGCAGACGTACGGCGTGCCCGTCGAGGAAATCCAGCGCGGCATCAAGCACGGCGTCCGCAAGGTCAATGTCGACACCGACAACCGCATGGCCATCACCGCTGCCATCCGCCAGGTCTTCTCGGAAAGCCCCGAGCAGTTCGACCCGCGGAAGTACCTCGGCCCGGCCCGCGCGGCAATGAAAGAGGTCTGCAAGGCCCGCATGATCGCCTTCGGCCAGGCAGGCCAGGCCGGCAAGGTCCCCGTCAAGACCTGCAAGGAAATGATCGACTTCTACACCAAGTAAGCGATCCGTCCGACCAATCCCCAAGCCCGGTGCCTCTTCGGCGCCGGGCTTTTCCTTTGCTCGGAACCGGCCGGCAACGGAATCGTCAAAGGAAGCGTGCCCGGGACAGCCCGGGCCCTGCGCAGAAAGGCGGACGAACATGCGGAACACAACTGCGATGCTGCTGGTCGCGACGGCAGGCACACTGGCCCTGGCTTCGGTGGCGGCGGCCCAGACCAAACCCATCGAACAGGTCGTTCTCGAAGGAGACCTTGTCGTGGTCGGGAAGGTCGTCGAGGTCGGCCAGCCGGCCGAGATGAAGATCCGGGTTGCGGGGCAGGAAAAGCCGATGGAGGCTGATTTCATCACCTACACGCTGGAGATCGAGAAACGCCTCAAGCCCGCCCCGGCCGACGATAAGAACGACAAGGCCGACGACAAACGCGGGGCAAAGAAGATTCGGAATCGCAAGCTGGTCCTGAACGCCGACACGGATGGGGACGTAGATCAGGCGAGTTCCGATGACGGCGACGAGAAGCCCGAGAGGATCAAGGTCCTCCATCGGGTCAGCCGGGCCAAGGTCGCCAAGAAGAACGTGCGCGTGCAGGTCAGGGGCAACATCACGGTCACGGTTCGCGGCGGGGGAGGTCAGGTCGTACTCGGGCCCAACCAGGGCGGCAACGTTCCCGTCCAGCGAGCGGTTGCTCCGACGCAGGTTTCTGGCAAGCTTCGCGACGGCCAGAAGTGCCTGCTGGTGTTGCAGAAGCTCCCGGATCGGAAGGAATACTACCTGTCCGCCGAGCGCCTCGCCAGCCGCCCCGCCACCGAAGAGAACGTCGCCCGATACACTGCCGCGGTTGACGTGGACAAATGGGCATGGGGCAAGAGTGTCGACGACCTGCAGCTCACGCTGCTGCCCGGCGCCAGCCGGAGCATCACCGCCCTGCGTGGACGGGTCAACACGCTCGTGACCATCGCCATGCGCAACACGGGCAAAAACCCGATGCATCTGAACCTGACCGATCCCGGCCAGCGGTTCGGCATCACGGCGACCGACGCCAACGGCGACGACGTTGACTGCCAGTGGGTCTACCCGAGAAGGCGGGCCCGCAGCGACGAGCCCGAGGTGGTGACCGTTCAGCCGGGGAAGATCGCGTTCTTCTCGTACGCCAAATTTCACGCGCATCACCCCGGAATGCTCCGCATGCAGGTGGAGGACGGCGCGTACTCGCTGCAACTGATCTACGGGAATTCCCTCAAGACGGCGGGCGAAGGCGACGACGTTCGCAAGCTGTGGACCGGCGAGGTCTCCAGCGCCAAGCTGACACTGCCCGTCGAGACCGTGGAGGTTCAGCCAATGAGACCGAGACCGTTGCCCGCCCCCCGGCCGCTGAGGCCGAAGATCAACAAGAAGCAATGACAGCCCGTCAGTCGCCGATCGGGTGTCTCGGATCGATGGTGAGCACCTGCTCACCGCCGACGAGTCTGGCCCACGGCCCGGGCGGGTTGCCCTCCGGCTTGCGGACCGCGCCGTCCAGGCCGGTCATGCAGGTGGGCACGGGTTTCAGGCCGGGCAGTTCGCCGTCGACGGTCACCGTAAGCTCCAGCGAATCCCGGTCCAGTGAGCATCGCACCGCAACGCAGTCGCCGCGAGCGTCCCAGCCGTGGAAGTCCCGCCAGGCCTGCAGGTGCAGGTTCTCCGCCGGCTCGTGGATGCGAAGCGGTCCGGGCTGGCACTGGCCCGCATAGGCGTTGCCGTCGATCCGCTGATGCGGGTTGGCGACCTCGATCCACCGGGGACAGTCCACAATCAGGTTCGCCGTTACGTGGTGGTCCCGCGCGGTCGAGCCGCGACCTTTCACCCAGCGCTCGCGGTCGCCCAACGCCAGGTAAATCGCCGAGTCGTCCGAGCCGGCGACGAGGTTGTGGGCCACCAGCAGGCGGTCGGTGTCGTGCTCGTAGATGGCCCGGCCTCGCATGCCGATCACGATGTTGTGATCCACCGTGTTGGGCTCGTGCGACGCCTCCACGAAGATGCCCCCCAGCCTGCTCTCGACGTCGATCAACACGTTCTCGGTGCACCGGCTGTTGACGTTGTTCCAGTCCATCCAGATGCCGCTGCCGCCGCGGATGTCGCGGATCAGGTTCCGGCGGATCACCGTGTCCATGTTCTGGTGGGTCTTGATCCCCGCGCACTCGAAGTACATCTCCACGTCCTGCCAGCAGCACCGCTCGATGAGGTTGTCCTCGATCAGCGAATGGTGCAGCGGGCCGCATCCGCAGATCCCGCACACACCGCAGTCCTGCACCGTGTTGCCCCGCACGACCTGCCAGCCGGGCGTCGCCGGCTCGCGCATGTTCCAGGTGCTCTTGCCCACGTCAATGCCCAGCGCGTTGGCCTGGCGGACAGTGCAGCCCTCGATGATCCAGTGATGGCCGCGACTTGCCGAAACCGCCGCCCGTTGGGGCACGGGAAAGCCGTCTGCCGCGTGCTCGAACGTGATGCCCTTCACCCGGATGTATCCCAGCTCCTGGAGTTCGGGGGCGAAGATCTGCTCCCTCGCGGTGATCTCGATGGTCGCCTTGGCGGGGTCGGCGTCGCCGAAGAGCCTCGCATGAATAACCAGCCCGCCGGGGTCCACCCAGTAGGTCCCGTCGCGCTCGGCGAGGTCGGGGTAGCTCACTACCTGGCGAAGGCGCCTGCCGTCCTGAAATATCAGCCCGCGGCGCAGCAGCAGCCGGGGCAGAAGCTCGTCGCTGAGATCGAACACGCGCGTCTGCCAGACCAGCTGGGGCATGTTGACAGCCACGAACGGGTTGACGCCGTCAAACAGCTCGCGCGGCAGTTCGACCATCCACGGGGCGGGGTCGCCGACCCCGACACGCGCCGGGCAGCGCGTCCATTGGGCGCTGAGGACCTCCGAACCTTTCACCACGACCTGCGCGCCGGGGGCCGCCTCGTAGCTGATCATCCGCGACGGGCCTTCCCCGCCGCGGGCCGGACGGACCCACTCGCGGTACACGCCGCCGGCGATGAGCACCCGGTCGCCGGGCATCGCGGCCCGGGCGGCTGCGTTGATCGTGCGGAAGGGGGCGTTTTCGCTGCCTTCGCCGTCGTCGGTGGCGCCTGCATGGGACGGGTCGACATGCAGCGTGCGGTCGAAGACCAGCGGCTGTTCCCATCGCTCCAGTTCGCTGCCGTCGGGCAGCAGGACGGGACGGTCGGCGGGGTCGGGCGTGTCGGTCATGGTGGGCTCCTTCAGATGACGAGTCGGCCTCGGAGGACGGTTACGGCCTGGCCTCGGATCTCCACGCGGCTGCCTTGCAGGCGGGTGCGAAGGTCGCCCCCGCGGGTGGAGATCTGGCGGGCGACCAGGTCGGTGGTCCCGAGTTTCCGGGCCCAGTAGGGCGTCAGCGTGCAGTGGGCGCTGCCGGTGACGGGGTCTTCGTCGATGCCCGCGCCGGGAGCGAAGAACCGCGAAACGAAGTCAACGGCAGGATCGTCGGCCGCTGCGGTGACGATCAGTCCGCGCTCGACGGTCTGCAGTTCGCGGAGGGCGCGGAAGTCCGGCCGGACGTTCGCCACGGCGGATTGATCGGGCAGTTCCAGCAGCGTATCGCCGCCTGCCCCTTGCGCTGTGGCGACGACTTCCGGCCTGCCGAGCGTCTCGACCAGACCGGCCGGTGCGTCGCAGGGGGTCAGCTCGTCGACGGGGAAGTCCAGCGTAACCCAGCCGCGCGGGTCGCGCGTGGCGGTCAGCAGGCCGCTGCGGGTCTGGAACTTCGCGGGCTCATCGGCCGGGAGGCGCTGGGTCTCCCACAGCGCCCAGGCGGTGGCGAGGGTGGCGTGGCCACACAGCTTGACCTCGCAGGCGGGGGTGAACCATCGCAGGTCCCACCCGCCGTCGCCGCGGGGTCGTGGGAAGGCGGTTTCCGAGAGGTTCATCTCGGCTGCGATGGCCTGGAGGGTGTCGTCGGGCAGGTCGTCGCCCAGGAAGCACACCGCGGCCGGGTTGCCGGTAAACGCCCGGTCCGTGAAGGCGTCGATCTGCAGCAGTTCGGGTTGGTTGTCGGTTTCGGTCATGGACACGGGGAAGTAGGGAGGCTAGGAACCAGGGAGTTCCGTCAACAGAGATTCTACCTCCGTTAGAAACTTGCGGAATGACCGACACTGACGTTCCGCGGCCTCCAAGTCCATATTCGCCGACAGTTTGGCCTGATCGACAGTCTCGCTGTATTTCCTTCCGGGCACCATGAGCCGAGAGAGCCGCTCCTTGGCTCCACGTATTCCTTCGGGGTCTGTGGGCGGTTCGGCGTTATTGCGGAAGCCGAAGGACCCTCGCCAGCGTACAACAGATGGGAGGAACCAGGATTCGAACTCAATCTTCGGAAGCACTACGCCCACGGGCATGCTCTCGTCCAGAATCGTGGTCGCAAGCTGCCTCAGATTACGTGCCAGTTCTGCGGGACAGTCCTCGTCGGCATCCAGCAGGACAAGCACTGCTCCGTTGTCGCCCGTATTCAGCCTCGCGGTTGCCAGACGAAGGGCTTTTACCATGGCGTGTCGGTCCGGTTCCCCATCCCTCACCAACTGCCCCCGCTTACACCGAACCGGCTTGGCGACCATGACATCGTAGCGTCCATACCGATCATGGCAGATACTTCGGAGCAGGACAGGGACGGCGCTCTGTTCGCCGTGTCCCTCCACAATAGGAACAATGTGCCTCGCCACGTCATTCGTCCTCCTCAAAGAGGGAGAGCTGTGCAGGTTCAGAGATAGAGTTGCGGTCAGGTATCATCTCGTTCAGGCGAAGGAGTTCCGGCGGGCTATAAAGACCGTCCTTGAGCAACCTCCGCTGAGATTCGTCGAGTCGCCCCACTTTCGTCTTCCCTTGGTCCATCACAACAGCCAGAATGTTCTCCTCACTGACCGACTCGTGCTCAAGCAGATCGGGACTGTGGGACGTGACAAGAACCTGAGTGGTCAGAGAGGCTTCGGAAATGGCGTCTCCCAAAGCTCGTGCAGCCGCAGGGTGGACAGCTGCTTCAGGTTCCTCGATGGCAACAAGGGGAATCGGCTTGCCTTGTCCCGGGGAGCTCTGGAAGACAGCCAAGAGAATCCCCAATGAGCGGAGTGTGCCGTCCGACATGCTCGAAGCTGGAAACGTCCACACGGATTGCTCATCGCTGACGGCCTGCTTGAAGTCAACAGTTTCCCAAGTATCCACTCCCTTGTGTGCAACCATCCTGATGCCGGGTACAATTTGCCCGAGGTACTCCTCGATTCGCTTTTTTGCGTCGGGAGAGGCCTCGTCAAGACGCTTGAGAATGCTTGCGAGGTTCTGTCCCTCCCGTTTCAGTACTTCCGAGGGATCCGGTTTCTGCAGCTTACGGATCTCCTGCGGGTTGATGTTGTAGAACCCCATTCGGCTCAGGGCATCGTAGACCGGCCGGAATTTCGGCACTCCAGAGACCGCTTGGAGATAGAGGCGGTCAGGTTCGATCGCGGCTTGAAGATCCGTAGTAGCATTGCATAGCTCCCCTCTCTTCACCTCGAACCGTGAGTGTTGGTCTGTTCGCCAGATGTGGCAGGATTCTCTGGTGACCTGGTATGCCTTGGGTTTCTTGGCGCGGATTTCAAACGAGTAATGGACGTGTGATCCGTCTGGCAGGGTCAAGTCCAGGCCGACAACAACATCTGCCGGCCGTCCTTTAAGACTTGAGCGTCGACGTATCTCGTTGAACGTGCCCCGGTTCTGGATTGCCCAGTCCAAGGAGTTGCGCAATGAGTCAGCCACAAAGCGAAGAGCATCCAAGAAGTTGCTCTTTCCACTTCCGTTTGGTCCGACAAGGACCGTGAAGGGAGCCAGTTCCACATCACAGGCTGCAATACTCCTGTAGTTGCGAACCCGCATGCGGTTGAGAAATGGCCTGCCATCATCCCTGTGTCCCATGGGACTCGTCTCCCTTCTTGACATTTCTGCCTACGCCCGCGTTTTGCCCGGCCAGTCGAGCACCGCGCCGGTATCGGCCGAGGTGG
>CAZXSK010000110.1:0-6843 GCA_964642855.1 uncultured Planctomycetaceae bacterium | reverse complement strand
ACGGGATCCGCTCGATCCAGTGCACGCCCTCCAGGCGGTTGAACTGTCCGCCGCCCGGGACCGCGATCGGCTCGTCGAACGTCTCCCACGCCTTCGCCCAGCTGTAGGCAGTAAGACGACCGTCGGTTTCGATGATGGCGTCGATCAGCAGATCGGCCATGACGGTATCGTCGGTGACCGTGCCGATGGGGTGAAACGGCGGGCATTTCACGCGGGCGATGGCCTCGGACCAGTCGCGCTTCTCCAGTTCGGCGAAGGCCTGCTCGAGTTCGGCGAAGGTCCGGTAATTCCCCAGGAATCGTCGGATATCCCGGTAGTCCATGCACTCGGTCGGCGCGCCCAGCGCGTCGCCCACGGCTCCGCCCAGAAGCGACCCCCAGACCCGCTCCTCCAGCCTCAGTCTGTTCGCCCGACCGGTTCCAGCCTCTTCAAGGGCATCGCTGGTGTCATCGCATTGCTTTCCCATATACCGGCTGCCTTTCATCGCCCGTGCCCGCAGGACAGGAGACCCCCAGCCCGGGCTGACCGGCTTCGATCATAGCCCCCCGCCAGGTCCGTCGCAACGCCCGCCCCCTGCTGAATGCTGAGGGAACAGCTGCACGGCAGCAAGCACTCACGCGGCCGGGGGGTGATGGTCGGGTTGATGGCTGGCAAGGAAGACCTACAATCCGAGTTCCGAGCGGAAGCGCGCCAGGAGCGTCTTCGTTATGTAGGGGTTCTTCGAGGACATTCGCTCGGCCACCTTCAGAGCCCTCACGGGACTCAGCCTGTTGGCTCGGGAGAGAAGGACCATCGCCTCAAGCCCCCAGACGAGTGGAACGGACGAGTTCCTGCAAGCCCTTCGAAGGGGTTTGTCATTTGTCAGAACCGCCAGCCCCGCGTCGCGAGCAACGATGAGGCACAGCCAATCGTAATAGGAAAGAGGTCCCCTCTCGACGGCAGCTTCCATGAGCTGATCCAGCGTGGGCTCCACCACAGTGCAGCCAAGTGCACCGGCCTGCTCACCTGACAATGCCGAGACTTCGTCGTCGAGGACGGGTGAAGGGATGTACAGGGGCGCCAGGTGGCGGGAGATCGCAGCCAGCACAATGCGCCCGGACTCCGCATAGTCGATCAGCACGTTGGCGTCGGCTACCAGGCCCCCCGGTGTTCCGGCCCCTGCGTTCACGCCGGGACTTCCCAGGAGCAGACCATCTCTCGCATGGCGCTGAGGTCCAGACCGAAAATCTCGGCGGCACGGCTGAGGCTGATCTTCTCCTCCTCCAGGGCTGCCCGTACCAGTCGGCTGAGGCGGTCCTCCAGGAAGTCCACATCCTCCAGGGGCATGGGCTCATCCTTCTTGCCGATGGACCGCCCGCATCGCCGCTTCCATTGGGTCTTGAAGATCATCCAGACCTTGGAAGGGTCCGCTTGGCCAAGATCGACCAGTCGATACAGCACGGTCGCATAGCTGACACGAAAGATCCTCTTGACGTGGAGAACCCTGTCCACAAACCGCAGGCCACGGGTATCCTGCCATTCGTCATGGAAGACCTCGTCGGGCATCAGGAAGTGACCGGCAAACTGATTGGCTTCCTTCTCTTCCCGATCGTCCTCCCGCACCTTCGAGACGCGGTACGCGCCGGGATGCAGAAGCAGGTGCCCGAGTTCGTGCGCAGCGGTGAAGATGCGCCGCTCGACCGAGATGTCCGCGCGGGTGTTGACCACCACGGCCGGCCCGCCGTCGTCGACCGCCACAGAGATTCCGAAGAAGTCCTCCGGGGTCATCTCGACAGGCCAGACCTTCACGCCCGCCGACTCCAGCAGGCCGCAGATATCGCGGATCGGCTCGCCCCGCAGGCCCAACTGCTCCCGCGCCAACCGGGCAGTTTCGATGGCCCGGGCAGGCCCCGAGAGGCCGGACGCCTCTTTGCCCACATCTTCCAGGGTGTAGGGTCGCTGCCGGCCGAGGAGTTCCTCCAACCCGCAGAAGTCCGACAGCCATCTCGCCACACGCACGACCACCTCGTCGCGCCTGGCTTTGGCCTTGCCGCCGCGAACCTTGGTGGATCGAAATCGCACGCTGGTCAAACTGGGCGGCGCAGCCAGCAGGTCCGGGAGACGAACACCCAGCGCACGAGCGATGCCCTGCAGGCTGCTCACCCGCGGTTCGGACTCCCCGGTTTCGATGCTGCGATAGGCATTCCTCGAAAGGCCCGCCTCGGTTGCGACCTGTTGCTGGGACAGGCCCAGACTGTTGCGCACACGACGCAGGTTCCTCGGGATGATCTGGTCATCAACCACTCGCTCACTCCTCAGTTAGTTGTCATTCTATACCATATCGTGATAAATGACAACCCAACTTGTCATAATTGCTGTAATTTGGTACCACTGACAGGTTATGTCGATGGAGGAGAGGGGCTTGAGCCTGTGAAGCGTTGCAGCACCCCGCGCGGGTGACACATCGATTGAGCTGCCCTGCCGGCCGTCCGTTGCCGAGCCGTTCCTGCGCGCATCGCGTTCCCACCGGCTTTCGAGATCCACGGAATCTGGAAGATTTTCTATCTGCCTGCCCTGCATGTGGTTGGCGATTCGTTGCCTCGCCATGCGGAACATGCCGCGCGCGCCGACCGTGCCGCCGAACCAAGGGTAGAGGGCGCTGCGCGCCCGCCAGAGCATCGGACCCGGAAGAGATGACAGCACACGGCATCCAGAACGATCGGATCCAACGCGCCCCGGAAGCGCTTCGCGGACCTCGCCCGTCGTCGATATCGGGCGGCGAGTGTCTCCCGGCCTGCGGTGCGGTTGGGTCCCCCCGAACCCATCCGCAGCCAAACCGGCGCGCGTTGCCAGCCCTTGCCGGGTCTTGCCGTTTCTTGCCGGCCCCGGCCGGCTGGGGCCGATTCTGCCCGCCTGAGGCCAAGCCAGTACCGCCCGTGCCGCTTCTGAACGAAACTGCCCGGAAATGGCCGTGCGAAAATCGATGTAAAATCTTCCAAGAACACGCCTTGCATGCAAGAAGCGTCTACGATACACACCGAATTGACCCAGCCGGCCTCGGCCAATCGAGCGAAACGGTCCGTCCGGTCAGCCCGAGCGGATCAGTCGCCCGATCGGCTGTCGACCACCAGGCTGGCAATGTCCACCTGGAAACCGTCGGACTTCTCGCCGTCGGCGGTGAACACCAGCGTGTTGCGGGTCTTCAGGTCGCCTGGCGACACGGGCAGCATCAGCGTGTAGTTGCGATCCGGAATCGTCACCGACCGGCCGTTGAGCGTGACCCTGGCTTCGCCGGCGTCATTGCCCTCCAGGATGATCTTCAGCCACGCGGCGTCGGCCGAGGCGAGATCCGCCTGGTCGACCGCGATGGTGAAGGTCTTGCCCTTGCCCGGCTGGACCTTCTGCAGCACGCCCCTGGCGAAGTGCTGCTTCCGTCGGACGGCGGGTTTGGCGGGCACGTTACCCTCCAGCGGCAGGACGATCTTCACCGCCTGGCGGGACAGCAGCTTGCGGGTCAGCGTGGCGGAGGTGCCCGAGGCGTCGAACTTCTCACCGGCGATTTTCAGCGAGCCGGTCATCTCGATCTGCTCGACCCGTCCGGGCTTGAAGGTCGTGCCCTTCGGCGCGGCCAGCTTCAGCTTCAGCTGGCGGGCCTGACCGGCGTTGTTGAAGACCACCACCACGAGCTTGTCGCCGTGGACCGAAGCGGTCGGCCAGAGGTCCACGTCGCGGGAGACGGCGCGGACCATTGGCCCGCGGAGGTCCTTGAGGTATTTCAGTACGGTCATCTCGCCGGTGCCCGGATGGTGTGTCGTCCGCGAGCCGGACTTGGCCGGCGAATGGTAGCACAGCTCGAGGATGTCACGCAGCATGTACGTAGCTGCGCCCGCGGCCCCCGATTTGCCGCCGCCCGAGCGGTGCACAGCCGGGTCGAGCTGGCCGTCGCATTCGGTGTTGTAGCCGCGGATCCACTTGCCGTGCTCGGTCACCGCATAGGCGCAGGCGACCTCGTACCACGCGGGCACGATCCGCGAGTTTACGCCGTAATGATGATCGGTAATGCCGTCGACGAGGTCGATATCCAGATCCAGGATCGGCTTGTACAGCTCGCGCCAGACCGCCCAGTCGCCGTGGCTGAGGCCGAAGTCCCACCCCGCCAGCACCTGGATATTCGGGTCCACCGCCTTGACGCTGCGGGCGAACGGTTCGAACATCCACAGGTAGAAATCGAGGTTCTGCCTACCCGACCACCACGACACCTGCGTCGGGTCGTGAACGTGCCACTCCTCCACCACCGTGAAGGTCTGCTTGCGGTTGTTGGTCCAGTAGTAGCTGTTGCTCGCCTTGAACGTGTCGCCGGCCTCGAGGCCTTCGGGGATCTTCACGCCCCAGCCGATCTTGCCGTCCTCGCCCTTCGGCCAGAGCTTCTTCCACTTCAGGTGCTTCAGCGGCTTGTCCCAGCCCTTGATGGTCACCGGGCCGCCTTCCCTGGCCTTGCTGAGATCGTACCACTTGTTGTTGTAGTGGTTTCGGCCACTGCCGTAGCTGCGGTTGGCCCAGTTGAGATACGGCTCGTTCCAGAATTCGACATACCCGTCGATGCCCGCCTGCTTGACCTTCGAGGCGTACGCCCGGCCGATCTTACGGAAGAACGCCTCGTAGTCCTTGTTGCTCAGCACCGTCGCCGGCCGATAGCGGTCGCCCATGCAGTCGATGACCACCGACAGGTCCTTGTAGGCGTCCTTGACCTTGCCGTCCTTGCCCAACGCTGCAACGCCCGAGCCCGGGCTGAAATGAATCTGCCGGATGCACTCGATGCCGTACTCCCGGTTGCGCTCCGGCGTGAGCTTGTAGGCATGCACGCCGAACAGCCCGCGGGGCACCTCCGCCTGGCCGTTGACCACCATCAGGCGGCCGTCGACCTCCACCGTCGGCGACGGGTCGGATTGGGTCGTCGTCACGGGCTCACCGGCCATCGCCTCCGAGGCCGGGGTTCCGCAGCCGGCGAACAACACGGCTGCCACGGTCAGCACACCAGTCAGCAATCGCAGCATGGTCAGGGTCTCCTGTCAGAAAGTCGGTCAGTCGTCGTCCTTCGTGCGGGCGCTGGCCTTGAGCTTCTCCAGCGCCTCGCGAGCGGCCGCCGCGACCGACTCGTTCTTGCTCGCCGCGGCCTTGTCCAGCGCGTCGGTCACACCGGCGTTGGTGACGTCGATCTCGCCCAGCGCCCACGCCGCCGACCGGCGCGCGTCGGCGTAGCCGTGGTCGGCAGCCACCTTCACCAGGGCAGGAACCGCCTTGTACGCGCCCGGGCCGATCTTCCCCAGCGATCGCGCCGCCAGCGCCACGAACCACTGATCCGTCCGGCCTTTCACTTCCTCGATCAGTTCCGGAACGGCGGCGTTGGCGTCCGGGCCGACCTGTCCGATCGCTTCGATCAGCCCGTAGCAGTACCGCTTGTTGTGACGGTTCGCCTTCCACTCGGCCAGCAAGGCCTTGCCCGCCGCCGGACCCGCCTCGCCCAGCGCCTCGGTCGCGCCGCTGGCGCCACGCTTCATCGCAGCCATCAACGCGTCGATCGCCTCCGGCGACGTCGCGCCGATGCGACCCAACGCCTGCGCCAGGTACCGCGCCGCGTAACTCTTCTCTTCCTCCAGCGTCTCGGCGATCACCGGCACCGCAGACTTCGCCTCGGCGCCCATCCGACCCAGCGCCCACGCCAGCCACATCGTCTGCTCCGGGGCCTCTGCCTCCTTCAGCGCATCGGCCAGGGCGCTTGCGGCCTCGCCGGCGGCAGGGCCCATCAACCCCAGCGCCTCAGCGGCCGACTGCTGCGACCAACTCTCCCCCTCGCGCAATACGTCCACCAGGCCCCCGACAGCCGAAGGGCCAAGCTTCGCTACGGCACGGGCAGCCGGTTTGCGAACGTCGAAATACTCGTCGCGCATCGCCCCCACCAGCGCCTCGCGCGCCGGGCGAAGATCGTCCGCGTCCAGCTCGGCGAGCTTCTCCGCCGCAGCTACGCGAACCGATACGTCGTTGCTGGAAAGATCCTTGGCGAGCTTCGAAACGTCGGGATCGGCCGCCGTCGCCGTGGCGGTAATCGCGGCCAGCATTCCTGCCACAAGCAGGTGCTTCATGGTGCATTCCTTTCCGATGTGCGTGGTTCGTCAGGCCGGGCCTGCAGCAGGCCGCCATTCGCATGTCGCGCGCACGGGCCCGCGCGGGCGTTGCGCTGCGTGTCTTGGATACCTACCTTAAAGGATACCCGTTGCAGGAAGTCTCGCAAGATCGGGCGACGGATCGGTCCGGCCGGTCGGGCCGGCGCGGTCCGCGCAAAAGAATCGCCGCGACTGCGGGTCGGGATCGCGGCGATAGAGGACCCGCCGGGCAGGCGGGCATGGCAAGGAAGTTCGATGACAGGTGCCTCGCGTCTTACGCCCGACGGGCTGCAGGGAAGAATGTCTCGGCCGGGTCCCTCCAGACCCGGCCGGGGTGCTGCACTACCACGCGCCGGCTGCGACCAGTTGGCCCTCTCTTTCTGCGTCGGCGTCTTCTTCGAACAGCCGATGCCCGTCCTGGACGAGCTGGGCGTAAAGCTGAATGCTGAGTTCCTTGGCCCGGTGGGCCTGCTCGACGGCTTCGGGGTCGAGGCCGAATCGGCTGGGCCTGGCGGCACGTACGGTCTGATGGGTCTTCATGGTCCTGCCCTCCTGGGATTGGGGCCTTGGACGTTCCTGCCCGGATGCTCGAAAGCACAGGCTCTCGCTGCTCCTGTCCTTCCACCGTCATGCTACGGCCCCGGTGTCTCCAGCCGATTCAGACTTTACCCAGATTGCGCTAAAGCGCCCGCAGGCGGAACTC
>CAZXSK010000109.1:0-6993 GCA_964642855.1 uncultured Planctomycetaceae bacterium | reverse complement strand
GCATGGAGACCGACATGGACCTGGGCACCTACGAGCGGATGCTCGACCAGGACCTTTCCCGGGCGAACTTCTGCACCAGCGGGCAGATTTACTCGTCGGTGCTGGCCAAGGAACGCAAGGGCAGCTACCTCGGGCGCGACGTGCAGATGATTCCGCACGTTACCGGCGAGGTGAAGCTCCGGCTTCGCCAGCTGGCGATGGAAACCGACGCCGACGTGGTGTTCGTGGAGGTCGGCGGGACGGTCGGCGACATCGAGAACAACTTCTACATCGAGGCCTTGCGGGAGTTGAGCTACGAAGAAGGCCAGGAGTCGATGATCTTCGTGGCGCTGACGTATATCATCAAGCCCCAGGCGCTGGGGGAGCAGAAGTCCAAGGCGGCCCAGTTGGGCATCAAGCGCCTGATGGAGTTCGGCGTTCAGCCTCACATCATCGCCTGCCGGTCGGAAACGCCGGTGGTCGACAAGGTCCGCCAGAAGATCTCCGTGTACACCAACGTGCCCATCCAGCGCGTGTTCTCGATGCACGATCTGCCGAGCATCTACCTGCTGCCCGGCATCATGCGCGAGGAGGGGCTGGACATGGAAGTCGTCCAGTTGCTGAACCTCGGCTCGCGGGTGAATTCGGCGATGGACTACCGCCACTATCACGAGTGGCGCGAGTTCAGTTCGCGGATCGGCAGCGCGACCGACACGGTGACCATCGGCATCACGGGCAAATACACCGCGGTCCGGGACAGCTACGCCAGCATCCTCAAGGCGCTCGAGCATTCGGGCGTCGCCAACGGCGTGAAGGTCAAGGTCGAGTGGATCGACACCACCGACGTGACCGACGACACCGTCGCCGACGCGTTGCAGGGTGTCGACGGGATCATCGTCCCGGGCGGGTTCGGCACCCGCGGAACGGCCGGGAAAATCGCCTGCGTCCGCTACGCACGCGAGAACAACCTGCCCTACCTGGGCATCTGCCTGGGGTTCCAGATGGCGGTCATCGAATACGCCCGCAACGTCTGCGGCATCGAGGGCGCCGGCAGCACCGAGCTCGAGCCCGACTGCAAGGTGCCCGTGATCGATATCCTGCCCGAGCAGAAGCAGATCGAGGGCCTCGGCGGGAACATGCGCCTCGGCGGCCAGGATGTCCTGCTGACACCCGAAACCCGGGCAGCGGAAATGTTCGGCGACGTCGAGATGATCCGCCAGCGGTTCCGGCATCGTTACGAGGTCGACCCCGATCACGTCGAGGTGCTCGAATCCCACGGCTTGGTGTTCTCCGGCAGGCATCCGGTACACCCGATCATGCAGATCCTCGAATTGTCCGCCGACAGGCATCCGTATTTCGTGGCCGCCCAGTTCCACCCGGAACTGACAAGCCGGCCGCTTCGGCCCCAGCCGATGTTCGTCGGGCTGGTCGCCGCGGCCATGAGCCGTCACACCGTGTCCGCCTGACACATTCGGGCCGGCACGCACAGTCCACGCAGACCCCAGGAAGGAACGTATGTCCAGCCGTCCGAACATTCTGCTGATCACATCCGACCAGCAGCACTACAGCACGCTCGGGAAGGTCAACCCGGCCATCCGAACCCCCGCGCTCGATCGCCTCTGCGACGAAGGAACCCGCTTCGACCGGGCCTATTGCCCCAACCCCACCTGCACGCCGACCCGCGCGAGCATCATCACCGGAATGTACCCCTCCCAGCACGGGGCGTGGTCGCTGGGCACCAAGCTCTTCGAAGACGTACCCACCATCGGCGACATGCTCAGCCGGCAGGGCTACTACACCGCACTGATCGGCAAGGCCCACTTCCAGCCCCTGGCGTCCGAGCCCGGCTACGAGTCCATCGAATGCCAGCCGATCCTGCGGGACCTCGACTTCTGGCGGAAGTTCCGCGGGCCCTGGTACGGCTTCCAGCACGTCGACACCGCACGCATGCACGGCAACGAAAGCCACGTCGGACAGCACTACGCCATCTGGATGGAAGAAAAAGGCCTGACCAACTGGCGGGACTACTTCCAGCCCTGGCCGCCCAGGCAGGACGACGACGGCAAACCGTATTACGAAAAGGGACAGCTCCACTGGGATCTGCCCGAAGAGTTCCACTACTCGGTATGGACCGCCGAGCGGACCATCGACCACATCAACCAGGCCGTCGACGCAGATCAGCCGTTCCTCGCATGGGCAAGTTTCCACGACCCGCACCCGCCCTACACCGTGCCCGAGCCCTGGGCCAGCATGTACGACCCCGACGACATGCAGCCCGGCCGGATCCGCGAAGGCGAACATGACCACAACCCGCCGCATTTCGCCGAGGCGATGAAAGAAGACGCCGATTTCGCGAAGCTCTTCCCGCCGTCCGACGGCGCGATCCACGGCGGCCACAGCCAGGTGCACGACGTCGAGCAGCTCAAGAAGAACATGGCCATCTATTACGGCATGACCAGCTTCATGGATGCCCAGATCGGCCGGATCCTCGATACCCTCGACCGCCTGGAGATCGCCGACAACACGCTGGTGGTGTTCACCACCGACCACGGGCACTTCCTCGGGCAGCACGGGCTGACCGCCAAGGCCATTCACCACTACGAAGACCTGCTGCGCATCCCGCTGCTGGTCCGCTGGCCGGGCGGGAATGTCCCCGCCGGACGCGTAGCCGACGACATCCAGAACATCGTCGACCTGACGCCCACGTTCCTCCGGGCGGCCGGTCTCGACGTGCCCGGAACCATCACCGGCCTCGACGCACTGCCCTCGTGGCGCGGCAACGGACCGGTGCGGAACTGGTCGGTCACCGAGAACCACCACGGCCGCGATGTCTGCCATATGAGGACCTACGTCAACCAGCGCTATAAGATTACCGTGTACCGAACGTGGGACGACGGCGAGCTGTTCGACCTGCAGGAAGACCCCGGCGAGGTCCGCAATCTCTGGCACGAGCCCGAGGCAGCCGGGCTGAAAGCTGCCCTGCTGGTGGAGTTCATGCAGGCGACGCTCCAGTCCGAGCCGATGCGCATGCCGCGCATCGCCGGTGCCTGACCCGCATAACCCGAACCGACCCGCCGCACAGGCGACAACACGAAGGGACAACCATGGCTGACAATCAGCAATCGGGCGAAGAGAAACCCAAAATCATCGTCGACGACGACTGGAAAACCCAGGCCCAGGCCGAGAAGGAAAAGCTCGCCGAAGAGGTCGAGAAGAAAGCCGCCCAGAACGCCGACCACATGAGCGCAGCAGCCGCCGCCTCCGGCGACGAGGAAGGCCAGGCCGGCCAGCGCGACCTGCCCCCCGCCTCGTTCAACACGCTCGTCAGCTCGCTGGTCACGCAGGTGGTCATGGCCTTGGGTGGCGTGGTCGATCCGCAGTCCGGCAAGCGATACCTCGACCCGGAGCTGGCGAAGTTCCACATCGACACGCTCTCGGTCCTCGAAGAGAAGACCAAGGGCAACCTCGAAGACGATGAGAAACAGCTCATCGACCGGGCCCTCTACGAAACCCGCATGCAGTACGTGCAGGTCTCCCAGGCCATCGCCAACGCCGCCCGCGAACAAGGACCCTCCGGCGAGACCCCGAACGCCTGACGCCCCCGGGGGCGTTGTCGACAATGAGCTGGTCACCGTCCCGCGTCACCGTCAGGCCACAAGGCCGTCGGAATCGCCCCACGGGGGCCTCACCCGATGCGTCCGAAGCGGCCGCTGGGCTACGGGGTCTGCTTGCGCAGGTCGTAGCAGGCGATTCCCTTCATCGAGCGGAAGTACAGCCGCCCGCCGACGTAAGGAATCTCGATGGGCGTCTCATAGCCTGTAAGGGCGAAGTGGCGTTTAGGCCATTGGCCCGCGTAGGTGAGCGTCTTGAACGTTCCGTCGTCGTTGCGTTCGATGTGGTAGTAGTACCCGCCATACCCGCTGTTGCCGTGGTTCTGATCGGTCATCAACATGACATAATCGCCCATCAGGATCGGCATACGAACGCGCTTGGAGGCCTTCTCGGGGGCGTCCTTCTCGGTCACCAGCCGTCGGTAGAGAATCTCACCGGTCTCGGGTTTGAGCACGGTGATCATGATGTCGTACTTGCTTCGCCCGGAGCGCGGCGTGGTCTTGCGGCAGAGAATCGCCAGATCGTCCCGGATGGCCAGCCAGCGGGTCGCGGCGTTGTCCGCGCCCCCGAAGTTGGTGATCGTGTTGACCTCCTCCGGGAACGACCAGAGCCTCTTGATTCCCTCGGTGGAGATGCGGATGCCGCCGTAGACGCCCTCGCTGTCCTTCTCGCCTGCCTGCTTGACGTTGCAGATGGCGATGTCACCGTGAAGCACGAGCGTGGGGTAGTTGACGCCGACTTTCTCCTTCCAGAGTTCCTTGCCGTCGCGCGGATCCAGCAGCCGCAGCTCGCCTTCGCGCGTGCAGACAAGCAGGTACTCCCTGCCGTCCTTCCGCCAGATCGCCGGCGTGGCCCATGTCGAGTTGACCTTCCTGGCATGCCAGATGCGCTTGCCCGTAGCCGTCTCGAAGCCCATCAGCCCGTTCCACCCGTCGGTGGCTACGAGCACGCCCTCGGCAACCACCAGGCTGGTTTTCCATGAATCCCCGACGACTCGCTTCTTCTCTTTCAGCGCCTCGACCTTGATCTGCTCGTACTTCTCGTGGGCCGGGCCGATGTCGCTTTCCCACTTGCGCGTCCCGTCGCTGGCCCGGTAGGCGTACAGCCGCCCGGTGGAGCCCATCGAGTACACCACGCCGTCGGCGCAGGCGGGGCTTACGCCCCAGTGCACGCGCTTCCTGCCGCCCCGGTTGACGCCCTTGTCCTTCTCGACGGCCTTCCACTTCTGCTTGCCCGTTTTGGCGTCGATGGCGATCAGCACGTCATCTGCGGAGATCGCCCGGTAGCCGTGAGGCTTGTTCTTGTATCGGCCCTCGTCCAACACGCCCCCGGTGGGGTGGAAGTAGCTGTGGAAGACCATCCCCTCGGCTACGATAGGCGTCGCCGTTCCGCTGTTGAACGGTTCGATCCCGGCCGGCTCGGTGTATTTGCCGTACTTGAACCCGCCGCTGGAGGTCTTGGCGAAGCCCAGGTGTTCCGGGCCGTTCCACGCCAGGCGGATGTCCTTGGCCTTCTCAACCAACTCCACGTCGCTCTTGACCGGCGCGTAATCGCCGTGGGCGTGCATCATCGGCCAACCCGCCGTCTCTTTGTCTTCCGACTTCGCCTGATCGGCCCGGCCCTGAACCGACACCAGAACCAAAGCTGCCACCAGCACCCCTCCCGCCACGGGCAGGTAGCGACCAACGTGCTTGCGCGGATTGCTCATACTCATTCCTTTTTCTCCAGAACTCCGTCGAAGAAACTCGAATCGGTGATCGGCTGGTTCGCCTTCCATCAGGAACCCCGTTCCCCAGCTCACGGGTCGCCACTTTCCGCGGTGTTCCTGGAGATCGTCCCCTTACCGGCGGCGTCCCTTGGTGCTTCGGGGTTCATAGGTTGCGCATGTCTGGACCTGGCCCCGACAACCGGTGGTATGTAGGTCGAATCGGTCGCTCCCCTTGAGGGCCCCGCATGGCCGCCGACAGAGCCCTCCAAGACCGATGGCGCGGCAAGCTCTGCCAACAACGTGCCGATGAACTACGGGCTGTCACCGGAGGGGCTGCGCAAGGCGGTCTTCAGCCCGGGCTCCGGCAGGATCCCCATCCTGCCGACCAACCTGCCCGCTGCGATTCATGCTTCGGCTGAGATCCAGGATCCCGTTCGGGCAACACAGCCTGGTCAATCGCCGACCGGTGGCAGCAGGCCGTCCCCGGAGTTGTCCTTGCTGACATCCCTGGCGTAGAAACCTACCTTGATTTCGGGCTTCTTCCCGGAATCCTCAGGGGGGTACGTGGCGGTGGCGGTGGTGATCTGCTCGGCCAGGTCGAGCTTGCGGACGCGCCGGAAGGTGATCTTCAGTTCGCCCTTGGCGGTGGCGGTGGCGTATCGAAGGTCGCCGGCCGTAAGGGGCGGCGCTTTGCTGTACTTCTTCCGCAGGGCCCGGTTGATCTCGGCGAGACGTTGGGCGAGTTTCTTCTCGCCGCCGGCGTAGGCCACGTGTATCAGACCGGTGAGGTAGTTCTCGATGGCGGCCATGTCCTGCAGGGGCTTGATGTGCTTGTTCAGGCGGGCCTGATCGTCGAGGGCGTAGATGTTCGCGGAATGCTTGTGGCCTTTCACGTCGACCCGAACGAAGACGGTCCCGGCATCGGCGATGCGGCAGTGTCGCCCTTCCTTCTCGATCTCCTTCTTGATCTCGTCGGCGTCGACATTCTCGAAATCGTGAACGTGCAGAACGGTCGCGAGGATCTCCTGGACCCGGTCGGCGGAGATCTTCGTCTGCATCGCCTTTCGCCAGCCATAGGGCGAGCCGAGCTTCACCGTGCCATCGGCATGAATCGCCAGCAGCGGCTCGTCATTGACACGTCGCATCATCCCGCCGCCTACGTCGTACTGCAGAACCACCTCGTTGGCGTCCTCGGGCAGCTTGTATTTCGGAGCGGCTTGGAGATTCAGAATCGGCCGGATTTTGGGTAGCTCGTCGAGCTTCTGGTAGTCCTTGGGATAGGTAGCCATGTAGTGGCCGGTGGTCTTGTCCTTGTTGAGGATCCAGACGCCGTCCTGTCCCTTCCGGTAGATGATGTCGGTGGAAATGGTGGCTTTATCGGGGAAGGTGAGCTTCACGCTGTTGCCGTCGACCTTGCCCTTGAGCGTTTCGCGGACGGTGAGCGTGGCCAGGGAGTAGTCGCGTTTGTTGCGGACGATGACCGACGGGATGTCGGTGATCTTGCCGACCACGACGAGATCGGCGCCTTCGAGGATTTTCTCGATGGGGACATCTTCCCAGCAGGCCGCTGCGGGTTGGGCGAAGCAGGCCAGGACGAGCAGCAGGGCGGCGGGGGCGGCGATGATTGGTTTCCGGTGCAGCATGGGGTCTTCCTTTCGCGGGGTTGCTTTGCGGGCGGCGGGCGCAGCATCCGC
>CAZXSK010000108.1:0-7093 GCA_964642855.1 uncultured Planctomycetaceae bacterium | reverse complement strand
ATGGACACATAGAGACCGCTGGAGTCTGGCTGCTGGCGGACATGGCTGGCAACATCGGCTTCGCCGCGCTGGTGGCGGCGGGGATCATCTCCGGCGTGGTTATACTGCGTCAGAGGCGCAAAGCTCTGGCCAGCCCCCGTCCCGGCACGGTCGTGACAGGGGGTGCGATGTTTCGCGTTCGCAGCGGAAACCGCGCCGGCGAAGCCTGCGTGCGGATTGACTTCGATGACTTCGCATGCGCCCTGGCCTCCGGGGACGCCCACGTTCTGGCCGATCTCCTGGACGCCGCAGCCGACGCAGCCGAAGGTCGCGGGAATTGCGGAGAAACCGGATGATCGCAGCTCTTACCAGCGAGGTCGGATTCTGGGTCGTCGTGCCCGTCATGGTGGCTATTCTGGGGTGCATGGTTTATATGACGATCCGGTGCAGGGGGCTGACGGGCGTTTTCCTGGGGGGGCCGGTGTCGGCCGAGTTCGGGTCGGTCCAATCCTGGCCGAGACGGGGCAAGTTCCGCGTCGTCGTGGCCACGACGCGGGAAGGCAAGGTCGTCGGGCTGGCCGTTTCGCAGAGGGGTATCCTCTCCTACGACTCCACGGCGTTTCCTCTGACGCCTTGCGATGCACGAGAGTTGGCTGCGACGCTGAGACAAAAGGCGGACCCGCAACCGGTGCAGTGAAGGAGAGCGGGCCGATGGTCCGCTGCAAACCGGTATCGCCGGCGATCGCCATGGGCCTGCGGTCAGTCGCTTCGTCGGGCGGACTTGTCCTTGTGCCAGACGTTGTACTTCAGGATGCACCAGATCGCGCGGCAGCCGTCCTTCCAGCCGATCTTCTTGCCTTCCTCGTACGTCCTGCCGGAGTAGCTGATGCCCACTTCGTACACGCGAAGCCGGCGGATGGCGACCTTGGCGGTGATCTCCGGCTCGAAGCCGAAGCGGTCTTCCTCGATGGTGATGTCCTGGATGACCTCGCGCCGGAAGGCCTTGTAGCAGGTTTCCATGTCGGTCAGGTTGAGATTCGTCAGGCAATTGGACAGGAACGTCAGGAACCGGTTGCCCACCGAGTGCCAGTAGTACAGCACGCGGTGGCTTTCCCCGCCTGCGAATCGCGAGCCGTAGACCACGTCGGCCTTGTTGTCGAGGATCGGTTGGATGACCTTCGGGAACTCGGCCGGGTCGTATTCGAGGTCGGCGTCCTGGATGATGACGATATCCCCGCGGGCGCCGGCGAAGCCGGTGCGCAGCGCCGCTCCCTTGCCCTGGTTGACCTCGTGGAGCAGCACGCGGATGTTGTCCTGCTTTTCCAGCTCAGCCAGGATCTCGCGCGTGCCGTCGGTGGAGCAGTCGTCCACCAGCACGATTTCCTTGTCCACCGGGACATCCTGTACCCGCCGGACGATCGTCTCGAGAGTCTCCCGCTCGTTGTAGACCGGAATCACAACCGATAGCTTCATGCGTGTCCCTTTTCGCTTACGACGACCCCCCCCGCGATCCTCGCGGGAGCTTAGGCTCTGTTCAAAACCCCGATGACGGGCTTCAAGCGGGTCTTCACCGTGCCAGCTTTGTCCGGCTGCATCGACAGATCCGGCGGATCTGCCTGCTTGACCGTCCTAGCCTGCCCGGCGAACTCCGCGCTTTCGGGCCACGCCAGCGTTTTGAGACAGAGCCTAGCAGGCCGGCCGGCGGGTGGCAAGGCGTGGTTCGCGGGGCGGCGTGTCGGTCGGGCGTCGCCGGGACGTAGGGACT
This sequence comes from uncultured Planctomycetaceae bacterium, assembly GCA_964642855.1. Taxonomy (GTDB): domain Bacteria; phylum Planctomycetota; class Phycisphaerae; order SM23-33; family SM23-33; genus CAZXSK01. The sequence goes on along the minus strand of CAZXSK010000108.1, from coordinate 5,349 downwards.
TGGCAGGGTGGTGGACATTTCCTCCGGCCGAAACGTGGCGGACCGGCGGGCATTTCAGGTAGGATCGACAACCGATTGGACGCCGTGTTCCGCACCTGACCAAGGAGAAGCAACGTGAGAATGACCGGACGCATCCTGAGCCTGGCCGTCGTGTTGGGGGCAGTTTCCGTAGCCGCAGCGAGGCCCGTTCCCGACTCTGTCAAGAAGACGCCGCTGGAGAAGCTCGTCAGCAAGAGCGGCGACCTGGTGGAGTATCACCTGACGCTTGAGGGAGCGGTTTTCCAGACCAAGAAGGACAAGAAGACCGGCCAGACCAGCCGCGAGCCGATGATCCTGCGCCTGTTCCCGGTGCTGGAGGAGGGCAAGTGGCAGGAGAAGGCAGCGGCCAGTGCGCCGACGCTCAACAAGGGCTCGTCGAAGGCGTTGGTGGACGCGGACAAGTCCAGGCCCGGCCAGTTGCACGTGACGGTCGACGTGGGCTCGGACCGGTGGGTCAAGGGCGATCCGAAGGCGGAATACGTCGTCGAGCTCAAACGTGACGGGCGCGAGGTGAGGGGCAGCTTCACGGGCACGTTCCAGGGAGAGGCGGTCAAGGGCAAGGTCACGGGCATGGCGAGAATTCCCGGCTGGGTCAACGCCCGGAACACCGCCGACGGCCTGGTTGTGCAGTTCGACATGGGCACGAAGCGGTCGAACTGGAACAACGCCCGTTGGGCGGTTCGCGAGTTGATCTGGCCGGCGGACCTGACCGACCAGGACGGGCTGGTGGTGACGATCGCGACCGACAAGCCCCGCAGCGACGTGTTCGTTGACGTGGCGGCGATGGAAGACGACGGCTCGTGGTACTACGTCCGCGACGCGGTGCCGCTGTCGTCGAAGGTCAACACGGCGGTGGTTCCGTTTTCGGCGATGCGTCACGCGGAGTGGATTTTCAACTCGTCGGGCACCGGGGCGGGGGCCGAGGGCAACTTCGACGAGAACTTCTCGCTGGACCTCGACCAGGTGGTCCGCGTGGCGGTGGGGGTGGTCAACTCCCACGGCGTGGGGAAGGTGGGGTTCACGGTTGCGGACTTGCAGGCCGGCCGATGGAAGGACCGCAAAGGCGGCCCGGTGCGGTGCGAGGTTACCGGCCGGACGGTGAAGGTCAACGACCAGCAGACGGTGCCGGCGGGCATTTTCGGCTTCCACACGGCCGGGGGTTCGGACGGGCAGGTTGAGGGCCTGCGTGTGGGCAGCCTGCGTCCGCTGAAGGCGATGGGTGGCGGCGGGGCGTTTGTGCGAGGCCCGAACCCGGGTCACGAGGTGTTCCTGCGAGTCTGCACGCAGTACGACCGCAAGCAGTTGCTGCCGCAGACCTGGGGCGGCGACTGGAAGAGCAAGTGTGTCAGCGTGGGCAAGAGCCTTGCCAGCCAGGGCGCCAAGTACGGCGACGCCGTGGCGATCGAATGGTGGAACGAGCCGTATCTCGATCTCGGGCGGATGCTGGAGAAGCATCTCACCGGCCGGGCTGACAACAAGGACTCGGCCAAGGCGGGCGACGCTGTGGTGTATCGGGGCGAGAAACTCGAATCGATGGTCTGGGAGAGTCAGCAGGGCGGGGACGGCAAGACGCGTCTCGTGGCGAAGGACCCGTCGCGGTTTACGTACTGGTCGGGCAGGCAGATTGGCGTGTGGTACAACGAGTCGTTCAATGTCGTCGCTGCCGAGGCGAAGAAGGGCGCGCCGGATCTGCAGATGGTCGGCGGGTTCGGTTTCCGCTGGCAGGAAGACGACTGGGCGTCGTGGGACCTGCTCTACAAGCCGATGATCGATGCGTGCATCGAGGACCTCGACGGCGTCTGCGAGCACCACTACCAGGGCCATACCGACGGCATGGCTGCGTCGTACGAGGTGCTGGTAGCCTATGGCAGGACCAGGCACGACAAGACGCTGACGGTGTATAACACCGAGACCAACGACCTGTGGGACGCCCCCGCTCGAGGCCGGACCGCGGCGAATTTCCAGCACGGCGGGCGGTTCGTCAGCCGCAAGCGGATGATCTACAACCTGCGCGACATCCTGTACTGCGTGAAGGAGACGCCCGACAAGATTCGCGCCCGGGCGATCCACGCCCTGTGGAAGAGTCGCGGCGGGGGCACGCCGTGGGGCAAGGCGGGCATCGACAAGGGCGAGTACCTGTGCCTGAAGTTCCTGCACGACCTTCGCGGCCGGCTTGTGCAGGCCACCAGCAGCGATGACAGCGTGTGGGTCGTATCGAGCATCGACGACGTCACTGGCCAGCTGGTGACGGTGGTCTTCAACGACGGCCCGGGCGTCCGCGACGTTTCGCTGACGATCGCCCCGCCGGAGGGCACGTCCCTCGGCGGCGGTTCGGTGAAGCTGCTTGACCACAACAACAAGGGCGAGGTGGACCTGCGGGAGACGGCTGTGAAGGCAGGCAAGGGCGTCGACGTCGACGGCGTGAAACTAACCCCCGCCGATGAGAATGGCCAGGTCGCCGCGTCACTGACGGTCAAGCCCAGCCACGCCGTGGCCATCGGGCTCAAGCTGGCCGGTGACGTGCCCGCCAAGCCCGATCTCGTCCGCACGCAGTACTACTGTCACGGCGTGCTGAAGACCCTCAAACCGGGCGACACGGCGACGCTGAAGCTCAAGGACTTCGACGCCAAAGGCGCCAATCGCGCCTGGCTGCGGCTGGTTGTCGAGCACGTTGGCCATGGCGAAGGCTGGGTCGAGGTCGGCGGGAAGCGCTTCGCCATTCCCGCTGCTCACACCCCGTGCAACTCGCCCTACATCCGCCAGATCGAGATCGATCCCAAGCTGCTGGACGGCGTCGATTCGGTGACGTTCGGCGCCGCTGGCAGCGACGTCGGCAACGGGTTCGTTCTCGGGATGGGGTCGGTGGTCATCGAGCGCTGAGGGCCGGGATTTCTTCCGACGATTTCGCGGGTCGGTGACTCCGGTCGCCGGCCCGAATTGTTGCGCGGACCGTCCGCCGGGAGAAGGGCTCGCGATGGCAGGATTCGGCAACGGCTGGCAGGCGTCGGCCACGGCGGGGCAGGGCCGTTCACAGCCGGCAGCCGATGGGCAGAGCCGGCAAGCTTTGGCAGGAACCGGCAAGAACCGGCAAGGTCAGCCGGTTCTTCGGCTGCGCACCATCCGACGTGTTTTCCGATGGGCCGCTGCGGGCCGGGGCCGGGTGCGCCGGGTGATCTACAGCCCGCGGTCGCTGAAGTCCGACCAGCTGCTGCGACGGACGGCCGGTTCGCTCGTGTCGACCCCGCTGCCGATGACGATTACCTTCATCCCCGCCTCGGCGAAGGCCTTGGCGCTGAGCCGGCTGCCCGCGATGCCCACCGACAGGTTCGGAAACTGCTCGCGGACCGCGTCGAGCTGGCTGACCAGCCGCGTTTCCACTTTGATCCTGGGCAGTTTCCACGGCCCGGGCACCACATGCCACCGCTGCCGCTGCCACAGCAGAATCGGGCCGTCGGGGAAGCCCCGCACCCGCAGCCGCTTGTGGATCCAGTCGTGCTCGTCGACGCCCTTGCGCGTGAAGTACGCCACGCGCCCGCCCGGAGCGTGGGCCTTCAGTGCCTCGGCTGCAATCTCCGATACCTCGGGCAGGTCCAGGGGCAGGGAATCGAGGTCGACGGCCAGGGCATTGCCATCCGCCGGCCAGGTGTAGATCCGCGCGTCGCGGGAGATTTCGTCGCCCCGGCGGTCGGCGTGGCTGACCTGCAGGTCGTGGCGTCCCTGTTCGGGCGGGGTGGGCACGGTGGTCGCTGCGTATCCGAGATCGTCGGTAAACGCCCCGCGCGGCGGCTGGCCTTTGACGCGAAGCTGCATCAGCGATCGCTCGGAGGGCATCGCCAGCACGAAGAAGTCCCGCCGTTGAAGGCGGACCACCACGGGCGCTTCCGAAGCCGTCGTGGCCAGCGTGTCGGGCGTGGTCAGGATGTAATTGTCGCTGCAGCCGACGAGGATCGCCGGCAGGACGACACCGATTGCCGCTCGCATTGCGTGTCTCATGCCTGTCTCCCTCGGGAGCATTAGGCCGAATTGCGGGTCATTTGTCAACGCCTGTTGCCGGCGACGTATCTGGGCGGTAGGCTTTTGTTTCAGCCTTGCCCGGGAAGTTGTCCGATAAGCAGGGTACAAAGCAACCAGTCAAGACATGCACGATCGGGAGGACGTCGTGGACCAACCCATCAACAACCATCGCGAGTTCGTCAACGAGGACCCTTGGCGCGTCTTCCGGATCATGAGCGAGTTCGTCGAGGGTTTCGAGACGATGAGCCGCATCGGCTCGGCCGTGAGCATCTTCGGTTCGGCCCGGACTCCCCGCAGCGACCCGTACTACAAGAAGGCCAGCAAACTGGCGGGTATGCTCGCCGACCGAGGCTACGCGATCATTACCGGGGGCGGCCCGGGCATCATGGAAGCGGCCAATCGCGGGGCGGACGAAGCCGGCGGCATGTCGGTCGGGCTGAACATCGATCTTCCCCACGAGCAGAATGCCAACCCGTGGGCGAAGATCCGCATGGACTTCCGCTACTTCTTTGCGCGCCTGGTGATGTTCGTCAAGTACGCCAACGCGTTCGTCTGCTTCCCGGGAGGCTTCGGTACGCTCCACGAGTTCTTCAACTCGATGACGCTCATCCAGACGCAGAAGGCGATCCAGTTCCCGGTCATCCTGATCGGCAAGAGCTACTGGTCCGGGCTGATCGACTGGATGGACGACGCCATGCTCCACAAAGGGCACCCGAAGATCGACAAGACCGACCTGAACCTGTTCGTCCTTACAGACAGCCTCAAGGAAGCGGTCGGCGTGATCGAGAAGGCCTACCCGCCCGACCAGGGTCCGCCCCCGCCGGCTGCGGCGATGTTCGAAACCATGACAGGCGAGGGTACCGTCGCCGGCCATCCGTCGCGGACCTACGACCAGGCCAAGCCTGAATCGCCCGAGCCCCAGCGAGGCAAACCGGCCGGGGGCAAAAAGAAGCGGACCACGCGCAAGCGCACCCGCAAGGCGGCTACCACCAAGAAGAAAACCACGCGCAAGCGCGGCAAGGCCTCGAGCAAACGCACGCGCGGCCGGGGCAGCCGCTAACCCGCCGCCCTCGCTGCCGTGCGTTCCTTCCGCAGACTGGGGCTGCTGAGCTTCCAGGAGAGCCTCGCGACGATCTTCGTTGAGCGGGGTATCTACTTCTTCACGCACGATCGCCTGGGCTACGGCGACGTGGCGAACCTCTGGCTGTCGCTTGGGTTCGGCGGGCTGTACGTCGTCGGAGCGCTCGCCAGCCACCACCTGTCACGCCGGACGGGCGAGCGCAGGTTGCTGGGTCT
>CAZXSK010000107.1:3945-7214 GCA_964642855.1 uncultured Planctomycetaceae bacterium | reverse complement strand
GACGTGACCGCCCGACACGAAGCCCAGCGAATGGCCGAGAGATTCTTCCGGCAATCGCTGGTCCTGCAGTGCATCTTCGACCGGGAGGGCAACATGGTGCGGGTCAACCCTGCCTTCCTCCGTGTGCTTGGGTACTCGGAGGACGAACTCATTGGTAAGCGTGGTACGCATCTGCTCCATCCCGACGATATCCAAGCCACCACCAAAGTCACCGAGCGGGTCTCCCGGGGTGAAGTCATCGAGGGGTTCCGCAATCGCTGGAAAGGTCGCGACGGGCAGTACCACGTGCTGGAGTGGACTGCGAACATGGATCCGCAGTTGGGGCAGATCTACGCGGTCGCCGTCGACATGACCGAGCGCGACAGACTGGCCGAGAGGCTTCGCCAATCGGAGAAGATTCAGGCGGTCGGACAGCTCGCCGGCGGGGTCGCTCACGATTTCAACAACCTCCTGCAGGCAATGGGCGGATACGCCCAACTCGGGGAAGAGCTTGCAGCCGACAACGAGGAACTTTCGGCGTATCTCTCGGAGATCTCCCGCGCGGTGGCGCGTGCTTCCCGCCTGGTCCGCCAGTTGCTGCTGTTCAGCAGGCAGAGTGGAACCGAGAAACGCCCCGTTCGCCTTTCTGGCATCGTTCGCGGCCTGGAGGAAATGCTCAAGCGTCTGCTGGGTGAGCATGTTCATCTAAAGGTGGAGCTTCCCTCGCCCGGACCGATGATCCGGGCGGATACGGCGATGGTGGAAACGCTCCTGGTGAACCTGTGCGTGAACGCCCGCGACGCCATGCCCGATGGGGGTACGCTGACGATTTCAGTGACCTCACAGGACCTCCCGCCGCAAACCGGGCAGGCAGACGAGGCCGCCGAAGAGGGAAACTCCTGGGCCTGCCTGAACGTTGCCGACACCGGTGCGGGAATCCCGCCGGACCTCCGTGAGCGCATCTTCGAGCCGTTCTTTACGACCAAGCCGGTGGGCAAGGGGACCGGGTTGGGGTTGGCGACCGTCCAGGGCATTGCCGCCGAGCACGGGGGAGCCATCGACTGCACCAGCGTGCCCGGGGAGGGCTCGTCGTTCACGGTATGCTTCCCGGCGGTAGATTCCGAGGATGATCTACCCCAGGACACGGCCAGATCCACAGCCATCCAGGGCAACGGAGAAACCATCCTGCTGGCAGAGGATGACGACCTGGTGCGCCACCTGGCCGAGACGGTCCTCTCCAAGGCGGGCTATCGCCTGGCCGTGGCGACCGACGGCGCCCAGGCCGTGCAGATCGCCCGCGATGATCGGGACATCGACTTGGCATTGATGGACGTCGTCATGCCCGTTATGGGCGGCAGGGAAGCAGCCGGGCAGATCCTCAAGCTTCGCCCCAGACTGCCCATCCTTCTGATGACCGGATACGACGACCAGCATCTCGCCGGGGACTCTGCGGGCAGGAATCTGCACGTGCTTCGCAAACCCTACACGCCGGCGGAACTGCTCCTTGCCGTGCGGAAACAGCTGGACAGCGTCGCCACGGAACCATAGCAACGCTGGCCTTCCGGGCGATCAGACCCGCTGCGGCTTGCCTCCGGAGAGCTTGGCCGTGGCGATGGCGATCTTCCGCGGTATGTCGATGCCATACGGGCATTCGATCTCCGCTGCGCTGCCGACGAGGTCGTCTACCGATACGTCCATCTCCGCGAACCGTTCCCGGGCAGCGTCGGTCTTGTTGAACCAACCAGCCAATACCTTCCGAAGGGCGTTGTCTGCTGCTCCGTGCGGGTAGAAGTCGATCATCTGGCGGTCGAAGACGCCTTCCAGCTCGAACACCCGCATGAGCGCTTCCGGACACGCTCCGCATCGCCGGCAGACATATCGCCCCAGTTCGGGAGCTTTCCGCAGAATGCGTTCCCGCTCGTCCGCGTCGGCTGGAGTCTGGGAGGCTGCCTCCGCCGCCTGCCGAACCTGCTCGACACTGTTGGTCCCGCAGACAGCCACTTCCGCCCCCGCCCCAAGACAGTAGCGGAACGCATCGGTCACCGAGGCATGCAGCAGCCCGTCGGCCAGGGGCTTCATCGCGGTCACGCCAACCCCCAGGCTTCGGGCACGGGGGATGATCTGCTCGGGAATCAGCGGGAAGTTCAGGTTGTCGAGATAATTGCACCAGATCAGCAGCAGCGACAGGTCGATGCGCTCCATCGCGTCGAGATACACCGGCGGATGGTGGCTGCTGAGGCCCATGCCGTCGATCAGGCCTTCGTCTTTCGCCCGCGTCAGCCCCTCCACCGCTCCGCCCGGAGCGGTGATCTCCTGAAGCTTCCCGGGCGACACGCCGTGGAAGAAGTAGAAGTCCAGGCGATCGACGCCCAGTGTTTTCAGCGAGGTCTCCAGATCGCGGCGGGCATCTTCGGCCGTCGCTGCGGAGGTCTTGGAGGCCAGATGGATCTTCTCGCTTCGCCCTTTCAGCACCCGGCCGATCTTCTCCTCCGACGCGCCGCCGCCGTAGTTGCGAGCGGTTTCGATGTAGTTTCCGCCCGCGGAGAGGTAGGCATCCACCACGTCGGCGACGACGTCGCAGGTGATCTCGACCTGGTGAAACCCGCCCAGCGCATAGCGGGAGAGTTCCTTGCCGGTGTTTCCGAGCGTTACTTTCGGCAGCATCGTTGCTCCTTGGCCCCGGCGGTTGGAGTTGCTCTGGTCTACTCGCCCCCGACCGCGCCTACAGCCTGCGGATGACGCGACACGGATTGCCCGCTGCAACGACGCGCGAGGGCAGGTCCCGGGTAACTACGCTGCCGGCTCCGATGGTCGTGCCCTCGCCGACCGTCACGCCGGGGCAGAGAATCGCCCCGCCGCCGATCCAGCAATTCCGGCCGACCTCGATCCGCTGCGCTTGCTCCAGGCCCGCAGGCCTCTGGTCGGGGTCCAGCGGGTGCGTTGCAGTATACACCTGCACGGCCGGACCAAGAAGGGTCCCGTCGCCGATGCGGATCTCGGCCGGATCGAGCATCACGCAGCCGAAGTTGATGAACACCTTCTCGCCCAGATGGATGTGGCATCCGTAGTCGCAGTAGAAGGGCGGCTCGATGGACAGCGTATCTCCGCCAGCGGCGAACAGCTCGATGCAGATCTCACGACGCAGATCGGGCTGGTCTTCGGTCGAGGCGTTGAGGCGCCCCGTCAGCAGGCGGGCGCGTGTGCGGAGCTGGGCCAGGTGCGGGTCCGTGGGGTCGTACAACTCCCCGGCCAGCATCTGCTCCCGCTGGGTTGGCGGACTTCCTTCGATG
>CAZXSK010000107.1:0-3845 GCA_964642855.1 uncultured Planctomycetaceae bacterium | reverse complement strand
GAGATCTCGGTGCCCAGGTAATCTCGCGAGAGTTTCCTGGCGACCACCAGCGTGGTTCCGCTTCCGGCGAAGGGGTCGAACACCAGGTCGCCCGGGTTGCTGCACGCACGCACGATCCGCCCGAGGAGCATCTCGGGCATCTGGCAGGGGTGCCACCCCTTGCGCTCCGAGAACGTGCCGCAGACCCGGGGGAACTCGGTCCACACATCGAACGGAGTCCGGCCGCGGGGGTTGGCTCGCTTGTCGCCGTACTCCTTCTGGCGGTCGGACAGCACGCTGACGGCCGGGGCGTTGAAGGTGAACTCCGTGGGGCTTTTGGTGAAGTAGAAAAGGTGCGTGTGCGAGCGAGAGAACTTCGCCTTTGTCGCCTGGCCGAACGTATAATGCCAGATCACCCAGTTCCGCAGCGTCAGGCCGAGTTTGCGGCCTATCATGCGGACCTCGGCGGCATACTCGTCGCCGATGGCGACCCAGAAGCTCCCGGTGGGCTTCAGCGCCCGGTCGCAGGCAGCCATCCACTGGTGGGTCCAGTCGTAGTACTCGTCGTAGGCCCGGGTGTCCTCGTAGACGTCGTACTTGTAGCCGATGTTGAAGGGCGGATCGGCGAATACCAGGTCGATCCAGCCTTCCGGCTGCTTCGAGAGATAGCCAATGCAGTCGTCCTTGACGATCCTGTTTCGCTCCATCACGCTCCCTTCCGGAAAGGAATCCCAGCGTTGATCCACCGCAGCAGCGATTATACAACGCCCGCTAAGGGGGGCGCAACAGGCAAAATATCGTGACTGTTACTGCAGAATTGGAAGGTGGTTGTGGGGCTGTATCTATCAGCAGCCGAGTTGTCAACAGGGTCTGTCGACCGCGCGCCGCAGGCGAAGCCGGCAAGGCTATCCGTCGTCGGACGGATCGACAGCGGAGTCGTCCGAATCGCCCGAATCGTCCTTCTCTGTGTCGGGGTCGTCGTCGGAGTCTTCCTTCTTGAGCATCGAGAACCCGCCGGCGAGGGTGTCCATCAGGTCCCGGGCAGCGTCGGCGTCATCGCCGCGCAGGTAGAGGATCATCGTGTAGCTGCGGGGCTTGCCGGTCTCGGTGTCTTCGGTGCAGATGATCCGGTACACCCAGAGCTCCGACAACGCGTCCGAGGAATTGGCCTCGTCGCTGTCGCCCGGGTCGTTGGCGTCTTCCTCGCCCCTGGCCGAGAGCTTCAGCACGAACTGTCTTCCCGTGATACCGGCAAGGTTCGGGTCCGACTCAGAAACCACATTGGCATCCAGCAGCCTGCTCCGACGGGACAGGTAGGCGGCCTTGGCTTTCTCCGCCATCTTCCGGCAGGTCATTTTCTCCGGCAGAAGCACCGACACGACCTCCAGCGAGGGCGAGATCGTTACCGACCCCTCCGCGAGATAGTCCACCATGCCGCTGGCTGCCCCGGTGGCCGTCTCGGCGATGAACCAGCCTTTGGGGGGCTTGATCGAGAACCCCAGCCCGTAGTGAGGCCAGGGCTCGGAGTCCAGCTTGATCCCGCGGGTAGCCGGACACTTGATCTCCGAAAGTGTCAGCCGCGTGACTACCTGCTTGAAGATCTTCAACAGCGAGCCCCGCTGCGACGCCTCCGCCTCGACGGTGACCACGTAGGCCAGTCTTCGGGCGGGTTCCTTGAGCTCGCGGGTCACCACGGCCCGGGCGGCGACGGTTTTGCGGCCTGAGAACGAGTACGTCATGACCCGCGCAATGCCCTCCAGGCCGGCGACTTTCATCTCGATCTTCTTGCCAGCCTTCAGGCCTCGCACGCGGAGGTCCTCGCGGAGCATGTCGGTCAGCTGCTCGGCGAGCTTGTCGGCGCTCTGTTTCTGCTCGACCGGGAACACCGAGAGCGTTACGGCGGAGACGACCTTGTCCCGTATCCTTCTGACCGCGCGCACGGCGGTGAAGCGATCGTCCGGGCTTTCGTAGGTGAAGCTTTCCGGTACCGACAGCTTGACTCCCACGTGGGGGTATTCCACCGCCTTGGCCATCGTGAGGTTGTCCTCGGCCGATGCCGACGCACAACAGGCCATCAAGATCGTCAAAGCGAGAAGGGTCGTTCGCATGAGTCTGGCTCCTGGATGTTCGCGAGGTCGGGCGCAGGTCACCGGCTGCCCGAAGTCCATCCTACCAAGAAAGACACACATTGTCTGCACAGGTAAGTCAGCCGGCCAGGCCGAACTTCACCGCCAGGATCACGAACACCACGTAGGACCCCAGCAGGGGCAGGCCCATCCATCGGTGGAAGCGGTCGCCGGGCAGGAAGATGAACCCCCGCAGCAGCACCAGTACCGCCAGCATCACCGGAAGCAGAAACCAGAAGAAAATCGGCTCGATCACCAGCGGCGTCGCCGTGGCCGATGCGCCGATCACGAACAGCACGTTCAGGATGTCCGCCCCGATGACATTGCCCACCAGCAACTCGGAATGACCCTTGATCAGCGATGCGATCGCGGTGACCAGCTCCGGCAGCGACGTGCCGAACGCCACCAGCGTGCCGGCAATGACGGCCTTGGGAACGTGATGATTCAGCGCGATCTGCCGGACCGATCCCACCATCAGCTCCGAGCCCATGATCACCATCGCCAGCCCGATCAGCAGGCCGATCAGATTCGTTACCGTCCGGGCCGTCTTGCCCTTGGGACTGGTGGTTACCCGCTCGGCCGCGCTTGCCACGCTGCCGGTGACGTTCTGGGCGGCCTCGGCGACCTCGTGGGGGATGATCTCCGGATGGGCCCGCGACCAGCGGACCGAAAGATACATGTACCCCACCAACAGGCACAGGAAGCCCACGCCTACCCAGCGAGGCATGATGACATTCTCGATGTCTCCCGACAGCCACCACAGGCCCAGGGCCGTCGCAAACAGCAGCGCTCCCGCTCCTACCTGCAGCCAGCCGTGACGGTTCAGCACGAAGCGGTCCTTCGGCAGGCGTTTGATCAGGCAGCACAGGCCGAAAATCAATGCCGTATCGCAGATGATCGACCCGACCCCGTTGCCCAGCGCCATCTCCCCGTCTCCGCCGATCGCTGCGGTCACCGACACCGCCGCCTCCGGGGAGGTGGTTCCCAGGCTCACTACCGTCGCCCCGATAAGGACCTTGCTCATGCCGATCGCCGCAGCCAGCCTGGCAGCTGCCGAAACCGCCCAGTCGGCGCCGAACACCAGCAGCACTACCGCACCTCCGGCAAGCAGCCACAGCAGCATCTCGGCCCGGGCAGCGAAGAAGGATTCGGGAATGATCGTTCCGCAGAGCATGGGCGGGCATTATGGCCGTCGCCCGGCGTCTTGGCAAGCAATTCCGCTTCCGGACGTTGCGCCCGGACCGGCAGGGCATCCGCCGGCTGTCGACCTCCGTCCGCGCACCCCGTGCCGGCACCGGCCTCTCCGGCCGGACGGCCTCCGTCTCAGGTGTCTGCCCCCGCTCCGTTCTTATGGAACGCCTTGGTTCTGGCTTCGCTCGCCCAGGCCTCGGCTGACTACTCCCCGCCGCCCGTCGTCCGCTCCTGTGTCGTTGCTCCTGGCAGGGCGTCCCTCGCTTTGCCTGCCTCCGTTTCCATGCTGGCGCGGTGCCAGACCGCCACAGGCCAGGTTGCATCGGCGCCCACTGCAGCCGCCGTTCGTTCTCCTTCGACCGCCCGGTTTCCGCCCGCCGACGCGGTTACATGGGCATGCCGCCAGGCGATGCCTCCCGGTGTCCGAGATGGTCCGGAACAGGCAAAAAAGGGCTTGACTGATCGGCGAAAATGGCGATGATTGCTGTACTCAGCTGCGGGCGTAGCTCAGTGGTAGAGCGTCACGTTGCCAACGTGAATGTCGTGAGT
>CAZXSK010000106.1:0-7226 GCA_964642855.1 uncultured Planctomycetaceae bacterium | reverse complement strand
CAACCAGCGACCGGACCATCCACGCGGGAAGCATGAGACACAAGACCCCTACCCCCACAAGGGCGGCTCCGGCGATCGCAACCCGACTCCACACCAGCCACCCCAGCACCAGGAACACCGCCGCCGGAAGCACCGACAGCACCAGAACCCGCCATACCGCCGACGCCGTTTTCGAGCGGGATACCTCCGGCTGGTCGATCCCCGACCAGAGCACCCGCTCGCCATCGGACAATTCGTCTTCCAGACGGCTTCGCGTCTCGGGCGGAAGCCGAAGCAGCACCGGTTCGCTCATTTGTTCGCCTTGCTCCGTTGCTCCAGCTCAGCCAGTGTGTCGGTGAAGTCCTTCGGCCAGGGGGCCTGCAGTTCCATCCGCTCCCCGGTCCGTGGGTGGGTGAACTCGATGGTATGGGCGTGCAGCGCCTGACGGGTAATCAGCGGGCCTTCGGCCACGTCGGACCGCCCCTCGAGCTGGCTGCGATAGATCGGGCCCCCGCCGTACATCCGATCGCCCACCATCGGGTGCCCGATGTAGCTCATGTGTACCCTTAGCTGATGCGTCCGCCCGGTCTTGGGGTAGCACTCCACCAGCGTAAACGATGCCCCCGACTTGCCGACGCCGGATATCCTCTTGAGCACCTTGTACCGCGTGACCGCCTCCTTGATCGCAGCCGGAAACGCCCGCCCCGTCTTGCGGTGCACCGAGTACTTCTCGCGAATCTTCGGATGCTTGCCGATGGGACAATCGATCACGTCCTCGTCCAGCGGAACCACGCCGTGCACGATGGCCGTGTAGGTCTTGTGGATCTTGCGATGCTCGAACTGTTTGCCAAGCCGCCACAACGCCAGCTCGCTCTTGGCAACCAGGATAATGCCCGTCGTGTCGCGGTCGAGCCGGTGAACGATCCCCGGCCGGAAGACAGCCCCCGAGGTGGGCAGGTCGCGGATGCGCGTGCGATTGCGGCCCGTTCCCCGATCGCTGCCTCCCAGGCGCCACCCCTGCTCGAAGTAGTGCGCCAGGGCGTTGACCATCGTGCCCGTCCAGTTCCCCCGGGCGGGGTGGATGATCAGGTTCGCCTGCTTGTTGATCCCCAGCAGGTCGTCGTCCTCGTAGACCACGTCCAGCGGGATGGGCTCGGGGGGAATCTCCTGGGGCTTGACGACCGGCAGCAGCAGGTCGATCACGTCGCCGGCACGGATGGTGTAACTGGGCTTGACCTCGCGCCCGTTGACCGTGACGTTTCCCTCGCGAATGTAGCTCTGCAGGGCGTTGCGGGAGATCTTACCCAGGCGTCCGGAAAGGTACTTGTCCAGCCGCCGGCCTCGGAGCACCTTGCGGATCTCGATCCGCCGATGCTCCATGCCGTCCTCCTCCTCCGCCTGGAGGGGCGTTTCGACGAACTCCATGCCGTCGGCGTCGGTCTGCGGGCCGAGCGAGGTCTCGGCGACTTCGTCGAACGCCTCGGGATCGTTGCAGTCGGCGTGCATCGCTGGACTTTCATGCGAACGCACCCGCGACGGGATCAGCCTCGGGCCAATGCCGCCGCGGGCGCGGGCGGTATTCTTGCGGGTTGAGTTCGGATCGTCCCTGCAGTCAGGCGGCGTCGATGAGCTGCTTGACCACGTCGACGGCGCTGGCGGCGTCGGCGGCGTAGCCGTCTGCCCCGATCTCGTCGGCGAAATTCTGCGTCACCGGGGCCCCGCCGACGATCGTCTTGGTGCTCACACCGGCTTCCTTCATCGCCTTGACGACCTCCCCCATCTGGGGCATGGTCGTGGTCAGCAGCGCGCTCATCGCCACGACCTGGGCGCCCTCGGCCTGAACGGTCTCGATGAACTTCTCGGGCGAAACGTCGGTTCCTACGTCAACGACCTTCAAGCCGCCGCCGGTGAGCATCATGGCTACCAGGTTCTTGCCGATATCGTGCAGGTCGCCCTTGACCGTGCCGATAACGACCGTTCCGAGCGGCTCGACGCCCGCCTCGGTGAGCGCCGGCTGGAGGGCTTCCATCCCGGCCTTCATCGCGCGTGCGGCGATCAGCACCTCCGGAACGTACACTTCGTTCGCCTTGAACCGCTTGCCGACGACGTCCATGCCGGCGATCAACCCCTGCTCGAGAATCTCCCTGGGGGCGACGCCCTCGTCGATTGCACCCCGCGTCAGCGTCAGTACGGTATCGCGGTCACCCTTGATCAGCGCTTCGGAAATGGCGTTCAAATCGGCCATACTTCGGTCTCCATCCTTCCTCGGGGTACGGTGTTGTCAGGGCTCGGGACCATCTCGGCCGGGCCCGGTTTGTGGTTCGCGGGATCAGCCAACCGGCTTCATTCCATCTTCGGTCGCCGGATCGTTGCCGTCAACCGGCGCGTTGCCGTCGGCAGGTTCGTTGGCGTCGACCGGGCCGTCGGGCAAATCGGTCGGGAACTCCACCCCGCCCGGAAGCGGCTTGTCTTCTTTCGCGCCGGGATGGTCATCCAGAAACGCTTCGACAATGGCCTTCGCCTCGACCGTGGGAACGAACTCGACCTTCTCGACCCGCCAGAACCTGCGGACCTTCGTAAGGTCGACAATGACCTTGCCCTTCGTGCCGTTGGGATCGGCCGTCTCTGTAGACACGGCGATCGCGTCGGGGACGGCCAGGTGGGCGATATCCATCTTCACATCGCCGGCCTGGAGGATCTCCCGGGCGGCCTGGACGGGATCGGAATCTTCGTTCATGCCGGCCAGGAATTCCTCGGCCTCTTCGATGTCATTGGCATCGACAGCCTCGAGGAAATTGCTCGCCACGGCCAGGGCACCCACGCGCGGCAGCGCGTTGGGGTCCACGTCGGCCAGTTGGATCGGCTGGGCGAGTTGCCCGAGCGTCTGCAGATCCTGATTGGCCATGGCGTAGACGGGGTATCCCTTGAGTTCCGGGCGCTTGAGGATCTCCTCGTAGGCTTCCTTGGCAGCGGGGAAATCGCCCTGGCTGACGGCCAGTTTGGCGAGCCCGTACCGGGCGGAAGCGACGAGATCCGGATACGCTCCGAATTCGTCGATCACGCGGTTGTAGGCAGCCGTGGCTTTCTCCGTCGCGGGATTGCCCCCAAGGTCCCCGCCGGCGAGGATGACTTCCTGAAGATGGGTATCTCCGATCGCCAGGGCGCTCATCGCTGCGATGCGTGAATCGGTGGTCTGGTTCGACAGATCCTGCAGTTCCTGCAGGCGCCCCTGCCCGTCCATGTCCTGGGGGGGTGGCACAACCCCCATGACCTGGTCGTAGCGCAGCTGCACGTCGGCGACCTTGCCCCGGGAGTGGTCCACCCACATCCAGGTGCCCACAGCCAGTACAATGACGATCAGCACGCCCCAGGAGATCTGGCTGCGGTACTTCTTGAAAAACTCCAGGACCTTGACCAGTTCGGCGTCCAGTTCGTTGTGCTGGAGTTCGTGACGTCGTGTCGATTTCATGTCGTGTCTGTTTCTAGTTGCCCATCTCACCGCTCCGGGTGGACTGGATCTTCCCGGAGAACGACAGCCAGACCCGGATTTCCACCGGATTGCCCCAGCCCTGGCCTTGCATGATCATGATATTGCAGCGTTCGTCGCCCTTGTCGAAGTCCATCGTCACCACGCCCTGGGCAAACGACTCCCGCACCGGGCTCCAGCCGTTGACCGGCATCTGCGTGCGGTAGAACCGCGTCACGGCAAACCGGTCGGCGTCACCGGTGTACACGTGATTGACCTGCCGGAACGGTCCGGTGGTCAGGTGATGGCTCCGGCGTTCGTCAATCTCGAACCCCAGCGGCACGGGCAGGTCCGGGATCGGAGGACGATTCTTGGCGATCAGCACCTGCGGGTCCCTGTTGCGACCCGTGCCGTCTTCCATCTCGTTGTCCGTCGTCTGCGGGTTGCAGCCTGTCGCCGTGACCGCCGCGCAGGCGATCAGCCATCCGATGCAGCGTAACGCATTCATCGCGACCTCCCTGTCGCTCGGGCGACTGCCATCCCGCGCCGGCCACGCAGCCGGCGTCGGTAGCACGGTAGAGTCGCCCATCGGTGAGACTTTGTCAAGACCATTCGGGCCTCCCTGCGACGCGACCCGGCCGATGCGCAGCAGGCCCTGCTTCTCTCATCGGCCAAGGCCACGAACCCGCGCCACAGCAAGTTGCCGCCGGAAGTACGAACGCGCCGCGGCCCGTCCCGCCAATTCGTGGACCCGCCCTCAGCCGGGAGTCGTCACGCCAGCGACGCATCGCGGCCCAACGCCCCGGCCAGGCGATCGAGGTACTCTCGGCGGGGCATGTCGAAGGCTCCCCAGCGAACGAGGTTCGGCGTGGTCCACTGGATGTCCATCAGCGAGAACCCGCCCCGGCGAAGTCGCTCGACCAGCTCCACCAGCGCCACCTTGCCCGCGTCCGTTCGCGTGTGGAACATGCTCTCGGCGCAGAAAACACCACCCACAGTCACGCCGTAGACCCCTCCGACGGGCGCGCCGACCCCAACCTGCCCCGCCGGCCAGGCCTCGATGCTGCAGGCCAGACCCCGGGCGTGCAGCTCGTTGTACGCCATGCGCATCTCCAGCGAGATCCACGTCCCCTCGTCACGCATCGCACAGCCGGCCATGACGGCATCGAACGCCCGGTTCACGGTGCATTCGTAGATCCCGCGGCGAATCGTGCGCCGCAGGCTTCGCGAGACGTGAAACCGCTCGTCCAGCGGCATGACGCCGCGGGGATCGGGGCAGAACCAGTACAGCTCGCCGCGCTCGACCATCGGGAACAGCCCCGAGCGGTACGCCTCGATCAGGCGCTCCGGCTGGAGATGCCACAGGATATGCGGATCGACTACCATCGGGCGGGAGGGTACCACATCGCCCCACGTTCCGCAGCCCCCGAACCGGTTGCCTGTTGCCACCTGCGCCTGAAATCCGTAGGGTATCGCGGTCGAGACCCGTCGGCGGACGGCGGGCCCAGCCGAACCCAGCGGAGAGACGACCTTGATTGTGGTGCTGAACCTCTTCGACGTGATCCCCGGCAGGGAGGCAGACTACGCCGAGTACCTTCGCCGGGTCCAGCCGATCCTCGCGCGCCACGGGGCGCAGGTGCTGCTGTACGGGCTTACCCGGGCGGTCCACATGGGCCAATGCCCCCAGCAGTACTGCGGGCTGATCGGCTATCCGAGCCTCGGATCCCTGAAGGAGCTTTCGAAGGACCCGGACTTCGTCGCCATCCGCCCGCTGCGGGACGAATCGACCACCAACTACGTGCTGACCACCGTCGAGGATTTCGAAACCCTCTCCCACGCGGTGGACTATCTGGAAGACCTCGCGGCGCAGCTCGCCGCCGAGGCAGGGCACACACAGGGAGAAGACCACCATGCGATCTGACGCCATCAAGACCGGGCCCCAGCGAGGCCCCCACCGCAGCCTGCTCAAGGCGACCGGCCTGACCGACCGCGACATCCGCAAGCCGCTGATCGGCATCGCCAACAGCTACACCGACATCGTCCCGGGGCATGTGCATCTCGATGCCGTCGGCGACTACGTCAAGCAGCAGGTCGCCAAGGCCGGCGGAACGCCCATCCTGTTCAACACCATCGCCATCTGCGACGGCATCGCCATGGGGCACACGGGCATGAAGTACTCCCTCGCCTCGCGCGAGATCATCGCCGACTCCGTCGAAGCCATGGCCCGGGCACACATGTTCGACGCGCTGATCTGCATTCCCAACTGCGACAAGATCGTCCCGGGCATGCTGATGGCCGCCTGTCGGCTGAACATCCCCGTGATCTTCGCCTCCGGCGGGCCCATGGAGGCCGGACGCGTCGGCGACAACGACGTCGACCTGATCGACCAGTTCTACGCCGTCGCCCAGCACAGGGTGGGCAACATGTCCGCCCGCAAGGTCAAGGAATACGAGAACAACACCTGCCCCACCTGCGGCTCGTGCAGCGGCATGTTCACCGCCAACAGCATGAACTGCCTCTGCGAGGCGATCGGCATGGCCATGCCGGGCAACGGCACGACGCTGGCGACCAGCCCCGCGCGCATGGACCTCTACAAGGCCGCTGCCAGGCGCATCGTCACCATGGCCAAGCAATGGGCCGACGAAGGCTGCAAGAAGACCTGGCCGCTGCTGCCGAGACGCATCATGAACAAGAAGGCCTTCGAGAATGCCTTCGCGCTGGACATGGCCATGGGCGGCTCGACCAACACCGTCCTGCACCTGCTGGCAATCGCCAACGAAGCCGGCGTGAAGTTCACCCTCAAGGACATCGAGCGCGTCTCCCGGCGGACGCCCAACATCTGCCGCGTCGCGCCCTCGGCCACGCCGGAAGGGAAGATCTACCACGTGCAGGACGTCCACCGCGCCGGCGGGATCACGACCATTCTCAGCCAGCTCTGGTGGGACAACAACAAGCTCGTCCACACCGACGTGATGACCGTCACCGGCGAGACGATGATGGACAACATCCGCAAGTGGTCGCTGCGGAGCGACGAGATCTGCCCCGCCGCCAGGAAGCTCTACCGCAACGGCTGGAAGGCGACCGGGCGGAGTGTCGAGCAGGTCCGCGCGATGTACCGCGGCCAGAAGCCCGAGAAACTGCCCCCCCTCAACAAGGGCCCGCTGGACCCCGTCGACGTCATCCGCCCGCTGGACAGCGCCTTCACGAAGAAGGGCGGGCTGGTGGTGCTGTACGGCAACATCGCCGGCAGCGGAGCGATCGTCAAACTCGCCGGCGTGGACCCCGAGATGTACGAGCACGCCGGGCCTGCCCGGATCTATGAAAGCCAGGAAGACGCCTGCGACGGCATCCTCGCCGGCGACGTCCAGCCTGGCGAGGTGGTGGTCATCCGCAATGAAGGCCCGCGCGGCGGCCCGGGCATGCAGGAAATGCTCGCGCCCACCAGCTACATCAAGGGCATGGGCCTCGGCGACAAGTGCGCGCTGATCACCGACGGGCGCTTCTCCGGCGGCACGGCCGGGGCGTGCATCGGGCACGTTTCCCCCGAAGCCGCAGCCGGCGGAGAGATCGGCCTCCTGCAGGCCGGCGACATCATCGAAATCGACATCCCCGGCGGTAAGCTCAACGCGAAGGTCAGCAAGGCCGAGTTCGACCGCCGACGGAAGAAGTACAAGCCCCGCCCCGCCCCGATTGCCCACGGCGCGCTGGGGCGCTACGCCCAGCACGCCACCTCGGCCGATACCGGCGCGGTGCTCGACTGGCCGGGCAAAACGCGGGCGTA
>CAZXSK010000105.1:0-7252 GCA_964642855.1 uncultured Planctomycetaceae bacterium | reverse complement strand
GAAACGCTAGATGGCCTCTGTGAAGGTGGAAGTGTTTATTACACTTCCCTCGTACTCGATAGCGCGGGGGATCCCCATATCAGCTTCAGCTGTTCTTACTATGGGTTGAAATATGCACACTATGACGGAACGCAGTGGCAGATTGAGCATATAGACAGTGCTGGGAACGGAGGACCGTCACACAGCTCTATCGCGCTAGATAGTGCGGACCGTCCACATATCGCCTATGCTGTTCGCTATATCGGTAGCTCCCCTCCCAGCGATTATGATTACGATTTGAAGTATGCCTATTACGATGGCGCACAGTGGCAAATTGAAACGGTGGATGATACCGGGGGACAGTTTGCCTCTCTCGCTCTGGACAGCGCAGGGTATCCGCACATCAGCTATAAAACTGAGGGGACTTACCTGAAGTATGCGCGCTACGATGGAGCGCAGTGGCAGATTGAGTTTGTGGATATTGACAGCTCTTTGGGTGCAGGTTCTTCTCTCGTGCTGGATAGCGCGGACCGTCCTCACATCAGTTATCGTGGTTATGATGAGTTGAGATATGCTCATTATGATGGAACATGGCAAATAATGGATA
Organism: uncultured Planctomycetaceae bacterium; assembly: GCA_964642855.1. Taxonomy (GTDB): domain Bacteria; phylum Planctomycetota; class Phycisphaerae; order SM23-33; family SM23-33; genus CAZXSK01. The sequence goes on along the minus strand of CAZXSK010000105.1, from coordinate 6,666 downwards.
ATGTAGCTGCTGTAGAGCTGTATCATTACGACACCTCTCTCGCACTGGATAGCACAGAGCAGCCGCACATTTGCTATTCTGACGACGATGCCTATTCTGACAACGATGCTTTGAAATACGCTTACTACGATGGGACACAGTGGCACATCGAAACGGTAGGAGAAACGGTGGGAAATATTGCAAGAACACATTTTTCCCTCGCGCTGGATAGCATGGGACATCCGCATATCAGTTATTACGACAAGACCACCAAGGATCTCAAATATATCTGGGGAGAAGAGCCACCCCCGCCTCCCGACACCGACGAACCCAACGATACCTGCGCTGAGGCTCACACCATCTCCGCCAATACCCCCTACACCTCATACATCAGCAGCGCGGCGGACACGGATTATTACCGCGTCTACCTCGGTGCGCCCGAATCCACAGTCTATATCACCCTGACCATCCCCGACGGCGTGGATTATGACCTCTATATCTACGACGCGTGTGCGGGTGGAGCGCGCTATTCGGGCGCGACGCGGCAGACGGGGGGCGTGGAGACCGCCGGGTTCATGTTGGAGACGAGTGAAGTGGGCTGGTGGTACGTGCTCGTAAGCGGCTACGCGGGGGCGTATAGCGAGACGCCGTATAACCTACAAGTGCAGGCAGCAGACATCAAACCAAATGATAATGGTATCGTCTCGGAGAATGTGGAATTGGTAAATCATTGGGGAGGACCATCCTATGCTGTGGCTATAGAGGACGATTACGCCTATATCGGTTTTGGTAGGGAATTAGCTATCTTGGACATCTCAGACCTCGCCCACCCCACGCGCGTCGGCGCGGCGATTTTGCCCGGTATTGTGAATGATGTGACAATAGCCGGTAACTATGCCTATGTAGTCGCTGAAGATTATCACGCCATTGCACTTTACGGTTTGCATATGGTAGATGTAAGCGATCCTGCTAACCCAACTGAAGTGGGATATTACGCCACGCCGGGATGCGCCCGCGCCGTAGTGATTGAAGGCAATTACGCTTACGTTTCCGATGATCACAGCCTGCAAGTGCTTGATGTAAGTACACCATCAGCACCTATCAGATTGGGATACTACGCTATATCATATGCTGGAGACGTAGCAGTAGCGGGGAATTACGTTTACATCGCGAGCAGCACAGGGGTGCGCGTGATTGATGTCAGTGTACCCACAATCCCCGTTGAGATAGCAGTTTTATCAGACTATGACGCCAACGCCGTGACGATAGTGGGGAACTACGCTTACATTGCCTGTGATGGCTTGCGCGTTGTAGACGTAAGTATTCCCACCTCCCCTACTGAAGTGGGATATTACGATACCCCGGCGGCAGACTTGGCAATGGGAGGGAGCTATCTCTATGTCATTGCTAATTATTATTCAACAGAAGGGTGGAATAGTTGGTTGCGCGTGATGAATGTGAGCAACCCGGCAAATCCCACTGAGGTGGGGGCTTATGATACTACGATATATGCCGGGGACATAGCGGTAGTCGGAGACTATGCCTACCTCGCTAACGATTTGGGCGGCTTGCAGACAGTGAACGTGAGCAATCCTGTAACCCCCACACGGATGGGTTCCTACGACACACTAATGACTTCTATAAACATAGAGATAGTGGGAAACCGCGCCTATTTCGGTGGGAAGTATCTACAAATCATGGACATGAGCAATCCTACCGCGCCGATTAGTATAGGCTCCTGGACCCCACCAGGAGGTATCTACAAGATAGTCGTGACAGAGACCTTCGTCTACATCGCTGATGGTGACGCTGGCTTACGGATAGTAGATGCGAGTAACCCTATCACTCCCACAGAATTAGGATATTACGATGATATATCCGGAAGAGTCTTTGACGTAGCTGTAGCAGGGGATTATGCTTACATCCTGGAGTGTATATATTATTATGATATATGGGGGGTGTCAAAGGATTATTGGATGCGGGTGATAGATGTGAGTAATCCCACCGCGCCCTCTGAGGTAGGAGCCTACCACGTACCGCCGTCAGGAGAAGCCGGTGCAAGTGCAATAGTTATAGCGGAGGGTTACGCTTACATCGCCAACGGTCAAGATGGCTTGCGAGTAATTGACATAACTACACATCGGCCCACTCCGGTTGAAGTAGGACATTATGATAGTCTGTTCCGGCCCAAGGCTATACAAATAGCGGGAGATTATGTCTATATCGCCACGAGTCAGTTGGAGATAGTCGATATAAGTACCCCCTCAGAGCCAAGCGAGGTAGGTTCTTATAACTGCTCCCCCGGGCGCATAGCAATAGCGGATCCCTATCTCTACGTTGCAGACACGCACCTCGGTGGTTTGCGAATATTAGATGTAACCGACCCCATCGCGCCGATTGAAGTTGGTTACTACGGTGCCCCAGAATATATCTATGAGATAGCCATAATCGGGAATTACATTTACGCTGATGGCGGGGATAGCGGACTATTCCTCTTCGAATTCACCCCGCCCACCGCGCCCGACACCCACGAACCCAACGACGCCTGCGTTGAGGCTTACACCATCACCGCCAGCATCCCCTACACCTCATACATCAGCAGCGCGGCGGACCGGGACTTCTACCAAATCTTCGTTAGCGGACCGGATACCGACGTGAACATCACTCTGACCGTGCCCGCCGACGTGGATTATGATCTATATACATACGACGCCTGTGCGGGCGACATCGGCGAGGCGCGGTACTCTGGGGAAGCGCGGCATTCGGGGGGCGTGGAGACGGTGGAATTTACCGTGGACGCGGACGAAGTGGGCTGGTGGTACGTGGAAGTGCGCGGCTTTGAGGGCGCGCACAGCACCACGCCGTACACGCTGACCGCGCAGGTGGATACCCACGAACCCAACGATAACTGCGACTACGCACACGGTATCACCGCCAATGAAGTCTACACCTCATACATCAGCAGCGCGGCGGACACAGATTTCTATAAATTCAATGTGGACACCCCGGATACTACCGTGTGGATTACGTTGACCGTACCCGCCGACGTGGATTATGACCTATATATATACGACGCCTGTGCGGGCGACATCGGCGAGGCGCGGCACTCTGGGGAAGCGCGGCATTCGGGGGGCGTGGAGACGGTGGAATTTACCGTGGACGCGGACGCAGTGGGCTGGTGGTACGTGGAAGTGCGCGGCTTCGAGGGCGCGTACAGCGGGACGCCGTACACCCTATTGATGACTATGCACACCCTCCAAGTTAGCCCGCCCACCACCACGATTGAGGACATTTGGTACGCTTCACAGCCCGACCCGGCTATTCCCGGGCAGGACGTCATCGAGTTCTACGGTTCTGCTGAGGATAACGATGAGGATGGCGCGGCTATCGTAGCTTACGAATGGCGCTCCAGTTGCGATGGCTTCCTCAGCGCAGAACAAAACTTCTCCCGTCCCGCCGCAGAGCTAGCGACAGGAACTTGCATTATCTATCTGCGCGCGCAAGACGATGAGGGAGAATGGTCGCCCACAGTGACTCGCACCCTCGTCGTAGAGGCTCCAGAGCCAGCAGAAGTAAGCACCCTCATCTTGGTCAATCGGCAGAAGATTGAGGACCTCTACGGCGCGACCGTGGCGACAGAACTGCTGAACAAACTAGATGAATTGAAAGCGCACGCGGCGGTAATGGGTCTGGTAATCCAAGTAGAGGACGATACCGCGGTGCGCGCAGCTTATGCCTATTGGAATGACCATCTCACGGACACCGCCGCGGCGAACGCCGTAGCCGCCGCTATCAAAGAGGTCATCACTACGCAGTTGACGGAGTATCCCGACGTAGAGTACGTCGTTATCGTGGGCGACGACCGCGTCATCCCCTTCCGCCGCGTGCTCGACCAGACCGGAATGCCAGAAAGCCGCTATCGTTATACAGATGCCGACGGCACTACTGGCGCGGCGTTGGATGATGATATGAGCCTGACTGACGACTACTACGTTGACGAAGAACCTACGGTCCCCGACGACTGTTGGCAGGAGATGACCACTGAACACTGCTGGGATGGGCATGATCTCTATATTCCTGACCGCGCCATCGGGCGGTTGATTGAGACCCCCACCGAGATTATCTCGCAGGTTAACACCTTCCTCGCAGACAATGTCATTGAAGTCTCCGAGAGCATTGTCACCGCCTATGATTTCGTGCAAGATGGAGCGCGGGAAATGTATCACACCCTCAGAGATGATAACATTGCCGCCGACAGTCGGCTCATCGGCGAGTCGTGGAGCAGCGACGATTTCCGCGCCGGAGTGTTGAACTCGCGCCACGCTCTGGTTTCCATCAATGGCCATGCGCATCACTACGCCATCGGGGCACCTTCCGGGCAGGTCTATTCCGCTGATGTACTGGCAGCGGCGGCTGACCACACGCGCGTCCTGTTCTACACCGTCGGCTGCCATTCGGGATTGAACGTACCGGAAACCAACTCTCACGAGCCGCTGGACACTGCGCAGGCGCTCGTCAGTCTGGGCGCTAACTACGTCGCCAATACCGGCTACGGGTGGGGATATGGGAGTAGTATAGGATTGTCGGAGCAACTGATGGTTAATTTCACCGCGCAAATGGTTTATGGACAAGAAGCTACTCCCGGTCAGGCTCTCGCGGTAGCCAAGCGCGAATACTATCTCAAGGAACGGTCGTTTGACTATTACGACGAGAAGATAATGATTGAGAGCACACTATACGGCTTGCCGATGTACCGTTACGAAACCCCGACGAACGCGGCGTTCCAGAGTCAACCTGACCCTTACGCGGAGGTACAAGTGCAAACTCAAATCATCCCGCTCGCGGACGGATTAACAAAGAGTGAGCACTTGTTCGAGTTCCCCATGTTTTTGGCAGAGCCGACCGAATATGGTACGTACTATAGTTTAGGCGGTATAATTCAAAGCGATAACGGCGCGCCCATCCAACCGAAATACAGCGCAGAAGCGTTATTCCCAGGCACCCAACCGCATGGGATTGTCTTTATGGGGGGCATCTACACCGACATCGTCAGCTTCAACCCGGTCGTTGAGCAAGCATTCACCATGACTACCGGATTGGCTGATGCTGCCCCTGAACCAGAATTCACCGCGCCCAATTGGTATCCGCCGACTATTCATGAATTTAACCGTCTGAATGCCGGCGGGCGCGCGGTGGCCATACTAGGGCAATATAATCCCAACACTCAAGCGCAGCGGTTGTACGACAAGGTACACTGGGCCATCTACTATCACCCTACCTCCGATGATTGGACCGCGCCTACTATCAGCGACACGGAGTGTTATAGCGATGGGCATACCGCGCACATCAGCGTGCAGGCAACAGATGCCTCCGATATTGAAGCCGTTGTCATTGCCTACACCGACGGGAGTGGGGTCTGGTCTAGTGTTGCCCTCACGGCTACTACAGAGGGGTGGAAAGGAGATTTCCCCGCTAACGGGAATACCGAATTCTTCGTTCAGGTGGTGGATAAAGTGGGGAATGTGTTGGTAGACGATAACAACGGCGCGTATTACCGTCCAGAAACACAGACCGACTACCGAATTTTCTTACCCCTTGTGATGAAAAGTTCATAACTGTTTGATGTTCATCGGCTTGAAAAAAGTACCATGTCCTCGAATGGGCATGGTACTTTTCTTATGCCCAAGTTAGTGATTTGATATTCTTTGTAGGTAAGCGTTCAGGGGGGTACTCTCTCGCCGATTCTGATCAATTTCTAATATCTCTCTAACGATATTCAAATGAAGGTACGGTATAGTAGCCCTATGATTCAGGAAACTTATCCAGAGCAAACAGTCTTTTCCGCGCAAGAGTGGGTTCAAACTCCACCAGCCGTTCAGGAGTTTGTTCTGGCATTGATTGTCCGCGTACAGGAACTTGAGACAGCGCTATCTGCCCTGCGAAAGCGGGGCAACCGCAACTCGCGCAATTCCTCGCAGCCTCCGTCCAGCGATGGGCCTGACGTTCCTCCGAAGCCACGCCAGCAAAGCAAGAGTAAACGCAAGCCAGGAGGACAACCTGGACATAAGGGCACGACTCGGAAGCTGGTGGCGGTAGAGCAAGTCAAAGAGAGTCATGACATCAAACCCGAGAGCTGTCGCAAGTGTGGGCAGGCTCTGGAAGGGCAAGACCCAGAACCGTACCGCCATCAGGTCACTGAGATTCCTCCTGTGATAGCCGAGGTCGTCGAGTACCGCCTGCACGCTTTGTCTTGTCCAGAATGTGGTACCGAGACCTGCGCCGAAATTCCATCTGGCGTCCCTCAAGGAGCCTTTGGCCCCCGCCGGCAAGCCATGGTGTCCCTGTTGACCGGTCGCTACCGGTTGAGCAAGCGAGACACGGCAGAGGTGATGGGAGATTTCTTCCAGGCTGACATCAGCGGGGGCTCCATCTGTGCGCTGGAGCAACGCTCCAGTGAGGCCCTCAGTGAGCCTGTCGAGGAAGCTCGCGAGTATGTTAAAGAGCAGCCAGTAGTTCATATGGATGAGACGGGCTGGCGAGAGGCCAACCAGAAAGCCTGGCTATGGGTAGCAGCTACTTCTCTGGTGACAGTATTCCTCATTCGGGGCAGTCGCGGGGGAAAAGTGGCCCGAGAGATGCTAGGCGAGACGTTCAGCGGCATTCTGAACTCTGACCGCTGGTCGGCCT
>CAZXSK010000104.1:0-7265 GCA_964642855.1 uncultured Planctomycetaceae bacterium | reverse complement strand
TGATCCGCCAGCTGTTCGCCAAGACGCGCGAGGCGAAGATCCGCGGCTACAAGCCCGGACGGTTCAGTTTCAATGTCAAGGGAGGCCGGTGCGAAGCCTGCCAGGGTCAGGGTACCAAGCGCATCGAGATGCACTTCCTGCCCGACGTGTACGTCACCTGCCAGGAGTGCAACGGCGACCGCTACAACCGCGAGACGCTGGAGGTCCGGTACCGGGGCAAGACCATCGCCGACGTGCTGAACATGCGCATCGAGGAGGCGTTGGTGTTCTTCGAGAGCTTCTCGAAGATCAAGCAACTGCTCAAGGCGCTCTCCGACGTGGGCCTGGGCTACGTGGAGCTCGGACAGAGCTCGACCACCCTCTCCGGCGGCGAAGCCCAGCGCGTGAAGCTCGCCAGCGAACTGGGCAAGACCGCCACCGGGCACACGCTCTACGTGCTCGACGAGCCGACCACCGGCCTGCACTTCGCGGACATCCACAACCTGCTGAACGTGCTCAACCGCCTGGCCGACATGGGCAACACGGTAATCGTCATCGAGCACAATCTCGACGTGATCAAGTGTGCCGACTGGATCCTGGACCTCGGGCCCGAGGGCGGACACGCCGGGGGCGAGATCATCGCCGAAGGCCCGCCCGAGAAGATCATGAACACCGAGGGCTCGTACACGGGGCAGTTCCTGCGGCGACATCTCGATCGCCAGGGGTAGCGCCCGGTATGCAGATCGGTACAGGAGATCCGACACGGTGAACGCCCGGGGCACCCAATTCGGCCAGGCTGTCCACGTCCTCGGCGAACAGCCCCTGGCCTGCTGTCCCACCGGCGAGTGGATCTTCCCTTCGGTCGTCTCGACCGACCGTCTGCAGGGCACGCCGCTGGGCAGGTGGTACCTCTACTACTCGCCCCACGACGCCCCGGGCGGAATCTGCCTCGCCCATGCAGACCGTATCGCCGGTCCCTGGACCGAATACCCCCACAACCCCCTGATCGCACGCGACTGGCCGCCCCACTACCGCGTCAGCCACGTCGCCTCGCCCCACACGCTGTGGATCGACGATCTCGGCCGGCTCGCACTGTGGTTCCACGGCGAGAACGACACCACGCGGCTGGCAACTTCATCCGACGGCCTGCGATTCGTCTACCAAGGCGTCGCCATCTCCAGCCACGACATGCCGCAACTTCGAGAGATGTCCTACGCGCGGGTCTTCCCCCTCCCTGCCGGCCACGGGCAGCGGTATGTCATGCTGTACATGGGCCGGGTCGACAGGCGTCGGTGCATCTACGTAGCCCGGTCGCCCGACGCGCTGAACTGGTCGCCGGATCCGGATCCGCTGATCGTTCCGCCCCCGGAACTCGGCGACAACACCTCGGCTGCGTGGCTGGCGCGACGCAACGGACGCCTCGCCGCGATCCACCACATCGGGCGGTTTGTCGGCGACCCCAGCCGGTTCGACCTCTCGGGCAGTTTCTACGTTACCGAACTCTCCGACGACCTGACCCAGGCCGGGCAGACCACCCTGTTCTACCAGTCCGCGCAGGGCTGGCCCGATAACCGCCGCGTCGCGGACGTACAGCTCGTGGAAGAGGATGGCCGGCTTTGGATGCTCTACGTCGGAGGAAGGCGATTGAAGGGAAGGATCTACGCCCGCCCCGTCGACGCGGAAGGGTCCATCGAACTGCTCAAGCCATCCGCCGGGCGATGCCCGTAGACCGGATCGCATCGAAGCCCAGGCGATTGCATGGAACAGGCGCGGGGGGGTGAGCGTCTATCGTCGGTGGCCTCCACGCCCGGAGAAGAGCCCGGGATCCCGCTGCAACCGTCTTGCGTAGGGGCGGTTTGCCGCCCGGGTCCTGCCGCTGGATATCGAGAAAGGAAGATCATGCGTATTGCCATCATTGGTATGGGGCGGGTCGGCGCGCAGACCACCTTCACGCTCGCCCTGCGGGGACTGGCCGACGAGCTGCTCCTCGTAGATGCCTCTCCGGAGACCGCCTCCGGAGAAGCCCTCGACCTTGTCCATGCCGAGGCGTTCATGGCCCATCCGCTGACAGTCCGGGCGGCGTCCGTGGAAGAAGTCGCCGACTGCGACGTGATCATCCTGAGTTGCTCGGCCCCGTGGCGACAGGAATACACCAGCCGCTTCGACCTCGGCCGGGACAACCTGAGGATTTTCCGTAGGATCCTTCCTCCCCTGGCCTCCCGAAACCCGCGTGCCAAGTACCTGGTGATCACGAACCCCGTGGACGTGATGACGTTCCACGCGATCGAGTTGACCGGCGCGGGCCCGGCGCGCGTGTTCGGGTCGGGCACGCTGATCGACTCGGCAAGATTCCGATCGCTGCTGTCGGCGAAGGTCGGGATCCACGCCGACGACGTGCGTGCCTACATCTTGGGAGAACACGGCGAGACCCAGTTCCCCGCGTTCAGCTCCGCGTTCGCCGGAGGCGCCCCGATCCCCGTCGACACCGACGCCAAGACTTCCTTTGAGGAAGCCCGAACCGGAGGCTGGCAGGTCGTCCGGAAGAAGGGACACACCAGCTACGCCATCGCCCTGGCTGCGGCGCTGATCGTCGAGGCCATCGCGTGGGATACTCGCCGCACAATGCCCCTCTCCGTTGCCTGCGACGGACGCTACGGACTCGATGGAATCTGCCTGTCGCTGCCCGTTGTCATGGGGCGAGAGGGCATCGTCCGCGTCATCGAACCCGAGCTCAGCGAAGATGAACGGACGTGTCTGCGGCGCTGCGGAGAGATCGTCCGGGACGCGATCTCCCTGTCGCTCACGCCTTTTCCCTCCCCCTGCTGACACGCCGCATACCCCGCCACGCATCGTCGGAGTCCCGCCGCCACGGTGGGAAAGGTCCGCCGGTTGACTCTGGCCGGTCGGCAACCGATACGCCATGCTTTCGGCGTGGTTCGTCCCCCGAAGATCCTGACCTGAAGGAGTGTCTCGTGTCCGTACCGGCCTATCTCAAAGACTACGCCGACCTCCACCAAAGCGACCCCCGCGCCGCCGGGCTGCAGTGGTTCCGCGACGCGAAGTTCGGCCTGTTCATGCACTACGGGCTGTACTCGCTGCTCGGCGGGGTCTGGAAAGGCCAGACCCAGCAGCACAAGGGCGCAGAGTGGATCCGCCTGGCAATGGACATCCCGCTGGGTGAGTACGCGAAGCTCCAGGACCGCTTTACCGCGGAGAACTTCGACGCCGATGCCATCTGCCAACTGGCCGCCGAGGCCGGCATGAAATACGTCAACCTCACCACCCAGCACCACGACGGCTTCTGCCTGTGGGATACCGCCACGACCGACTTCCATAGCGCAGCGAGCCCCGCCGGACGCGACCTGGTCGCCGAACTGGTCACCGCCTGCGACGCCCACGGCCTGGGGTGCTTCCTCTACTACTCCCACGGGCGCGACTGGTGGCATCCCGACTCGCCGGACAACGGCAGCCCGTCGTGCAGGCCGGCCAATCCGCAGGATCGCGAGCACTTCCACTGGGGCGACGAAATCGACCTCGACCGCTACCTGGACCTGGTCTCCAGGCAGGTAGCCGAGTTGTGTGCGTACCGGCCGGTGGCGGGCATCTGGCTGGACGGCATCGGCGAGTTCCTGGCGATGGATGACGCCCCGCGGGTGTCCCGGGCGCAGGAACTCTACGACCAGATCCACGCATCCCAGCCGCAGATCCTGGTGTCGTACAAGCAGGGCCTCACCCACACCGAGGATTTCTACGCCCCCGAGCGACAGATCCGCGAGGGAACCGTTCCCGCCGACGGACGGCCTTACGAGATCTGCACGACGCTCCAGCCGCGATCGTGGGGTTACCGCGCCGCCGACGACGGCCTGCATCGCGACGCAGACTGGGTGATGGACCAACTTGCCGAAGCGGCGGACATTCCGGCGAACCTGCTGCTGAACACCGGGCCCCTGCCCGACGGCAGCATTCCGGAGGAAGACGTCGAAACCCTCCGCCAGGTCGGCCGGCGGATGGGGGCATGACGCTTGGGAGCGGCGATCGACACGTCCACCCGGTCACCGACCCACGAGCGTCAGCCCCAGAATCACCAGCGCGGGATGCTCGTCCCCCGGCGAGGCGGCTTCGAGACGCTCGATCTTCACCCCCGGCCGGGGATTGACAATCCGTAGCGTATAGACCCGAACCGGGTCGCGCATCGGGTCGTCGATCAGCCGCGCAGGTCGGGCGTCCGGCGTCCGCAACGGACTCCACCGCCCGGCGTCGGCGTCGGCAATGTTCGCCCTGGCCGCCAGCGCCGTGTTCCGGCGGTCCTTGCGAAGCGCCAAGGTCACCACCGGAACGTCGTGGGTCTTGCCGTCTTCGAACACCAACCGATAGGCTGCCACCGGGCGGGTCTTCTCCGTCCTCGACCCCGCCAGCGCGTGCAGCAGCCAGACCTCGTCAGCTTTCCTGCCGATCCGGATACGCACCTTCCCGGGCAGCGGGCCCGACAGGCCTTCGGGGCAGCTCTTCGACGCCAGCGCCACCCCGCCGGGCTGGGGAGAGTCTTCCCCCTTTACCCGCACAGACGGCACGCGGAAGGCCACCCCGTGAACGTTCCGCTCGCCCGGCTCGATGGGCAGCTTCGTCCAGCGGAAGACAGCCCCCTCCCCCGACACGGCTGCATTGGCCAGCTTGCTCAGGTCGGCCGGGGTAAACGTAGCACCGGCAAAATCCGCCCCCGGCGCTGCGCGGTGCGTCTCCGCAGCCTGCTGGCGCGTCCACTCCGCCAGCCGATCCAGGAACGCATCGTGCTCGCGACGCCGGGTTTCGTCCAGCCGGAGGGGCACGCCCCGCAGCCTCCGTCGCAGACGCGCCCGCCCCGGGGCGAAGTCCATCCGGGCGGCGCGCGGGAACGTGATCTTCGCTGCCGTTGTGTCCTTGTCCTGCCCCGTCAGTTCCTGCCACTTCGCCAGCGACCAGCTACCCTGTCCCCACTGATTGACCGGCTCGGCTTCCCGCGAACGCCGCCACACGTTGCCCGAACCCCGGTACGTTTTCACGAACTCCCGAAAGGTCTCCACACTCTGCTCGAACTGCAACACTCGGCTGCGGGGCTCGTCGCTCACGGCCAGCACGTTGTCCGCCATCGTCCACTGCGTGTTCCACCGGTAGGGCGAGTTCTTCCGATGCCCGAAGTGCAGCACGCGACCCCGGGCAGAGAAATTCGCCAGCAGGTTCCCCCGCCACGTGAAACGCCTCCCGATGCCGTAGACGCACATGTCCGTCCGAAGCGCAATCACCGCCGAGCGGGTAACGGTGACCGGCCCGGCCTGTTTCTCGAGATACAGCTGCGCTCCGAAGCGGTTGTCCAGCAACAGGCACCGGTCGATGGTCACCGGGGCGGATTTCGTTTCGCAGTGATCGAACCACAGGCCGTGGGCCAGGTTGCCGTAGGACACGTGCCCGACCACCCGCGCGCCGCCGTCCTCGCCCGGTCCCATGATCTTCACCGCCGCTGCGTCGCAGCCGTGCGTAGCCCCCAGGTGCCCCCGCCAGTTGTTGCACGACGTCTCGCAGCCCTCCATCACCAGCCCGTCGGGGCGGGAACTCGTGATGCCCTTCCACCCGTTGCGGTTGGCTCGCACCTTCCGCAGCGTCACGTCGCGAGGCTCGTTACCCACGCTCAGACCCGTGCCGCTGTTGTCGGAGAACGCGCAGCTGTCGATCAGCAAATTGTCGCCGTCCAGGAACACCCCCGAGCGTGAGCCCGGAAACGTCGCCGCATGCCGGAAACGCAGCCCCCGGAGTACCAGCCCGTCCTTGCCCAGGACCGTCAGCAGACGTGTCCGTACCGATACCTCCACCTTCGTTCGGCGGGTGCGGTGCTTCCGCCGGAACCTCACCCACAGCTTGCCCGGCGAGTCGGCGTCGCCCTCGACGACCGCGAAGCTTCCCTCGGGCAGCGTGTTCGGATCCCGCCGGCCCCGGAGCTTCCACTGGCCCCGGACGTTGCCCTCCTTCCGCGGATGCCCGGCCGTGCCGTCCGGGTCGTGCCAGTACCACTCGCCAAGCAGCACCGGCCGGTACAGTTCGCCGTCGACGAACAGCAGCTCCCGGCGGCTTCCTTCGGGCCCGATGAGCACACGGAACCAGTCGTACCACGGCTGGGGGCCGAAGCCCCAATCGTGCGGCCAGTCGTGCCAGGCGAGTCCGCCGCCCCCGCCGATCGCGTGCCAGTCGTCCTTCCAGACATCGGAGCCGGTGATGATCGTTCGGTCCGCCCCGGCCCCCTCGAGTATCAGTAGCGCCTTGCGGGCCGGGTCGTCCCACTTGCGGGCGTCGACGGTCAGGTTGCCCTCGCGGTACTCGCCCGGGCCAACCCGGATCCGCACGCCCTTACCCGCCTTCAGGAGTCTGTCCGCCTTGCCCAAAGCCTCGCCGACCGTCCGCAGCGGATCGCCCTTGCTGCCCGGAGCGTCGTCGCTGCCTCGGACAGAGACATACAGCGTCGCGCCGATGGCCGACTCGTCGACCGTCGCGCCAATCTCGCGCCGAGCATCATCCCCCGTCGACCCACAGGCCGCCAGCGATGCCCACACGCCGAGCGTCAAGCATGCGCCAAGGAACTTCCCCACACTCCGATAATCCGTCATGGCTGGCCTTTCCGTTGCTGGAGAAATGACGCCATCCTACCCCATCCGTCTCCGTCCGGCCAAGTGATCCCCAGCCCGACCGGACTCAGAGAGCACCGGGCGCGAGCCCTCAACGGCTGCGCATGGCCATTGGACCGCAGACTTCGGCCCTTGGGCTGCGCGACCCCACCAGTCGTAGCGGACACCGCCTCGCCTCTGCCCAATGACTTGGCCCTTTCCACCCCGAGCCCATGCCGAGGCCTCCTGCCCATGGGACCCGCGTGGGCCCGCCCGGAAAGGTCGGACACGCCCCGCCGGACCCACAATGCCGCTCCGGAAAAGCTCGAAGCCGCGACGGCGGACCGGCAAATCCCGCGCCAGAACGGTCTCGCTCGCCACGCCTCCCTCCGGGGGACCTCTCTCTCGATCAGCAGGCGATGGAATCGCTGTGGTGCCGACGGGTGACCGAATATCTGCGGCGTCTGGGGTAACCGAATGGCTGCAGCGTCGGGGCCTACGGAATCGCTGTCGCGATACAAAACCTTCTCCGGCCGGGTTGACAGCCCCCACGCCTGCGGGTATAAAACGACATTCTCGACGCATGGGTCCTCAGCCAGCCGGCTGAGCGTCCCGCCGGGAAGGTCACTGGTTCAGGCCCTTCCGAGAAGCAAAGCA
>CAZXSK010000103.1:0-7448 GCA_964642855.1 uncultured Planctomycetaceae bacterium | reverse complement strand
CTGGCCCGTTCTGCATGCCGAAGATCGCGATGAGCAGATGGTGTCCCTGCCACGGCCAGGCGTCTGCGCTTGACCACAGGGACAGTGGGCCGTAGGCTTCCAGGGCGACGCGGAGGACCGGTCCACGGGTGACGAGCCCGGCCGATCATCACGCGCGATGCCTTCCGAAAGGACCCCCATGAGCGATGCGAAGACGCCGGTACTCGCCGGCGAGTGGCGGCCGCTGTTTGTCCCCTCGCGGTATGGGCGGTACGTCAACGACCACAGCATCGTCCGGGACCAGGCGGGCGCGTGGCACCTGTTCGGCATCACCAGCCACGCCGAGAAGGACTTCTCCGAAAAGGAGCGATACTTCGTTCACGCAGCCGGCGATGATCTGGCCTCGCCGATGACCGAGCTGGGGAAGGTCTGCGACAACGGGGTGCGGGCGTGGGCGCCGGGCGTGATCGCACACGGCGGCCGATATTTCATGTACTACGGCCCGTCGCCGACGCGATTCGCGACCTCCGACGAACTCAGCCACTGGATGGAGAACGAGATCCGCCTGCACAACGCCCCGCTCGACGCCGCCCATCGCGACCATTTCGTGCTCGAAGACGCCCCCGGCCACTGGCTGATGTACGCCACGGGCATCGACCGGCGATGCGGCGTAATCTCCGTGTTTGAGTCGCGCAACCTCGTCGACTGGACCTTCCTGCGATACGCCCTGCAGACCACCCCCGAGGCCCCGCTTCGGCCTCCCTGGGGCGCGACGGAGTCCCCCTGCGTCGTCGCCCGCGACGGACGGTTCTACCTCTTCCTGACGTACACGGACTGTGCCCTCGAGAACTACCACGACACGCTCGTGTTCGTCTCGGACGACCCGACCGACTTCGGCTGCTACGACGGATCGGACGGCCTGGTGCACGCGAGGCTCTTCTCCCACGCGCCGGAAGTCCTTCGCGACGGCGAGCAGTGGTACATCACCACGTGCGGCTGGCCGGGCAGACAGACGCCCGTCGAGGGCGGCGTGGCGATCGCTGAACTCACCTGGACCTGACGACCAATCCGCTCCGCGTGCCGGAGACTCGCGCCTTGCAGAGAAAGGGCAGCCATGGCAATCCGTTTCGATCCATCCCGATGGCAGGAGGCGCTGCAGACCTATGACCGCTGGTGGTCGGGACAGCTCGACCGGCCGCTGGTCCGCGCGTACATAACAGGCTGCGAGGCGGGCAGAGACGCGCCTGACATACGCGCCCCCGGGCGCACCGCGCAGTTGCCCGAAAGCGTCACGCCCGAGCAGATCGTCGACCTCTGGGACTGGCAGCTGTCGAGGCGGGAGTATCTCGGCGACGCTCTGCCGACCATCTGGCCGGACTTCGGGCCGGGCATGCTGGCCGTCCCTGCCGGCGCCCGACCCGAGGTGGACGGCAACACTGTCTGGTTCCACGCGCCCGGTGAGATCGCCATCGAGGACCTGCAGATCCAGCTGGATCTCGACCATCCATGGGTCCGGCGAATCGAGGAGATCTACCGCGCGGGCCTCGCCCGGTGGAACGGCCGGGTGCAGATGGGCATGACAGACCTCGGCGGGAGCCTGGACGTCATCAGCACCTTCCGCCCCGGCGAGTCGCTGCTGCTGGATCTGGTCGACGAACCCGATCACGTCGACCGCGTCAACTGGCAGGTCCACGAGGCATGGTGGACTCTCTACGAACATTTCAACCGGATCCTCCAGCCGGTGAACCCGGGCTACTCGGCGTGGGCGGGCATCTTGAGCCCCAAGCCCAGCTACATGCTGCAGTGCGATTTCTGCTACATGATCAGCCCGGCGATGTTCGACCGGTTCGTCAAGCCCGAACTCGCGGCCTCCTGCCGAAGACTGGACAACGCCTTCTACCACCTCGACGGCCCGGGGCAGTTGGCACACCTAGATTCCCTGCTGGAGATCGAACAGCTCGACGGTGTGCAGTGGGTGCCCGGCGCCGGACAGAAGCCCTGCCAGGACTGGCCGGAGGTCTACGCGAAGATCCTCTCTGCCGGAAAGGTCGCCCAGTTCACCGGTTCGTGCGAGGGGGCCCTGGAACTGATCGACCGCCTCGGGACGGGCAAAGGCCTGCTGATTACCGGCTCCTATCCGATCGACCGGCGCGACGAGGCCGAGGAAATCATCGCCCGGCTGATGGATTCCTAGCGTGTCCGACCTGCCAACTGATAGCTCCCAGCCGCCAGCAGAACGTTACCCCCGCCCGAGCACGCGGGCGACCTCGTCTTCCGGCACGTCGCGCCAGCGGCGATACGCAGAAGCCACCGCGAATCGGGGGCCCGACCGGATGTTCGCGCACCAGATCGCGTCGACCGAGCCGATCTGTCCCGCCAACGCCCGAAGCGGCGCGGTCGGCACGGCTACCGAGATGCTCGCCGCGTCGAGATTCTCCACCGCCTCGACGGCCACGCGCATCGTAAAGCCCGACGCCAGCCCGTCGTCGACGAGGATCACCTCCCTGCCCCGGACAGACTCCCTCGGACGATCCGGACGGAGGCTTTCTTCGCGCCGACGGACCTTCTCCCGCGTGGCGTCGATGCGATCCTGCAACGCCTTGCCGGCCAGGCCGGTCGAGCGGAGCAGGTCCCCGTTAAGTTCGACCGTGCCGTCAAACGCCACCGCCCCACACCCCACTTCGCTGTTGCCCGGCAGCGTGATCTTGCTGACCACGGCCAGGTCGATCGCCAGGCCCAGCCGCTGAGCAAGACTCACGCCCACCGGCACGCCGCCGGCGGGAATCGCCAGCACCAGTTCGTCTCCGCCGATATGGGCCTGGAGCATCTCCGCCAGGGCGCCCCCCGCATGGGCGCGATCGTCGAACACGCTCGTCCTGCCTCGTAGCTTCGGGTCGTCGTGCAGCTTGCCTTCGTGTCGTTTGGATAATTGATCAATCGCGTCGTATCGAGGAATGAACCACCTCATGAAATCGGATTCTCGGAACTCCTCCGGCGTCGCCGGCCTCTCCCTTTCCCCAAGGGAATGCTATCACGCTCCCCGGTCATCGCAGCCAAATGCCTCGGTCGACGCCCGTCCCCGTCGGAGCCCTGCGGAGGCATGGGATCTCTGGACCGCATGGCCAGAGGGCAATACAATCGGGGCAGAGTCGCCGGCGGGCTGGCTTGGGTGCCGCATGCCCTGCGCGGCGGATACTCGCATTTGCAGAGGGAATAAACATGTCCAGAGATGCTCTGTTTCCTGCACTGGTGGTGATGGTGGCACTCGTGTGGCTGCCCGGCTGCAGGATGATGCGAGAGAATCAGGCCAAGGCAGACAAGCTGGCCGGGAAGGTCCTGGAACTGCTCGCCGAGGGCGACTGCGAAACCCTGCGCGAACAGTACATGAGCGAGTCGGGAAGGCGCAACACTTCCCTCGAGGAGGCTCGGCGGATGGCATCGCTTTGCAGCAGGCGGCTGGGCAAGCCCAAGGCCTGGAGCTGCACGAGCATGGAAATGATGTCCAACCCGTCCGGCGTAAAGGGCAACTTCTCTTACCGCGTGCACTGGGAGAAGGGCGAAGGAACCCTCAAGCTGACGACGTTCACCAAGGACGACGTCATGAAACTGCGCTCGTTCGACGTGAATTCCGACGCCCTGCTCCAGTTGCACGAGACCCATCCGGACCCGAACGCCGGCGATGACCCGAAGGAACCGTCGGCGACGCCGGAAGCTTGACAGATTCGTCGATCTGTCCGCGAGGCCTGATCGGTGCGTGCTCAGGCATCGGCTGGGGGCGGGGCGAGCATCTCGCGTAGACGCCCGGTGAGCTCGGCATCGATCTCGCCCGGCGACGCGTCGGCGAAGCGGTCCATCGGGCGATCGGCTGCCCGCTCAACGGCGCTTCGGAACGCCAGCGGCACCGACTTCAGCCAATCTGCGGCCAGTTCCCACAGCGGGCCGTAGACGAATGCCCTCGCCAGATCCGGGTGCGGCAGGACGTGTCCGGGCTGGTTGCTGACGGTGGTACCGAACATCACGAGGTCCAGGTCGATCGTTCGCGGCCCGTAGTGGTCGGCATGACGGACCCGTCCGAGGCCGATCTCCACGCCGGCAAGGAGGTTCGAGAGCGATTCGGGCCCGCCGTGGGCGTCGATCTGCCACAGGCCGTTGCGGAATTCCGGATCGTCGGGGCGGTCGATGGCGGGCGTGCGGTAGAACGTGCTGGACCCGACAACCGGCGCGTGCTCGGACACCCTGGCCAGGGCTTCGGGGATGTTCACAGCCGGGTCGATGTTCGACCCGACCGACACGAAGGCTCGAATGCGTGGGCGGGCTTCACTCACCGGCTGGTTTCTCCCGTAAGATTTCCACGCCGACGGTCCGGGCAAATCGCAGCGCGGAAGGTTTTTCGACCAGCACACGCGCCTTGCGCACGCCCGGCGGCTGGAGGCAGATGTCCGCGATCTGCTGGGCGAGTTTCTCCACGAGGAAGAATTCCGACTTCTCGCCCATCGCGAGGATGCGTTTCTTGACGGTCTTGTAGTCGACCGTGTCGTCGATGTCGTCGGTCCGGCCGGGTTTGGTGAGGTCGGCCCAGAGCGTGATGTTGACGACCACGTCCTGTTTCTCGCGACGTTCGTCGGGGTTGATCCCCACAATGCAGCGGAAACGGAGGTCCCTGATATGAATCCTGTCCAGTTGTTGTTCCATGACCGATATATCATACGGTACCCGCCGGCGAATGGGGAGTTCAAGATTCAGCCGGGGTGGCGAGGTTCAGTCCGATTGCGTATACTCGATGAGCAGACACGTCGACCAAGGCCACCCGCCGGAGCCCGCGGGACCGGCCGATTCACCGGCGAACGGGAGTCGCCGCACGAGAGGACAGATCGCATGGCCCGCATGTTCATGGTGGTTTTCGTATTGGCAGGTCTTGCCCTTCCCGCCCTGCAGGCGTGGGCCCAACAGGCAGCCTCCGACGAAATTGTCAGCGACTTCAACGAACTCTTCGGCGACCGGCTGAAGAAGGTTCGCGCGTCCTACACCCAGAGCGACGACGAAGAGCTCGTAGCCGACATGCTCGAATCGCTCTCCGCCCTCAAGGACCGTCCCGCGCTGCAGGCGCATATCTGTCGCGAAGCCTACGAACTGGGCATCCGATCGCTGCGAGGGTGTCGCACGGCCTACGCCGCCATGCGGAAGCTGTCGCAGCTGGACCCCAACAGCCGGGAGGAATGCTCCGAGAAGATCCTTGACCTGTTCCGCAAGCGACGAACGCTCGCGCGGGGCGAGGAGCGCGACATTGCAGCGGAGGACCTGCTGGACGCCCTGGCCTACCGGGCGGCGATTGAAGGCCGATCCGGAGACTGGGACGGCGCGGTCCAAACGCTCTCGGAAGCGGTGCGGACGGCGTCGGCGGCGCGGTCTGATCGCAAGGACGAACTGCTGGAGCAGCTCAAATACGCGCGTCTTGCGAGAATGACCGACCGCAAGATCCAGCAGCACATCGAGTCGCTGGAGGACGATCCCAAAGACACCGAGAGCCGCCTGGCGATCGTGAACCTGCTGGTCGTTGAGATGGACCGGCCCGACCTGGCGATCCCGTATCTCGACGCGTCGCTGGGCGAGAGCTGGCGGACGCAGGTGCCCCTGGCGCTCAAGACACCCGACAAGCTCGACCGCCCGCTGCAGGTGCAGATGGCCCGGTGGTACGCGTCGCTGGCTGAGGACGCCAGCCTGATGGGCAAGGCGGCGGTGCTGAAGCGGTCGCGAGAGTACTACCGCCTGTACCTCGACGGCGACCCGAACGGCCAGGGCGTGGACTATGTCAAGGCGCAGATGGAACGGGGCAAGGTCGAGACGTCGCTCTCGAAGCTCGACGCACCGGCGAGGCTGGCCGCCGTCGACGCCCTGCCGACGCTGACCCCCCTGCCCTCGACGTCGGTGAGTCCCGAGATCTTCGCATGGGCGAAGAAACGCGACCGCCTGCCGGGGAAGAAACGCGTAGCTGCCGCCGTCGAGAAGCTCAGCGAATACAACAACGGCCAGAAGGTCAACGTGCGCGTGCTGTTCGATCGCCAGCGACGGTTCCTGGGGCTTGACCTCTCGGACAACCCGTCGCTGACGTCAGTCCAGCCGCTGGTGGGCCTGCCGATCCGGCACCTGCATCTGCGCGGGTGCTCGTCGCTGGAGAACCTCGGCGGGTTGGGCGGCATGCCGCTGCAGGTTCTCACGCTGCGAGGCTGCTCGTCCCTGAGCGGCGCCCTGCATGCACTGAAGGGGTCGAAACTCCAGAGGCTGGACCTGGTCGGCTGCTCGTCGCTGGCGAGTCTCGACGGTATCGACGACATGCCGATTACCCAGCTCAACGCCCAGGGGTGCTCCAAGCTCCGCGACATCTCCGCCCTGAAGGACATGAAGCTGACGTACCTGAACCTCCAGGGCTCGCAGATCCGATCGCTCAAGCCCCTGGAGGGCATGCCCCTGGAGCACCTGAACATCAGGCTGTGCAAGAGCCTTCGCGGCGACCTCTCCGCCCTGGGCGACAGCAAGCTCCAGGAGCTGTACCTTGCCGGATGCGAAGGTGTCACCAGCCTGGAAGGTATCGAAGGCCTTCCGCTCAAGAGGCTGGATATCGCCAACTGCACCGGCATCGCCGGCGACCTGTCGTCCCTGAAGGGCATGAAGCTCCAAAGCCTTTCCGCCACCGGCAGCAGAATCAAATCGGCCAAAGGACTCGACGCATCCGCGATCCAGATGCTCAGGCTGGACGGCACGTCCATTGAAAGCCTCGACGGGCTGGAAGGGTACACGGGCGAGGACCTGTACCTCCGGAACTGCACGGAACTGAAGGACCTTTCCGGCATCGGCAACCTGGCCACGCTCCGGCGGCTGAACCTGGCCGGGTGCGGCAAACTCGAGGACATCTCCCCCCTCAAGGGCCTGAAGATCAACTCCCTGGACCTGGGCGCCTGCACGGCTGTCAAGAGCCTGGAACCCCTCAAGGGCTTGCCTCTCCAACACCTCAGCCTGCACGGCTGCAGGCAGATCGAGGACCTGTCGGCACTGAAGGACCTCCCGCTGAAGGGCCTGAATCTCTGGGCCTGCCGGAACATCAAGGACCTGACCGTGCTCAAGTCGCTTCCGCTCGTGAGCGTCACCCTGCCGCGATGGCAATTGGGCAAAGAGGAAATCGCCGCCCTCAAGCAGATCAAGACCCTCCGTCGGATCCGGGGCATATCCCGGCCGATGCGGAACAGGATCCTCGGCACCAAGGAAAAGGAAACGGAAACTCCCTCCGGCGACGGCTGAACGCTCGCCGTCGCCCGAAGCCAAGGAAAAACGCCCCTGGACATTCCAGAATGGCTGCGGGAAGGGGTTGCACCGGAAGCATTCGGATGTATACTACAAGGCCCACCAAGGGCTGTTAGCTCAGCTGGCTAGAGCGCACGGATCACACCCGTGAGGTCACTGGTTCGAGTCCAGTA
>CAZXSK010000102.1:0-7598 GCA_964642855.1 uncultured Planctomycetaceae bacterium | reverse complement strand
CCCCGGCTTCACGCTGATCGAACTGCTGGTGGTTATCGCGATCATCGCGCTGCTGGTGAGCATTCTGCTGCCGTCACTGGCCAAGGCCAAGGATATGGCCAGGCTGATGCGCTGCTCGACGAACCAGCACGCCATCGGACGGGCGGCATATCTATACGCCAGCCGGAACAACGGGTTTCTGATGCGGGATTCGTCGGTGAACCAGAAGCTGCCCGGGCACGAGTTGTGGGCGGCGATGTACTCGTCGTACATGGGCGGCCCGGAGGTAACCCCGCACAGCAGGCACTGGGACGAGGCCTACCTGACGAAACTGGTGATGCAGATGGAGGTCTTCCGCTGCCCTGCGGTTCGCAAGGACGGGTATGCGCTGCATTACGTGATCAACGGGCTGGACTACGACCGGTTCCGCAAGCGCGGGCAGTATACGTACGGCGGCGCGTCGCAGATGAGCGACATGCCCCAACCGGTCGGTTCGCTGATGTACATCGCGGAGGGGAATTTCGACGTTCTCAAGCCCGACAAGCAGTTCTACGCTTACGACGTATTCCGGCCGAATCACTTCACGTTCAATAAGAAAGGCCAGGAGAACGACAAGCCTCGAATGATCCACGCCAAGGACCGTCGGCATGGCGGGAAGACGAGCCTGATTTTCTGTGACGGCCACGCGGAGGTCCGGGACCTCAATGCCGGGGATATCCCGTTCCGGATCTTCAATCCCCTGGACGTGCCATAGGGCAAAGGACGTCCGGCCAGGCCGGGGGAGGACGGTCAGGCTGTGTCCCCGGATTTCGCTTTGCGTATGATCCTTGTTCGGACAGAATAAATCTTGACCCACCATGCGCATCGGCAACTCGCCGGGAAAGGACGACACATGGCCAGGCAGAAGACCACCACGGGCAAGAAGTCCGTCCGCGTTCCGACACCGATCGACGTCAACTGGAAGCCGTGCTGGCTTTCGTGGGTCAGCGCGACAACGGCGTGCCTGAAGGCTTTGGGCGTGGAGTGCGACCACGTCGACGTCGCGGGGTACAGCGGGTATGCCTTCCACCTGACGATACACGAGGGGATGTGTCCGTCGGGGCCTACGGTGCTGTCGTGGTGGCATCTGCAGTCCGGCCCGCGTGCATTGGGGCGGTCGACGATGATGTACAACGGCGAGTGCTACAGGCGCGACGCCAAGACCGACGAAACCGAAGCCCAATGCCGATACGCCCTGGAACTGGTCCGTCGGGAGACCGAAGCTGGCCGGCCTTGCGTGATCTGGGGCGCGCCCGTACCCGAGTTTGCCGTGGCGGTGGGCGTGCATGGCGACCAGTACGTGTACGTGGGTTGCCCGAAAGGCGGAAAGGCGCGAACGATCGCCTACGATGCTCTGATGGCCCCGGGGGGCGTGACGGTGCTGGCGATGCCCACGCCGATGAGCGTGCCCGGAGCCGCCGATGCAGGGGCAATCTACCAGGCCATCGAAACCATGCGCTGGCGGATCCAGGAGAATCGCTACAGCTCCGGACTCGACGCCTACGACCGCTGGCAGGAGGCGCTTCGGGGCAAGGTGTACGACAGCAAGCAGTTCAGCGCCTTCGGTAATGCCTACAACGCCCAGTGCTGGTCGACAGCGAGAACGCTCGCGCGAGACTTCATCGCCCGGCTGGTGGAAGAGGTCGAACCGGCGACGGATCCGCTGCATCGGGCATCGGAGGCGTTCGCGGACTGTGCAGAGCACCTCCAGAAGGTGGCCGAACTGTTCCCCTTCCATGGCCCGACGGAGACGCAGGTGCCCGACGAAGCCGCGCGGGAGAAGGCGTGCGATCACCTGGCTGCCGCCCGCCAGTGTGACGCATCCGCCCTGGACGCCTTGGACGACGCAGCCGGGCTGCTGGGAGGCTGACGTCGGAAGTCGACACGCCGGGCCTGAGCGGAGGAACAAGCCCATATCCTGCAATCTGAACATTGTCTATTCAGATCACGGGGAACCCGATGATTCCATTTTTGCCGCGGGTCGGTCGTTCTGTCGTGGCGGGAGCGGGCACGGGAAATCGCCGGCCTCGCCGGCGACCGAGGCCGGCTAGAATGTAACAAGATGGATTCCCCGACACAGGCATTGCTCGGAGCTGTTACGGCCCAGTTGGGCTTCCGCCAGAAGCTGGGGCGCGACGCCACGTGGGTCGCAGCCGCCACGGCGTACTCGCCGGATCTCGATTCGTTCATCGCGCCGATCTCGTGGTCGCTGGGCAATACCGACCCGTTCACGTCGATCCTCTACCATCGCTGGATCACCCACTCGCTGCTGCTGATCCCGGTGATCGCGCTGCTGTTCGCCCTGCCCTGGCTGGGCATCCGACGGATCTGGGAACGCTACAAGAACAAGCGCGGCGAAAACGTCGGCCGGGCGCCGTTCTGGATGATGATTCTCTGCTGCGCCGTCGCCGCGGCAACCCATGCCCCTCTGGACTGGTGCACGTCGTACGGCACGCAGTTGCTGAGCCCGATCACCAACCATCGCTTCGCCATCGATGCGATCGCGATTGTCGACATCATCTACACGCCCGTTCTCATCCTCACGCTGCTGACGTGCTTCATCGTCCGCCGGGGCAGGAAGAACATTCACAAGCGGGCAACGGCGGTCGTCGGGGCCGTCGGGCTGCTGCTGGCGACCGGCTACATCTGCGCCGGTTGGGTGATGCACAACCGCGCGGTGGACGAAGCCCTCGAATCGGCCGGAGTGTCGCCCGACCAGGCGGTCACCGCCGACGCGTACCCGATGATCGGCACGATCTTTCTCTGGCAGGGGCTGATCCAGACCGAAGAGCAGTGGATCATCGTGCGGGTCCACCACCTCGCAGACGGCGACGAGCCCAGGAAGGTCGAACGCATCGACAAGCACCCCGACAACCAGTGGTTCGAAAAGGCGCGCCAGACCCGCGCGCACCGGATTTACCACTGGTTCAGCAGCGACCGCCTGCGCTACGAGCTGACCACGACCCCCGATGGCCAGAAGGTCGTCGAACTCCACGACATGCGATATGCCTTCTACACCGACAACGGTCGAAGCATGTGGCCGGTGGCGGTGATTTTTCCGAAGGACGGAGGCGAGCCCGTCATTGAGCGCCGGCGAGGCCACCCGGGGCGAAACATGCGCGACTTCGCAGCCACGATCTGGGCGGACATCATGAATCCATAGCACAGGGGCGAATGCACAGGGGGAGCGAGGGGCCATCGCGACCGGATTGGCTGGGGGCTACATCCTGCCTTGGCGCTCGATGAGAAATTCGATCAGGGCCTTGTCGAACGTCATGGAGTTGTCGACGGTGACGAAATCCGCCCGGACGTTCTGGCATTCCTGCTTGTAGGTCTCGATGAAGTCCTGGATCGCCTGGAGATATCCGGCACGGATGCTCCGAGGGTCCACGTCCAGCTGCTCGCCGGATTCGGGCTCCTCGAATCGCATCTGCCCGTCGAACTCAAAGGCCACCTCGCTGTGGTCCAGTACTTGGAAGATCATCAGGTCGTGGCCGCGGTATTTCAGGTGATGCAGCGCATCGATGACTTCGTCCTGGTCGGCCAGTAGGTCCGAAAGCAGCACGATGAGGCTGCGTTTCTTGACGCGGCTGGCGACGTCGTGCAGGGCGTGGGCGAGGTAGGTCTCGCCGGCGGGCTTGGTGCGGGCGAGAATGCCCAGCATGTTGGTCAGGTGCGACCGCTTGGTCTTGGGGGGCAGGAAGTTGCGTAGCTTCTCGTCGAAGGTGAACAGCCCGACGGAGTCCTGCTGGTTGATCATCATGTATCCCAGGGCGGCTCCGAGGCAGATGGCGTAGTCCATCTTGGTCATCCGCCCGCCGGTGGAGTAGTCCATCGAGGCGGAGCAGTCCATCAGCAGGTAGGCTTCGAGGTTCGTCTCCGCTTCGTATTTCTTGATGTAGTACCGGTCGGTCTTGGCGTAGACGTTCCAGTCGATCATGCGGATGTCGTCGCCCGGGGTATATTTGCGATGCTCGGAGAACTCTACGGAAAAGCCATGGAACGGCGAGGCATGCAGGCCGGAGATGAACCCCTCGACGATGAACCGGGCTTTGAGGTCCAGCCTCTGGACCTGCTGGATGACGTCGGGTCGGAGGTACTCCTCGGTCTTCAGTGCCATGGGGGCATTGTGGCCGGTGGGGCAGGCGATGTCAACGCGGCGTGGCGATGCGTCGAGGTGCAATCTCGGGTCGCGTCGGCAGCGCGGCCTGGGTGGCTGGGTTCTTCCGCAGGGGTTTGGCGGGGTGGAGGGCATCGGGCGGCCGCGCGGGACGACGGTCTGGCCGCGGGCATTCCTGCCCTGCAGTGGGGGGCGGATCGGGCCCGGCGGAGTGTGTTTGCTGCCATTGCCAGAAGCTGGGGAAGGAGAGGCGTGGCGCTTGCCCCATGTGAGACTTTGTCTAAACTAATCCCTGGGGGGCAAAAGGTCTCTTACGGGGTTTCGCGGCGTGCAGGCTCTGGGTATAAGAGGGAGTAGGCGGTGTCGTGAAAATTTTCACGAGCACTGCGGACAGGTCGCGCTTCGGATGTCGGCCTTGTGGTCCGATAACCAAGGGCGGCTGCGACGGGTCGTACCGCTCCGGCGCTCGTCGGGGTGGCTTCCCAGAGGCTGGCAACGTTGTTCCTGCCAGCGACAACCTGTTTCGCTCGGGCATTACACCCGCCCGGGCTGGCTGTAAATGAGAGATTGTGAAAACTTTCACAAACCCCCTCCCCCGCGTGGAGGCGGGCAACGCCTGGCCGCGGAGATTCCGTTCCGCCGGCGCGGGCAAGTGACCGGTTCATGTCAGAGAACATCGAGGTACCTACATGAGTGACACGCTCGAAGCGACGGTCCGGAACATCTGCCAGGGCTGCGGAAACGACCGGACCCGCATGATGGACATCGTACGGGCTGTTCAGGACCAGTTCGGCTGCGTCTGCAGCGAGGCGATGGACCTGATCGCAAAGGAAGTCGACGTCCACCGGGTCGAGGTCGAAAGCGTGGTCTCCTTCTACGCCTTCCTCTCCGAGAAGCCCAAGGGCAAGGTCGTCATCCGACTCACCGACGACATCATCGACGAGATGAAAGGTTCCGCAGCCGTCGCCGACGCCCTCAAAGAAGAGCTCGGCATCGACTTCGGCCAGACGACCGAGGATGGAATCTCCCTGGAGTGGACGCCGTGTATCGGCATGTGCGACCAGGCACCGGCTGCCTTGGTCAACGACGTCGTGGTGACCTACCTGTCCGGAGACGCAGCTCGCAAGATGGTTCGCGATCTCCGCGAGCACATGGACCCCCACAAGCTCGTGGGCAGGCTGGGCGACGGCAACAACGCCCACGATCTCGTCCGCTCGATGGTCCACAACAACATCCGCCACGAGGGCGAAGTTATCTTCGGCGAGAGCGTCGACGGCGACGGGCTGAAGAAGGCGTTGGCGATGTCGCCCCAGGAGGTCATCCGAGACGTCAAGACCGCACGCCTCCGTGGACGCGGCGGGGCAGGGTTCCCCACCGGCATGAAGTGGGAGTTCACCCGCGCTGCCCGCGGCGACAAGAAATACGTCGTCTGCAACGCAGACGAAGGCGAGCCGGGCACGTTCAAGGACCGCGTCCTGCTCACCGAGCGGGCGGAGATGCTCTTTGAAGGCATGGCCATCGCCGGCTACGCGATCGGCTCCGACGAGGGCATCCTCTATCTCCGCGGCGAGTACGCCTACCTCCGGGCGTACCTGGAAGACGTGCTGGCCAGGCTTCGCCAGGGCGGGCTTCTTGGCAAGAATGCCGGCGGCAAGGAAGGCTTCGACTTCGACATCCGCATCCAGATGGGTGCGGGTGCGTACATCTGCGGCGAGGAAACCGCCCTGCTGAGCTCCTGCGAGGGGCTTCGCGGCGATCCGAAGAACCGCCCGCCCTTCCCAGCGCAGAAGGGCTACCTGGGCAAGCCGACGACGGTCAACAACGTCGAGACGTTCTGCAAGGTCTCCCGGATTCTCGAGCAGGGTCCGGGCTGGTTCGCCCAGATGGGCTCGGAAGGTTCGACGGGCACCAAGCTGCTGAGCATCTCCGGCGACTGCCACAAGCCGGGCGTCTACGAGGTGCCCTTCGGCACGACGCTGCAGGACATCCTGCAGATGTGCGGAGCCGAGGATACCCAGGCTGTCCAGATGGGCGGACCCAGCGGACGAATGGTTTCTCCGAAGGATTTCGACAAGGTCATCTGCTACGACCACCTCGCCACAGGCGGTTCGGTGATGATCTTCAACAGCAAACGCGACGTCCTGCACGTGGTCGAGAAGTTCCTGGAGTTCTTCATCGAGGAAAGCTGCGGCTACTGCACGCCCTGCCGAGTGGGCAATGTCCTGCTGGCCGAGCGCATCGAGCGGATTCGCCAGGGCAAGGGCGAGCCGAGCGATCTGGAGTACCTCAAGTCCCTGGGGGACACGGTCAAGACCGCCAGCCGATGCGGGCTTGGACAGACGTCCCCCAACTGC
This sequence comes from uncultured Planctomycetaceae bacterium, assembly GCA_964642855.1. Lineage (GTDB taxonomy): Bacteria > Planctomycetota > Phycisphaerae > SM23-33 > SM23-33 > CAZXSK01. The sequence goes on along the minus strand of CAZXSK010000102.1, from coordinate 1,106 downwards.
GTGCTGACGACGCTGGAGGCGTTCCCCTCAGCCTACCAGACGCTTCTGGCTGAGACGGACAGCAAGTTCCAGCCTGCGTTCGACATCGAGGCTGCGTTGGACGACGCCGAAACCATCGCCGGGCGCGAGAGCGTTCACTTTTAACCTCCCCGAGTGAGAGATCATGAGCGACACGATTACGTTTACAATCGATGACAAGGAAGTTCAGGGCACTCCTGGACAGACGATCATGCAGGCGGCTGACGACGCCGGCGTGTACATTCCGCGTCTCTGTGCGATGGACGGCCTGGAGGCCCATGGCAGTTGCCGCGTCTGCACGGTGATGGTCAACGGGCGGCCCCAGGCGGCATGCACCCAGCCCATCGCCGAAGGGATGATCGTCGAGAACGAGACCGAGCAGATCAACCAGATCCGCAGGGACATCGTCGACATGCTGTTCGTGGAAGGGAACCACTTCTGCATGTTCTGCGAGAAGAGCGGCAACTGCGAGTTGCAGGCGATGGCCTACCGGCTTGGTATAGCAGCCCCGCGGTTCCCGTACACGTTCCCCAAGCGGGACGTCGACGCGTCGCACCACGACATCTGGATCGACCGCAACCGCTGCATCCTCTGCGGCCGGTGTGTCCGGGCGTCGCGGGAGCTCGACAACAAGGGCGTCTTCGAGTTCGTCGGGCGCGGGCCCGAGAAACGCGTGGCGGTCAACGCCGAGGCCAAGCTCGCCGACACCGAAGCGGACGCCACCGACAAGGCGATCGAGGCATGCCCCGTAGGCGCACTGCTCAAGAAACGCGAAGGCTACAAGACGCCTGTCGGCCAGCGCAAGTACGATCACAAGCCCATCGGCTCGGACATCGAGCAGTCCGCGGCCAAGCCATAAGGATTCTGATCCATGTCGAAACCGAAAGTAGCAACGACGTCACTGGCAGGATGCTTCGGCTGTCACATGTCCCTGCTGGACATCGATGACCGCATCCTGAAGCTCGTGGAACTCGTGGAGTTCGACAAGTCTCCCGTCGACGACATCAAGGAATTCACCGGACCTTGCGCGGTAGGCCTGATCGAAGGCGGCTGCTGCAACGAGGAGAACGTCCGCGTGCTGAAGGATT
>CAZXSK010000101.1:0-7693 GCA_964642855.1 uncultured Planctomycetaceae bacterium | reverse complement strand
CCGAGCAGAGCGGCCCGCAGAAGTTCTTGATCAGCGGCTGGCCGTCTTCGCGCACCATCCACGTGTCCGGGCGCGTCGCTGCGAAGTGGCCGGCCAGCACAGGCCAGCCCGCGATGAGCCCGCACCAGCGCGAGGGGATCGCGAAGACCTTCAGCCCCGCGCGGTGGGCCTCCTCGATGATCAACTGCATGCCCAAGGGCTGGCGGTAGTGCTCCTCGTGACAGGCGATATGGATCGCGTCGTAGCTGTGGGCAGCCAGCCAGAGCATGTCCTCGCGCGTGTGCTGGCGGTTCATGCACAGGTCGGTGCTCATGAAGTAGTACGCGGACAGGTAACGGTCGGTCATGGGGTCTCCCAAGGGTCTCAGGCGTGACTGATCTGTTCGGGGCCGCGGGCCTGGGTAGAGAGCAACACGTCCAGCAGGCGGGCGCGGAGCTCGGCACATCGCTCGGGCTGGTCCGAGGCGTGGTTGCAGCGCTCCTGTGGGTCCGCGGCCAGGTCGTTGAGTTCCTCCTGGCCGTCCTGGTAACGGACGTAAGTGGTCTCTTCGGTCACGTGCATCGCGCAGGCGTAATCGTTGAAGCCGGTGCGGTACTCGAGGAGCGCCTCGTCGCGGGCGGGCAGTTCGGGGTTCTGCAGATGATCCCACACGCTCCTGCCATCTGCAAAAGGCATGGGCTCTGCTCCCAGTGCTTCGCAGAGCGTCGGCGCCAGGTCGACATCGGAGATCAGCCGCTGCGAAACACCCACAGCGACTCCCGGCCCATGGACGATCAGCGGCGTATTGAGCAGTTGCCGGAAACTGAACGGGCCCTTCTTGACCATGCCGTGATCGCCCAGCATATCGCCGTGGTCGCTGGTGAACACGACCAGCGTGGAGTCCTTCAGGCCGGTGCGTTGCAGCGTGTCGAGGATGCGTCCGACGCCCTGGTCGATCATATTCACCATGGCTGTGGTTCTTGCGCGGATGATCCGCGCGTGCTCGGGCTGGAAACCTTCGGGATACCTGGGTTCGCGAAACCCTCGTCGTCCCCAGCCGCCTCGATGGACGGCTTCGTAATGCGGCGGCCTGCCGGCGAGGTCTTCGGCGCTTCCGATCGGTTCGGGTTCCGCTGCGGGATCGACCTTCTCGGCTGCCTCGCGCGGCGGATCGAACGGGTGGTGAGGATCGGGGAAACTCACGTGGGCGAAGAACGGTGCGTCGCATCCGGCCATTCGCTCCAGCAGGGCCTCGGCGCGCTCGGCGACGAACGTGGTATGGTGCAGCGCCACGGGCAGGTCCCGCACCCCGGGACGTTCGGGCACACCCTCGTCCTTGCAGACCATCAACATCTCATCCGTGCCCCCGCGATCCCGATACCACTGCTCGTAGTGGGCGTTCAATGCGCCGCCGTGCCCGATGGTGAGCTCGACGTGCTCAAACCCGGCGTAAGGCCCGAGGTGGGCGTACGCGCCGCCGGAGGTCGGGTCTTCGGTGATGCGGCGCCACCGCTGACGGGATTCGTAGCTGCGGTCGTCGTCGCATCCGGTGGGGGTGAGATGAATCTTGCCGATGCTCGCGGTCCGCCAGCCTTGCCGGCGCAGGTGCTCGGGCAGCGTCAGGGGCAGCGGGTCCAGCAGCAGGCCGTTGGTCCACTGTCCGTGGTTGCGCGGATACTGTCCCGTCAGCATCGACATACGATTGGGCATGCAGATGGGATTGGCCACAATGTTGCCCTCGCACCGCAGTCCACCGGCTGCCAGGGCGTCGAGATTCGGTGTCGCCGCCGAGGGATGTCCGTAGCAGCCGAGCGAATCCTTCCGCTGCTGATCCGTGCAGATGAACAGGACATTTCGTGGTGTCATGCTCGCCCCCGGTGCATGCCCTTGTCGCCGAAGCGGCTGTCCTCGACGGGCCATTTCGGCGGCCGAACGGTCAGTTCGCCGTCCACCACGTGCGGATCGTCGTGTCCGGCCAGGTGATCGCGCAGGGCGGATCGCATGCGGTCGCGCGTCCGCCGGTGTTCGGGCAACTCGGACAGGTCGTTGCGCTCGCGCGGGTCGGTATCCAGGTCGAAAAGCATCTCGTAACCCGTATCGCCGAACCAGCAGTAGTTGAACCGGCCGTCGCTGATGCCGAAGTTCTGGTTGAACACGGTGGGCAGGTAGTCACGGATCCGGTCTTGGCGATTGGCAAGGAAGGGCAGCACGCTACGTCCGTCGACGCCTTCGGGGCGGTCGAGCCCGGCGATATCCAGGACGGTCGGCATGACATCCTGGAGGCCGACCTGCTGGGTCGTGTCGATCCGCGGCAGGGAGGGTTGGCGATCCGTACCCATGATTTCGTGCACGGGCGGCTTGACGAAGAACGGTACGAGCGAGCTGCCCGAGAACGGCGTGGCCTTGGCGAAGCCTTTGTGGTCGAAGAGCATCTCGCCGTGGTCGGCGATCAGCAGCACCCAGGTGTTCCGATCGACCTTGTGTTCCTTCAGGCCGCCCAGGATCATGCCGACCATCGAATCGATATGGCTGACCATCGCCGCGTAGGCGCGGATGTTGTTGGGGATCTCGTCGGGATGGTCCCACCAGAGGTGGGTGCGATGCTTGAGATGCAGGCGTCTCCAGTGGTCGGGCTGCTTGCTCTCGCACCAGTCGCCGTAAGCGGGATGGGGTACGTCCGCGTCGCGATACATTTCCCAGTACTGCGGCTGAACCACGAACGGCGGATGGGGCTGGCGGAAGCTGGCGTACAGGAAGAACGGCCGCTGCCTGTCGCGTCGCTCCAGGAAGTTGCACGCGCGGTCGGCCACCCAGTGCGTCGGGCTGTGCTCTTCGGGGATGCTGTCGAGCCGCCAGCCGTACTGGTTCGGCCCGATGCCGTGACTGGTCATCCGATGCGCCAAGCCGTGGTCGCGAAGGTAGCGCTCGTAGTCATGAGGCTGACCGTTCTCGTCGAGGCGGTACTCTTCGTCGTTCTCGACTTCACAGAAGCCCAGGCGATCGCGGGAGGGGTAGCAGTGCATCTTGCCAATTGCGTGCGTCTGGTAGCCGGCTGTCGTCAGCATCTCCGCCAGCTTGGGCGCATCGGCGGGGAAGGGCTGGCGAGGTTCATTGCAGAACATATTGATGCCCCACGGGTCGCGCCCCGTCATGATCGTCTGTCGAGCGGGGATGCACGTCGGGCATTCGCTGCGGGCCCGGCGGAAGCTCACGCCCCGTCCGCCGATCGAGTCCATGTGCGGCGTGCGCACCAACGGATGGCCGTGCAGGCTGAACCAGTTCTGGTTCATCTGGTCGAGGCAGATCATCAGGATGTTCGGCCGATCGCTCATCGTTCGCTCTCCTTGTCGAGGCAGGCGTATCGTCTCATCTCGCGGACGAAGCCTGGCACGTCGAGATACTCGCACCGCTTGAGTTGTCGGGTCCAACCAGCCGGCCAGACGACGACAGCCGACTCGTGACGGTGGGCAGCCCATTCGGCGTGCATCGCCTGCAGGTGCTCTTCGATGCGTCCCTCGACGGCCGATCGCTGCGACGCGGGCACTTGCGGCAGATGCAGGCAGGCCAGCCAGGCCTGGGCGGCATGGCCCATCAGCAGGAGATGATGGCGGTTCTCTTCGAGCTTGAACCGCAGGAACCCCACGGCGCCGGTGTCCAGGCGGCTGTCGATGGCATCGAGTTCTGCCAGCGCGTCCTCGGCCTGGACGAGGGCGCGGGCGACGTCGCCGGCTTTCTGTCGGGCCAGTTCTGTGTCTCCCGCTCGCAGTCGTTCGTAGCGGGGCCTCAACTCCGGCTGCCATCGCCACAGCGCCAACCACCGGCAGAACGGGTCTGCGTGATTCTCCGCCCTGGCCGGCTGGTAGATTGTGGCGGGGTCTTCCCTCGGCGGGAGCATGCTTCGCTGGGCAGGCATGAGGCGCCGCGTGTCGCCCAGCGGTTCGCCGCAGACGGTCAGCGCCTCTTTCACCACCGGGTCGCACAGACGCGCGATCTGGCCGACTTCTTCAGCTACCGACTCCCCGAACCGCTCGGCTGCCCAATCACGCAGGGGCGTCTCCACGTCATCGCATCGCCCGGTCGCCCAGTACCCCAGGCACCACAGGTTCGACTCCTGCACCTCGTGCAATACGTTCTCGTGGTGCACCCAGGGCCGCCAGCCCCGGTCGACCCGCACGCTGAGCCCGGCGACTCCCTGCTCTCGCCAGTACGCGAACCGGCCTTGCAGTTCGTCGGCGAAGCAGTGGGCGAGGTAGTCGCCTCGGAAATACTCCCCGGCGATATCGAGTTCGATGATCTGATCCTTCCGGCCGATCTGTCCGATCAGCGGGTCGTGAATGTCCCCCCGATGCCAGTCCTGCGGGACGTACTTGGTCATCACCCATACATCGTCGGGCAGCCGGCCGATCGCTTCCCGCACGCCGTGGAACTCCTCCAGGGTCCAGACGAAGCTGCGGACCATCAACTGCCTGCCGTGAGACATGCACGCTTCGCGCAGGAGCAACACGAGTGTCTCCAGCATCGCCGGGTCGGTGCAGCGAACCGTCGACTCGACGACCGTCAGCACGAGGACGTCCACTTCGGGAAACTGCTCGCCCAGCAGGGCGTCATACCGCGTCCGCAGGCCGGCCCAGAGACACTCATTGTCCACCGCCGGTTCGCCCCAGGCCGGGTCGAGATCCTCGAACTCGTGCACCCAGAGGCTGACGGTCATCCCATGGCCCTTGATGCGCTGAAAGAGGCCGGACCGGTCCGCGCGGTCGCGAAGCTCGGCGAGCATGAGACCCTGGTCGCCCTCGACCTGGAAGCACACGTCGTTGAAGCCCAGCCGGGCGGCGAGGTCGATCACCCGGGGGTCGGGACAACCCCGATGGCTGGAGATGGACCGGTAGTTCATGTATCTGCCTCTGCCGAGGCGGCGGCCCCGGATATGTGAAGGCTCGGGCCTTCTCCGGGTGCCGGGACGATCTCGGCGGGTGGCTCACCGATGCGGATCATCTCGGCCTGCAGCTTTCGGCGGAGCTGGGCCCGCACGCCGGCATGGTCGGGGTCGACGGCCAGGTTGCTCAGCTGGTGGGGGTCGGCATCGTTGTCGTAAAGGAAGTCCTCCACATAGGTATCTGCCCGCATGGGTGGCGGTTGTTTCGCTTTCCGCCAGGGCCTGCCCGGCAGGCGGACGCTGTAGGTCCAGCGATCGGTCCGCAGCGATCGACCCACCTGCGATTCGCTGATCTGCGTGAGGTGGGCGTCACGCCAATCGTCGGCGCCCAGTTCCTGCAGCGGGCGGCCTTGCCAGTCGGCCGGAATGTCAACCCCCGCAGCACGAAGGATGGTGGCAGGTACGTCCAGGAGGGAGACGATATCGTCGGATTCGCCTTGCCGGAAGCCCGGCCCGCAGGCGACCAGCGGGATATGGACCGAGGCGTCATGACAGGATCGCTTGTACTCGCCGTTGCGCGTCGCGAAATGGCAGCCATGATCCGATGTGAAGATCACCAGCGTGTTCTCGGCGATACCGAGGTCCTCCAGCTTCGCCAGCACCCGACCCAGGGCCATGTCCAGGCTGGCAACGCAGGCGAGGTAGTTGGTGTAATGACGTTGGCAGTTGCCCTCCAGGGCGGCGAGGTCTTCCGGAAGCGGGGCATCCTCGAAGCGTTCGGACAGGCCGCGCGGGCCTTCGTAGGCGTCGTGGTCGTTCTGGTGGTGCGGCTCCAGGTAAGACGCCATCATGTAGAACGGCCTGTCTTCGGAGGCGAAGCCCTCGATCGCCTCCAGCAGCCGGTCGGTCATGAAATCGACGCGGTAGGTGTTCTCGTCGAACTCCACGCGCCGGCCTTGAGAGTCGAACAGGTAGCCGCCGTAGCCGTGGCTGGTCCATTCCAGCGCGTCGGCTGCCAGCCAGTAGTCGGCGAACCCGCCGCGACGCCGGGGCGGAATCGCCGAGGTGCGGAAGCAGTCGGGTCCGTCCTTGCCTGTCGAGGCCAGATGCCACTTGCCCAGGTAACCCGTTGCGTACCCGGCGGCAGACAGTCGCCTGGCCACGGTGTCGGCATCCTCGGGCAGATGGACGTTGTTGACGTGGTTGCCGGTGACGGAGGGGTATCGCCCGGTCTGAAGCGACGCCCGCGCCGGCCCGCAAACCGGGTTCGGCGTGAAGGCGCGGGTGCACCGGAGGCCTCGCCCGGCCATTCGATCGAGGTTCGGCGTGGTCTGCATTGGCTGACCGTAGCAGCCGATCGAGTCGGCCCGTTGCTGATCGGTGAAGAACACCAGGATGTTCGGTTGCTCGCTCATTCCCGAAAAGATACCACCGCTGCGGACAGCAAACCTCCCATTTACTCCCGACGCGTTTCCTGTATTCTGCAATCTATGCCGAATTCGCCAGAACCATGGACCAAGGTGGAAGCCGAGAACCAACTCCGCCCCCGGGGGTTGGTTCGCAGGGACATCGTACATTCCGCCACCGTGCTGCATCTGCTGCGAAGCGGGAAGATGGCCATCCGCACGCGCGGGCAGAGGTACACCGTCAGGCCTGGCCAATGGATCTGGCTGGCCAGCGGGGTGTCCACCAGCGAGGTGTTCACTCAGCAGGCGCGACTGCTCACCGTCCGCCTGCGGATCGGGGCATGGGCCGTTCAGGCCGAAGCAGACCGCGAAGCCGTCGCGCTCATTCGAAGGATCGACGCCTGCACCGATGCCCACGGCCCGGTCTTGCCGCTTAGCGAGCGGACGCGGCGACGTCTGGGCCGACACGTAGAAGGAATGGTCGAGATCTGGAACCAGCCCGGGCACCCTCACCACCGTTGCGCCCTGAAGGCCGGGGCGATGCAGATGCTCCTTATGCTGGCTGATGACCCGACGTTGGGCAGGCGTTTGACGCAGACTCCACCCGAGGCCGGACGCTCAAAAGCCGCACACAAAATTTCCGAGGCCCTGCATCTGCTCAGCAAGCGGGACTTCGTCGCCCGAAGCGACCTGAGTGTCGAGGATCTCGCCGCTGCCTGTGGCTACGGGGTATCGCGGTTCCACTCCCTCTTCGTCGAGGCCACGGGCACCACCCCGCAACGCTACCTGACGGAGCGACGCATCACCCTGGCGTGCGAACTGCTTGGCAAGCCACACCGCACGATCCTCGATGTGGCTTTGGCATGCGGGTTCGGCTCGCAAAGCCGCTTCTATGCCGCCTTCAAGCAGATCACCGGCCAGGTGCCCGGCGCGTACCGCCGCCAACGGAAGGACTGAACCACGCCTCAGACCTCCGCGCGATGAGGGCGATGGACAAATGAGCGGCAACAACGCAGCGTTCCATCCCTTGCAGCCATTCCATTTGCTTGCGTTCGTTTTCCGTGAACTGCATAGCCGCCATGTTCAACATGTTCCACAGATCTCCGTCTCAGAACCGTTCCGTCCCGCATCCGCATGCGTACAAGGTTGCCTTTCGCAAGGTAGTCCTCCACGATCGCTCCTGGCCGGTCAATGAGTTGGAGCAACTGCCAATGTCCCTTCTGGCACCCATGACCAGATTGTGCAGGCAGGACGGGATCAAGGTGGCGCAGCGTGACCAGAGCCGAGCCCAGTTTCGGAAGGGGAGGGGATGATCCTGGTGCATGGCGAGTTGTCCACCTGCCGCCTGTCGGGCCTCCCCAGAACTGCGCATCGTCTTGGCCGAGGTGGCACACGATGCTCGTAAATCTCTCAAGCATTGGCTGTCGTATCC
>CAZXSK010000100.1:0-7762 GCA_964642855.1 uncultured Planctomycetaceae bacterium | reverse complement strand
CTCAAAGACCAGTACACCATCGTCATCGTGACCCACAACATGCAGCAAGCCGCCCGCGTGAGTGACAGGACAGCCTTCTTCTGCCTCGGTGAACTGGTAGAATACGGGCTGACGCGGGAGCTGTTCACCAACCCCCAGAAGAAGCAGACCGAGGATTACATCACCGGCCGCTTCGGGTAAGAAACGACATGTCGGAACTGCAACCAAGGTTGGACAAACTCGTCCTCCGGCTGGACCGGATGGGCATGCGCACCGAGCAGGCTGTCATCGACGCGTTCCACGCAGTGGAGTCCGGCGACGTCGATGGCGGGAACCTGGTCAACGAAAACGATTCCACGATCGATCGCGAAGAGGTGGAGATCGAGCAGGAGTGCATCCGCCTGCTGGCGCTGTACCAACCCACCGCGATCGACCTGCGTACCATCTGCACGATCATCAAGGTCAACAACGACCTTGAGCGCGTAGCCGACCTGGCTGCCAGCGTCGGGCGGCGCGTCAAGCACGTGGTAGCCGACAAGATCGACCTTGGCTCCGACAAGCTGTTCGTGCAGCTCAAGCGCGACGCCCTGGATACGCTGGGAAAAACCGTCCGCATGCTGACCGCCACCGACACCAGCGTAGCCCGGTCGATCATCCGCGCCGACCGGCAGATCGACGAGGACTACCGCCTGCTCGTGCAGTCCGTGCTGGAAGAAGAAAGCCAACGCATCGGCGGAGCAGAAACCGCGATGACCGTCATCAATCTCGGCAAGGCGCTGGAACGCATCGGCGACCTGTGCACCAACATCGCCGAAGACATCATCTTCCTGCGAACCGGCGACGTCGTCCGACACGCCGAAGCGTTCTCCCAGGAGCAGGGACACCATTGAGTCGCCCCTTGCCCCCGGCGATCATCTGCACAACAAGGCGCGCTTGACCCGGCTGGCTGTGCGTATCAACCCCCTTCGAATCCGGTGGCGCAGCCTGCAGTGGTCGATCTTCAACTGCTGAAGGAACGTGGCGATCGGCTCGGCGTCGTTGGCGATCGGGGGAGGCGATTGGCACGGCCGGAACGCCGATGGGATGAACTCGTTGCCCGCCACCGGGCCCAGCCCCGCCTTCGCCGCCACGTTACCCAGCGTCCGCAGTCGGTCTTCTATGCTACCGACATCGCCGACACTCCCACTTCATTAGCAGCAGCGCAAAGACGCCAGCGAGGATATTCGAAAGCGCCAACCCGCCGAAGACCCCCTCCGCCTGGAACAGCAACGACCCCGCCCACGCCATCGGGATCGTGAGCACGAACATACGCACAATGTCCACCGCTGCAGCGAGGATCGGCCGGTGCAGGCCGTTGAGAAAGGCGCACGCCAGCACGGTAAGCCCGCGGAACCCTACCCCGGCTGGCACCAGCCACAGGTAATGCATCAACGGCTGGTGGACGTCCGGGGACTGGGCGAAGATCGACGCGATCGGACCGGCCAGGACAGCCAGGCCTGCGTAGGCGATCAGACCCCAGCCGATGGCGAAGACCGCGGCGATCTGTCGCGCCCGGTCGACACGGTCCAGCCGGCCTGCCCCCTGGTTCTGCCCGACGAAGGGCATCAGCACCCACGACGTCGACCAGTAGAAGACCATCACGAAGCTCACCACCTGCTGGCCGGCACCGGCAGCGGCGACAGGCTCCGGACCATACCCCGCGATCAGCCGGGTCACCACACCCATCGAGAACGGAAAAAGCAGCGTGGTTGTTGAGGAAGGGATCCCTATGTAAAGTATGGATTTCCACGAGCTCCAGATCTTGCCCAGACCCACGATCGCCCCGCTGAGCAGCTTGTGCCGCCGCCAGAGCAACATGATCGTCAGCCCCGCGCAGAACGTCCGCGAGATCACCGTTGCCGTCGCTGCCCCCGCGATGCCAAGCCCCTCGAACCCCCCCACGCCGAAGATCAGCACCGGGTCCAGCACCGCGTTGAGGCCCGCACCGATGACCATCACCAGCCCCGACATGCGCGTATCGCCTGCGGCCTGGAGACAGTTATTGCCCAGCATCAGGATCATCAGCGGCACGACCCCCGACAGCCAGACCGTCATGAACGGCCTGACGTAGGGCATGGTCCGGCTTCCCGCGCCGAGCAGGCGGAAGATGTGCTCGTAACCTGCAAGCCCACCGATCATTACAAGCGTTCCGACCACCGCAGCCAGCAGCAGCGAATCGGTCGAGAGTCTCACGGCCCGGCTTCGGTTGCCCTGGCCGATCGCCTTGCTGACCGAGGAACTCGTCCCCGAGCCCATCCCGATGGCGAACGAGAAGACCAGCATCGCCACCGGGTGGGAAAACCCGATCGCCGCGAGAGGGTCCTCCCCCAGACGCGACACGAAGTAAGTGTCCACGATGTGGAAGGTTATCGTGGACAGAAGCCCGCCGATCATCGGCAGAGACTTCAGCAGAAGCGTCGAGGCTACGGGCTCGGATGTCAGGTCGCGCTGGTTGGGCATGTCGCAGAAACGGGTCTGGTCGAACGGCTCATCATAGGCGCGGAAGCAACTCTGGCAGAGGCAGGCCCCATGGGCGGGAAGGGCTCACTGAACCATGAAGATCAGGCCCTTGCTGGATAGCATCTGGAGGAACGTCGTGACCGAAAGCTCCGCCTCTGCCTGACTTAACTTGTTCGATGAGGCGAACTTGCGGACGATACCCTTTACCGTTCTTCTGCCGTCGCACGCCTCGTATACCTCCCTGCCGAGGGGGTCCAGCTGGAAGGTCCGCTCGAACCCGCTGCCGCCCACGAGCCTGCCCATCCCGCTGGCTTCCAGCTCGATGCGCACCTCCAGGCCGCCGTCGTCGCGAGGCCGGGCGAAGACCGCCGGTGCCTGCTTGGGCTTGGAAGACATCGAGAAGTCCGGCTCGGAGCGGCCAGAACCCTTGATTTTCTCGATGATCCATCCAAGTATGCTGCCCTTAAACATTTTTTCTGCCTCTGTTTATGCTCGAATGGTTCCGGTCCTCAAGTCGCCCCCAAGCTGCCAGTTCATGTCCTCGATCGCCCGGACGGCCACGTCCATATCCGCCTGACCGAACGATTCGTGACGAGCGATCAGCAGCCGGTCCAGCGGTTCATGGACCGCAGCGACGGTAACCGAACGCCTGCGGACAAAAAACCCCGTCGGCAGGACAGGACGAACGATGCCGCGCTGGACATAGCCCTTCATCGGGTGGCGCTGACGGTCCTCACCCAAGCAGGACAGCTGGATTTCCTCGAGCTGGCCGCGCTTCCTGTGTCGCAGCCCGGCCGATAGCATCTGCTTGTGCAGCCAGTGGTTAATGTCTTTCCGCGACAGCGCAAGCCCGCCCGGATACACCTGCCGGACCGTCAGTGCCGACCGCCTGCCCCTCGTCAGCCGAAGCGACATGTCGCCCAGGTTCAGCTGTCGCCCCTCATATTCGAACCCGGCCGGGGTGACGAAACCCACGCCCAGAATCGCCCAGCGGACGGGCTGACTGGCCGGGGTCAGCTCGAGGGTTGGCAGGACCTCGTCGGTACAGATCCGTCGTCGGCGGGTGTCGTCGACGGCGCGGAAAACGATCTCCATCGCGAGGTTCGATTCCTTGCCGTAACCTGCCAGAGCTTGCCGTTTCTTGCCGTGGCTGCCTGGCCGCTGCCAGCCGTGTACCGCCATGCCCGCCGGCGGCCGGCCGTTGCCGGCCATGGCCGGCCCAGCCACCGCATTTACGCGTTTCCGCACCCATTTTGCGGCATTGAACCCGATTACCGGCCAGTGGCGCGGGCGCTGCCACCGGAGTTCCATCAGCGGATCTTCGCCGTCGCCGAGAAGGACAGACCCCTCCCGCCAGCCGCCGAAGAATTTCAGCGGCCTCCAGTCCGGCGGGGTGCGCACCTGCCAGCCCGCCCATGCAAATGTCAGCCAGTTGGCGTTGGGTTCCATGGTCCAGGAAGCACCGGCCGAGGGGCCGGGCCCGGCAGAAGGATACCCGATCCGCCAGCGAAATGACACACGCTGCCAACCCCGGCGGTGTTGCCCACGCCTCCGCCAGGGAGGTAAGATACACCGGCGATGGCGGTCACCGAGACATCCGAGCCGATCTGGTTTGGCCGGGTCGATACCCGGTCGCGGCTGCTGCGCTTCCTGGGCGTTCACCGGGTTCGGGGATACAACCCGTTTCCGGAGCATCAGTTGCCGTGCTATGAAGTGGGCGTGGTGGAGACCGGGCGGCTGAGCCTGCTGGTCGCAGGCCGGGCTGTGACCCTGCGCGGAGGGCAGCTGGTGGTCATCCCGCCGCGAACACCGCTCAAGTCAGGCCCGGGCACCAACGACGGGCTGTTCTACTGGATCGGTCTGGACCCCGCCGACGCCGGCGCGCGCACCGAAGGCTGCCGGGCGGAGGAAACCCTCGACCAACTTGGCGAGGCGCTTGCATCGCATGCGATGACGCCCCAACCTGCCCCCCCCAGCCTGCTGGAAGCTGCCGGCCGATGCATGAGCGTCTACAGCGACCCGGGGACCTCCTCGCTGCTTCGACGCGGGGCTGCGTGGACCCTCGCCGGAACGGTTCTGCACGCCCTCGGACGCACCGCGCCGCAACGCCTCGCGGACCGGCAGCGCATCGAGCCCGCGCTGGTGTGGATCGACGAGCACCTCGACCAACCCCTGGCCATCGAAGAGCTTGCCGCCCGGTGCGACCTCAGCCGCACGCGGTTCAACGAACTGTTCCGCCAGGTCGTCGGCGAGACGCCCCGCACCCACGTCAACCGCAGGAAGATCGACCTCGCCTGTCGCATGCTCGCCCAGCCCGGGCGCACCGTTGCCGCCGTCGCGGAAGAGCTGGCCTTCTCGTCGCCGCAGTACTTCTCCTCGGTGTTCCGCAAGTTCCGGGGCATGAGCCCCAGCGAATATCGCAGCCGGGACGTATGATTCCCGCCACCGGATGAGATCGAACAACGCAACGCCGCGCCGCGTGTTTAACATAGAAGGCCAGCCGCACCGCGAAATCCGCGGCAGCACATGCACGAGAGGAGTCTCCAGATGAAGCGAACGTTCTCCGCAACTCTACTGGCCGTAGTCGCGGCCCTGCTTCCCGCAACCGCCTCGGCGCGCAAGGCCAGCTGTACCGTCTCGACTGAGAAGGACAAGGTCCTCGTCGGCCTGCCGGGCGAGGTCACGCTGCAGTTCGCTCTTGAAGACGGCCTGCTGCTGGGCCTCAACCGCGCGGCCGTCGAAGGCGTTGAGCTCACCAGCGACGATACCGTCCAGAGGCCGATCCTGGCCGAGGAATTCGGCGACGGCCGGATGGTTTGGCCGCTGCTGAAGTTCGTTGAGGCCAAGGCCACCGACACCGGCGTGGAGATCCACTGTCGGCTGCTGGGCACCACCGACGAGCAGGCCTATCGCGAGACATTCGTGTTCCGCGGCGACCGCGAGAAGGCCCTTGGCGAGGCGATGACCGACAAGCTCCGCAAGCTCAAGAAGCTCCGCGACGAAGCCATTCCCGCCTTCGATCCCTACCTGGCGGAAGACCAGCAGGTCGCCCAGCTCGCCAAGAGGGTCGCCGAGCTCAAGGAGGAGTTCGAGCAGGCCAACAAAAACCGCCGCCCCAAGGCCAGGCGACGGTACGAGAACAATCTCCGCCGTCTCAAGGCCCTCAAGGCCAGCGTCCGGCCGCTGCTGGCGGAGAAGCACGACAAGCTCCGCGAGCCAATGGCCCGGATCCGCGCGTTCAACGAGGCGCTGGAAGCGCGGGCCCTGGAGGTGGGCAACATCCATCGCGACTTCTACCGGTTCCCGCACCTGCAACAGCCCGAGCGGATCTGCACCGTCAACGCGGTTCGCAAACTCGCCGACCGTCTTGAGAACGGGCTCAAGCCCGGCGGGATGCTGGTGTGGGTGATCGAGCCCGAGCAGCGGAACATCGCCGGCTGGCAGTGGACCGGCTGGAAGCAGCATTACCGCATCGAGACTCCCTCGGGCAGGAAGGTCAACGTCCTCCGGCAGCTTGGCACGTGGGAGCTGGGCGGGAAGATCGAAGGTCTGACGGTGGCGAACCTCCGTTACCGCGGGTTGGGCGAGATCGAGCATCGGTTCCGGACGGACAAGGACGGGGCGGTGACGAACTCCTTCACGACCACCGAGATCATGCCTGGCGCGGTGGGTGGGGCGTACGCGATTTCGCCCGTCGTCCCCAAGGCAGGCAGCAAGGAGCTTTCCGATCGCGGCTACGCGCTTCAGCACCGGGTGGAAGCCTGGATCTGCAGGATGGCCCGCGGCGCGGGTCACGGGTTTGTGGACTACCAGTTCCGCCCCGGGGCAGCTGCGTGCAGCTTCTACGAAAAGCAGGGCAACCTGCGGGCGCTGACCGAAGCCTTCCCCGGCGACCGATTCGTGTCCCAGACCGACGAGGAATACTTCGCGCTGGCTGACAAGCACACCACGCAGAAACAGGTGTACCTGGCGCTGGTCAACACCGACAAGCCGCTCACCCAGGCGGAGAACCGCAACCGCTGGCAGGAGGTCGACCAGCACGTCCGCGACCAGGTCAGCGAGGAACTGAAGTTCGTCCAGTACGAGCCGCTTCCCGGAATCGGCATTCTCTCCGACGCCGGCTGGGCGGGATACTACAAAGGTCTCGCTGAAGGCGGGCTGAAAGGCTGGGCTGACAAGGGCGTCCGGCTGGTGGCGTATCACAACCCCGGCTGGGTGAACGGGCGGTACCAGGGCCCGGACGGCCCGCCGAAGACCGGCGGGGGCGTCTGCAACATCTATGACTGGTGGCCGACGAAGGACGTCGTCGAGCCGTGGCGCAGTTTCCAGGTCGCCTGCGGCAAGGAAGAAGTCGCGTTCTACCCCTGGCTGGGACAGACGCAGTGGAAGGACGCCCCCTTCTGCAAGCGGGTGGGCTACGACCTGAAGCATTGGTCGCTGAACACGCCCTTCGACGACCACGGGCCCGGTTACGGGGGCGAGAACCTCAAGGGCAACATCTACGACGAAACGTTCCGCAAGGAATTCCTTGGCCAGTTCGAGCGGCTGCACCGGCAGGAAGGCTACCAGGGCTTCTGGGCGGACAGTTTCCAGAACCTGTTCATGAGCCAGCTCAACTGGGCGGGAGAGACCAACAAGGCCACCTCGATGCAGCGAGGCTGGTGGGAGCAGATCGCCGCATGGTCGCGAGACGGTATCGGCTGGATGGCCGAGAGCCACAGCTTCCCGGGCATGTCGTGTTCGATCGAAGTGCATGGCTGGGAGGACGACTTCTGGTATCTCCAGCACGTATGGAAGTGGTACCGGGGCAACCATCAGACGCACTACAAGCCCGAGCAGCTCGACAGCATCTGCTTCCGCGTGATGTCGTGCAAGGGCTGGACCGCGCCGGATCACTCGTACAAGACACACGCGGATTTCGCGATTCCCTCGTTCCAGCGCCTGGCGGAGGAGTATCTCGCCGCCCACGCCGACATGCGCAGGCCGTTCGTGCTGCCCAGGGGCAGGGGCATGCTCTGGCTGCCGTACTCCGGCGACGGTGAGGGTGTGTACTTCGCCATCGAGAAGGCGGAGATCCCCGACGGCGTGGAAGCGACGTACATTCTGGACGAAGACGGCAAGGCGGTCGAGACCGCCCAGGCCGAACGGACCTATCGCGTGCGGGGCGGGGATCTGCCCGCGCTGTTCGGCGTCCGCCGGGGCCCGCTGAAGGACCCCCGGCTGGGGCGCAAGTACAAGGCTCCGGAGTACAACTGGCCGGTCGGACCCGAGGACAAGTAGGAGA
>CAZXSK010000099.1:0-7859 GCA_964642855.1 uncultured Planctomycetaceae bacterium | reverse complement strand
GAGGAACAACCGGCCCGGCCGGGCACCCGTGCTGTTATACTCATGAGAACCCTGCAGACCTTCTCCAGGAGCACAACATGAAGATTCGTACCGTTGCGGCGCTGGTAGCCGGCATTCTGTCAGCCCTTGTCGTTCCCGCGGCCTCCCGGGCAGGCGACATCGACGACGTGGACACCCTGGTCAGGAAACTCCAGCCTCCCAGGCGGTTCGCCGAGCACAAGCCTCGGTGGCACGTCGAGGAGAAGACCTACACCTTCCGCGACGTGAAGATGGTCGACGGAAACGAGACGGAGTACGACGTTGACGTGCCCCACTATCTGGTGATGGATGGCGATCGCGTTGTGGCCATCGTCCCGCGGGCCTTGTTTCACTGCGGCGTGATCTTCGCGCTGGACTTCCGCCCCGGCCAGGCCCCCACGCGAAAGCAGCTCGACGAGCTGATGCCCACCGAACGCTGGCATATCGAGACGACTGTCGGAACCCAGCTGCGAACCGACGCTTTCATCCCCAGTTCGCAAGGCAGCAAGGACAGCACCTTCGACTGGAAGGTCGACGGCAGCCGGCTGATTCTGACCCGCCGGTACAAAGGCAGGACCGCCTTCAACAAGTGGACGCATCGCACGCGCGGCAAGGAAGTGAACGTAGATGTCACCAACACCGTGACGATCCGGGTCGATCCGCAACTGGGCTACGTCTTCGACGCCACCTACGACGCCTGGACCGACGAGAAGCTTCGCCGGTTCGAGTACGCCTCGGCGGCTACGACGGGTCGGCACAGCCCCTGGCCCGACGAGATCAGCTGCTATCGCATCGCGATTTCCTCCGGCGACGGCGACGGTTTCCATGGCTACGCGACGAACTACGGCTGCACGCGCCAGCACGTCGGCGGCGGGAAGTGCCGCGACCGGGGCATGGTCGCCTTCCTGAACGACAAGACCGGCTGGACCCCGGCGTTCACGCAGATCTCCGGGGCCACGTCCACTCTCGTGGTGTGCAGGCCTCACACGGATCACGACTTCACTCTCCCGGCCGAGAAGATCCGCCGCGAGAGCAGGGATGGTATGGATCACTACGTTGTCCGCCATCGCATGCTGGCGCTGCCGCCGGAGGTCACCCGGCATGTCTGGAAGAACATGAAGCTCCTGCACGCCGACGAGAAGGCGGTCATGCTGCGGATGGGACAGACCGACGATTTCGAGGACCAGCCCCTTTCGCTGGGCGGACGGCAGCGCGGCATGATGATCGGTGGGGAGATCACCGAAGGCCAGGCCCATTCCGGCAAGCGCTCGCTGCGATGGTCGGGCAACACGTCGCTGACCGGGCTGACGCTCTGCGTGCGGCCCAGCCGGACCTATCGACTCGAAGCCTGGCTGAAGGTTCGCGACCTGACCGACGCCGAGAAGCAGGCGCTCCGCCAGGAGAGGCAGCAGAAGATCGAGCGGGCCCGCAAGTCGGCCCAGCGGGCGAGGGAACGCGGCAAGAAGCCCCGCCCGCTGCCGCAGTTCGAGGCCATCGGCGATGCGCAGGCGTGGATCACGCTGCAGTTTCAGCAGTGGGACGGCAGCCCGAAATTCGGGAAGCTCCGCAAGACGGAGGTCGTCAAAGCCAGGGACGGGTGGACGCGTGTCGCCATCGAGTTCGACGCGCCGGCTTGGGGCCCGTCGCTGGACGTGGACTTCATCGCGCGGGACGGCGTCGCCTGGATGGACGACTTCAGTCTGAAGGTCGTGGAGTCCGGCGCAGACCGTGAATGAGCGGCTGACCGAACGGGAGGCCTCAACCGCTTCTGCAGGCCCACCGGCATCTGCGGCCGTCCGCGACGCGTTCCCGTAGCCGGCGCTATCCTCGGCGCCGCCTGCGAACGATTGCGGTAACAGCTCCCGCTGCCAGCATCGCCAGCGTCGCCGGTTCAGGAATGCTGGAAGGCGGAACCGGCGGTTGGTAGGCAGCCACGGCCTGGTCGGCGTCGCCGCTGTCGACGATGCCCGAAGCGTCGACATCACCGTCCGCCCACTTGGCGTTGGACAGGCCGATGCGTGCGACCACGAGGGCTGTCTCCAGGAAGCTCACGGTTCCGTCGAGGTCGAGATCGCCCGGGTCGTGGGTAAGGTCGCCGGTGGTGACGTCTACCTTCACGTTCTCACTGCCGATGGTGACATTCTCGATCAGCGCCGCTCCCCCGAGCCCGCCGCCGTAGACCAGCAGCTCGTAGGTGCCGGCGGGAAGGGGCGTCTGGTACCCGCCTGCCGACATGGAGAACGTTTCGGTCTCGCTGCCGGCGGAGGTGGCTGTGATGCGCACGTCGCCGAGGCCTTCGCCGACGCTGTAGAACGCGTCGCCGTCGTTGTCGTCGTAAACGACCCCAAGCAGGCGCGGGTTGCCATAGACGGAGTTGAACCGGCTGCCGAAGTCCTGGGTGATTACCAGCGGCCCCACGTCCTTGGCTGGATCGGTCACCGACAGGATCCCGATGCCGATCTCCCGGAGGTCGGGGTTCATGATATTCTCGCGATGGCCGGGCGGGTCCTGGATCCCGCCGGTGTCGTATCCCCAGTCGATGGTGAACCCGGCGTGGCCATAGAAGACCGTGTCCGAGTAGGCGTAGATGTTCTCGGCCAGTCGGTTCCAACTGACGTACCCTTCGCCCTCGACGCGGTCGACCAGGCCGGGCTCGTTCGGGAGCTGATGCTGCTGGTCGTCGGCATCGATCATGGCTTGGCTGTGGTTGCGTGCGGCGCGGATGAGCGACTCGTGCCACGCCAGCGGCGGCGCGGGCGAAAGCTGCTGCCATTGCTGGTACAGCAGGTTGCCGTCGACGTTGAAAAACTGCAGCGCGTTGTCGATGTCGGGATCCGGCGAGTGGATCGGGTCGAGCTGGTCGACCATTTCCCACAGCTCCGGCTGGGGATCGAGGCGCATGCGGTTGGTGTATTCCAGCATGAGCTGCTCTCGGGCGGTGGGCTCGGTCTGGGCGCCGGCGTCGGAGATCGACAGCCACACGGTCAGGCAGGCGATGCCCGCCTGAAGGACAAGGGCGTAACGACGTGGGATCATGATCCTCTCCGTTCGGGATGCCAATGGTTCCCTCGGTCTGCCCCAGTATAGCCGAAGACCGCTATCCCACAAGACGACTCTCGTCGATGAAAGCTGCCCCGGGATTCCGGGCTCGGAGCAATCGGTCCTTCCGCCGGTTGGGGGCAGTCCATACAATAGACACGGCGGTTCCACGTTGCACGTGGCGCGGGGTCTGTCCTCGCGGGGAAGGAAGACGCATGCATCTCGATCCGGAATTTCGCGACAGGCTCGAAGGCTGGGACGTCCGGGGGCTCGCCGCTACCGAGGATGTGGTGTACGTGATCGACTCGGGCTTCCGGCTGCGGGGGTGGAACCCCGCCTGGGAGAGTTTCGCCCGTGCCAACGAGGGCCAGACCGTGCTGGAACGGTTCACCCTTGGGGTGAACATTCTGACAGCGATCGACGAAGAAATCCGCGGGATGTACGTGACGGTATTTTCGCGCGCCTTGGCCTCGGGCGAGCCGACCCACCATCGCTACGAGTGCTCCAGCCCCGATACGTTCCGGGAATTCTACCAGACGGCGTATCCGCTGGATCGCCGGGCGGGGCTGGTGCTGACCAACCACCTGATCGAGGAATACCCCCATCCGCTCGCCCCGGGCGTTCCGCTCTCGCGGACCTACCTGAAAGGCGACGGCGTGGTCGAACAGTGCAGCCACTGCAGGAAGACCCGCGACCAGCAGGCCGGGCAGAAATGGGACTGGGTGCCCTCGACCGTCTTGAACCCGCCGGAGAAGCTCGAGTTCAGCCTCTGTCCCGCCTGCCGGAGTCATTACCGGGACCTCGTCTCCTGATGCGCATCCTCGCGCTGGAGCCTTATTACGCCGGAAGCCACCGGGCGTTCCTCGATGGCTGGTCGTCGGCCAGCCGTCATGCGTTCACCTTGCTGACCCTCCCCGGGCGCAGCTGGAAATGGCGGATGCGCCACGCTTCGGTCACCCTCGCCGATCTGGCAAGCCAACGCGCCTGCCGCGGCGAGCGGTTCGACGTGATCTGGTGCAGCGACATGCTGAACCTGCCCGAGTTCATCGGTCTGGCGTCGCCCGAGCTGGCGTCGCTGCCGAGAATCGCCTACTTCCACGAGTCGCAACTGGCCTATCCCACCCGCGTCGACGACCCCCGCGACGTGCACTTCGCCCTGACTAACGTCACCACGGCCCTCGCTGCGACGCGCGTGTGGCTGAACTCCGCGTTTCACCGATCGTCCCTGCTGGGGGCCTTGCCCAGCCTGCTCAAGCCCATGCCCGGCAGGGAGCTGGACCACGCAGCCGATCGCATCGCCGAGCGCAGCGACATCCACCCGCCGGGGATCGACGACGACCTGCTGGCCGGTGAGTTGCCCTCCGCCCGGCCGGGCGGTCCGCTGCGGATCGTCTGGGCAGCACGGTGGGAACACGACAAGGGCCCGGAGGAGTTCTTCCGGGCGATGCACCTGCTGCGCGAGGCCGGGGTCGACTTCCGCCTGGCCGTCATCGGCGAGCAGTTCCGGACCCGGCCTGCCGTTTTCGACCGCGCCCGCGGCGACCTGTCCGACGTGATCGAACGCTGGGGCTATCAGCCGACGCGGCGGGACTACGTCCAGGCGCTGCGCCAGGCGGACGTGTTTGTATCAACGGCCGGCCACGAGTTCTTCGGCATCGCAGCCGTCGAAGCCGCTGCGTGTGGGGCGGTGCCGGTTCTGCCCCGTCGCTTGGCGTATCCGGAGGTATTCCCCAGCGGGGGGGCGCCCGATGCGAACGACCAGCGACCCCGCCCGGCGATGTTCTACCAGGGCGGGCCGGAGGCGTTGGTGTCGGCCGTGCAGCAGTGGGCCCGCGCAGCAGCCGCAAGCGAGGAGTTCCGCCGGGAGTCTTCGCTCGCTGCCCGCGCGGCAGCGGAGCGGTACGCATGGTCCGTTCGTGCCCCCGAGATGGACGACGCGATCGAAGCCTTTGTCCGGGCCGCAGGCCGGTAAGCGCAGGTGGATGCGAGGCACGTTTTCGTCGTCTCGCGGAGCACGTGTACGGGCTGTCTGCCTACAGAATTACGTAAGACTTGTTTATGTATTAGCTTAGTGACAGAAAAGGCCATGGAGCCGGCTGGCAGGTCAGGCGATATTCTGTCACATTCCTGTCACTTCATGCTTGCAAATCCGGGATCTTGCTATAGAATCCCTCGATCCGCTTGGAAGAGGCGGTTGCTGATCGTATCTTCCATCGGATACCGGATTGAGCCGGCAAGGATGCTCCGGCCGCAATGAGTTTGCCGAACGGACTCATCCCAGCTGAGTGGCGGGAAGGCCCGGGGGCCCGAAAGGGCTGGCCTCCGCCCGCAAAGCGGAGCATTTTGTCTTGTCTCGAACCGGAAAAGTGCTCGTCTATCTGCTGCCGTTGGAAATCCTCCTGACGATCCTCCTGCTGAGGCACCCTGCGCTGACCCAGAACGCCGGGCCTGCAGCCGATCGTCACTCAGGATCCGCAGCAGAGACAGCCACAACCGATATCGCCCCGGATCCCCTGGACGACCGATCCGACGAAAAGATCGCCGCCGATGAACTCGGCGACATCGACGACCTGGTGACCGCCGGGGAGATGGCGGAAGCTCCGGCCGGGCCGTCCGAGGCCACGGCGGGGCGCACCGTCGTGGTGAAGATGCTCGTTACCGCGTACTGCCCCTGCAGGAAGTGCTGCGGGCAGTTCGCCGATGGCAAGACCGCCAGCGGAAAGCGGATTACGCACAACGACAGCCGATTCGTCGCGGCGGACACCAGCATCCTTCCCTTCGGCACGAAGCTGTCGATCCCGGGCTATTACAACGGCCAGATCGTGCCCGTGGAAGACCGCGGCGGCAGGATCAAAGGCAGGCGCCTGGACGTGTTCTTCCTCAGCCATCAGCGTGCGAAGCAGTGGGGTTCGCGCTGGGTGGACGTCACGGTCCATCTCGACCGATAGCCCCCAACGTCGCAGCCGGGCGACCGATACGCTCGATCCCCAAGTTCCCTCTTCCCCGGGTTGGCTTTGTGCTGCGCGAAAGGCGAGTTTCCCCCGTCAGCCCATCGGGCAGGCTCCGCCCGGGCAGGCGTTGATATTGGGGCATGCACCGTTCTCGCAGGCTGGCTTCCCGGACGACCCGCCGTGGGCTGCAAACGTGGAAAACTGGCGATCGAGCTTCTTCGAGCCGCACTCGGGGCAGGCAGGCTTGGAGCCCGACGACTTGACCAGCAGCTCGCAGGCGTGGTTGCAGTCCTGACAGACGTATTCGTAAATTGGCATGGGGTTTCTCCGCTCCTGGGGGCAGGTTGGCTGGTAATGCAGAGCGTGAAGTGTAGCAGATCGGCACCGGCGGGGCAACGCGCACGTGCCCCGGATGCTCGCCTGTATCACCGGCCGGTTGTCACCCGAATCAAATCGATCGGATGTCGTGTCGGCACGCCCTTTGGCCTGGCCCGTGGCGGCTTCTGTAACCCCGGCCGCGGCCAGAATCTCCGGTTCCGGCCTCTCGTCTGAGGGGATGCAGGCAGCGTCTTGAGTGTTTCCTCTCCTTGTATTCACATATGCGCGGACTACAATAACTATGGAAACATAGCGGACGGGAATCGCGGCGTCGCCAGGTCGAAGCCAGGAAAGGGGTTCCCAACCGCCTCACACCTACCGTTTTTCGTGTCGTGTGTCGGCCTTCGGCGCTGCGCTGTACGCCATCCGTCCTATTCGAAGTACCAGGCAGTGAACAACGGAAAGCCCGCCAGGAATCCAGTCCGGCAGGGCTTCGAGAATCGTCACGGAGGACGAAACGCTCTGGAGGCGTTGACCATGAAGTTGATGATCGAGCTCAGACAGACCGACGACGGCGAGTACTGCGCGGCGTGCCGAACGCTGCCCGGTTGCGAGACACGCGGGCCCACCCCACAGGAAGCAACCGACCGCATCGACGAAGCGATTCGCGGGTACATCGCCTCGCTGAACAACTTTGTCCCCGAGAGACTGGAGAAAGTCGTTACCGAGCGGTAACCCCTCGGCCGGTAGATACGGCAGCCGGACGAGGCCTTCGATATGTTAGCCGGCCTGTGCCCGGATGCGAATCTGCGCCTTTGGCTGCACAGGTCAGTACGACATCTCCCGTGATCGCGGGGGATGTTTTTTCTTGCGCCAACGGCGAGCCGACCGAACCGGCCCGACGCCCCAACCCCTTCAGATGCCGGTCAACATGTGCGTCACGAAGATGCGCACCCCGATGGTCACCAGCACGAATCCACCCAGCGCGTCGGCGTAGCGCTCGAGCTTCGGACCCAGGCGGTTCCCGAACGCCATGCCCAGCACGCACAGCGACCCGGTCACGACCCCAATCACCACGGCCGGGTACCAGATCGTCTTCGTCAGCAGCGCCAGCGAGATGCCCACCGCCGCGGCGTCGATGCTTGTGGCGATCGAAAGCGACAGAAGCAGCATGCCCTTGGAGGGGTCGCCCTTGAACTCCTTCTCGTGTCCGGTGCGGGATTCCCAGAGCATCTTTCCGCCGAGGAAGCCCAGCAGCCCCAGTGCGATCCAGTGGTCCCAGGCGGCAATCTCGTCGGCGAACGCAGAACCGGCCATGAACCCGAGCACGGGCATGATCCCCTGAAAGAGCCCGAAGTGAATCGCCAGGCGCAGCACCTGTCTGCGTGTGACGGGAGACAGCGCAATGCCCGCTGCGATGGACACGGCGAAGGCGTCCATCGCCAGGCCGACCGCGATGCCGAAGATGTCCAGAAAATGCATCGATCGCTCCGGGGTTCGACGAATCCGAGCGTGGCATTGTAGCAGGATCGT
>CAZXSK010000098.1:0-7863 GCA_964642855.1 uncultured Planctomycetaceae bacterium | reverse complement strand
CCGGGCCGATTCTGAACGCATCGTGCCGGGCGGATATGTTCGCAACATGCTTCCTTCGATTGAGTTATCGCTCGATCACGTTTTGCGGGCGTTGGAAATGGCCGTGGCGGGAGCAGGGGGAGCGCATGTGAGGAAGAAGAAAGGCGACGCAGTCGGCATCGGCCACGTCGCCTGGAGAGTCAGCCGGGTTGTGGGACTACGTCGACCACAGGCCGTGGACGTTGCAGTATTCCCTGGCCGAGACATCGGTCGCGTCGGTGTGGAAGGTGGCCTCCGGGGCGTCGCCGGGGTGGAGGAACTGGTAGAACACCCTGTCGCCGGCGCGGAGTTCAATCATGTTGATCCAGTGCTCCTGCTCCATCGGGTGGGGCGTCGACCCGACGACGACCTTGTAGCCGCCGTCGATTTTCTCGATGACCGGCACGTGTTTCTCGTTGGCAGCGTCGGCGGTCTTGGGCTGGAGCTTCTTCATCTTGCCTTCGCCGCAGGTCAGTTCGCACTGGTCGCCGCAGCCGAACAGGCTCATCACGACGCCGTCGCAGTTTTCACATTTGTAGATGTCCAGAATCTCATGACTCATGCGGGTCTCCTTTGCTCCACGGGTCCACGCGTGGCGTGGCGGATTGGTTGGGACAACAAAGCCGGGACCTTCCCGGCGTCAAGGCACAGTATCTGCTTGTGTTGTCAACGCAGGCATTGTAGCGCGGGTGTGATCGGTTTTCGAATCACCGGGCGAAGGTCTGTCGGCGTTGACACAAACCGGACGGTCGGATACGCTGGGAGGTGCGATGAACGCCATCAATCTCGGACATTCCGGCCCGGTCAGTTCCCGCCCTCAGCGGCGGACATTTCCCGGGCGCGCGAGTTGGGCCTGGCGCGGCTGCGCCTGATCGCACATTCCACCTACCCCCAGCCGGGGACAGCGAGTATTCTGCACCGAGGCGGGAGGACGCATCCACCCCGCCGGCCTAACGATTCCCAGGAGATCGTCATGACACCTTCTGAGCATACACAACCCGACCGGCCGGGCTATTTTGGCGGCTTCGGGGGCCAGTTCGTCCCCGAGACCCTCATGGGCGCCCTGGAACAGCTCGACCGCGAGTACGAATCGGCCATCGCCGACCCGCAGTTCCGCGACGAGTTCGACCGGTGTCTGCGGGAGATCGCAGGCCGGCCGAGCGAACTGTACTTCTGCCGTCGGCTGACCGAAAAACTCGGCGGCGCGAAGATCTACCTCAAGCGTGAGGACATGAACCACACCGGCGCGCACAAGATCAACAACACGCTCGGCCAGGCGCTGTTGTGCGTGCGGATGGGTAAGCAGCGCGTCATCGCCGAGACCGGCGCCGGCCAGCACGGCGTGGCCACCGCTACCGCCGCTGCCGTGTTCGGCCTGGAGTGCGACGTCTACATGGGCTCGGAAGACTGTCGCCGCCAGGCGCTGAACGTCTTCCGCATGGAGCTGCTGGGTACGCGGGTGATCCCGGTGGAAACCGGCCAGAAGACGCTCAAGGATGCCCTCAACGAGGCGATGCGAGACTGGATGGGCAGCGTCGACCACACCCACTACGTGCTGGGCACGGTGGCCGGTCCTCACCCGTTCCCCAAGCTGGTCACCGAATTCCAGGCCTGCATCGGGCGCGAGGCCCGCAGCCAGATGCTCCAGCGCGAAGGCCGCCTGCCCGACGTGGTGATCGCGTGCGTGGGCGGCGGGTCGAACGCTTCGGGTATCTTCCGGCCGATGATCGAGGACGAAGGCGTGAAGATGATCGGCGTCGAAGCCGGCGGGCGCAGCAGCAAGCTCGGCGACCACGCGGCGAGCCTGTGTGCGGGTTCGCCGGGCGTGCTGCACGGAAGCCTGAGCTACGTGCTGCAAAGCCCGGACGGGCAGACCGCCGACGTGCATTCGATCTCCGCAGGGCTGGACTACCCCGGCGTGGGACCCGAGCACGCCCACTGGAAGGACACCGGCCGCGTTGACTACACCTCCGCCACCGACGATCAGGCGCTGGACGCCCTGGTGGAACTGTCCCGCACCGAGGGGATCATCCCCGCACTGGAGAGTTCCCACGCCGTGGCGGAGGCGATTCGCCTGGCCCCGACGCTGGACAGCGACCGGATCGTGTTGGTGAACCTATCCGGCCGGGGCGACAAGGACTGCAACGAGATCCAGCAGATTCTCAAACAGCGCAGCGGCGCATGAACATGGGGGACCGGACGACCATGAGCGAACTGAAGAACAATCGAATCGTGCAGGCGTTGGCGGAGAAGCGCCGGCGGGGCGGCAAGTCGCTGCTGCCGTTCATCACGGCTGGCTATCCGGACATGGAGACCACCGTCGCGCTGCTGAAGGATTTCGAAGCCCGCGGTGCGCAGGTCTGCGAGCTGGGCATTCCGTTCTCCGACCCCATCGCCGACGGGCCCACGATTCAGGCGTCGTATGTCGAAGCACTGGCCGGCGGGCTGACCGTCGATGAAATCTTCCGGGCGGTGAAGGCCTACCGCGACGCGGGCGGGCAGCTCGGGCTGATCTCGATGGTCAGCTACTCGATTGTGTATCGCCGGGGCGTTCAGGCGTACATCGAAGCCGCGCGGGAGGCGGGGTTCGACGGGCTGATCGTGCCCGACCTGTCGGTCGAGGAGGCAGCCGGCCTGGAGACCCGCGCGTCGGAGGCGAACCTGGCGAACATCATGCTGATCTCGCCCAACACGCCGTGGGATCGCCAGCAGGCCATCGCCCGCCACTGCACCGGGTTCATCTACTACATGTCGGTGGTGGGCATCACCGGCGAGCGCGACCGCCTGCCCCAGGCGACGATCGACGGCGTCGCCCGCCTGCGGGAACACACCGACACGCCGATCTGCGTGGGCTTCGGGATCTCCACCGGCCAGATGGTCCGCACCGTCTGCGACGTGGCCGACGGGGCCATCGTCGGCTCGGCGATCGTCAAGCGGATCACCGCTTTCCGCGACAAACCGCGCGACGAGCTGGTGGCTGCGGTGGGCGAATTCGTCGGCGAGCTGCTCGCACCGATTGCCGAATGAATCGCCGGCCGGGAGACCCAAGCGGAAATCAATCCGAATGGCGAAAGAAATCGGAATTCCGGGCGCAGAATCAAGCGCCGATCCGATAGGCTCTGTGGGCAGTGCAGAGCGCATCGAACCCGGTCCGGGTCTTCCTCAACAGCGGGGCAGTGACATGACAGACATCCCCATCCCGAGCGACCTGCTGGACAAGTGGCAGAACATCGTGGAGCTGATGGCCGAGGTCATCGAGGTGCCCTCGGCGATCATTACGCGGATCGAACTGCCCCACGGCGAGGTGGTCCGTGCCAGCCGCACGGAGGGCAATCCGTACGAGGCCGGCATGAGCGCCAATGTCACCAACCACTATTGCGAGGAGGTCGTGCGGACGAAACAGCCCGTGCGGGTGTCCGACGCCCGCAAGAGCCCGCGATGGCAGAATGCCCCCGAGATCGACCACGGCATGGTTTCGTACATGGGCTATCCGATCCGCTGGCCGGGCGGGGAGATTTTCGGCACGATCTGCGTGCTGGACCGCAAGGAGAACCCGTACGACGCCCGCCACGAACGCCTGATGGAGCAGTTTCGCGAGGTTGTCGAAAGTCACCTGGCCGTGACGGCCCAGAACCGCAGGCTCCAGGCCCAGCTCGACGAAATCCGCCGGCTTCGGCGAATCATTCCGATCTGCGCCAAGTGCAAACACGTCCGCGACGACGACGGCTACTGGCAGCAGGTCGAGGACTACCTCGCCCTGCACTCGGACCTGGTATTCTCCCACGGGCTGTGCCCCGAGTGCGCCGGCGAGATGTTCCCGGACGTCCACGGCCCGAAGGGCAAGGCCCGCAGCGCACGCCCGGGCCTGGCGTAGGCTGGGTGATGAACCCCCGACGGGCCCGGGTGGGTTGCCTTACAGAAGGGCCGTCGAGAAATACCGCTCGGCACGGTCCGGCAGGACGGTCGCGATGTTTCCCTCATGGCTTTCAGCCAGCCGGCGGGCAGCCCAGACATTCGCCCCCGACGAAATCCCCACCAGCAGGCCGTGATCCCGACCCAACGCGCGGGTCGTCTCGATGGCGTCCTCGTCGGTGACCTCGATAACCTCGTCGACGAGATTCACGTCGAGCACGGCCGGAATGAACCCGTCGCCGATGCCCTGGATCTGGTGAAGGCCCGGCTCGTGTCCCAGCAGGGCAGAGACGTTCCGCGGTTCGACGGCGACGATCTTCACGCCCGGCCGGTGTTCGCGAAGGAAGCGTCCGACGCCCTGGAGGGTGCCCCCCGAGCCGACGCCCGCGACGAACACGTCGACGTCACCGGTCATCTGCCGCCACAACTCCGAGGCTGTCTGCTCGTAGTGCACGCGCGGGTTGTCGGGGTTTTCGAACTGGTTGGGCATCCACACGTTGGGGTCTTCCTCGGCCATGGCGCGGGCAACGCGGACCGAGCCGTCAATGCTCTCGTCGGCCGGGGTGAGCACCAGGTCCGCCCCCAGCGCCCGGATGAGCTTCTTGCGTTCCTCGGACATGTTCTCGGGCATGATGATCCGTACGCCGAGCCCGGCGAGCCTTCCCACCAGCGACAGGCCGATGCCCGTATTGCCGCTTGTCGGCTCGACGACGACGGTATCGTCGGTGAGTCTGCCATCGCGCCGGGCACCTTCGATCATCGCCCAGGCGACGCGGTCCTTCACGCTGCCGCCGGGGTTGAGGAACTCCGCCTTGGCGAAGATCCGCTCCTGCCCGAGCTTCAGCAGCGGCGTGTTGCCGATCAGGTCCAGGATGTTGTCGGTCAGCATGCGTGCACTCCTCCATCCACCCGCACCGCGGGGTCGCGAAACGCAAATCATACCGCGCCGACGCCACGTGTGGGGAAAAACTGACCCCCCACCGGCCGACGGAAGAACTCAGAACGTCTCGCACAGAATCCGCCCGGCGACGGCTGCTCCGTCGGGCTCTCGGCGAATCGCCTGGCCGAGGTCCGCCGCCCTCCGGCGGGCCTGGTCGCTGAGCACCGCGCGCAGTGCCCCCGCCAGGCGCCTGGCCGTTACGCGCCGCTGCCAGATCGACCGCGAGACCCCCAGGCGTCGCAGCCAGGCGCCATTGTCGAACTGATCGTGCCCGAAGGGAATCGTCAGCCCGGGCAGACCCGCACGAAGCTGCTGACCGCTGCAGCCAATGCCGCCGTGGTGGACCATTCCCGCAGCCCTGGCCAGCACGTAGTCGTGTGGAGCCCAGGCAGCCGACATCACCACCCCGGGCAGCGGGGGCGTGCTGCAGGGCCCGCGCAGCAGCAGGCCACGCACGCCGAGCATCCGGCAGGCCTCGGCTGCGCGGAGGTAGAAGTCTCCGGCTACGTGAACGGCCGAGGTCCCAAGCGAGAAGACCACCGGCGGCGGGCCGTCGCGGAGGAAGTCGTCGACCGGCTGGGGGCACGCGCGCGTTTCCAGCGGGTGCGGGAATCCGCACACGCGCAAGTTCGCCGGATCATCGCCCGCCCTGGGCCGGAAGCGCGGCGACCAGAGTCCCAACAGCAGGTCGCCCCCGCCGAACAGGTGGTTCAGCGCCTCTCCCGGGCTGCTCAGCTCCAGATTCACGCAGTAGTTGCGGAGCTGTTTCCGCGCCCAGCGCTTGCCCTCTGCCAGGACCATGGAAGTCAGCATTCTTGCCGGCCAGGAGCGCAGGCGACGTTGGTCCTCCCGCGAGAGCAGCGATGTCGGCGAGAGGTGAACGGCCGCTCGGGGCACACCGGCCTGGTCGGCTGCCCACACGCTGCCGAAGGCCCCGGCGTGGCAGACGACGGCGGCGGGGCTTTCTTCCTCGATCAGCGTGAGTGTCCGCTGGCGGTACGTGTCCGCCAAGGCCAGGAAGATATCGCGGAAGACCAGCTTCGCCCCGCGCAGGCTCACGTACCGGGGACATTGGGCGATCAGCTCGTCGGCGTCCATCGGCCTGCCCACCGGGCGCGATTCGAGCCGGTGACGCTCGGCCTGGTCGCGGACGGCAGGGTTCAGCAGCAGGACCGGTCGGTGTCCGAGGTCGCGGATGGCAGCTGCCAGCGCGACAAAGGGCTTGATATCCCCGGCCGTCCCGAGGGTCACCAGCAGGAAGGTCTTTTGTGGTCGCCGATCGCTCACGGCGTGATGGTACGCTCGCCGGCCGGGCGGGTAAAGAGGCCGCGTGGCCAGGGCGGGGGCGGTCGCTGTCAAAAACGGCAGGCGGGGTTCGTGGGTGGCAGGTTTGGCAGGTGCGGGGGGTTGTGGGTAACCTGTTGAAATCTCGCAAAGGTCTTTCTTTGCATTGGTTTGCGATTCCCGGCATGGCTGTTGCTTGCTGAAGGGCACAGGACGGAGCGCCCGCGCTGTTAGCGGCGTGGGCGCTTTGCCTGAGATGAGTGAAGGAACACTGCCTGCACAGCAGGGAATACCAAGACGTTTTGATTCCAGTGAAAGGAGAATCAACACATGGCGGCGAAGCAGCTAGCGTTTGAATCCGACGCCCGGGAGAAGCTCCTGGTCGGCGTCGAGAAGCTCGCCCGCGCGGTCAAGAGCACGCTGGGTCCCCGTGGACGCAATGCCATCCTCGACAAGGGATGGGGCGCCCCGACGGTGACCAAGGATGGCGTGACCGTAGCTGAGGAAATCGAGCTGGCCGACAAGAACGAGAACCTGGGCGCCCAGTTGGTCAAGGAAGCGGCGTCGCAGACCTCGGACCTGGCCGGCGATGGCACGACCACGGCGACCGTGCTCGCCGAGGCGATCTTCAAGGAAGGATACCGCAACCTCGCCGCCGGCGCCGACGCCATGGCGATGGCCAGGGGCATCCGCAAGGCCGTGGAGAAGGTCGTCGAGGAACTGGGCAAGATGTCCACGCCGGTCGGCGAGGACATTGCCTCCGTCGCAGCGATCAGCGCCAACAACGACGCCGAGATCGGCAAGCGGATCGCCGACGCGTTCCAGAAGGTCGGGCGGGACGGCGTGATTACCGTGGAAGAAGGCAAGAGCATCGACACCACCACCGAGGTCGTCGAGGGCATGCAGTTCGACCGCGGGTTCCTTTCGCCGCACTTCGTGACCGACCAGGAGGCCATGGAGTGCTCGCTGGACAAGCCCCTGGTGCTGCTTTACGAAGACAAGATCAACAACGTCGCCAAACTCGTGCCGCTGCTGGAGAAGGTCGCCCAGGCCAAGCGTCCGCTGCTGATCGTAGCCGAGGACGTCGAGGGCGAGGCGCTGGCGATGCTGGTGGTCAACAAGATGCGCGGCATCCTGGACGTTTGTGCGATCAAGGCGCCGGGCTACGGCGACCGTCGCAAGGCGATGCTGCAGGACATCGCGATCCTCAGCGGCGGGAAGGTGTTCACCAAGGACCTGGGGATCGAGCTGGACAAGATTTCCCTGGCTGACCTGGGCACCGTCAAGAAGGTCACGATCGACAACGACAACACCACGATGGTCGAGGGTGCGGGCAAGACGTCGGACATCCAGGCCCGCTGCGAGCAGATTCGCGAGCAGATCCAGACGACCACCAGCGACTACGACCGCGAGAAGCTCCAGGAGCGCCTCGCGAAGCTCTCGGGCGGCGTGGCGCAGATCAACGTCGGTGCGGCTACCGAAGCGGAGATGAAGGAGAAGAAGGCCCGCATCGAGGATGCCCTGCACGCGACCCGCGCGGCGATCGAGGAAGGCATTCTTCCCGGCGGCGGCGTGGCGCTGATTCGTGCCCGCAAGGTGCTCGAGAAGATGCGGGCGGCCGGCGGAGACGAGAAGACCGGCGTGCAGATCGTGCATCGCGCCCTGGCCGAGCCGCTTCGCCAGATCGTTGCCAACGCCGGCGAGCAGCC
>CAZXSK010000097.1:0-8252 GCA_964642855.1 uncultured Planctomycetaceae bacterium | reverse complement strand
ACGGTGTTTGGGTCGCTGCTGTCGCCCTCCTGGCCAATCTGGCAGTTCCGCTTGTGCCTCCAGTATACCATTGGCTGGAAGACGCATTCTCGTTCCTCTACACGGTGGCATCGAGCCGCTAGCCCAGCCTCGACTGCGGGATAAGAACAAGGCCGGGCGCAAAGCCTGGCGACGCGTGGGTCATCTCTTCCGTTGTCTTCCTGGATGGTCCGACGGGGCGTCGCCCGGCGGGACGTGTACTTCGCCTCAGGCGGCTCGCCTGCCACGGAGGATCGCCAAGCCGCTGCCGACGGTCAGAAGCGAGAGCGTCGCCGGCTCGGGTATTACCGACATCTGCACGTTGTCGAAGCGGGCTTCCTTGTTGCCGTAGCCGGTGTACTTGCCCATCAGTTGCACCTTGGCAAACTTGCCGATTGCCTCGGGCATCGCAGCCATGTCAATCACCAGCTGCAGCTGCTTGTAGGTGTCCCTCACGTCCAGATCCACGCCGTCCAGCTCGGTGTACTCGCCGTCCTCGGTCTCGCAGGCCAGGAGACTCAGGCGGGTCTGAATGCTCTTGTCGTCGCGCCAGGCGTCGACAGTCAGCGTGTAGGTAGCCCCGGCCAGCAGGGTCATCCCCCCGCCGAACGGGTCGGCATCGATGGTGGCCGTGGATACCAGCTTGCCCGTGGCCTGCTCGGTTTTGCGGATCGACGCGCACTGGTTGCCTTCTGTGCCGGAGCCATCGCGGAGATCGGCCAAGCCTCGACCGCTTCGGCCGGCGTGGACCCAGGTCCAGTCGTTGGGTACGTCGTTGTCGCCGCCCGTATCGGACGGGCTCTCGAACGAATAGTTTGGGATGGCGATGATCTCCGCCCCGGCCAGACCGGCCAGCAGGCACACTACGCAGAGCACTCCCAGCGTGAATCGCATGTTTTTCTCCTCCCGGATTGGCAGAAACGAGCTCCGGAATCTGAGCGAATTCCGGTTAACGAGGCAAATCGTAGCATGAGACCCTGATTCCGTAAAGCCTGACGTCGGGGGGTTGTTCCGCTACGGACCCACCCACTGTTTCCATTGCGTGTGCCGAGAACTCCCCGCCACGCAGCACGCAAAGGAGGAATGCAGCCGAATGGTATGGCCGGAACCAGAGGAGCGACGGGATGGCTGGGGGCGCATTTGATCCGCCAGTTCGGTGGCGGGACGGCCGATGCCCTGCTATAATCTTGGGTTTTGAGGAGACTCCCATGGCCCGAACACGCAGCGAAACCGACTCGATGGGCAGCATGGACGTTCCCGAAGACGCCCTCTACGGTGCCCAGACCGCCCGCGCGGTCGAGAACTTCCCGATCTCAGGCTGGCCCATGCCGCGCGAGTTCATCGCCGCCGTCGGACTGGTCAAACAGGCCGCCGCGATGGTGCACCGCGAAGAAGGCAGGCTGGACGAAGGCAAAGCCCAGGCCATCATCGAAGCCGCCCAGGAAGTGATCAACGGCGACCTCGACGATCAGTTCGTGGTCGATGCGTTCCAGACCGGCAGCGGCACGAGCACCAACATGAACGCCAACGAGGTGATCGCCAACCGGGCGATCCAGCTCCTCGGCGGGAAGGTTGGCGACCGCTCCATGGTGCACCCCAACGACGACGTCAACATGGGCCAGTCCTCCAACGACGTGATCCCCACGGCGCTGCACATCTCGGCTGCGACGGGCATTCACCACCAGCTCGTGCCCCACTTGCGGATCCTGCAGGGCACGCTGGAGACCAAATCCCGGGAGTTCACGGACATCGTCAAGCTCGGCCGGACGCATATGATGGACGCCGTGCCCGTGCGCCTCGGGCAGGAGTTTGCAGGCTACGCAACGCAGATCGACAACAACCTCGGCGTGATCGGTACCGCGGTGGGCTGGCTTTGTGAACTCCCCATCGGCGGGTCGGCCGTGGGCACGGGGCTTAACGTGCCCGAAGGATTCTCCGAGAAGGTCTGCAAGATCATTGCCGACCGTACCGGCCTGCCGTTCCGACCCGCCCCGAATCGCTTTGAATCCCAGGGCGCCAAGGACGCGGCGTTGTTCGCCTCGGGAACGCTCCGCAACACAGCCGTGGCGCTGGGGAAGATCGCCTCGGACATCCGTTTGCTGGGTTCGGGCCCGCGCGGAGGCATCGGCGAGCTGCAACTTCCTGCCGTCCAGCCGGGCAGCTCGATCATGCCCGGAAAGGTCAACCCGGTGTTGTGCGAGTCGGTCATCCAGGTAACCTGCCAGGTCATCGGGTGCGATGCGGCGATCACCGCCGGAGCATCGGGAGGCGTGGGGAGCATTCTCGAGCTGAACGTCGCGATGCCCTTGATCGCAACGAACCTGCTGACGGCGGCGCGTCTGATGGCCAATGTCACGCGCCTGTTCGATGAGAAGGTTCTCGCCGATCTCCAGGCACGCCCGGAACGCTGCAGCGAACTCGTCGAGAAATCCTCGGCGATCGTCACGGCCCTGGCGCCGGTGATCGGCTACGACCAGGCCGCCTCCATCGCCCATGAAGCCCACGAAACCGGCAGGACCATCCGCCAGCTGTGCACCGAGAAACAGGTTCTGCCGGCTGACGAACTCGCCAGGCTCCTGGACCTGCGCAGCCAGACCGGTACGTAGGATCCACCCGCTGGAAGTTCGCAGGCAATGATTTGCGCGTACTCGGCTACGGCTGGGAACGCTTCCGGCGCCAGGTTTGGTAGACGCGGTTGTTTTTGAGGAACGCCTCGAACAGCGACTCGTGCAGCCAGAAGAACGATACCTCGCGGTCCTCCAGTTTGCCGCCTTCGATGTGCCCCCGCACCTTCAGCAGCGGAAGCCGGCCTTCCTTCCACGCGTGGTTCCACTCGGGGTCCTGTCCCACGAGAATCAGGCCCACGGTATAGCGGGCGTTGTTGTTGGCATCGGTCGTGCCCTGCATGTACAGGTCGTAGTCGACCCCGTCGAAGATCATGTCGTTCTCGGCGACGCCGGTCCCCAGGAAATCCGTGAAGCTGTGCATCGTGCGGTACTCGTACTCGGCGAGGTCGAGGTTCGGGAACACGCGCGTCACGAACTTCGGTGCAGCCCGGCCTGTAACCACGCCCTCGGTGGTCACCGTTCGAGCGCTGCCTTCACGAATCAGCGGATAACGCGGGTCCAGCGCGTAGCTCAGTGCCCCGATCAGCGAAGCCTTGCTCTCCTCAGCCCGGGTGAAGGTTCCGCCAACCTTGTTGCCCGGGAAATACACCGCCAGTTGTGGCTGAATCTTTTCCGAGCCGATCACTTCACGGATGTCGGTGCGGATCGCAACGGCGGGCCGGTCGGCTGCGAGATCCACCTCGAATCCTCCGGCCATGCTTCCACCACTGAGCACGCCGTGGTAGTCAAACTTCACCACCCCGTCTTCTGCCATCCCGCGTGCAGTGAGCTTCGTGATTTCGTAGCTCACGTTCACGGAGGCATCGAACGCGCGCAGCGTGTTCAATCGGGCGGATATCTCCAGATCGGCATTGCGGAAGCGGCTGGCATGCGCTCGCAGCAACTCCTGGGCTTGCAGTTCCAGCAGCCTCGCCTGATCGCCAGAGAGACG
The DNA here is from genome assembly GCA_964642855.1 of uncultured Planctomycetaceae bacterium. Taxonomy (GTDB): domain Bacteria; phylum Planctomycetota; class Phycisphaerae; order SM23-33; family SM23-33; genus CAZXSK01. The sequence continues at coordinate 4,676 of CAZXSK010000097.1, read as the reverse complement.
TTGGGGCACGCCCTCAGGTCCGAAGTGTTCGCTGTCGCGGGCGCCGACTGGAAGCGGGCCGTGTTCCTCGATCAGCGGGGCAAGCCATCGCAGCAGGTCGCGGTCGTCGAGATACTCGCCTACGAGCTTGACGGTCCCCGTCGGCGAACCGTCAGGGTCTGCGATGTCAGCGAACACCCACAGATGGTTTCTGCCCGCCCGGAACTCAAGTTGATCGGCCTGAATCCGGTCGACACGGATGTCGTTGGCATCGCGGAGGTCAATGCCCGTCAGGTGCAGTTCGCCGGAGGAGTGAAACGCCCGGCCGTTGTACCGGCCTTCGATGCCCGTCGACCGGGCCAGCAATTTCGCAACCGCCTGAGGCCAGGCCGTGTCGCCCGCCACCTCGACCTGCAGCGCACCGGTCAGATTCAGGGACTTCAGTCGCGGAATGAGCGTGGCAACGCTTGCGAGTCTCAGCGTGGATATAGAGCCTCGCCATCGGAGATTCTCCAACAGGTCGGCGGGATCTCCGGTGGATGACGTCCCGTTCGCGTCGGCAACGATCCACAGGTCGCCCACGGCCGCGGAGAGACCGCGGAGTCTTACCCGGTCGAACTCCCGAGACACAAGAAGGTCCAAGTCGACCTGGGCACGGACGCGGTCCGGTTTGCGGAGTTCGATCCGGCTGTTGGGGTCGTTGGAGTCCAGCGCGGGCAGAACGAACCGTCCTGCCAATCTGCCTGCGTCGATCCTGCCGGTCAGCGCCAGCTCGTGCTTGTCGATTCCGAGACCAGCGTTCACCTCGACCGATCCGGAGAGGTCGAGCATCTCGGCGAGACGATCGATCTGTGGGTGGAGCCCACGGAGAACGTCATCCACGTGGAGCGTTGCGAGAAGGTTAGCCTTTCCTGCTTTCAGCAGGTCGGTCAGATCCCCGGTGTCGTCGCCCTGTTCGGGAAGGGGGGCCCAGCCGTTCAATCGTACTCGAGTGTCACCCGCCCGGATGCGGACGTTCCGGAAGTCTACGCCCTGACTCCGACCGGAATGGCGAATTGTCATCTCGCCGGAGACCCGCAACGGAACGCCCCGGGCCTTGACCGTGCCGACAGCGGGAACGTCCCGAAACGACAGGAGGCCCATGTCCATCCGCTGAAGATCAACGGATACTTCCGACGGATTCCAGGAAACCTGTCCCTTGAGCTCGCTCATGCCCCTCAGCGAAGCTTGTTCCGCAAGGTCGGCAAGCGCCGGCGACAGCCCGACCAGCTCCGCCGCGTCGTAGACCGACAGGGCCGCTGCTACCTCCCCCCGTCGACGCAGGGATCGATCGATCAGGTCGGGGAGCTTCACGCCAGCCTGCAGTTTCCCGCCAGCCACGCGCAAGGTCGCCTCTCCCCGCAGCGGCAGCAAAGGTTCGGCCGGGTCACGGCTCAGCCGGACGTCCACACGGGCGACCGAGCCGGCCGGCTTGCTCAGCCATGGCCGACAGTGTACAGATGCGTCGGTCAGGCTCGCCCGGAGCTTGCCATCGTGCAGGCGGCCGTCCTGTCCGACGCGCAGCATCACATCCCCTCCAAGAGAACCGGCAAGGGATTCGTCCCCAAGCCCAGCTGCGCGGGCAAAGGGAGCAGCATCGCTGACGTGGAACCGCCCGGTGACTTCGTATTGGTCGGTTCTGTCGGCTGCTGAGAGTTGAACGAGCTCCCCCCCCGCCACCGAAACCGTCTCATCGCCGATAGACAGCTCCGCCTGCAACGCCCGAAGGACAGGCAGCCGGGGACCGCCCGGTTTGCTTCCTCCGGTTTCAGCCTGGAAAACCGCCCGCAGCGGCTGGTCGATGGGTTTGGCGACCCGGCCGATCGCCAGCTTGACCTCTGCAGGGATGTCCACCTCTCCGCGGAGTCGCGAGGCGCCGCTCGTTCCCGCAACGGGCTGGACAGACCCCCGTGCCCGCGCCGGGCCTCCCAACGAGAGTCCTGCCAAGGCTTTGTCCACTGCAGGATGCATCTGCTTGAGCGGATCGAGATCGGTCAGCAGAATCTCGGACTGCCCCTGCAGGTTGCCGCCGATCGAAGTCGACAGGGACCCCCACCGACCCCGGCGGACCATGTCGATCCAGTCGGGAAGATCTCTCAAGTCCCGGACGCTGCCGCTGAAGGTCAAAGCGTTGCCCGCAAGGCGGAGTTCCGCCCGGCCTTCCTCGACGCGCAGCGTGCGGTCATCGACCCGGGCACGCACCGAGACACGCACAGCCAATCCGGCAGGCTTGGCAACCCGTCCCTTCCACTCGACCCTCGCCTGCTCCGCGTCCAGCCGAAAGCTGCCGACGTCCAGCATCGGCCCATCGTGTGCGAGCGACAGCTGCATCTGCACCGGCCCGTGAACGGCAAGCCCGCCACCGAGGTCGTCGCTGCCGGTCAGCAGCAGCGCCAGCCGCGACGGATGCACCTCGCCCGAGACCTCCAGCCGACGGATGCACTCGGTCAACTCGCGCGGCGTCCTGCTGGCGCGGACATTGCCCTGGAATGTTCCCCGCACCTGCAGATGGATGCTCCGGGGAAGTTCCAGGCTTGCGTCGCTGATGGTGAGCGTATCGGTCAGCGGGTCCCAGGTGGCGGTCACGCTCAGCCCTGCGCGATCGATCACGCCCAGGTCGGGCCCGCCGACCGGCTCAGCCTGGAAGTTGCTCGCGACGACCTCCGCGTGGAATCGGTCGATTCGCCCCTGCGGATTGACCCGCAACTCAAGTTGCCCTTCCAACCGGCCTGAGAGCTCGCGAAGAGGAAGCCCCAGCAAGCCAGGCAGGTAGAGCTGCTCGAGATCGATGTTGGCGAAGCTCATCGCCCCGGCAGCTGCAGCCTGGGGATCGCCACGCCCATCGGTCAGGCGGGCCGTGATCGGCGCGACGGAATCCTCCTGCAGCAGTGCAGCCGAAAGCGTGACTTCACCGAGAGCGTGGATTCGCCCGGCGAGATACTCGATGTTCCCCACGCTGACGCGAAGCGGCGCGTTGGCGTCGGGCAAGTGGATCAGGCAGGCGGAATCCTGCACGGAAACCCGCTCCGGCCGGGAGTCGAACTGCAGTTTCGACAGCGGCCGAAGATTCGAATTCCCTTGCTCGTCGAACTTGGCCGAAACGACCAGGCCGTCGATTTCCATCCACTCGAAGTCTCGCCCGAGCAACATGGACAGCGGCTCGAAGGAAAGGCGGATCTCCCGGGCGGTGGCGAGCGACCGCTGGCCGAATCCCTCCGGCGGGGCGATGCGCAGGCCCCGGGCGGTGATCTGCTCCCAGCGAATGTCCAGCTCACGCAGGGTAACGGGCACCCCGGCCTGCTCGGAGAGCATCCGTTCCACTCGTCGTCGGATCATCTCGTTGGGCACCCAGTAGGGCAGGGTCGTGTAGGCCGCCCAGGCAAGGATCGCCACGGCAGTCGCGGCGCGGATCGCTCGCTGCCACCAACGACGATGTCGGCCTGTCCTGAACAGGCGGTGCTTCAACGTCTTCTCCCGATGGGGTCCATCCCGACCCGTCCGGCCCGTGGCGCCGAGGCTGGGTCAGACGTTGAACCGGAAGTTGATGATGTCGCCGTCCTGCACGACGTAGGTCTTACCTTCCAATCGGACATTCCCGGCTGCCCGCGCGCCTTTCATGTCTCCGGCAGCGCGGAGATCCTCGTATGAGACCGTCTCTGCCCGGATGAAGCCTCGCTGGATGTCCGTGTGGATTTCCCCGGCCGCTTCGACGGCGGGGGTTCCGCGGCGGATCGTCCAGGCTCGACACTCATCTTCCCCGGTCGTCAGGAAGCTGATGAGGTCCATGGAACCATAGCACGCGCGGATCAGGCGGTCGCGGGCGGAAGTCTCAATACCCAGATCGGCCATGAACTCCGCGCGGTCCTCCAGGGGCAGTTGGGCGATTTCTTCTTCGATTCTCGCCGAGAGCGACAGGCAGGGGCGTCCGGCGACGGTCCCGGGCTCGTCGCCGCCGAGATTGTCCTCTCCGCAGTTGCGAACCACCAGAAGGGGTTTCTGGGAGAGGAACGCAAAGCTGCGAATCAGCTTGGCCTCGGCTTCGTTACCGATGACGTCGGAGATCGGCTGGTCGTTCTCCAAGGCATCGGCCAGACGTTTCATCAGCTCCAGCTCGCGGACGTGCTGGTCGCGGTCTTTCGTGGGTTTCTTGACCTGCTCCTCCAGGCGTTCGATGCGGGCGGTGACCTGATCGAGATCGGCGAAGAGCAGTTCCGAGAGGAATTCCTCGACGTCTGCGTCCGGGTCGATGCGATCGCGGTAGGCGGGCACGGTGGGGTCCTCGAAGGCGCGCACGACCAGGACGATCATGTCGCTCTGTCGCATGGCCGGCCAGTGGGTTTTCGCCCGGCTTCGTCCGGCTTCGTCACGCTGGTCGAACCCGGGCAGGTCGAGGAACTCCAACTCCGCCGGCGTGTGCTTTCTGGGCTGGTATTGCTCGGTCAGCCAGTCCAGGCGTGGATCGGGCACTTTGACGACCGCCAGGTGGGGCTGGTCGGGGCGGGAGAGGTCCACGTGAGACCCCCCCGCCTCGGCGACGGCGGCAAAGAGGGTACTCTTGCCCGACTGCGGCGGGCCGATCATTACTACGCGCATAGGTCACCTCGACAAGGGTCGCTGCAAAGCCCGACTATAGTCGAGCGCTCGGGTCGCTGGCAACC
>CAZXSK010000096.1:0-8782 GCA_964642855.1 uncultured Planctomycetaceae bacterium | reverse complement strand
GTGACTGCTTTGCCGCCTGTTTGTGACGCTGGCCGGTAATGACTGGGGTCCGGCCCGGGGCGTCGGCAGGATCCGGCCTATAAGCGTGGCTTATCGAAAGTGTAACTCGAATAGGTCACTTTTGTCGGCTGCTTTTCGTTAGAATGCTGGACCGGGCATCGGCTGGCCTGTCGATCCGGCAGGCGGACTCCTCGCGTGCAGGCACCCGGGAAGAGTCCCGACTCCAACCGCTGAAAGGACCGTGACGAGACTATGACGGCGCTACGTCCGAAAGATCAGGGATTGTACGAAGCCCGCCGCGAACACGACGCGTGCGGCATTGGTGCAGTGGTCAATATCTCCGGGGAGAAGAATCACTCCATCCTCGAGATGGCCAATGAAATCGTGATGAATCTCCAGCACCGCGGAGCCGCCGGGGCAGATGAGTCCACCGGGGACGGTGCGGGGATTCTCTTCCAGATCCCCCACGAGTTTTTCGCCGGTGAATGCAGCCGGGCTGGGATTCGGCTTCCCGATGCGGGGAGCTACGGCGTAGCGATGGTTTTCGGCCCGAAGGACCCGATCCTCCGCGAGAAGCTCGATGAACTGCTCGCCAAGGCAGTGAGCGACTATGAGATGACGTTGCTTGGCTGGCGCGACGTTCCGGGCGACCCGAGTTGTCTCGGAGAGATCGCGGCCTCGGCTGAGCCTTCCATCAAGCAGGCATTCATCGATGGAAAGGGCATGACTGGCGAGACACTCGAGCGCAAGCTCTACATGGCAAGGAAACGCGCCGAGCGACTGGTCCGCGAACAGTTCGGCGAGCAGGCGGAGGACTTCTACATCGTCAGCATGTCTGCCCGGACGATCTGCTACAAGGGCATGTTCCTCTCGCCGCAGTTGTTCGGCTATTACCCGGATCTTTCGGATGACCGAATGGTTTCCGCACTGGCGCTGATCCATCAACGGTACAGCACGAACACGTTCCCCAACTGGCAACTCGCCCAGCCCTTCCGCATGATCGCCCACAACGGCGAGATCAACACTCTCAGTGGCAACCGCAACCGCATGCGGGCCCGCGAGATGAAAATGCAGTGCCCCTCGCTGGGCGACGACCTCAGCGATCTGATGCCGGTCCTGACGGCCGGTGCGAGCGACTCGGCCCAGTTCGACCAGTGTCTCGAACTGCTTGTTCGCGCGGGGCGCTCGCTGCCGCACGCACTGATGATGATGATCCCCGAGGCCTTCGGGCCGGCGTATCACATCTCGGCCGACAAGCGGGCGTTCTACGAGTACCATGCCGCGATCATGGAGCCTTGGGACGGACCGGCTGCGATGGTCGTTACCGACGGGCGAATGATCGGGGGCACCCTGGACCGCAACGGTCTGAGGCCGGCGCGATACGTCGTGACCACCGATGGGCTGGTGGTTCTCGGCAGCGAGGTGGGCGTGATCGAGTTCCCGCCCGACCGGATCCAGCAGAAGGGTCGGCTCCAGCCGGGCAAGATGTTCCTCGTGGACACCGAGGAAGGCAGGATCATCGTCGACAACGAGATCAAGAGCAAGATCTCGCGACAGAACCCCTATCGCCGCTGGCTGGAAGAAAACCGGATCGAACTGCGGGGCCTGTTCAACGCGGCCAGTCCCGAACCGGTCGATCCGAAGGTGCTCAACCGCCAGATGCGCTGCTACGGCTGGACGCGGGAAGAGTTGGAGATGCTCATCAAGCCCATGGCCGTCGACGGCCAGGAGCCGGTCGGCTCGATGGGCAACGACACGCCGCTTGCGGTGCTCAGCGACAGGCCCAAGAGCGTGTTCAACTACTTCAAGCAGCTCTTTGCCCAGGTGACCAACCCGGCGATCGATCCGTATCGCGAGGGGCTGGTGATGTCGCTGATGCTCTTTACGGGCAAGCGAAGGAACCTGCTGGAGGAGTCGCCCGAACACTGCCGACAGCTCAAGCTGCCCCACCCGGTGCTGACCAACGAGGACATGCAGCGCTTGCGCACGTGTGTGCTGGATGATTTCCAGGTTGCGACGATCGACGCGCTGTTCGATGCGGATACCGGCGATCCGGGCCAGGCGCTGGAGCGAGGACTCACCGAGCTGGTCGAAGCGGCTGAAAGGGCCGTGCGCGACGGTGCGTCGCTGATCGTTGTCTCCGATCGAAAGGCTGACCAGAAGCGCGCTGCGATCCCCAGCCTGCTTGCCTGTGCTGCGGTGCATCACGGCCTGTTGAGCCGCAAACTCCGGGGTGAGGCGGGCATCGTGATCGAGTCCGGCGAGCCGCGGGAGGTCATGCACTTCTGCCTGCTGTGCGGATACGGCGCGAACGCCATCAATCCGTACCTGGTGTTCGACGTGCTGGCTGAGATGCACGAGCGAGGTCAGCTCCCGCCTGAGCAGGACCTCATCCGGCTGGCGGACAACTACATTACTTCCGTCAAGAAGGGCATTCTCAAGACGATGTCCAAGATGGGCATTTCGACCCTCCGCAGCTACAGGTCGGCCCAACTGTTCGAAGCCATCGGCTTGGACCGCGGCGTGATTGATCGGTATTTCACGGGGACCACGTCGCGGATTTCCGGCGTGGGGCTCGACCAGATCGCCCAGGATGCGCTGAAACTCCACAGCGAGGGCTATCGCCCGCTTCGCCCCGGGGAGATGCCCCTGGACTTCGGCGGAGACTATCATTTCCGCCTCGACGGCGAGAGCCACCTGTGGAACCACACGACCATTGCGAAGATGCAGCATGCGATCTACCTGGACGACCCGAAGATCTACGACGAGTTCGCCGAGGCGGTCAACAACCAGGCACGCAGGATCTGCACGCTCCGCGGGCTGTTCGAGTTCAAGTCCGGCGAGGCGGTTCCGCTGGAAGAAGTCGAACCGGCCACCGAGATCGTCAAGCGGTTCTGCACCGGTGCGATGTCGCACGGATCGATCTCCAAGGAAGCCCATGAGTGCCTGGCGATCGCCATGAACCGCCTGGGGGGCATGAGCAACACCGGCGAGGGCGGCGAAGACCCGATCCGTTACGAACCGATGCCCAACGGCGACTCGAAGAACTCAGCCATCAAGCAGGTGGCTTCGGGGCGGTTCGGCGTGACGGCGGAGTACCTCGCCCACGCCCGGGAGATCCAGATCAAGGTGGCCCAGGGCGCCAAGCCCGGCGAAGGCGGGCAGCTGCCCGGCCACAAGGTCTCCGAGGACATTGCAAGGCTTCGGTTCTCGACGCCGGGCGTGACACTGATTTCCCCGCCGCCGCACCACGACATTTACTCCATCGAGGACCTTGCCCAGCTGATCTACGACTTGAAGTGCTCGAACCCGGGCGTCAAGGTGTCGGTGAAGCTCGTCTCGGAAGTAGGGGTGGGAACGATCGCCGCGGGCGTAGCCAAGGGCAACGCCGATGAGGTCCTCATCAGCGGCTACGACGGCGGCACGGGCGCCAGCCCTCTCTCGTCGATCAAGCACGCAGGCTGCCCCTGGGAACTGGGCCTCGCCGAGACGCAGCAGGTGCTGGTGATGAACAATCTCCGCGACCGCATCCGCGTGCAGACCGATGGCCAGCTTCGAACCGGCCGCGATATCGTGATCGCCGCGCTGCTCGGAGCGGAGCAGTTCGGCTTCGGGACCGGGGCGCTGGTTGCGATGGGCTGCATCCTGATGCGCAAGTGCCACAAGGGCACCTGTCCGGTGGGAATCGCCACCCAGAGGCCGGAACTGCGAGAGAAGTTCGCGGGCAAGCCCGAACACGTGGAAAGGTACTTCCTCTTCGTAGCCGAAGAGGCCCGGCGGATCATGGCCAAGCTCGGATTCCGGACCATGGACGAAATGGTAGGCCGGGTCGACCGCCTCGCGACGCGCAAAGCGATCGAGCATTACAAGGCCCGGGGCCTGGATTTCTCCGCGCTGTTCGCAGCTCCGGACACCTCCGACGGCCGGCCGTTGCGGCAGGTTCGCCAGCAGACCAATCCGTTGGAGACAAACCTCGACTGGCAGATACTCGAGAAGCTCGGCGACGCTGTCGAGAGCGGCCAGAAACAGACGATCGAACTACCCGTGAAGAACACCAACCGCACGGTGGGGGCGATTCTGAGCAATCGCATCGTCAAGACCCACGGCGCCGAGGGGCTGGCAGACGATACGATCCGTATCGAACTGACCGGATCGGCCGGCCAGAGCTTCGGGGCGTTCCTTGCTCCGGGCGTGACGCTTCGGCTGAAGGGCGACACGAACGACTACCTCGGCAAGGGGCTTTCGGGCGGGCGGATCGTCGTGGTCACCCCGCCGGAGTCGCCTTTCGATCCGGCGGACAACATCGTGGTGGGCAACACGCTCCTCTACGGTGCGACGCGCGGCGAGGTGTACATCAACGGCCTGGCCGGCGAGCGGTTCGCCGTTCGCAACAGCGGCGTCGAGGCGGTGGTGGAAGGCGTGGGCGATCACGGCTGCGAGTACATGACCGGCGGCGTGGTAGCCGTTCTCGGCAAGACCGGGCGCAACTTCGCTGCGGGGATGAGCGGCGGCATCGCCTACGTACTCGACGAGCACCAGTTGTTCGACACGTTGTGCAACCTGGACATGGTGGATCTGGAAACGGTCTGGCTGGACGAGGACCAGGAGAGACTTCGCCGGATGATCGAGCGGCATCTCGAATGGACCGGCAGCGGCCGGGCGAAGTGGATCCTGGACAACTGGCGCGAGATGGTTGGCAAGTTCGTGAAGGTCATGCCGATCGATTACCGCAAGGCCTTGGAGCGCCTGCGGGAACGGGAAGAGAAGGGAACCGAGACGGTCCCGGCGACCGAGGAGGTGTTCGGTGGGTAAGCCGACGGGATTCATCGAGTACAAGAGGAAGGACATCGGCCACCGCCCGGTTGACCAGCGCGTAGGCGACTACTTCGAGATCAACCTGCCGCATCCCGAAGAGGTGCTGGTCGAGCAGGCGGCGCGGTGCATGGACTGCGGGATCCCGTTCTGTCACGCGGCGGGCTGTCCGCTGGGCAATCGCATTCCCGAATTCAACGACCTGATCTACCAGGGCAAGTGGCGGGAGGCGTTGGAGAACCTGCACTCGACCAACAACTTCCCCGAGTTCACCGGGCGGGTCTGTCCCGCGCCCTGCGAGGCATCCTGCACGCTGAACCTCAACGACGATGCGGTGCTGATCGAGCATATCGAGTATGCCATCGCCGAACGAGGCTGGCAGGAGGGCTGGATTGTCCCCCAGCCGCCCGAGACCAGGACCGGCCGGAAGGTGGCGGTGATCGGTTCAGGACCGGCCGGTCTTGCCGCAGCCCAGCAACTGGCCCGCGCCGGGCACGACGTCGTCGTCTACGAGAAAGACCAGCGAATTGGCGGCCTGCTGCGGCGGGGTATTCCAGACTTCAAGCTCGACAAGAAGGTCATCGATCGCAGGCTCGCCCAGATGAAGGCTGAGGGCGTGCGGTTCCACGCCGGCGTGGAGGTCGGCAGGGACATTTCAGCAGAGTACCTGCTGAAAGAGTTCGACGCGGTCTGCCTGGCGATGGGGGCCGGAGCGCCGCGCGACCTCGATGTCGAGGGCAGGGAGCTCAAGAACGTTCACTTCGCGATGGATTTCCTCGGGCAGCAGAACGATCGCAACGCCAGTGCGGCTGTCACGGGCGAGGATATCTCCGCCAAGGACAAGATCGTTGTGGTCATCGGTGGCGGCGATACGGGCAGCGACTGCGTGGGGACCTCACGCAGGCAGGGGGCGAAGGAGATCCATCAGTTCGAGATTCTGCCCAAGCCTCCGGAAACCCCCGACCCCCAGACGCCCTGGCCGCTGTGGCCGAGAATGCTTCGGACCTCCAGCTCGCACCAGGAAGGATGCCAGCGACGCTGGAGCGTGATGACCACCAAGCTGGTCGGCTCGTACGACAAGGTCACGGAGCTCCACGGGATCGAGGTCGACTGGCAGCCCTCAGAGAGCAGATGGGAAATGAAGCCACGGGAGGGTAGCGAATTCTCCATGAAGGTCGACCTGGTCCTTCTGGCAATGGGCTTCGTGCACGTGGTCCACGAGGGGCTCGTGGAAAGCCTCGGCCTGAACCTCGACCAACGCGGAAACGTGGCCGTCAACGACTACCAGACCAGTGTCGAAGGCGTGTTCGCTTCCGGCGATACGGTTCTCGGCGCGTCGCTGGTGGTCCGTGCTATCGATCACGGCCGGAAGATGGCCGCAGCGGTCGACCGCTGGCTCGCGACGCAGCCGAAGTAGCTTACCCGTTCAAAGATTCGCACGGGCCCGGTTGGCCTTCGCCAGCCGGGCCTTTCTCCGCGCCTACGTCAGCAGGGGATCTGCCTCGCGCTGCTGCCACGTGGCAAGCTCGGCCAGGAGTTGCTCGCGGGTTTCTGCGGTGTCGGCGCGGTCGGCCAGGTTGTTGGTCTCCCAGGGGTCCTGATGAAGGTCAAACAGTTGCAGATGGTCGCTGCCGGCCAGGAAGGGCTCGCCGGGGCCGTCCGGTGTCCAGGGTCTCCGCTCCTCGCGCAAGTAGCGGATGAGTTTCCATCTGCCTTTGCGGATGCCGCGCTGACAGCCTCGGTAGGCTCCGAAGATCGACTCTCTTCCGGTATGGCCGGTTTCAAGAGAGTCAGCGAGGCCGGCCGCCCGGACCGTCTGGGGCATCTCTACGCCGGCAAGCTCACAGGTTGTGGGGAACACGTCGTGCAGATACGAGAACTCCTGGATGTCCTTGCCCTTGGGAATGTCGGGGCCCGCGAACACCAAGGGAACCTTCAGGCTGTGCTCGTAGAGGTTCTGCTTGCCCATCAGTCCGTGCTGCCCGACCGCCAGGCCGTTGTCCCCGGCGAAGATGACGATCGTGTCATCCGCGTGGCCGGTCTCACGAAGCGTTTGGAGGATCCCCCCGATTTGCGCATCGACGTGGGAGATCATCGCGTAGTAAGCAGCTACGTGTTCGCGGACGATCTCCTCCGAGCGAGGCCAGGGGGCAAGCGTTTCGTCTCGCACGGCCATCTCGCCGTTGTCGAACGGGTGCCGCTCCAGGATATTGGGCGGCAATTCGATGCGGTCGCGCGGGTAGAGGTCTTCGTATTCTCGCGGGGCCATGCGTGGATCGTGGGGGGCGGTGAAGGAGACGTACGCCAGGAACGGGTTATCTTCTTCGTAGCCTCTCAGGAATCGCTCTGCTGCGTCTGCGAACAGCTCGCTGGAGAACACTTTCGATACATGACGGTCTTCGACGGCATACCGGCCGGTGGGGTCGAAATCGTGGATCGGCACCTGGCGATGGTTGCACATCCCGCCGAAGAAGATCGCCTCGCCGCAGGTGAAGCTGCGGGCATAGGCCTCCGGACCATTGTGCCACTTGCCCGTGCCGAACGTGGTGTAACCGGCCTGGCGAAAGGTCTCGGGCCACAGCGGCAGCGTGGGGTTTCGGGGGTCGCCGGCGTGAAACAGTCCGCAGCCGGTCATCAGCGAAGCGCGGCTGCAGATGCAGACGGCTCCCTGGGTCGAACCCATGATGTAGTTCTGCCGGAACGTGGTTCCGCGCTGCACGAGCGAATCGATGTGGGGCGTGCGCACCTGGGTATCACCCAGGCTTCCGGCTGCGTCGAACCGCTGGTCGTCGGTGAACAGCATGAGAATGTTGGGTTGTCTTGCCATGATCCGCACATGCTACCGCAGATCGGTTGCCGAGGGAACCGGGAACGTCGGACCGGAGCACGGTCCGTCGTCGGGACGGCGATACGGCCTCCGGCAGGCGTAACTTGGGTCCGGTAGCAGGGCTTCCCGCTTGGTCGATGGGTCTGTGTGTCTCCCCCGATCGTCGGCGCGGGCGGCGGTTTGGCCGTCAAGCGACCGGCACTGGCGCGTGCCTGCAAGTGGACCAAACGGGAGCCACGCGAGGCCCGGGTCTTCTCCCGGGTCTCGTGTTCTGGCAAGCAGACGTTTCAACGCCGTTTTAGCGCTTGCTTAACACATCCTTCGCATGGGGCGGTGATGATCCCCCTCGTCAGGCGGAGCGGGTTTGGTTCCGCCTGGGCATCACGGACGATCGATTCAGCCAACCAGACGGTTCGCCACGGCGCGGGACCAGGCAGGGCTTCTGGCATACGAAGGAGAGCATATCGTGACACGCAACACCCTCAGCGGAACCATCCTTTTGCTGACCGCCGGTCTGTTGTTGCTCGGCGGGTGCAACATGTTCGACGAACTGGCCGTTTCCAACGTGGATCTCAAGAAGATCGAGGACGGCAGCTACGCCGGCCAGTATGAGTACGAGGACATCAACTATCGCGTCTGGACCAAGGTCAAGGCCGGGGAGATTCGTGACGTGGTCATTTTCGACGCGCCCTCGACCCCGGCTGGGGAAAAGGCCAAGGGCGTAATCACTCGCGTCAAGGCCGATCAGAAGCTCACCGTCGAGCCCGTCCAAGGCGCCGAGACAGAAAGCAAAGTGCTGCTGAAAGCGATTGAAGTGTCGCTCAAGCAGGACTGAACGGGACGAGTGTCCCGGCGATGGACCCACTCAGCGGGTGTCTCGGCGATCCGGTGCCGGGGCGCCCGCTGTCGTTTTGCGCCTGGCGGCAGCTTGATCGCTGCGGGTCGGGTTGACATCGCGCGTCTGGCGACAATAATCATCGGTCGATGGACGATCCCGCCGCGACAGCCTCCCGAGACGATTCGCCCCGCGCGCTGGTGATGGTGCCCGCGTACAACGAGGGGCAGGTCATCGCCCGAACGCTGCGCGCTCTTCGCAGGCTTCCCGACGGGTTTGATGTGCTGGTAGTCAATGATGGCTCGTCC
>CAZXSK010000095.1:0-8960 GCA_964642855.1 uncultured Planctomycetaceae bacterium | reverse complement strand
CGTGGGGCGTCTCGCTCGCCGCTTCATCTCCCAGGCCACTCCGCGGCCAAGTTCTGGGACCCCGGTTGAGTCGGGAGGTGAGATAAGAAAACGAGTAGGGACCACATCCAAGCCCAATTCACCTTTGTGGAGCGCCTTCTCGGGCAACATGCAGGGCAATCAAGAAATTCGGCAGGTATGACACGCCCTGTCATACCCCTGTGCGACAATCGCTGCCGCGACGTCCGGCCCCGGTGGAATCCGTTCGTCAGGCATCCGGGCGTATCAAGAAGGGAACCACGTAGCGTCGCTACGGCCCGTGAATCGATGGCTTACAAATCAGCCCTGTTTAGGTTGTCTGTAGTCCGGCCGAGATACCCGAACCGCGTGGAAGGAGAGACAGCAGATGCCCGTAAAGGACCAAGAGTTATATCTTGCCCACAGCGCAAACCGTGGCGGTCTCGTCGAACCGTTGCGAGACCACATCAGTGCGGTGGCTTCGAGAGCGACGGGGTTTGCCTCAGCCTGCCACGCCCAAGAGCAAGGCCAGCTGGCCGGGTTGCTGCATGACATCGGGAAGTACTCCCAGCGGTTTCAGCGCCGGGTGACGGGCGAGTCGATCAAGGCCGGCAACCATGGAACACTCGGGGCGGTCCTCGCCCTGCAGTGCTGCAAATCGCTGGGCTGCCTGCCGGCGGCGGCGATACTCGGGCACCACGGCGGGCTGGACGTTCTACATCGGAACTGGCTCGAATGGCTTGAGCGGCTTTGCCGCCGGATCCAGACCTGCCCCGAATCCGTCACCGAGAGCAACGCCTCACTGCTTCTGGAGCGTTTACGGCACGACGGGTTCGACTTGCCGGCCGTCAGCGCGGGTCTGCGTCCCAACGGTCACGACGCCGACGACATGCTGGACACGCGAATGCTGTTCTCGGCATTGGTCGACGCGGACTTCCTTGAGACAGAGGCCCATTTTGATGGGGATGCCGAAACGCCGCGCCGCCCCAGACCGGAAGGACCTTCGCTCGAACCAGCCCGGGCCCTCGAAGTCGTCGAGGGGCACATTGCGCGGCTGCAGGCAGGGAGCGGTGCCGATCCCGACATCGTCGCCGGTCGCCGCAAGCTTCACAAGCGTTGCCTCAATGCGGCCGATCGCCCCACAGATCTGTTCACGCTCTCTGCACCCACAGGCTCGGGCAAGACACTCTCGATGCTGGCCTTTGCGCTGAAGCATGCAGCCATTCACGGTCTGCGAAGGATTGTGCTGGTCATGCCCTATCTCAACATCATCGACCAGACGGCTAAGACGTACCGCGAACTGTTCAATGCCGAGGCCGGCTTCCCGGACAACTACGTACTGGAAGACCACAGCCTCGCAGCGGTTGGCGAGGGGGACGGGACCGAGGGTGAGGAGCACGACGGGCCAACGCGGCGACTGCTAGCCGAGAACTGGGACGCTCCGATCGTGCTGACCACGAACGTTCGATGTCTCGAATCGCTCATGTCGAGCAGCCCGTCCGCCTGCCGCAAGCTGCACCGCCTGGCGCGCAGTGTACTGCTGTTCGACGAGGTCCAAACGATTCCCAAGGACCTCGCCGTCGCCGCCCTGGGAACGCTCTCCCGTCTCAGCGAGCGGTTCGAGTCCAGCATTGTCTTCGCCACGGCCACCCAGCCGGCTTTCCAACACCTGGACGAATCCGTCCAGCGGATCGCCCAAGCCGGGTGGAAGCCCAAACGCATCCTGGCCGAACAGCCAGGGGCTGAGATGTTCGCCGCAAGCGCCGGCCGAACGGAGATCCGTTGGGAGCACGACGCCCCCCTAAGCGCGGATGAACTGGCTGATCGGCTCATGGCGGACGAGTCCGACCAGTGGATGTGCATCGTGAACATCAAGCGTCACGCCCGGGAGCTCTTCAGTCGGCTGCGCGATCGCGGCGCAGAGGGGCTGATGCACCTGTCCACCTCGATGTGCCCG
The DNA here is from genome assembly GCA_964642855.1 of uncultured Planctomycetaceae bacterium. Classification (GTDB taxonomy): domain Bacteria; phylum Planctomycetota; class Phycisphaerae; order SM23-33; family SM23-33; genus CAZXSK01. The sequence goes on along the minus strand of CAZXSK010000095.1, from coordinate 7,006 downwards.
ACGCACCGCAAGGGCGTGCTGGCCGGCATTCGAAAGCGGCTCGACGACCGCAAGCCCGTTCGACTGGTGAGCACACAGTGCGTCGAGGCCGGCGTGGACGTGGACTTTGCTGTGGTCTACCGGGCGGTGGCGCCGCTGGAGGCGATTGCCCAGGCAGCCGGGCGGTGCAACCGTCATGGGAAACGCCCGGGCGGCGGACGGGTTCACGTCTTCAAGCCTGTCGATAAGGACGGCAAGACGCCCTATCCGCCCGGCGCCTATGCAACGGCTGCTGCGGTCACGGAGGCGTTCGTGCGGCGTCTCCTGACTGAAGGTTACCGCGACGAGGCGCTCATTCACGACCCGGAGCTGATTCAGAGGTACTATCGGGAGTTGTACGAACTGACCGGCACGGGCCAGGCCGGCGACGGGCGCGAGAAAGAACTCCGAAAGGCGATGGAATGTCTGGACTTCCAGGCCGTCGCGAAGTTGTCTCGCCTGATTCCGGATACGAGCATCAACATTCTGGTGAACCACGAGGAGGCGGAGTTTCAGCGTCTGCGCGACCGCTTGCAGGAGATACTCGATAGCTCGCCGCGCAGACCCGGTGAACTGCGCAAGTGGATTGCCGCCGCCCGAGGCATAAGCGTGAGTCATCTCTACAAGGGCGGAGGGGACACACCGATCTTCCAACACCTCGAAGCGGTCCATTTCGGCCAACCCACCCGGGAAGGCAAAGCCGACTGGTACATTGCCCTGAAAGGCCTGGAATACGACGAAGACCTCGGGCTCATTGAGCCTGAAGAACACACGCACATCATCTGACTGCGAAAGGAGAGCAGTATGACCAGAGCACCAACGCACATACTGGAAGTCCGTGGCGACTTCGGCTGTTGGAGTCGGCCTGAGCTGAAGGTCGAAAGGTGGAGTTACCCCTGTCCGACGCCCAGCGGGGCGCGGGGCATCTTCGACGCGATCTACTGGAAGCCGCGTTTCTACTGGCAGATCGACCGCGTCGAACTGCTCGAAACGCCAACCTACATCGCCCTGCGACGGAACGAGGTCTCCGTCAAGGCACCCAGCGATCGGACGATCAGCTCGTGGATGAAGGGTACAAAAGAGCCTGAGCCCATCATCGCCGATTCGCCCGGCCGTCGCCAGCAGCGCCAAACCATGGCCATCCGCCAGCCGCGCTACCGCATCCACGCGCACATCGTGCCCCGCCCCGGCGCTGATAAGGAGACCAAAGCGCTCAATGAGCAGTTCATTCGCCGGGCGAAAGCGGGCAAATGCGCTTGGCAGCCGTACCTGGGCTGTCGCGAATTCGTCGCGTTCTTCCGGCTCATCGATGACCTCTCCGCTGAACCCGATCCGGCCGATTTCTCCCAGGATATCGGCTGGATGCTCTATGACGTCTTCGACCTGAGCACACGGAACAAGCCCGGGCTGGCCAAGCCCCACGTGAGTGTGTTCCGGGCCAACATCGAGCGCGGCGTGCTGGAAATTCCGCCTTTCGACGATGACCGGGTCAGAAAGCCCGGGGAACGGAGGGCCGGCTGATGCTTCACGCACTGCTGGAATACGCCCAGCGCGCCGGCATCGATGCCGAGCCCGGGTTCGCGCCCAAACGCGTTCGCTGGCTGCTGCAATTCTCGCGAGAGGGGCAGTACGTGGGCATCACTCCCGCCTCGGACGACAAGAAAGGCCGGGAGTTCCCCAAGGTTCCGCACCTGAAGTTCTCCGGAGCCACGCCCATGCGGCAGTTCCTGGTGGACACAGCCCAGTACGCCTTGCTGTATGGTGAGGACGAACCGGACGAGAAGCTCCTGCGGAAGCATGGGTTCTTCCTGGACCTGCTTCGTGAAGCCGGCGAGGCTGAGCCGCTTCTGGCGCGCATCGGCGATGCATTGAGAAACCCCGACGAACTGGCGAAGATCCACGCCGACCTCGACGCAGCCACGCCAAAAGTCAAGCCCTCCGACAATGTCACCTTTGTGGAGATGTCGGGCGACGGGCCTCGCATCCTGGTTCTGCAGGATACCTGGCACGACTGGTGGCGGGGTCATTGGCCGACGCTGTTCAAGAAGAAGGGCACCAGAGGCAAGAAGGCCAGTGCAATGCGATCGCTGCTGACGGGCGAGCTTGTCGAACCGGCCAAGACGCACCCGAAGGTCAAAGGACTCGGCGACGTGGGCGGCAACGTGGAGACCACGCTCGTAGGATTCAACCTCGATGCTTTCTGCTCCTACGGGCTGAAGCAGTCGGCCAACGCGGCTGTCAGCACTGACACGTGCGAGGCGTATGCGGCGGCGCTGAACCAACTCATCGCCGAGCATTCCAAGCGGCTGGCCGGGGCGAAGGTGGTGTACTGGTACACCCACGACGTGCCGCCCCAGGACGACCCCGTGGCGAAGCTGCTCAACGGCGTTGACCTCGGGGAGACGGAAGTGCAGGAAGAGCCCCCCACGCAGAAAGACGCCTCGACCGTCGCCCAGGCGAATCGCCGGGCGGGGAAGCTGCTACAGGCCGTCGAGTCCGGTAAGGCGACCGATCTGGACGGTCTGGGCGAGTGTCGCTACCGCGCACTGACGCTCAGCGGTAACGCCGGACGGGCCGTCGTCCGAGACTGGATGGAAGGCTCCTTCGAGGATCTCGTCGCAAACGTCAAGCAGTGGTTCGAGGATTTTTCCATCGTGCGTAGGGACGGAGACGGACCTGCAGCTTCTCCGAAATTCCTGGCCGTGCTTGGGGCGATGGTCCGTGACCTGAAGGAAGTCCATCCCCCGCTGGAGACGGCGCTGTGGAAGTCAGCCATTGCGGGACTTCCCATCCCCTACGAAGCGATGGCCCGCGCACTTGCGCGGGTGCGCATGGACGTCATCAACGGTGAATCCCCCCGACACGCCCGCCTGGGCCTGCTGAAGGCATACCTGAATCGAAAGGAGATCGCAGAAATGCAAACCGACCTGAATGAACACGAGAACTGCCCGGCGTATCTATGCGGCCGGATCATGGCTGTCTTGGCTGATATCCAACGGGCCGCCTTGGGCGACGTAGGCGCCGGGGTGGTTCAGCGATACTACGCCGCTGCCAGCGCCACTCCCGCCCTCATCCTGGGGCGACTCGTCCGGCTGGCCCAGACCGGGCATTTGCCGAAAATCGATGGTGGCCTGAGAGTCTGGTTTGACCAACAGCTTGCACAACTCTGGGATCGTCTCGATCAGGCACCCCCGGCCACCATGTCACTGGAAGACCAGACGCTCTTCGCGATGGGCTACTACCAGCAGAAGGCCCAACGGAAGAGGAAGACTGATGTTGAAGCAACCGAAAGCAGCGAAACCAACTGACACGAACACCGCCAAGTAACAGGAGATACTACCATGGCAGAACCGATCACCAATCGTTACGAGTTCCTTTTCCTCTTCGACTGCGAGAACGGCAACCCCAACGGCGACCCGGACGCCGGGAACGCCCCCCGCATCGACCCGCAGGACATGCACGGCCTGGTCAGCGACGTCGCAATCAAACGGCGCATTCGCAATTACGTCCAACTGGCGCATGAGAACACCATGCCCAACGCGATCTTCGTCGAGCAGGCGACTAACCTGAACGCGAAGATCTGCAAGGCCCACGAGGAAGCCGGACGCGAGGCCGACGGCAAGAAGGCAACCAAGCAGCAGGTCAAGGACGCCCGCCAGTACATGTGCGATAACTTCTATGATGTTCGCGCCTTCGGGGCCGTCATGTCCACCGGACCCAATGCAGGCCAGGTCCGCGGTCCTGTGCAGATCGCCTTCGCCCGCTCGGAGGATCCCATCCTGCCGATGGATCTATCCATCACGCGGATGGCCGTCGCCGACGAAGCGAAAGGTGCCGCCACCAGCGAGGACTACCAGAAGTGGGAAGACGAGCAACCCGAAGACAAGCTTCGCACCATGGGCCGAAAGTCGCTCATTCCCTACGGGCTGTTTGTTGGTAAGGGGTTCATCTCGGCCCATCTTGCTGCCGATACCGGCTTCTCGCGCGACGACCTCAAGCTGCTCTTCGAAGCCGTCCTGAACATGTACGAACACGACCGCTCCTCCAGCAAGGGCGTGATGACCGTTCGCACGCCGATTCTCGTATTCAAGCATGTCGGAACCGACAGCGACGAGCAGCAACGGATTCGCCAGGCCAGGCTCGGGTGCTGTCCGGCCCAGGAGCTCTTTGAAAACGTCGTATCCATCGAGAAGGATATCGACGCCATGAATGCCGACGGCGCGCCCAGCCCGCGCAGGTTCAGCCATTACGCGGTCAAGGCCGATGCGGAGAAGGTGCCTGCCGGCGTTGAACTCATCAAGATTGATTCCATCGCGGACCTCGAGAAGCTCTGATCGCCCCGGCTATGTCTGCCGAAGATCTGTTGCTGCCGATCTCCGGACTGCAGCACTGGGTGTTCTGCCCGCGACAGTGCGGGTTGATTCACCTCGAACGCCTCTGGGCGGAGAACCGCTTCACCGCCCAGGGGCGCACGCTGCACGACCGCGCCCACGACGGTCCCGACGAAGCCCGTCCCGGCTTGCGCATCACACGCGGCTTGGCGATCCGTTCACTGCGCCTCGGGCTGGCCGGCGTGGCCGATGTCGTCGAGTTCGCCAGTGCAGAACAGACCGTCGCGAAAGCCCACTCGATCCGCGTTCACGGCTGGCATGGAAGATGGGTCCCAAGGCCCGTCGAATACAAGCGAGGAAGGCCCAAGTCGCACGACGCCGACCGGGTTCAGCTCTGCGCGCAGGGACTCTGTCTCGAAGAAATGCTCCACACGAACATACCCGTCGGACTGCTGTTCTACGGCAGGACCCGGCGCCGACAGGAAGTCTACCTCAACGAGGAACTCAGGCAGCGTACCACCGACGTCACAGGTGCGTTCCGCGCGATGCTGGACTCCGGACAATTGCCCCCTCCCCAACCAGGCCCGAAGTGCAAGGCGTGCTCGCTCAGGTCCCACTGTCTGCCAAAGTCGGCGGCTACGGGGCGTGCCAGCCGTTATCTTGCACGCAACATTCGAAACGTCCTTCAGGATGACCCGTCCGGGGAGCCCGAAGCATGAAATCGCATGACAACACACTCTACGTCACGGTCGACGGAGCCTACATTGCACGTACCGGAGAAACCCTCCGGGTCCGCAAGGAAAAGGAAACGCTCCTATCGATCCCGATTCATACACTGGATAGCCTGGTCTGCATCGGGCGTGTTTCCGTCAGTCCTCCAGCCCTGGCTTTCTGCGGCGAGAACAATATCGCCGTCACGTTTCTTTCGACCAACGGGAGATTCCTCGGCCGGCTGGTCGGCCCAACCACCGGCAACGTCCTGCTCCGTCGCCGGCAGTACGCTGCCTCCGATGATCCCGACGTGACCTCTGCCATCGCCGGCGCCATCGTAGCTGCAAAGATCGCAAACGCCCGAACGGTCCTTCTGCGAGCCGCACGCCAGGACAACACACAGCAGAACGACGGCCGCACCAGGACGGCGTCCTCTGCTCTGGCGCAGCTGTTGGAGCAGCTCTCCAACCCGCCCGACCCTGAGACCATCCGAGGTTTCGAAGGCGAAGCCGCTCAGCACTACTTCCGGGTTTTTGACCGGCTCATCCATGTGCCCGACGAGTGCATGCGGTTCGCTGGAAGGTCGCGGAGACCTCCCGAAGACAACGTCAATGCGGTCCTGTCGTTGGTCTACGTGCTGCTGATGCACGACTGCCGCTCCGCCTGCGAAACCGTGGGCCTCGATCCCCAGGTCGGTTTTCTTCATCGTGACCGTCCCGGGCGGCCAAGCCTCGCCCTGGATCTCATGGAGGAATTCCGTGCCCCCATCGCCGACCGGCTGACCCTCGCACTGATCAACAGACGGCAGCTCCAGCCTCAGGACTTCCGCAAGACGCCTGTCGGCGGAATCGCTCTTACCGACGCCGGCAGAAAGACGCTCCTGACTGCCTATCAGAAACGCAAGCAGGATACGCTGACACACCCGTTTCTCGGCGAGAAGACCACGGTCGGGCTCCTGCCGTTCATCCAAGGCCAACTCCTTGCACGGTTTCTCCGCGGCGACCTCGACGCCTATCCGCCGTTCTTCTGGAAATAGGACACTCAGCATGCTTGTTCTGATCGCCTATGACATCCGCCAGGACACCAAAGCCGGCAAGCGAAGGTGGAAGCGCGTCGCCAAGGCGTGTGAAAGCTATGGCCAGCGTGTGCAGCACTCGGTCTTCGAGTGCCTCCTGACCCCCGCGCAGTGGGAGCTGCTCAGAACCACGCTGATCGACGAGATCGACAAGGAAACCGACAGCCTGCGATTCTACCTGCTGGGCAAGAACTGGCGGCGCCGCATTCAGCATATTGGCGCCAAGCCATCCTACGACCCCGAGGGCCCATTGATCGTCTGAGAACCCGTCCGCGAACCCCAAGCGCCCAGCGATAGGCCGGGCGGTTCGCGATTTCCATAAGTAAATAGGGTGAAAAGCATTTAGGATCTCGGTGGAATGATTCGGATCCTCGACGCACCCCTCTTTCCCCGGGGTTCGCGAAAACTCCTTGCTAAGTCCGTTCCATTGACTATCTTAGGAGCCCTACCATCGCCCCCATCACGGGGGCGCGGATTGAAACCGACACCGCAGAAAGACGCCACGCCACTTGAGCCGATCGCCCCCATCACGGGGGCGCGGATTGAAACATAAAGCTAGCTCCTAAGCAGAAGCCGACCCCACAGATCGCCCCCATCACGGGGGCGCGGATTGAAACCGCTAATACTTCGCGTAAGTCCCGCCCATATCACACATCGCCCCCATCACGGGGGCGCGGATTGAAACCTTCTCCGCGATGTGCATTTTTCCGGCGTACAGATCGCCCCCATCACGGGGGCGCGGATTGAAACTCCCACCCGTGGCGCCACACCAATTCCGCCGCCACCATCGCCCCCATCACGGGGGCGCGGATTGAATCGGCCGGGTCGGCATCCGAAAGGTCGCGGGTCGCATCGCCCCCATCACGGGGGC
>CAZXSK010000094.1:0-9391 GCA_964642855.1 uncultured Planctomycetaceae bacterium | reverse complement strand
CTCGGCGAGCAGCAGCCCAAGGAGGCGACGAAGGATCAGCAGGACGCCATCGACGCCCTTGAGCAGCTCAAGAAGGACCAGTACAAGCTGGCCCAGCTCACGCGTCGCAAAATTGAAGAGGCCAAGAAGAACCAGGATAAGCAGGCCGACAAGCAGGACGAACTGGCCAAGGACGCCGACGACGCCTCCAAGAAGCTCGACGAGGACGGCTCGTCATCTTCCCCCGGCCAGAAGGCCATGAAGGGCGCGTCGGGCTCGATGGGCAAGGCCTCCCAGGGCCTCAGCCAAGGCAAGAGCGGTCAGGCCAACCAGGACCAGAAAGAAGCGATCGACCAGCTCGAAGAAGCCAAGGAAGAGCTGGAGGAAGCCATCGCCCAGGAGCAGGACATGGCCCAAGCCGAGGCGCTGGCGAAGATCGACGAAATGCTCCAGAAGGTTCTCGATCGCCAGAAGGCCATCAGCACCGAGACCGAGAAGATCTACCAGGCCCGCGGCAAGGATGATTCGTACGACCGCGAGCAGGCCCTGACGCTGACCAACAAGCTCGCCAACGGCGAGGGTCGCCTCTCGGAGGAGATCGTCAAGATCCGCGACATGCTCGTCAAGGAAGGCACGACCAAGGTCTTCCCCGAGATTCTCGAAGAGGTCCGCAAGGATCTCCAGGGCCTCCAGACGCTGCTGTCAGAGAAGAAGGCCGGCAATCTCACCCAGACCGTCCAAAAGGACGTCGAGGAAACGCTGGAAGAGATGATCGGCGCCATCCGCGAATCACTGGCCGAGTTGCAGCTCAAGAAGCAGGGCGGCGGTGGAGGCGGTGGCGGCGGAGGCGGTGGCGGCGGCGGCAAGAAGCCTCCGCTGGTTCCCCCGGTAGCCGAACTCAAACTGCTGCTGTCGATGCAGAAGCAGGTCTACCAGCGGACGGTCGAACTCAACCGCGAGACCAAGCAGGGCAAGCTTCCCGCCGAAGCGGCAAAGGTCGAGCACAAGAAGCTCGCCGAGCGCCAGAAGAAGGCCGGCCACCTGGCCGACGAGATGAAAAAGGCCCTCAAGCAGCGTTAAGCGGGCTGCAGAACGCGATGAACATCGGGCAGGATGGTCCCTTACCGGGTATCATCCTGCCCGAAAACGTTTTGGCAAGATCATTCACATCCGCCCGGCCTGCCTTTATAATTGTGCGCATCGAAGCTCCGTGGCGATAGATAAGGGGGCGGAGCTTCCGGAAGCAATCGGTTCGCACTCGGAAAGGACAAGGCGTGGGAATCCGGGAACGATGGCTGCAGCCTATACTGGTGCTGATGATCGGCGTGACGGGCTCCGTTGCCGCCGCTGCAGACACCCGTGACGCACAGCAGGACCTCATCCGGGTCGCCAGCCGGACCGACGCCCCCACCGACGTTCTCGACGCCCTGACCCCCGCCCGACGCGCCGAGCTGTTCCGCCGGGCCGTTGCCGCACGCATGGAACTCGAGCGAAGGCAGATCGTCGCCGAGATGCGCGGCAGCCTGATCTACGACCAGCACGACGTGGACCGGGCAGTGGAAATCCTCGAAGCCGAGCCGGAGGGAACCTGCGAAGACAACCTCGATCGGATCTGCCGTGCATTCGGCCTGCTGGAAGAACCGCTCCGGCGGGCCAACGAACTGATCGACGAGGGCGAGTTCCGCCTGGCTGAGCAGGAAATCCTGCCCGCCCTGGACCCGCGCGGGGGAGGCTACCTCGCTGCCACCAAGCTCTACCTCCACGCCCGGTGCCTCTCGGGCTACGGCGACCATGCCTCGGCCGTCGAAGCCTACAGCCGGCTGCTGCTGCGAATGCCCGACCGCCTGAGCTTCGCGATGGAGTCGGCCCTGCAGACGGCCGACATTTACGAACGCCTCGACCGCCCGTTTTACGCCCTTGCGATCTACCGCTACGCGTTGCGGAACTACGGCCTGTCGATGACCCCCCAGCGAACCGAGGAGGTCGAGCAGGACATCGCCCGCCTTGAGGAACTCCTCGGGCCGGAAGAACTCGACGAGCAGGAACTGGCCGACATTCTCGAAGACCATACGCTGGACGATCCCGCCTTGGAAGGCGAGGATCCCACCGGCGAAGGCTCATGCCAACTCACCGAGCTGCTCAGCAGCATCATCGAAAGCCTGGAAGACCGTTCTCTGACCCCCTTGGCCACCGACCGAGGAGAAGATGCCGGGGAAACCCGAGATTCCGCGAACCTTCCCGAGACGGATGCGTCCAAGAACACAACCCGCGAGACAGACTGGGAGATGCTCACCGACGAGCAGCGTGAGCGTTTCCTGAAGATCCGCGACGAACTGGGCGGGCCTCACGACAAGAGGCTGCTGGAAGAATACGTCAAGCGGATCCACTCCGGGGAGTGACCAGTAGATTCCAGCGGAATCGCGGGGCTTTCTGACCCAAGGCTCTCGCGTCGAACGAAGTCTGGGAGACCGAAACCATGAACGCATTGTGCAAGACATCACTGTCCCTGCTGACAATCCTCGCCGTCGCGACGTGCCTGAGGCCAGGTGTCGCGATGGCCCAGCTCGATGAACCCCTCGAGCCGGAAGAGACCGTCGCCGATACCGCATCCCCCGACGGCGAACCGGCCGAAGACGATTGGCTGTCCAACGTCGAGAACGAGGAAGAACTCTATCGCAAGATGATCGAGTTGCGCCTCGAGCACGAGCGCAACCAGGTACTCGCGGAGATCAAGGGTAACTTCCTCTACGAGCGCAGGGATATCCTCCAGGCTTCCGATATCCTCAAGAAGGATCCTGCCAACACCCAGGCCGATAACATCCAGCGGGCTATGAAGGCCTTCGCCGCGGTCGAGAAACCCTTCGCCAAGGCCTACGAGCTATACCAGCAGGCGGAAAAGGCCGAGGGAGAGGCCGCCAAAGCCAAGTACAACCAGGCTGCCAAAGCCCTGGCCGATACGCTCAACTCCCAGCGGGCGACCTACCTCAGCGCAGCCAAGCACTACCTGTATGCCAAGAGCCTCGCCGGCGCCGAGCAGTACAACGCAGCCATCAACGCCTTCGGCGATCTGCTGGTGAACATGCCCGACCGCCTGAGCTTTGCCGCCGCCGCGGCCATCAGCGCCGCCGACGTCTACGAAGGCATGGACCGCTACTACTACGCGATGCAGATGTACGCCTTCACGCTGAAGAACTTCGGCCTGACGCTGGATGACAAGGTCGTCGAACGGATGACCAAGCGGTACGACGAACTCCAGAAGATCTACAAAGATCCGATGGGCACCGTCGCCACGAAGATGGGCGATGTAGAAAGCCGCCTGGCGAAGGTCGACAGCGGCCGTGAAACCCAGCAGACCGAGGAAGAGATCGTCAAGATCCTCCTGGACCTGATCAAGACCATGGAAGAACAGAAGCAGCAGCAACAGCAACAGCAACAGCAACAGCAGCAACAGCAACAGCAGAAGCAGGGACAGGGGCAGGGAGAAGGGCAAGGTAAGCAGGGCCAGGGCCAAGGCCAACGTAAGCAGGGCAAGGGCGGTCAGGCCCAGGGCCAGCAGACCTCCGGCCCGGCGACCAAGAGCAGCCTGCCGACCGGTCTGGCCGGGCGGCCTAACCTTTCCTCCGCCGACCGCGCTGGCGTGCGTGAGTCCGGCGACTGGGCCCAGCTTCCGCCTCGCGAGCAGAAGAAGCTTAAGGAAATCAGCAAGAAGTTCATCTCCGAGATGGACCAGGATGTCATTCGGGATTACCACACGAAGATTGCGGAAGGCGAATGATGACGAGCTCGATGAAACGAGTGACGGCACTGGGGCTTCTGGCGGTCTGTCTGGCCGCGGGGAGCCTCTCTGCCGATGGGGTCGTGGAAACGTTCGACGCCACGCAGGTTGCGGGCAGCATCCGGGCGATTACCGCCGAATCGGTCTCGGTCAAGACAACCCAGGAGCTCCGGACCATCCCACGCCAGAACGTCTCGGAAATCCTGCTCGACAAATCCGAGGACCTCATGGGCCAGGCCGGCTCCATCGTCGTGCTCACCGCCGACGAGGGCAGGATTGCCGCCGAAGACCTCTCCATGGAAGACGGGAAGATTACGCTGAAGACCGAGTTGCTGGGGTCGCTGAAGGCGCCGATCTCGGAGATCCGCGCGGTGCTCCTTTCGGAAGCCAACACCAGCCCCGAGCGGATCATGCAGCGGTGCAGGGACATGGAAGCCACGGGCTCGGCGCTCGACGTGATGGTCGTCAACCAGAGCGGCGACAAGTGGATCAGCGTCGAGGGCGTATTGCTTTCGATCACCGGGGAGAAGGTCGGTTTCCGCTTTCAGGGCAAGGACCGCACGATCGACCGCGACAAGGTGCGGGCCCTGTTCATCGCCAAGGTCAAGCGGGACGCGCCGAAGATCGCCGGGCTGCTGGTCGGTACCGACGGCTCCGAGGTGCACTTCTCTACCCTCCAGGCCGACGCCAACGAGGTGACCGCGACGTTCGGCCGCCTCGCGGAGGACCGCAAAATCAAGATCGACCGGGTCGCCGAAATCCGCATGCAGTCGGATCGCGTGGTAAATCTCTCGGAACTCAAGCCGGAGGAGGTCAAGGAGTATGGCTTCTTCGAGACGAAGTTCCCCCACAAGATCGACCAGGCCGTCAGCGGCAAACCGCTGCAACTCGACGGCCGTACGTTCCGTCGCGGATTGGGGCTGCACAGCTACGCGGAGCTGACGTGGGACATCGGCGGCGAGTACAAGCAGTTCGTAGCCATCGCAGGCATCGACGACCGCGTTCGCCCCAACGGGGATGCGAACCTGGTGATTGTCGGCGACGGCAAGGAGCTGGCCACCCACCGGCTGACCGGCAAGGACGACCCCAAGGCGGTGCGTGTGAACCTCGAGGGCGTCAAGAAGCTGACCGTTCGCGTGGAGTTCGGCCAGGACAAGCTCGGGGTATCCGACCACGTCGATCTCGCCGTGGCCAGACTATTGAAGTAGCACGTCCGTCGGGGGCGGCGGACCACCCATGCATACACCCGAGGAACGTTCCGAGCTGGTCAAACGCTTTGCCCGGGAGGCAGGCTTCGACTCCGTCGCGATCACCTCAGCAGACCGGATTGCCGACTCGCATGCCCGAAGGCTGATGACGTGGCTCAAGCGTGGCGGCAACGCCGGCATGGACTATCTCGACCGTTCCCGGGAGCTTCGCGTCGACCCCCGGAAGCTCATGCCTACCGCCCGCAGCGTGATCTGCCTGGCCGTTGGATACGCTCCGCCGGACGCCCCTGGCTCGACCGCACACCCCGCACGCATCGCCCGCTACGCCCGGGGCAGGGACTACCATCGCGTGATCAAGCAACGCTGCCACCAGGTGATGGACCATCTTCGCGGCGTCGAGCCGGATTTCGACGGCCGGGCGTTTGTGGACTCCGCTCCGCTGATGGAACGCTCGCTTGCCGCCCGGGCCGGGCTTGGATGGATCGGACGCAACGGCTGTCTGATCGTGCCCGGGATGGGCAGCTACGTGCTGCTGGGCGAAATCGTCTGCAATCTCCAGCTGGCTGCCGATGAGCCCCTTCAGACACAGTGCGAATCGTGCGGCGCGTGCATCGGCGCCTGCCCGACCGGCGCCCTCGGCGAGGACGGCCTCGTCGACGCGGGAAAGTGCCTCAGCTACCTCAACAAGGATGCCGAAGAGTTTCTCGGGGCCTACTGGCTGGACAGCGGCGGGTGGGTCTTCGGCTGCGACCTCTGCCAGGAAGCCTGCCCGCACAACGAATCTCCCCCGGCCGGGGATCGCGAGCTGACCGAACACGTGCCCCCCCTCGGCGCTCTGCCGCTGGCGGAACTCCTTGGCTGGTCGCGCGATCGGTGGGATCGCGCCACGCGGGGCTCGAGCGTTCGCGAGTCCGGGTACGACCGGCTGATGACCGCGGCCGCGGTGGCTGCCGGTTGCAGCGGCGACCCGAGTCTGATCCCGCTGCTGGAGCGGCTTGGAGATCGTCTCCAGCCGGCTCGTTCGGCATGCCTGTGGGCGATCCGCCGCCTGGGCGACGCCGACCCGTCCGCGACGGCGTGACCGTCCGGCCGCTGTCCTCCCGGTCTTCTCGCAACGACCCCTCTTGACTTGCCCACCCGCATAGGGTCTGCTACCGGGCTTGACGCCAGCCGGGAAGTGGACAGAGGCGTCTGAGGAATCCTGGAAGTGAGGTAATCTTCGTGCCCGTCGACAAAGAGTGGAATGACCGAATCAATCGCTGGATGAAGGAACTGACCCGCCATTTCTACCAGCCGCTTGCGGATGTGGAACTGGAAGGTTTCGTCACAACGGAGCAGCTTACGGCCGAGCAGGCGATGGGGGGAGAGTTCTCGCCCATGCCCGTCGGCACGCCGTGGGGGGGCAAGTGGGAGTATGGCTGGTTTCGGGGAGAGATTTCCGTTCCGGCTGAGGCACGCGGCCGGCGGGTGCACTTCATGCTCGACGTGGGTGGCCAGGGCACGCTGTTGTTTGTCGACGGCAAGGTCGTCGGCGGGCGGGACGTTCGCCAGGACGGCTGGTGCGTTACGCGCGAGGCGACCGGCGAGGAGAAGCTGACGATTCTGGCCGAGGTCTACGCCGGCCACGGGGCCAGGAATACCCACGCCGGTCCCACCCCGCCAGGCCGGCTGACGGTTCCCGAGCCACCCGCCACCCAGCAGACGGTAGGTCGCTCGACCGTGGGCGTCTGGCAGGAGGAAATCTATCAGCTGTGGGTCGACGCCGAAACGCTCCGCCAGATTGCCGACGCCCATCACCCTGATGATCTTCGCACCGCCCAGATCGAACGTGCCCTCAAGGACATGACGCTGATCGTCGATTTCGAATTGCCCCGCGAGCAGATGCTGCGGACCGTCGTCGAGGCCCGATCGCGGCTGGCGGATCTGCTGGCTGCAACGAACGGCACGACCGCGCCGCGGCTTTACGGGTTCGGGCACGGGCACCTGGACATCGCATGGCTCTGGCCGCTGGAGGAGTCGGAGCGGAAGATCGCCCGCACGCTGATCAATCAGCTCAACCTGATCGATGAGTATCCCGGCCACGTGTTCCTCCAGCCTCAGCCTCACCTGTTCATGATGCTTCGCGATCGCTATCCGGAGTTGTACGAGCGGGTGAAGGCCGCGGCCGGCGAGGGCGGCATCATCGCCGACGGCGCGTCGTGGGTGGAGATGGACACCAACATTTCCGGCGGCGAGGCGTTGATTCGCCAGTTCATCCATGGCCGGCGGTTCTTTCGCGAGGAGTTCGACGTCGACAGCGAGCTGCTCTGGCTGCCGGACGTGTTCGGCTACTCCGGCGGGCTGCCGCAGATCCTGCGTGGCTGCGGCGTGAAGTTCTTCTCCACGCAGAAGATCTTCTGGACCTACCACGGCGGGGAGGTCTTCCCGCACAACACGTTCACGTGGGAGGGCGTCGACGGGTCGGAGGTCTTCGTCCACCTGCACAACAGCTACGGCTCGAAGACCTGGCCGTCGGCGACGATCCAGCGATGGCGGCAGCGTGTGCAGAAGGAGGGCTTCACCAGCCGGCCTTTCCCGTTCGGCGAGAGCGACGGCGGTGGCGGGCCCGACCGCAACGATCTGGAGTTCATCCGCCGCCAGGAGGATCTCGAAGGCTGCCCGCGGGTTCGCCTCGCCGGGCCGATGGAGTACTTCCGCGATCAGGTGGAGGAAGGCTGGCCCGACGTCCGATACGTTGGCGAGCTGTACTACCAGGAGCACCGCGGCGTGTACACGTCGCAGGCCCGCACGAAGAAGGGCAATCGCAAGTCGGAGATCGCGCTCCGCGAGGCGGAGATGTGGGCCACCGCCGCCCGGGCATTGGGTGATTTCGAATTCAGCCCGCGCGACCTGGACGACGCGTGGCGGGAGGTGATGCTCAACCAGTTCCACGACATCCTGCCCGGTTCGTCCATCGCCCGCGTCTACGAGCAGGCCGAGGCCGGCTACGAGCGGGCCATCGCATCGGCCGGGCGGACGGCGCTGGCTGCTGCACGCAGTTTCGCCGCCGACGCCGAGGGCGTGGTCGTGCTGAACTCGCTGAGCTGGAGCCGCTCGGCGCTGGTGGAGCTTCCCGAAGGCATCAATGCCCTGCAGACCTCCGAAGGCAAGCCACTGCCCGCCCAGCAGCTGGAGGGCAAGACGTACGCCCAGGCCGACGTTCCCTCCTGCGGCTGGACCACCCTCACACCCGCCGATGCCCCGGCCGATGCGGTCGGCGGCGTTCGTGCCACCGATCGTTCGCTGGAGAACGAGCATCTTCGCGTGGAACTCGACGATCTCGGGCAGGTCGTTGCCCTTGTTGACAAGGCCAGCGGGTTCGATTTCGCAGCCGGGCCGGGCAATGTCATGCGGATGTTCAAGGACGTTCCGACCAAGTACGACGCCTGGGACATCGACAGCATGTACGCCGATCAGCCCGTGACCCTTGACGCCCCGGCCAGTCTCGAGCTCGTGGCCCAGGGCCCGCTGATGGGCGTGATCCGCGTCCGCCGGACGTTGCACGAGTCCGACATGGTGCAGGAGATCTGTCTCGTCCGCGGCGGCAGGCGGGTGGAATTCAGGACCACCATCGAGTGGCGCGAGAGTCACAAGCTGCTGAAGGTCGCCTTCCCGCTGGCCGTCCACACCGACGAGGTCGTCAGCGAGGTGCAGTTCGGTGCCATCCGCAGGCCCAACCACAAGTCGCGCCCGTTCGACGCCGAACGCTTCGAGGTGTGCAACCAGAAATGGTCGGCGCTGCTGGAGGAAGGTCGCGGTGCGGCGATCCTCAACGACTGCAAGTATGGCCTGAATGCCGTGGGCAACACGCTGCAGCTTACGTTGCTGAAGTCTCCCATGGCCCCGGCGATGGACGCTGACAAGGGAACCCAGGAGTTCACCTATGCGGTGACGGTCTGGGATGGCCCGCTGATGGCCAGCCCGGTTGTCCGCGAGGCGTACGAGGTCAACGTTCCGCCGACCATGTGTCGCGGCCAGGCCGGCGAGCGATCGCTGTTCGCCGTCGACGCCGACAACGTGCTCGTCGAGACCGTCAAGCCGGCTGAGGACGATTCCGGCGACGTGATCGTCCGACTGTACGAGTCCAAGCGAGCCGGAACGTCTTGCACTCTGCGGACCTCGCTGGACGTCGCCAAGGCCATCGAGTGCGACATGCTCGAGAATCCGTTGAGCGATCTTCCGTGCGAGGGGCAGGAGATTCCGTTGACCTTCGGCGCCTTCAAGGTGAAGACCATACGTCTGCAATTGGGTGGCCAGTCGTCCCGCGGATGACGTAACCACCTGCCTGGAAAGCGGATGCCGACGTATTCGCTCGGCGCTATATGTTCAGGGCCGGCAATGGTCGGCACGGGTCGGCAACGGCCGGCCGTGGCGGTACAGCTGCGGCAAG
>CAZXSK010000093.1:0-9765 GCA_964642855.1 uncultured Planctomycetaceae bacterium | reverse complement strand
AGGTCGAGCGGGCCATTCGCAACGGCCTCAAAACCGACCGAGCGAAGACCAAGGTCCTGCGGATGAGCAGCTTTGGCATCGTGGAGCTCACCCGCCAGCGCGTCAGGCCATCGCTGAAAGACAGCATCTACAATCGCTGCAGACACTGCAACGGGCTGGGATTGATCAAGTCCGAGGAGTCGCAGTCGCTGATGATCATGCGTCAGTTGCAGCGAATGGCCAGCCACGGAGATGTATCGATCATCGAAGTGACGGTGACACCCGCCACGGCTCACCATCTGGCCAATCACCATCGCCTGGCCATCGCCAAGCTGGAAAAGGACAGCGATCGTAAGATCATCGTCAAGGGCGACCCGGACCTCGCCGGGCACGAAGTGGAGGTCCGCTGCATCAACAGCCGGGGCTCGGAAGTGACCGTCGACTCGGGTCCCAGGGGCAAGAATCCCTCCAGGAATGTGGATACGCTCTCCATCGAGGAGTACGTCAAGCGGAAGGACCAGCAACAGGGACAGAAGCAGGAGGACAAAGGTCCGCAGGACAAGACTGCAGACAGCGACGAAAGTCCC
Source organism: uncultured Planctomycetaceae bacterium (assembly GCA_964642855.1). Classification (GTDB taxonomy): domain Bacteria; phylum Planctomycetota; class Phycisphaerae; order SM23-33; family SM23-33; genus CAZXSK01. The sequence goes on along the minus strand of CAZXSK010000093.1, from coordinate 9,199 downwards.
TCGAAGGGAAGGAAGAAGTCGCGCAGAGGCCGGCGCAAGAAGAAGGGCGATCAGTCCGGTGGCGAGAGGAAGGACGATTCGCAGCAGGCGAAGGACTCGGACCAGAAGTCGCAGGACGGCAAGGATCGTGACGACGGCGAGGGCGGAGACGCCCAGAAGTCCAGCCGCAAGAAGCGTCGTCGGGGCCGGCGGGGCGGCAGGAAGCACAAGAAGTCCAGCGGGAACCAGCAGGGCAGCCAGGGCGACCCAGCCAAACAGCAAGCCCAAGATTCATCCGGCGATCAGGGCAAAGACCAGCGCCCGTCGGGAGCCCAGGATGGGGACGGATCCGGGGGCGGTCAGCAGGGCGACTCGAGCGACTCCGGCAAGGCCGGTGGCAAGCAGGATGACTCCGGCGGCCCGAAACCCCGGAAGCCGCGCAAACGGAGAAAGCCCAGCAAGAGCAAGAACGATGCCGTCGGCGATTCGGGCGAGAACAACCAGGGCGGCAGCGACAGCAAGGACTCCGACAAGGGCCAGAGCAAACCCAAGGGCAGAGAGCGGAGCAAGAGCGGCGCGAAGGAAGACAGCTCCGAAGGCGGAGATGGCTCGGGCAAGCCCAAGCCGAAACCGAAACGTCGCCGGCGCAAGAGCACCAAGAAGAAAGGCGACGAAGACGGCGGCAAGAACGACTGACCGTCATCTTGTTGCTGCCCCCGATTGATCGCAATAGAAATTGAACGCCCGCAAGCCGAACGGCCTGCGGGCGTTGCATCTTTCGTCCCGCCTGCGTCGACGGGTTCAGGAGGAGGACTGTCAGCCTCGGCGTCTGCGACGCAGCAGCCCGGCAAGGGCTGCCGATCCCAGCAGGACCGCGGTGGCCGGTTCGGGAACGACCATCGGCTCGAAACCGGGCGTTGCGACGTGGGCAATGTTGTAGGCGTCCACGGCCAATTCAGCCTCAAAGAGCTCCACCAGGCCGTTTCCGTTCATATCTCCGTCATCGATCCCCGCATCGGTCTTGCCAAGGTTGGCAACGATGGTAGCGGCGTCTTCGAACCCGACGATTCCGTCGAGATCCAGGTCGCCGGGCACCATGCCGAGGACCTCGGAATACCCGATGGTAAGGTTACTCATGCGGATGGCATCGATCATGCCCCCGCTGGCTCCCAGCGAAAGCCCCAACTCGTCCAACGTGTCGCCGAACAGGTCGCTGCCCGAAGCGCTGAGGTCGGCATCGCCCGCGATCGTGGACAGGACGTTCGGATCGACCCACAGGTCGATCTCGTCGTTGCCCGCCTGCACGTTCAGCCGCGCCAGCAGGAGGTGGGTCTGTCCGTCGGCCAGGCCGGCCGAGAGCGCCTGGCCGAACAACTCCAGGTACCCGCCTTCGGCAATCCCGGCTGCGTCGTCGGTACTCGTTCCGTCCAGCCAGAGCAGCGCTTCTTCGCCGGTGGCCGAGTCGACGCGCACCAGGGCTGACAGCCAGATCTCGCCGCTCATGCCGCCCTGGATCGAACGCGTGGTGATGTTCGTGCTGGAAGCATCGCCTGCTCCGCCGCTGTCGCCGTACGAAGAAGAATTCACATAGCCCGCCCCGGTGTAGGTCAGGTTCGCCGAGGCGTCGTATCCGGGAGCGTTGCTGCCCGTCTGCCAGGCCTGGGAGAAGCCCGGGCGAATGTAGCTGACGCTGCCGAGGTCACGGTCACTGGGCCCGTAGTTGAAGTCTTCCCGCGTGGTGCCGACGAACTCGCCCAGTCCCGGTTCGCTCTCGGTGAGCTTCTGGCCGTAGCGGCGCATCAGCTCCTGGTAGGCGGCGATATCGATGTCCTGGACATCCACGCCTTCTTCGATGGCACGGACGGCTGCGGTAGCGGCCGACTGGCCAAGCACCATGAACACCGGCTCCATGCGCATCGAGCCGAAAGCTGTGTGACTTGCCGATACGGCTGCAGCGACCAGCAGGTTGGATGCTTCCTGCTGCTGGGGTGTGATGGCTCCGTAATCGATACTGTAGGTCTCGCGGATGCCGCCCAGCCAGAAGTTGCCCTCCGACTCCACGTCGCCGTTGTTGTCGATGTACCGGTGGGTGTTGTGGGAGTCCATCGGATACGCGCCCAGGCCGATGGGATTGGGAGCCTGGGTGAAGTCGCGGCAGTTGTCCTCGGTCATGATGTACTCACCGATCATCCGACGGGCTTCGCGAACGTAGAGCTGGTGCGGGAAGTTGCCGTTGTCGGTGTACTCTCCGGGCGCCAGACCCCAGTTGGCCATCTGGCCGGTCACCGGCGAGTCGAACGCCAGGTAGTACAGGAAGCCCATCGTGTAGTCGATGTGCTGCTTGATGATGTACTCGCGTTCCTCGTGAGTGGCTTCGGCGTAATTGGTGGTGTTGCCTGTACTCGGGATATACACGTCGTAATTGCCGCCGATGAAGTCCGTGGAGGCAGGGCCCCAGTTGTTGATATCGTTGAGATTATTGCCGATACCTGTGTCCAGGCGAACCACCTTGCTGAGCTTGTTGCCCGTCTCCTGGATGTACCGATCGTGCACTTCGTACCGGCTTCGGTCGTAGTTCTCCGGAGGGTTCTGACCTGTCGAGCCCCACAGATCGGTCCACCGTACACGGCTGGATCCGTCGGTCCACGTCATGCGGTAGCAGTAGGCCTGGATGCGTCCGTCGGCTGCGCCGTTGCCGGCCGGATCCTGACCGGTCAGATGAACGCCGTCGATCAACCCGGAGGAGGGATTGCCCGGGATAACGTACGGGTCGACGTTGGCGCCGTTGTCCGAGAAGGTGTGCTCTCGTGACTGGTCGTACGCGATGCCGTTGTACGACTCGCCGTACTCGCTGCGTGCCTCCCGGCCCACGGTGTAGCTGACGCCCGCCCCGGCCATCAGGTCGCCTTCGTACGTGGCGTCAATGAACGCCTTGCCGCGGAACGTCGTGCCCGTGTGGGTCGTGATCGACGTGATGCGCGTTCCGCTCTTTGCGACGCCGGATGTCAGATCCAGGCGTTCCAGCCTGTAGAGGTCCACGCCGCTTTCGGAAATCATGTTGTCATATGCCTGCTCGGCCTTGCTGGAGATGACGTTGTATCCGCTGCCGCCTCCCAGGGCATTCTCACGCTGGTAGAACTCGTAGGCCAGTCCTCCGATGGCGGTAGAGTCGCCGACGTCGGTCGCCCCCAGTCCGCCGCTGGAGAGCCCGCCGAGATGGCTGAGGTAAGTCCCATCGCCGACGTAGCACCCGGGATCGATCAGGGCGACGTTCTTACCCATGCGGGCGGCCTGGACGGCTGCGGTCACGCCGGCTGACGTCCCGCCGTAGACGACGATGTCGTAGTCGTGGGTTTCCGCGACAGCCTGGCCGGCCAGGCCGATCGCGAGTAGACACAGGATGACGGTTCGAGCCGAACGCATGGTGGGTACTCCTTCCCCGGTTCTTCCTGCCGCCCGGGTTTTGGGGTTGCAGGTAAAAATCGGGCGATGGCCCATGGAGGAACCACCGCCCGTTACGTTGTCTGAAGCAGGTCTGTCTTAGCGACGCCGACGCAGCAGTGCGCCGAGGCCACCGATCGCCAGCAAACTCATCGTAGCCGGCTCGGGAACGATCTGCAGCGTGTTGATGAAGCCGCGTGCTTCGTTGTCTCCGGGGCCATCATTCGTGGGCTCGGAGATGATGACGGCATCTTCGCCGGCACCGATGGTGAGCGTGACGACGGCGTAGTTCACGCCATCGACCCACACGTCAGCCGTACCGTCGAAGTTCAGCGCCTTGGTGGTGGTGAACCCGCTGAAGTCGGTGTCACCTGCGATGGCGGTCGTCCCGGCAATCACGTCGTACGTGTCGTAGCCGGGCGTCTGCTCGTCAGCGTACTCGTTGCGGGAGACGACGTAGAAGTCATAGGTACCCGCATCCAGGCCGGAAACGCGAACGGCGATCGCCTGGTCGTCCTTCTCGTTCACGAACTGGGCGGTCCCTGCGTTCGTCTGGTAGATCGGGTCGTTCTGGGGGAACGTGATGCTTCGCCAATTGGCGATGTTGTCACCATCATCCCAGGTCCAATCGATCACCTGAGACGATCCGGTGCTCTCCAGGCCAACGTCGATCGACACGCCCGTGGAAGCGCCCTGGTCGTCCAGCAGACCGGTCTGGAGCGCTCCATCGGTGTTCGCGTTCCACGTCGTGCCGGCAATCCCGCCATCGACCTGTCCCGGGGTGAACGTATCGCTGTCATCGGTAGTGCCATCGGTGAAGTTCACCATGATACCCGCCTGTGCCGAGACGGTAATCGCCAGCGTGGCGACCAATGCTGCCAAAAGTGCCTTCTTCATTATCTTGCCTCCTGTAAGTTGAACTCTTCTTAGGCTCTGGCCAAGAGGCCCCGCTCGCCCCTTTTTGGTGGACCGACAGCGAAAGCTCCCTCGCCAACACCATCATGGTAGACGATCGTGCCGATCGGGTCTTGACCGATTGCGTATTTCTTTTATACAATCGCGCAGAACAGAGAAGCGGTTTCGATACGGGTTCCAAATCAGGATGTGCCGCACATGCCAAGGCCTATAAATCCTTCCCCCACCAGCCGGTATCGACACATCCTGATCGGTGTGGAGACCTACGCAGCCTACGGGCGGCGAATCGTGGAGGGCATTCTTGACCACGCCGAGCGCGAGCGACGCTGGGAGTTCCAGTCGACGCGGCACGGAGGCCTGCCCGAAGAGCTTCCTGAACGCACCGAGGGGATCATCGCCGAGATCCGCACCGATGAGGAGTTCGAACGGGCAGCGGAGCTGGAGATCCCTGTTGTAGCGATCACCGGGGTTCATCGGCCTGGCCCGGTGCCTACCGTCATTGCCGACAACGAAGCCGTAGGCAGGCTGGGAGCCCGGTATCTGACGAACCTCGGCTTCGAGGAACTGGCGTATTTCGGCTCATCGCAGCTGTATTACGTGGGTCGAAGGCTGGCAGGCTTTCGCGAGCAGGCTGAGGAGCTTGGAGCTCGCGTGTGGACCTATCTTCCCGAGCCGGGCGAGGATTGGCAACTGGAGGAGTGGCTGCTGGAGTTGCCTTCCCCGGTGGGCGTGCTGGCCGCCGAGGACTGGTCGGCGGTCGTGGTGAGCAATATCTGCCGAGATCTCGGGATCGCTGTCCCCGAGCAGGTAGCCGTTCTCGGGGTGGACGACGACCAGCACCTGTGTCGTATGGCCAATCCGCCGCTGAGCAGCATCGACCACGGTGCACACCAGATCGGCTTCGAGGCGGCGATGCTGCTGGAGAAGCTGTTGGCGGGGGAGTCCCCGCCGTCCGAGCCGATCCTGATTCCCCCACGTGACGTGGTGGTCCGCCAGTCAACCGACACCATGGCGATTGCTGATCCTGCCGTCGCCAAGGCGGTGGAGTTCATCCGGACCCACGCGTGCGAAGAGCAGATCGACGTGCCGACGGTGGTCCGCCACACCCGAACCCCCCGGCGCACGCTGGAGGCAGCTTTCCGCCGCGTACTGGGGCGCACCGTCCTTCAGGAAATCAGCCGCGTGCGCATCGAACGGGCCAAGAACCTGCTGGTGAACACGGACCTGGCGATGCCCGATATCTGCGAGCGCAGCGGGTTCAGCTACCCATCGCGCCTGTCGTACGTGATCAAACGTGAGACCGGCCTGTCACCCGTCAGGTATCGGCGAGAGCATCGCCCCTGAGCCCCCGACCGCCCAAGGTGGGTACACCTTCGGTGTACAGATAATAGTTACCGCCCAGACAAGCGGACGATCCGGTCGAGACCGCCCGCGATGATGTGGTGGTATGGGGGTTCGGTTACGGCTTGCAGTAGTCGATCAACCGCGCCAGTTCGCTGCGCAAGTCGCGCCGGTGCACGATCATGTCTACGAAGCCGTGATCCTGCAGGAACTCGGCCCGCTGGAAGCCTTCGGGCAGTTCAGCCTTGATCGTGTTGGCGATGACGCGCTGACCGGCGAAACCGATCAGCGCTTTGGGCTCTGCGATGACCAGATCGGCCAGCGATGCCCAGCTTGCCAGAACGCCCGCGGTAGTGGGTTCGGCGAAAACGGCCATGTACAAGCCGCCCGACTCATGAAAGCGCGCGATGGCCGCGGAGGTCTTGCCCATCTGCATCAGGCTGAGGATGCCTTCCTGCATGCGGGCGCCGCCGGACATGCAGACCATGATCACGGGCAGGTCATGGGTCGTGGCGTGCTCGAACAGGCGGGCGACCTTCTCGCCGACGACCGAGCCCATCGAGCCCATGATGAAGTCGCCGTTCATTACGCCCAGGGCGACGCGCCGCCCCTTGATGTATGCCACGCCGGTCTTGATTGCCTCGGTGGTACCGGCCTTCTCCTGGTATCCTCGAACGTATTGGCTGTACTTTCGCCCCCGCCACTGGAAGTCGAGTGGATCGGCCGGGTGGATATCTCCGAAGAGTTCCTCGAACGAGTCGGGGTCGACCAGTTGGGCGATGCGGTCTTCGGCACTGACGCGCATGTGGTGCTGGCATTCGGGGCAGACTTCCTGGTTCTCCGCGACGGTCTTGCGGTAGAGAATTGCTTCGCAGCCGGGACAGCGAAGCCACAGGCCGTCGGGAATGTCGCGTTTCTCGCGCATCACCGGGCCGGTGAAGGCCGATGCGTCGTAGGGTCGTCCCTGGGGCTGGGATGGTGCTTCTGCCATGGTCTTGCCTTTCGTCAATCTTCCAGCTGTTGGGGGTCAGCTTCATAGGCCCCCCAAGTGAATTCCGGGTCCACGTGCGACCAGAGGTCCTCGACATCGTGCTCCTGGATGAGGCACCGCAACACGCCCAGGGCGATTGGCCTGAGGACGATCAGTGCGTGGCCGTCTTTCTTGCTCTGCTTGCGCACCACTTCGTGGATCGCCTTGCGGATGCGGTCCTGGAGTTCTTCCAGTGTCTCGCCACCCGGCGCCCGCACCGAGGCCGGCGCGTCGGTCCACTGTTTGTATACTTTCGGCTGCCTGCGTCTCAACTCTTGATGGGTCAATCCCTGCCAAAGCCCGTAGTCGAATTCGCGGAGATCCTTGCGGACGTGGACCTTGGCCTTGAGGAGCTTGCCCAGGATTTTCGCCGTCTGGCTCTCTGCGTCCGAGGCCCCGGTATACACGTGGCGGATCTTGAAATCGCTCAGCTCGGCCGCGATCTGGCGTACCTTCTCCACGCCGCTGTCGGTCAGGGGCGAGCCAGTCGACGAGTCGATTCGATCCTGGTCTTCCCAGACCGTTCGCCCGGTTTTGATGACGTAGATCGTAGCCATGAGTCCTGCCGGGTCAGTTCTGCCCGGCCTCGCGGATGGCGGCAACGGCAGCCGGAACGTCATCGCTGCCGAAGACGTTCTGCCCGGCGACGAAGACGTCCGCTCCTGCCTGGGCGCACAGCCGGGCCGTGTCCGGGTTGATGCCGCCATCGACCTCCAGCCGCTGTTCGGCGCGCAGGCCCTGGCGGATACGCTGGATCTTGGGAAGCTGGTCCTCCATGAACTTCTGGCCTCCGTAGCCGGGCTCGACGGTCATTACCAGAACCATGTCGACCTCATCGAGAACGTCTTCGAGGCTCTCAGCGACGGTCCCGGGCCGGAGGGTGATCCCGGCACCCAGACCCAGGTCGTGGAGCCTCGCGATGTACTTGCGAGCTGTGTCCGTTGCTTCGGTCAACTCGGAGGCCGAGCGAGGAGGCTCGTTGCTTCCGCCGGCGCAGCAGGCTTCGATGTGGAACGTAATCGAGCTGGCGCCGGCGTCGGCGAATCGCTCGATGTAGGTAGCCGGATCCGTGAGCATCAGGTGCACGTCCATGGGGTGATCGGTGAACTTGCGGAGTTTCTTCACGAAGCCCGGGCCCATGGACAGGTTGGGCACGAAGTGTCCGTCCATGATGTCGACGTGCAGCACGCCCGCTCCGGCGTCGATGACCTGCCGGATCTGCTCGCCGATGCGCGCGAAGTCACTGGCGAGCAGGGATGGTGCCACTACCGGCTCGCCGGCCAGTGCCGGCCAGGGGTTGCTTGGCTGTTCACTCATGCGGTGCATGGTCCTTCAAAGCAAAACCCACCGTCTCGGGCGGTGGGTATCGGATCGCCCGGTATTGTAGGAAACGGCGAGGGGCAAGTCCACCCAGTTGCTCGCCGCACCGATCGGGGTTTTGCCCGCGGTTCCGAGTGGAACACGGACGCAGCAACGGCTGTCGCTGCGTCCGTGATGTTTTCGCGTTCCGCAAGCGCGGTCAGGTTTACTTCTCGTCGAGGACCTCGATGGGGGGCATGGGCTTGCCTTCGAGATAGGTCAGGCTCGCACCGCCTCCGGTCGAAACGTGCGTCATTTTGTCTTCCAGACCGAACTGCTCGACAGCCGTAGCCGAATCGCCCCCTCCGATGACGGTGACAGCCCCCGAGTCGGTGGCGTCTGCCACGGCGTGAGCAACGGCTTGGGTACCGGCAGCGTAGGCCTCGCGTTCGAACACGCCCATCGGGCCGTTCCAGACGATGGTCTTGGACTCCCCGATGACCTTCTTGAACTCGTCGATCGTCCTGGGGCCGATGTCCAGGCCCATCAGGTCGTCGGGGATCTCCTGGGATTCGACGGTCTTGGCGTCGTCGGACTCGAACTGGGATGCACATACATGGTCGACGGGCAGTTGGATCGTTTCGCCGGCCTTGTCGAGCAGGCCTTTCATCTCGTCGACCTGGTCCTCTTCGACGCGCGACTTGCCGACGCTCACGTCCCTGGCCTTGAGGAGCGTATAGGCCATTGCTCCGCCGATGAGGATCTTGTCGACCTTGTCCAGAAGGGTGGCGATGAGCTTGATCTTGTCGGACACCTTCGCCCCGCCCAGGATTGCCAGGAACGGCCTGTTGGGCGAGTCGACGGCTTCGTGGAGGTACTTGATTTCCTTCTCGACCAGCAGCCCCGCCACGGCCGGTCCGCCAGTATCCTGGACCGCCTTGGGCAGCCCCCACATGCTGGCATGCTTGCGGTGGCAGGTGCCGAACGCGTCGTTGACATAGACTTCGGCTCCGAGATTGGCCAGCTCCTTACCAAGCTCGAGGACCTGCGATTCGTCCTTGGAGTCTTCCCGTGCATCGAACCGCATGTTCTCCAGGCAGAGGACCTCGCCCTCGCCGAGGCCTGCGACCATGCTTCCGGCTTCATCGCCTGCGATCGGATCGGCCGGTCCAAGCTTGACCTCCTTGCCCAGCA
>CAZXSK010000092.1:0-10474 GCA_964642855.1 uncultured Planctomycetaceae bacterium | reverse complement strand
CAGAAACAAGCCCCCGCGCTGGGGGGCTCATGGGAGCGGGTGGATTCGAACCACCGAAGGCGATGCCGTCAGATTTACAGTCTGATCCCTTTGTCCACTCGGGCACACTCCCTGGGGATTCCGTACTGTACGGACAAGCCCCCGATCCGTCAACCCCTGTTGGGCACAAAAACGCCCGGCCTGGGCGGAATGGCATTCCTCGGAGGGAGCGAACGCGGCCTGCCTTCGGACGGAATGATCGGGGGTCCCTGTCCCACTAGCCGATCCCGCCTGCCGGGCAGGCCGAACTGCCCTACCCTTCGCTCGTTCGCTCGGCCCCGGATGGCTCCGGGGGAATGTCGATGATCACGTTAACGGGCCCATCGGCCCGGGAATCGATGGCCATGTGGGCCCCGAATACGCCCGTGGCGACGGGGCAGCCTTCCTGCTGCAGCGCAGCGAGAAACGCCTCGTGCAGCGGCTGGGCCTGGGGGCCGGGGGCGGCATTGGTGAACGCGGGCCGACGCCCTTTCCGCGTGTCGGCCTGGACGGTGAAGTTCGAGATCGCAAGCACCCCCCCGCCGATGTCCAGCACCGAAAGATTCAGCCTGCCGTCGGAGTCGTCGAAGATGCGGACGTTGGCGACCTTGCGGGCCAGTTTGCGGGCGACGGCCGGGGTATCGTCCGTCGCGACGCCCACGTACACCAGCAGGCCCCGGTCGATCTGTCCGGTCAACGTACCGTCGGAAACCACCGACGCGCGGTCCACGCGTTGGACGATCGCCTTCATGAGCCAGACCCCCTGCTGTGCTTCTCAGCCATGCGCGAGGCGGTCTGGCGGATGCGTTTCCGCAGGGCTGACGGGGCGAGGACCTCGACCTGGTCGCCGTAGCCCATCACCCACCAGGACAGTTCACCCAGGCCGTCCACCTCGGCGTAGAATTCGATCGACCCGTCGTCGTTCCATTCCACTCTCTGGGACGGATGCCACCGGACCTCCGAGACGTTTCCGGCTACCATGGGCTCGAAATGCAGGTGCACCTTGTAGATCCTGCCCTCGGGAATCATGCTCCACGCCTGGCCGAAATGTTCGTCGATGAGGTCTTCGCCGACCGCGGGGAACGTCTCCCGGGTGGGCGTGAGTCTGCGGATGCGGATGAGCTTGAACGTGCGGTTCTCGCCGTGGTCCTCGCTGTAGGCGATGAGGTACCACGCCCGGCTGAGGAACACCAGCCGCAGCGGCCTGACGCGGAGCTTGAGCTGCCTGCGATCCTTGAAGCTGACGTAGACCATCCGGCAGACGCGTCGCTGGATGATTGCCCGGGCGAGGTCGTCGAAGATGACATCGATTTCCTCGTGCCGGCTGACCGGGCCCAGGGACACGCTGGTGCGCTTCATGACGGTGCCCACGTGCTGGCGGACGGGCCGGGGCAGAACGCTTTCGATTTTCAGGGCGGCCTTGGCGCTGTCGGAGATCAGCGGGATTCCCGATTCGCTTCCGTTGTGTCCGGCGACCAGCAGCAGGCCCAGCGCTTCGGCGAGGGTCAGGTTGACCGGCGGGAGGAAGAAGTTGCCCGTGATCCGGTAGCTGCCGGATTCCGGCTCGTAGTAGTACGGAATGTGGGCCAGTTCCAGCATGTTCAGATCACGGAATACGGTTCGCCTGCTGACTTCGAGCTCCTCGGCGAGTTGGCGTGCGTTGTAGCTTCGCCCGCTCTGGAGGAGCGTGATCAGTCGCAGGATGCGGTGGATACGGCTGACGCCCATACCAGGTACCTGCCCTTATACGCGAAAGGGGTGACAGCATAGTGTCACCCCACCATCCGAAACCTGCGCAAATTCGCTCCGCGGCGTCACGCAGGTGTGCTTGTTGTCCTTTTCCCGCCTGCCGATGCGGGATGAGACCCTCATTCCGTGCTGATCTTCGTGTTCTCGTCGCTGGGGGTGAACGCCTTTTGCGGATCGGGGAGCTCGAACTCCGGCCAGGCTTCGTCGCCCGTCGCCGTGGGCAGGTTGATCTTGATCCGCTGGGACTCCAGCGTCGTGCCCGTCGCGCGGTACAGGTCCATCAGCGCGTTGTTGAAGTCGATCTGGGCTGCGATCCGCGACCGCAGCGCCACGCCCAGCCTGCCCTGGGCGTCGAGCAGAAGCTGGAGGTTCTGGGGCGTCCGGGCCTTCTTGGTCACCAACGCCTCGAACCCCTTGACCAGCTCCCGCAGCGTCTCGACTTCCTGCTCGTGCTCCAGGTACCGGTCGTAGGCGGACTCGATCTGCCGGATCCGCTCCTGGATCAACTGGGCAATCTGGTCGGCCGTGTTCTGCATCTGGGACAGCGCCTGGCTTTTCTCCAGCCTCCGACGGACCAGCGCCGCCATCCGTTCGCGGTTGCCAATGGGGTATTCCATCGCGATCGCCATGCCGTAGCTGGCGTAGTCGCCACGGAAGAGGTTTTCGTTGGCCTGGTGGATGTTCCTCTGCCGGCCGTGCAGGCTCGTCGAGAGCGTCAGATCCAGCCGGGGCAGCGTCTGGTTCTCCGCCACGTCGACATTGATCGCCGCGGCTGCGATGGCCAGTTTTGCCTGCCGAAGCGCGGGGTTGTGGACCAGCGCGGTGAGCAACTGGTCAGCCGGGTCGATGTCCAGCTCGGCCGTCTCGGGCTCGGTAACCGGCACGATGACCGCCTCGGCCCGCAGATTGACCTGCGGATCGGCAAGCAGCTTGGTGAGGTTGTCCTGGGCGTCGCCGAGGGCCTTTCTCGCCCGGATCAGCTCGATCCGTCGCGAGAGCACCGTCGACCACGTCTGCATCTTCTCGACGTTCTCGCGGGCCTCGGGACGAATGATCACCTCCTTGTGCGTCTTGACGGTCTCCTTCAGGAGGTTCTCCTGGATGACCACGTCGGTCCTCGCCTGCTTGAGCGCCCAGTACGCCGCGACGATCTGGGTGACCGTTTCCTCGACGGTCTGGCGGAAGCTCTCAAGGTCCGCCCGGTGGGAAAGCCTCGCGATCCGCAACTGGGCCAGGTTGAACTTCATCCCGCCATTGCGCAGCAGCGGCTGGGTGACCTCCAGGTCCAGCGTGGGCTCGTAGCGGGTGAAGCTCACCTCGTCGTGCAACCGCTGGAGCGTGTAGGAAAGCGACGCCTGCGCGCCGGTGATGAACGTCTTTCGCACCCCGAGCTGCGCCGACCGGCTGTTCTGCTTGCCGAAGGTAGCGCCCTGCTGGTCGGTTCGGGTGTAGTCCAGCGCGCCGAACATCACGTAGTCGAATGCAGCGGCGGCTTCGACCATCCGCTGGCGCGAGATCGCCGGATTGTAGCTGACGATCTGGATATCGAGATTGTTAGCCAGCCCGCGAAGGATGGCGTCCTCCAGGGGAAGGAAGATCGCCTCGACCTCCACGCCGTTTGCGTCCTCGACGGTGCGAACGTCGAGGGTGGGCACATAATCACTTGGCGCCGGGCGGTAGAGGCCTCGCCCTTCGTTTGATTCCCGCGCGTCGCCCTCACGATCGGCGAGCGATTTCTGGTAGCGGGTCAGATCGGTGGGGTTCACGTCTCCGGGCTGGACACAGCCAGCCAGCATCGCAACCACCACGAGAGCACAGGTCCATTGCACAGTCGATTTGCGTTCCATCATGGCCTCGGATTATAGACTGGGGCAGACTCAATGCAAGCTTGCAGGAACGAGAGAAACCCGCGTGCCCGCCGGCAGGCTGCGAACGCTGCCTGCCACTGCCCGTATTGGCTACATCGGAAGCGGCCGGCCGGGTTCTGCAAGGAATTGGCCCGGGTCACTGCACACCTGCCCCGTTCGGGTCGTCGACGGGCGGGCGGCTCTGTTCGTAATCAAGACGGGTCCGCAGAGCGAGGGCGTTTTCCGGGGAATCCAGCACGCGGAAGGCGCGGTACTCCGGCCAGTCGCGGCCACCGTGCGCTTCAGCCAGTCCGAGCAGTCCTTCCCGGGCCTTGTCGGGATCGTCGGAGTCGGCGAGTTTCCGCAGGTAAGCCATCGCCCGGTCCCGGTGCTCGTCGGTTTCGGCGAGCCTGCGGGCGGCCTGGGCGCCGTAGTAGCCCTTCGATTTCAGCAGCTCCAGCCAGAGCTGGCGGGCACTGTCGTCCGCACCGGCCTGCTGGTACCTGCGCGAAGCGTACCAAAGCCCCGGCGGCGTGCCGGACTGCATGATCAGCGGCGGCAGGCGGTCGGGGAATTCCGGCGAGAGCCTGCTGTCCGAACCGGTCAGGCTCATCAGATGGATCCAGAGCACGACCTCTTCGGGGTCGGCAACCTGCTCGCGCGATTCGGCCAGGGAGAGATACTCCTCCGGCCGGTCGACGGCCAGCATGTATGCCAGCGACACCCTCACCGTATCGGGCTGGTCGCTGGCCCGGCGGTACACCTCCAGCAGGTCGACCTTCGACTCCCGGGCCGGAGCGAGGAACTTGTTGACCGCGTCGATCGAAGCCGCGACATACCCCGTAGCCGTGGTACGAAACAGAGGCCTGCGACGCAGTTCCTCCAGCAGCGACTGCTCGAGCTCCTGCAACTGGTCGGCACGGTTGCGTTCGGAGCGGGATCGCATCTGCTCGCCGCGCCACCAGATGCCCACGACCATGACTCCCACGGCCAGCAGGACTGCCAGAATGCGTACGTATCGCTTGATAGCGGATCCTTTCTCGATGGATACCCCTACTCAATTCGGCGGGCCGGGCGGAGAAGGTGCAGGATTTCTCGCCGCGCGGCGGCGCGATCGTCTATAATCCGCCCGTCTTCGAGGCATTCCTTTGGAGCGGTGGCATGATCGTAGCGGGAATCGACGAGGCGGGACTCGGGCCGGTGGTCGGTCCGCTGGTGGTCTCCCTGGCCGCGATGGAGGTCCCCGACGACCAGGGCGAGGCCAATCTCTGGGGCAAGCTGGCGCATGTGGTCTCCCGCAGGCCGGGCAGAAAACGCTTCCGCATCGCCATCAACGACAGCAAGAAGCTCTATTCGCGCCAGAACCCCGCCGGACTTGAGCACTTGGAGCGCGCGGTACTCTCGGCGGTCGGCGCGATGGGTCATGCCCCCGCCCGCCTGGAGGACCTGCTGACCATCCTCTGCCCGCACGTCTGCGAGCATCTCACGCCGTACCCCTGGTACCGCCAGCGGGATCTGGCCATCCCCTGCTGCCTGGACGAACAGAGCGTGCGCTTCGCCGTCAACGCACTTTCGGTCGCGCTGCGCAAGGCCGGCATGCGAATGCACCGGCTGCAGTGCCAGCCCGTACTGGCCGGTGAGTTCAATCGCATCGTCCGGGCGACCAACAACAAGTCGACCATGCTGCTGAGCGTGACCTCCCGCCTGCTGGTAGACCTCTGGCGATCGGCCGGGCCGGGCCCGATGCGAATCCTCGTCGACCGCCAGGGGGGCAAAATGCGCTACGTTCCCTTGCTTCGACAGATCCTGCCCGAGACCTCGCTGAAGGTACTCGACGAGACCAACCGGTGCAGCCGCTACCTGCTCACCGACGTCGACCGACAGGCAGACGTCAGCTTCGTGGTCAAGGGCGACGGGCACCACCTGCCGGTGGCGCTGGCGTCGATGACGAGCAAGTACGTGCGGGAACTGTTCATGGAGTTGCTCAACGGGTTCTGGACCCGTCAGGTCCCGCAGGTCAAGCCAACGGCCGGATATTCCACCGACGGCAGGAGGTTCTGGAAGGAAATCCAGCCCCACGCCCAGCGACTGGCCGTCGATGAGACGCTGATCTTCCGTAGGCGCTGACTCATTACGAACGGCGCCTAAGTCTTTTGGCGGTTCTGCCGACTAGACTTACACAGAGGCCGGATCGTGAGGCCCGGGAAGTTTTCACGTCGTATTGCGATTGACCCGCGCCGGGGCATTCGATACCCTCAGGTGGTCATCGGAAAGGAATTCGCTCATGGCTATTCAGAACTGGTCGGACGAGATCACCGTCGCGGAGTTGGGCGATGACCCACAGTTCACGGATGAACTGACCTCCCTGATGGAGAGCATCGAAAGCGAACCGGTCGACGTGGTGCTGAACTTCTCGGCCGTCGGGTTCATCAACAGCTCCAACGTCTCTCAGTTGCTCCGCCTTCGCAAGGCGGTGGCCTCCAACGACAAGCGCCTCGTGCTCTGCGACGTCAACACACAGGTCTGGGGCGTGTTCCTGGTGACCGGGCTGGACAAGATCTTCGACTTCACCAACGACATCGCCACCGCCCTGGCGACGCTGCAACTGGCCGAGGCGGAGGACGAAGCAGAAGGCAACGCCTAGCAACGCCCGAGAAGCTGCTCCGGCGACCCGGTCAGCGTTCCTGGCGTCCAGTTCAGGCCCGCTGAGTCATTCCCCGCTGTTTCCCGTCCCCTTGCTCAATCCCTGAGCGGGACTTTTCGCGCGCAGACGGGTTGCACATCCCGGAAGCCCACCGGCCGGGGGCGATCCGAGGTTGCCATGTCCGCGACGTTCGAAGGAAACCGCATGAAACTCGCCGCTTTGCTGCTTGCCCTCCTACCCCTCGCCTGCAACTCGCCCGACTCGCCGGAAGCCAATCGCCCCGATGATTCCAACGCGCCAGCCGCGAAGGATACAAGCAACCGTGACCCCGCCCATGCAGATCCCGCCTCGGCAAGCATCGAATCAGCGGCCACCGGTGCCCGGCAGCGGGACATCGAGCAGGCAATCAGGCAGGCCCGCGCCGAACTCAACCAGGCCGGCGGATGGAACGCCTGGGCCGAGGACCTCGCCCCCTTCCGGGCGGGCGTCCGCGAGGCGATCCAGGGCAAATGGCCTTGGCCCGCGAAGGAGAACTTCGTCTTCCAGGGCAAGGCGGTCCGGCTGATGCTTGCCGACGAGGTCCCCACGCGCAGTGCGGTCCACCCGCGCGAGGTGATCGTCGATCTCCACGAGCAGCTCCGCGAGAGGAATATTGATCTGATCCTGGTGCTCGTTCCCGACAAGCTCTCGGTCTATCCCGACTATCTCTGCGACCGCGTCCCCGACGGCCTGTCGCCCAACCTGGCCGTCAAGAAGTTCATGCTCCAACTGCTGGAAGACGGCGTGGAGGTCGTCGATCTGCATCGCGTGATGGCTCGCCGGAGACAGCAGGACGACACCCAGCCGCTGTACTACGACCGTGACAGCCATTGGCGCAACCGCGGAGCCCGTCTGGCAGCGGCTGCCATCGCCGAGCGTCTCGCGCGCTACGACTTCATCCCCGACCAGGACGAGCGCATCGCCTACGCCACCCGCGAGCACACCCGCACCGACGGCCACAAGGCCGATCACGTCCGGATCGTCGTCCGCCAGGACACCGGCCAGACGTACCAGAGCGTGGATGACTCGCCGGTGATCCTTACGGGCGACAGCTTCTCGATGTACAACATGCATCTCGAGGGGCACCTGCCCGCCCACGTTGCCCGGCACATCGGCATGCCGCTGACGTACCTCTGCCAGTCGGGCCTGGGGCCCACCGTGCCGGTCGAGCTTGCCCGGCTGGAACGGTCCAAGGGCTATCTGCAGGGCCGGCGGGTGGTGGTCTGGACCTTCGTCACCCGCTCGCTGCTGACCGACACCTGGCGGAAGGCGACGCTCCCGGGCGGGGCGTCGGATCCGGGCGACGACATCGCAAGCGCCCGGGCGGCCGGGGTGGTCGAGGAGATCTCCCCCCGCCCCCGGACCGATGCCGACTACCCCGACTACGTGATGAAGCTCCGCGTGGGCAAGCTCACGGGACCGGACGCCAAAGCCCTGGCCGGCGGACAGGCCGTCGTGCATGTCCTGGCGATGAAGGACCGCAAGCTGCTGGAGGCCGCCAAGGTCCGCGTCGGCGAGAGGCTGGAGATGACCGTCACTTCGTGGTCGAAGGTGGAAGGCACACACGGCCGGACGGCCAGCGGCTCACTCGACGACCCGGAAACCGAAGCCTCCCTGCCCCACCTGTGGGGCGAGCAGGTGCAGATCTCCCAGCGGCAGGAACCGAAGGAGAAGTAAGCCTATACGTAAAAGTGGCTTACCTTGCTCAAGCCCAGCCGCTTTACGCGGTCGGTGGCTGCGTCAATGGCTGAAATATGCCGCAAATCCCAGGCCCGCCTCGCGACGGTATCTTGTAGCCTTCGCCCCCCGTTCGTATAATCAGGGTTTCTGCACCCATGGCAAAAAGCAAAGGGACAACCCGGGTCTCCAAACGCACCGGCAAGCGGGCCACCAGCCGCAAGAGCAGGAAGGTTTCGCGCAAGGCCGCTGCCAGCAAGACCGCCAGCGCCCCGTCGGTGGCCACCGGCCCGGACGGCTACGCCAAGCCCCCCGCCGCGGAGGGCCCACGCGAGATCGTCGTCGTCGGCGCCAAGGAGCACAACCTCCGCAACGTCACGATCCGCATCCCGCGCGACCGGCTGGTCGTCATCACCGGCCTGAGCGGTTCCGGCAAGAGTTCCCTGGCCTTCGACACCCTCTACGCCGAAGGCCAGCGGAAATACGTCGAGAGCCTCAGCGCCTACGCCCGCCAGTTCCTCGAACAGCTCTCCAAGCCCGACGTCGAGCACATCGAGGGCCTGCCCCCCACCGTCGCCATCGAACAGCGCGCGGGAGGCACGAACCCCCGGTCCACCGTCGCGACCGTCACGGAAATCTACGACTACCTCCGGCTGCTGTTCGCGCGGGCGGGCATCCCCCACTGCTGGATCTGTGGCCGGGAGATCACCAGCCAGACCGTCAGCCAGATTGTCGATGCGATTCTGGCGCTGCCGGAAGGCACGCGGTTCATGGTGCTCGCGCCGGTCGTCCGCGGACAGAAGGGGCAGCACCGCGAGTTGCTTTCGCACGTGCAGCGCGAGGGGTTCGTCCGGGTCCGGGTCGACGGGCGCGTCTACGATCTCAAGGACCTCCCCGAGCTGGACAAGAACCGCAAGCACGATATCGACGTCATCGTCGACCGGCTGGTGCTCAAGGAGTCCATCCGCGTTCGCCTGTCCGACAGCCTGGAGACCGCGCTGGAACTCGCCGACGGACTGGTGACCATCACCTACGAACCGGCCGAGAAGCCCGAACCCGTCGACGGCGACCCATATGCCGGCTGGACCGACTGGCTGTTCAGCGCCACCTACGCCTGCCCCGAGCACCCCGAGGCGTCGTTGCCGGAGCTCTCGCCGCGGATGTTCAGCTTCAACTCGCCCTATGGCGCGTGCGACGACTGCGACGGGCTGGGCACGATCCTGGAATTCGACCCGGAACTGATCGTCCCGGACGTGAAGGAAACGCTCTCGGGCGGCGCGATCGACGCGTGGCGCCACGGCGGCCGGCGGATGAACATCTACTACAACCGCCAGATCCGCAAATTCTGCCGGCGGTACGACGTCTCAGCCGGCGACCCGTTCGACGCGCTGTCCAAGGCCATGCGCGACATCCTGCTGCATGGCGACCCGGACGGCGACTGGGAAGGGGTGATCCCCAACCTCAAACGCCGCTGGAACAACACCGACAGCGAGTTCGTGAAGTCCCGCCTGCACGGGTACCTGTCCGAGAACCCCTGCCAGACCTGCGGCGGGGCAAGACTCAAGCAGGCATCCCTGGCCGTCAAGGTCGGCGAGAAGAACATCGACGACGTCACCAGCCTGTCGATCGCCGACGCGCTGGAGTTCATCAACGATCTCCAGCTCGATGAGGAACGCACACAGATCGCCGAGATGATCCTCCGCGAGATCCGTCACCGGCTGAGTTTCCTCGCCGACGTCGGGCTGGACTACATCACCCTCAACCGCACCAGCGCGACGCTCTCGGGCGGCGAGGCGCAGCGCATCCGCCTGGCAACGCAGGTCGGCAGCGGACTGGTGGGCGTCTGCTACGTGCTCGACGAGCCGACCATCGGCCTGCACCAGCGCGACAACGAGCGACTCATCCGAACCCTCCAGCACCTGCGCGACATCGGCAACACGGTACTCGTCGTCGAGCACGACGAAGACACCATCCGCGCGGCGGACGAGGTCATTGACATCGGCCCGGCGGCGGGACGCCACGGCGGGAAGATCATCGCCCAGGGCACCGTCGGCGAGATCGAAGCCTGCGACGAGTCGATGACGGGCAAGTACCTCTCCGGGAGACTCCGCATCGACCCGCCCGACAGCCGGCGGAAGGTCCTGCTGAAAAAGTGCTTGGAGATCCGGGGCTGTCGCGAGCACAACCTCAAGAACATCAGCGCCCGGTTCCCGCTGGGCGGGATCATCTGCGTGACGGGCGTTTCCGGCTCGGGCAAGAGCACGCTGGTCAACCAGACGCTCCTGCGCGTGATGAAGCGTCGCATCTACAGCTCACGCGAGAAGCCCGGCGAATACGACAAGATTCTCGGCGTCCGGCGGATCGACAAGGTCATCGAGATCGACCAGTCGCCCATCGGCAAGACCCCGCGCAGCAACCCGGCTACCTACACCGGCGTGTTCGACCTGATCCGCCAGCTGTTCGCCAAGACGCGCGAGGCGAAGATCCGCGGCTACAAGCC
>CAZXSK010000091.1:0-12017 GCA_964642855.1 uncultured Planctomycetaceae bacterium | reverse complement strand
GAGCATGGGGGACGTAGTGTGGACGATGCGAACCCCCACCTCACGGTGGGGGCTTTGTGGTGATACGAAGGCGAGTGAAGCATGTTTGTTCTGAAAGAATACCAGCAGCGCTGTCTCGACGAACTGGCCGGGTATTTCCGGCGGGTGATTGCGTTCCAGGCCGTGACGGACAAGCCGGAGAAGCTGGCCTTCGAGGAAGCCGACGGGCGGGCGCCGTAACAACCGGTGAAGGAACTGCCCGGCCTGCCGTACATCTGCCTGAATGAGGCCCATCCTGCCATGAAGATCCGAAACCCTCCGGTGCAATTTGGCTGGTGGTGGTTGCCCGCCGGCGGGGCGGCGCGTACGATGGGCGGCCTGTTTCGTAACGCAAGGTGAAGGAGTGCAGCCATCAACGTTTCTGAACTCGCCCGGACCGTCACGGATTTTCTCGCCGCAGCTGCCGAGGGATTCGTTCGCCGTTTCTGCCCCGACGACCGCCTGCCCGGCGTGGTAGCCGGGTTCCCGTCCTACGACCGCACCGACTCGGCGCTGACGCAACTGTACGGGCTGCTGCCCGGGCTGGGCATCGAGGCCCTCGACGGCCGGAGCGTGCGCGACCGGCTGGGCGCGATCTTCGCCGAGTTCCGCCACGGCGGGCACAAGACGTGGTGGTCGATGTACGTCGCTGAGGCGCTGATGCGCACGGGCGAGCGGTGGGACGGCCATCCGTTGCTGGAAGGCGTCGATGACGCCGCCCGGGGGAAGATCCTGGAGGCGATGGATTCCACGGCCGTGGTGGACCTGGAGAACGGCGAGTTGATCGGGCATCCGAACAACTACTGGATCGTGATGGCCCGGCTGGAGCTGGCCCGCCGGAAGCTGGGCGTCACCGACGACCGGCGCGTGTTCGACCTGTCGCTGGAGAAGACCGGCCAGGTGCTTTGCGAGGGCGAAGGTTTTCTGGACGACGACCATCTCGGGCGGGGGCGGTACGACAATTACACGTTCGATGCGCTGATGACCGCCAAGCCGCTGTGGGGGCTTCTGCCCGAGGAGGGCATGAAGCGGACGCTGGCGTCGCACGAGCGCCTGCTGCGTGCGGCAGCCCGGCCTGACGGGCTGGGCCTGACGTGGGGCCGGTCGGCGGAGTTCTCGCAGGTCTGGCGGATGAAGCTGGCGCTGTCGCTGGTGGAGATCGGGGCGACCGACCAGCCGGAGCTGCTGGCCGGCCTGGCTGCAGATACCATCCGCGAGGTCATGCGCACGTACTGGTCGGACGATGCGGTGACCGCCCACCGTCGCGGCATGACCCACTGGTATCGCGGCGAGCAGAGGCTGCTGGAGTTCAGCCTCGGGTGGCTGGGCTACATGGCCGAGATCGCAGGCATGCTCCAGGCGATCGCGGCGAAGACGCCGGACCTGGCCTGCCAGAGCGATCCGGCGACGCTCTACCCGCGGCAGGATACGTTCGTGCAGATGGATCCGCGCGGGCTCGGCGCGTGGTTCCATCGCGACGGGCAGCTCGACTTCCAACTGCCCGTGGTCAACGGCTACACGTCGGACTACGCAGCGTTCGTGTACTCACCGGGCGTCCTCGAACAGCCGGTCGATTCGTTCATGACCTGCGGCGTGCCCAACGCCTTCTACGGCAAGCGGCGGTACCTGCCCCTGCGGGCGCCGAAGGAGATCCGCCACGCCGACGGCGAGCTGAGTTGGGTGACCGATTGCTTCAGCTGGTTCGAGCGGCACGACTGGTGGACCGACAGCGACGACAAGCCCGGCCGGCGGGAGGTGACGGTTCGCGTCGCGGACGGGCGGCTGGAGATCGCCGAGACCTGGCGGCTGGATGAGGTGCCCGACAAGCTGGCGATCTTCGTCGCCGAGAGCCGGCTGCCCCTGTCGGTGTCGTGGGAGTGCAGCGCACCCAGCCAGGCAACGACGACGGTGGTCGAGGGCATGCGGGAGTGGCGGAGCTACTGGAACGGGCACACGCGCGTGCATTGCCTGGACATCGAACCGGCCGGCGAGGTGGACATCCGCTACGTGATCGAGCCCGCGCGGTAGGGTCGCCCTGCGAGGCGCTGGCGTCGATGGGGCCTACTCCACCACGTACAGCGGCGCGGGGCCGGTGAGGGGGCGGCCGGGCGCGGGGTTGCCCATCATGTCGAGCACGGTCCTGCCCTCGGTCGACAGGCCGGGCAGGTCGGCAAGCGGCAGCGCTGTCTTCGACCAGACCACGTCGATGCGTTTGTCGTTTTTCAGGAACGATGCCCGCCAGACGACGTTCCCGTCGACGTCGAGTTCCTTCAGGCCGGCGGGCTGGGCGCCTTCGAGGATGCGGACGCAGGCGGCGTAGCTTGCCCACAGCGGCAGCGGCAGGCCGGAAACGTCCGAGCCGTAGGCGAAGTCGTTGCGATAGACAAACCGCCCCTGCGGGCCCGCCGTGGGCCCGGGGTAGTGGAAGTATCGCCGGACGCCCATGGCCTTGTAGGCGATCATCTGCGTGGCCGTGGCGGCGCAGAGGTGCGAGACGGCTTCGGGTTCTTGATGGGGGTAGCGGCTCTCGCGAAGCCAGGAGCAGATGGGGATTGTCCCGGCCCCCTCGCTGTGCCAGACCTCCACCGCGTTACCGTCCGCGCCGGTCTGTTTCTGCATCTGCCTGACCAGCTTGCGCAGGTCCGGCGCGTCGATGCCGTAGTGGTGGAAGCTGACGATGTCGGCGTACTTCGCTGCCCCGGCTGAGAGCATGTTCTGCTGGAACTCGCTGCGGACGTTGGCAACGGCCCCGACGGCGATCTGCACGTCGGCCCGGGACTGCTCGACGGCCTGGCGGGTATGTCGGACGAACTTGAGATACAGCTCCGCCCGCGTCCTGCCGTGACGGTCGGCGTCGAACGGGTCCTCCATGAAGCCTCGCAGGTCGGGCTCGTTCCAGACCTCCCAGTGCTTGATGAACGGGTAGGCAGCCATGACCCGCCGCACGTACTCCCGCCAGGCAGACCAGTCCTTCGGCGGGTAGTTGCCCAGGCCTCGCCAGGTCCGCCGCGGCGCGTCGGGTGTATCGGCACGGTGGTCCGGCGTCTGGTCGAGGCTGCCCAGGATGCGGAAGCCCATCGCGCTGGCCCGTTTGAGCCCGGCCTTGGGGAAATCCCAGCGACCTTCAACCGGCTCGACGACCGCCCACTTGGTATCCAGCGGCGGGTGCAGGCGGATCCAGCGTATCCCCACACGTCGGGCGACGGCGAGCGAACAGGGCTTCAGCAACGGATGGCCGCCGAAAAACGAGTCGGGTGCGGCCTCGTTGAGCTTGGGCAGTTGGGGCAGCACCTGGTACTGCAGTTCGGTTGCGGGGCGATGGCTGGCGTCGAGACCCTTCTCGCGAAGGATCAGCTTGAACGCACCGAAACGGTCGGTGGGCAGGTCGTCGAGGGTCGCTCTGCCGCGGCCTTTGCGGTTCAGGCGAACCTTCAGCGAGAGGTCCCGCAGGCTTCGCCCCTGGACGTCGACGATCGAGCCGTCGAGCGCGAGATCTCTGCTGCCCGGGCGGGCCTGCACGGCGATGCCCGCGCGGACGGTGTCGCCTTTATCGAACAGGTTGCCCGGCGGGGTCTTGCCCAGAAGAATCGCGCCGACGTCGGGGCGTGGCGGCATGACGTCGCCGGGCTCGTTGCCGTCGGTGACAACGACGCGATCGACGAGGTACTTGCCCGGTGTCGAGAAGCTCAGCGCGAAGTAGTACGTGCCGCTCTCCGAGACGCCCGGAGTGAGGGTGAAGCGGTATCGCTGCCAGCCGCTTTCGTCAACGGTGAAGGTCCGGCGCTGACGGTGGAGGCGTTTGAACGTGCCGTGGCCGACTTCCGCGGTGAAGGTTACGTCCGCCCGGGGGGCGAGCACGTCAAAGCTCACCGAGGCCGGGTGGCCGTACCGTAGATCGAAATACGCGCTGGTCAGTGTCAGGCGGGTGTCCTTTCGGACGTCGAGCTTAAGCGCAAGCCGGCCGTGGGGCGCGCCGTCGGTGGAGACGCACCGGGGCACGTTACCCACGTTGGTTTCGTGCATGGCCGGCTCTCCGGTGACCTGTCCCGTCGGCGAATACTGCACGTACCAGCGGGTCCGCCCGACCTCGAACGAGCCGTTGGCCAGCCGGTTGCCCTCCAGCCGGTCGGCGGGGTCCCTGTCGGGCAGGGGGGTCATGCTGACGTCGTCGATCCAGACGGACGTCTCCTCGCGAAGGTAGAAGTACAGGCCCAGGCGGGTCTCGTCGACGCCCTCGGGAATCACCAGGTTTACCGCGCACCGCTTCCACTTCGGGCCGGGGTAGACGTTGTGGCTGATCCAGGTGGTCCACGGCCTGCCGCGACGGCCGATCGTGACGCGAACGGGCCTGCGGGCATCCTGGGCGGCCCGCAGCCAGAACGTCAGCCGCCATCGCGAACCGGCGGGGAGCTTCTTGAACGGATGGATCAGCTGGATGTTGCCTGCATTGGTCGCCTGGCGCATGGTCATGCGCATCGACTGCTTGCCGGAGCGGGGGTTGTTGGGATCCAGGGCGTAGTGGGCGTCGTTGTTCGCCCAGTTGTTCCGCACCCAGGGATCGTCGCGGGAGGGGCCCTCGAACCCGCCGTTGGCGATGAGGTCAAGGTCTCCGGTGTCGGCGCGGACTGTCCCGGCGGCTGCGAGCAGTGCAGCGATTGCTGCGGTGCGGGCGATCGTGACGTGTTTGCAGGATCGGTGCATGGCGTGTCTCCGTTCGTCCCGTGGGAGTGCGCGAGGCTTGGACCCTACGGGTCCGTCATCCGGTCCGGTTGATTGTACCATGCTGGTCGACAGGTTGCTCCTGCTGCGCAGCAGAACGCCCCGCGGGGTTCGGCCGGCGGGGCGTCCGGGGATGATTGCTACGTCGCTGGTTGCGAGAGGAGGTTACTTGCCCTCGTCGGCCGGCTGGTCCTTGCGGCGCTTGGCGACGTCGAGTTCGACCTCGCCGAACTGCTCTTCGTGCCGGCGCACGAGCTGGCCGAGGGTGATCGCGAGGCGTTTGGCCGTGAAAAAGTTCAGGACGACGCGCTGGTTGACGCGGAAGAGGATTTCCGGCTGGCTCTGGCCGTCCGCCCCGGCCGAGGCGCCCATGAGGTTGAGCCCGAAGTCGAGCATGACTTCTTCTGCGGTTCCGTTGGTACGGAAGGCGTTGGCGTAGGTCGTGTCCATTTCTCGCTCATCGATGCGAAGCCGGACCTGCTGCTGTCCGGTCTGCTGGCGAGCCTGCTCGTCGAGCTTGACATCGGCGTTCTCAGCGGGCTTGTCTTCTTTACTCATGGTACATCTCCTGCTTGGGTGATGTGTCTAATTCTGGGCGCCCCTTTCTCCACGAAAAACCCCTTTGCGAAGCGGCCAGGCCATGCCGACCGACGCCCGAAATCAATACATTGAATGGGTTAGGATACCCGAACTCGTCCAGCCGTCAAGGGGCAAAACACCAATCGCAAGCAGCCTGGCAAGACGGATTTGACGTCGACCGCGGGGCTGTTGAATGTTGTCAAGAGTGTTCGCGCCGCGCGACAGGCAGCAGGGCAGCTGCTGCGCAGATGAGGGGAAAGGGGATCCGCGGATTCGTAAAAAAAAATCCCCCTTGGTTCACGCGTTAACGCAACGATCGCAGGTAGGTGAAGCACTGTAGTTTTCTGGGTCGACTGGCCAGGATTCAACTACACTTCGTAACAGCTTGTTCTTTCAGCTTTTTAGGCGGCGTGTGCCGACTTCGCTACGGGGGTCCACGTCCAGAGAAGCCTGTAACGGCAGCTTTTCAAATCCCCTACAAGTCCCGATTCGCGGTTACACGCCAAGGTGCTGTTCATGTCCATGAAGGCCGGAGATTCGTTGTTGTCGAATGGGCTGACTGGGGGTAGACTCCGCATCATCATCCGGCAGCCCGGTTTGAGCCCCGGGGTCCGGAGACACGTCCCAGGAGGTCTGGGAGTGGAGCCTTCAACGAGGGATAGGGGATTGAGCCTCTACCCAAGGATGGAGAGGGGAATACGATGATCCAGAGAGGGCATTGTTTCGCTGTCTGTTCTGTATAGGGATCGTAATGTTGACTTTCGTGGGAACCGCTACTGCCGGAGAGATTCTCAACTTCGCACCGGGTCCCGTTTCGCCCACCCTGCCGGAGTTCATCTGGTCTCTCGACACCAGCACCGGATCGGCCGGTCTTTCGTCCGGTTCGGGCTCGTTCACCGGCAACGGTGTAGCGGGCGCTCCGGGTCTGGAGATTTCGGTGCCGTTCGAGATTCCCGGCATCGCTGACAGCGTGGAGGCCGTTGGCGCGACGACGTTCTCCGATGCGGAGTTGAAAATCACCAGCGGTTTCCAGGCATCGGGCGACGCCACGTCACAGGACGTGGCGCCCGGTTACAGGGTTCTGACCCAGCCGCTGGGCGTGGGGACGGTTATCGTCCAGGCGTCGGACGGCACGCTTCTGCTGGAAGCGAACGTGACGAACGCATCGGTGATCGTCGGCCTGGAGGGCGGCGAGACCGGCGCTGTACTCAGCGGCGATGTCGCCTACTCCAGCGGCGAAGTGTACGACGCGATGTCCGCTGCGGGGTACGACCTGACCGGCTCGCTTTCGTGGAGCCTGCTGGACATCTCGCCCGAACTGGTGATCGTCAGCACGCCCGGCGGAGACCGCCTGGACACGTTCGACTCGAACGGTACGGGCCAGTTCTCTGCCGTTCCCGAGCCGATGACGCTGTCGCTGCTGGTTGTCGGCGGGGCAGGGCTTCTCGCCCGTCGTCGTCGCTGAACGAATAGGAAAACCGACTTCGCCCGGTAGATGTCCAAACCCGGGCGGAGCGAGTTGAAGATGAACCGCTTGGGAGCAGCCAAGCTGAGGGAGTTTCACCCGGCTTGCGGGCCTTGGGGCCTGCGGGCCTGTGCAGACTGCCTGCTGGGCCGGATCGCCGCTGTAGAACGGGCGGCGCCCCGACCCGGCAGGCCGTCTCGCATGAACGTGATCGGTGATAACGTGTGATGCACCCACACCTGGGACAAAGGGGTCCGAACAGGGTGGTTGATCGCTACAAACATTCTCTGCGGCTGTCGCGGGGAAGGGGTTTCTAACGGAGGACGTACCATGTCAGTCGCTTCGCGCGCTTACAAGCTTTTGTCCAGGGCGTATCGATCCATTCTTCGGTCGTGCTGGATCAGCAACCACACGGTAACCCTCTCGCTGCCGACCCGCATGGCTGCACCTTCCGCGCGCGCCGAAGCTGCGCGCGCCAGCGGGCAGATGGAAACCCTCGAACCGCGCCTGATGCTCTCGGGCACCCACTACGTCGACCAGTTCGCGTTCACCGACGTGACCAACGACGTGGACGGCAGCGGCACGCTCACGGCCGGCGACGTGGTAACGTGGGATTCCGGAGCCGGCGAGGTGCAGACCGGGCTGGTTTACGGCACCGATGCGTTCAGCCAAATCCAGAGCGCGATCGACTTTGTCGGCGGCGACGGCGACGCCGATGCCGTCAAGATCGCTGCAGGCGACTACACTCAGAGTCTGACCGTCGACAAGTCGCTGGATCTCGTCGGGGCCGGGGCAGACCTGGTGACCATTGACACGTCGTTCGGCGTGTACACCATCACGACCGACGCCCCGCAGGTGTCGATCTCCGGCCTGTCGATCGAGAACAACACCGCCGGCGGCGTAATTGTCAACAGCGGGACGACCGATCTGTTCCAGGTCGACATCACCGCCCCGCGGATCGGCGTGCAGGTGGGTAGCGCCCACGCGAACATCGAGGAAAGCGTCCTCCGCATCACCGACAGCGGCGCAGCGATCGCCGGCGTGGTGGTCACATCCACCGGTACGGCGAGCGTCAACGGCTCGGACCTGTCCGATCGGGCGGCCGGAGTGGCTGTGTTCAATGACAGCAGCATCAACACCGTCGACGCGTCGGGCAACTGGTTCGGCAGCAGCGACGAAGCGACGGTTGCGGCTTCGGTGTCAGGCCTGGTGGATATCACGCCGTTCCTGACCAGCGGGGCTGATCTCGATACCGCCACGAGCGGCTTCCAGGGCGACGCGAGCGACCTGGTCGTGACCACCCTCGGCCAGCAGACCGGCAGCGACGGGCGGATCCAGGAGGCGGTGGACCTCGTCACGGAAAGTGGCGTGGTGACGCTCGCGGACGGGATGTATGTCGAGTCGAACGCGGTGATCGGCAAATCGCTGACGCTGCAGGGCAACGCGTCCGACCGCTCGGCTGTGACGATCGCACCGGCTGCCGAAGACGATCACACCGCCGCGGCGGACTTCGACGGCCAGACCGACAGCTTTGACGGGACTTACCAGATCGGACTGATCGTCCGCAGCGACGACGTGACCGTCCAGAACCTGACGATCGACGGCGACGCGAACACGGCTTTGACCGGGGACCACAACTTCCGCACGGCGATCGTGGTCGACAATACCGGCGGGACCGACTGGGACAACTTCGTCGCGGACAACCTCGTCGTGACCAGTTCGTACTACCGCGGGATCGAGCTGAACCCGGTCTACACCAAGGGCGTGTACAACACTGCTCCCGCGACCGGCCACGTGATCTCCAACAGCCTGATCAGCGACGTGAGCTTCTGGGAGGGCGTGTTCTCGTCGAGCGAGGCGCGGTTCGAGAACAATACTATCACCGACGTGCAGGGCGCCGGCTGGCTGGGGGCCGGCCTGCGTTCGTATGCGGCTTCGGAGTACCTCAACAACACCATCTCCGACGTGATGTACGGCATCGTGGCCGATACCGACGCCACGATCATCGGCAACGATATCAGCAGCGTGCCGACCGGCATCATCATGAACAATCACCTGTACGGTGAGCACGGATCGGCGACGGTTATCCAGGGCAACAGCATCACGAACATGCTGGGCAGCGGCTCGGGCATGCCGGGTCTGGCGATGAGCCTGGTCAACCTTGCCGGCGGAAGCATCGTTGGCGGATCAGGCGCCGGTGAGGCGAACGTCATCGATCTGACCGGCGTGACCGACGGTGCGGGCATGCATCTCTGGTGGAACCCCGATGGCGACGTGACCATCGAGGGCAATGACATCGAGCTGGGCGGGGCGAACGTCGGCATCGCGTTGGGACACAACGAGGTGGCCGCGACGCCGATGCAAGTGCTCGACAACACGATCACGGATACGACGGGGCTTGGCACGGGTCTGCTTGTAACGGACGATTTCGACAACGGCGACGACTACACGCGGCTGGCTGGCAATGCGTTCAGCGGGATGGACACCGCCATCGAACTGGAAGCCGATGCCGGGGCAGGCCATATCATCGAGACCACTTTCGGCGCGGGCAACACGATCGACAACGTGACCACGGGTGTGCGGATTACCGGTGAGGCAGCGGCCGCGGGGGACACCCTCGGCGACGTGGAGATGACCAACGTATCCGGCCAGTATGTCGAGCTTACCGATGGTGCGTACGCCGGCGGGGAGCTGGATGCCACGGGTGTCAGCCTCGACGGCCTGACGGGCGCCTCGGCCACGCTGGATGAGAATTTCGCGATCGAGGACAAGGTCACCCACGGCACGGACGACGACACGCTGGGCCTGGTGCGGGTGAAGGCGGGCGAGGTCTTCGTGACGCCCGATTCGGGCAGCATCCAGCGCGGTGTTGACGCGGCCCTCGATGGCGACACGATCCACGTCGACGCGGGTGTCTACGAGATTGATTCCCATACGACCAGTGCGAATGGTAATCGCGGCGGAATCGTCATCGACAAGTCGGTGAACCTTCTTGGCGCCGGCAGCGCAGCCGACGACCCGGCCAGCAGTTCGATCATCACACTCGATGCGGCCATGACCGACTCGTTGTACGCAGTCTACGTGGACGGCCTGAACCAGTTGGTCGACGGCGTCACGATCAGTGGCTTCCGGTTTGATGGTGAGCCGGGTGGAAGTGGCGTCAATGGTCTTCTTCGCGGGGTGATGGCTGAGGGCAACAGTATCGACGCCGGCTGGGAAAGTGTTGGGGTCCGGAACCTGACAGTAAGCAACAACGTCTTCGCCGATATGGGCCGGGGCGTGGTTGTTCGCGGTAACGCCGAGAATGTCACCGTCGACAGCAACCTGTTCACGGGCATCGACAGCTACGTCGCCATTGGCATGTCGACTGGCTACTGGCCGTCGGGCAGTTCGCTTGCGTGGTCGATGAGTGGTATCGATGTCACCAACAACACGATCACTAATTCCACCGCACTGCCGATCCGGATCAGCAACTACCGGATGTCTTACGGTGCGACCATCGACGACGTGCAGATCGTCGGTAACACAATCAGCGACATTGGCACCCCGGTCTACCCGGACAGCTACGCCGGGGCGATCATGTCGTGGTGCGACATGAGCAACCTGGTGATCGCGGACAACACGATTACCAGTATTCAGGACATGCACGGCATCAGCCTCTCCGCCTATGACTACGGTGACCCGGGGTATACGGGCGGCTACGCTGGCCTTGTGATCACGGGCAACGTGATCGAGGGTGTCACCGGTAGCGCCACCACCGTGGCGGGAGCTACTGACGCGGCCGCGTTGATGATGCAGAACGGCTACGGCAACGGCTACTTCGCCGACGGTTACGTTGTCTCTGATAACAGCTTCGATGCCGGATCAGCCAACCCGAATGTCTACTGGGATCTCGGCGCTGGTGTCACCACGGCGCTCGACGCCAGCGGCAACTGGTGGGGTTCCACCGACGAGGCCACCGTGGCCGGCGGGATCGCCGGTTCCGGCGCCGCCTACGTCGACTTCACCCCGTACCTCGGCAGCGGCACGGACACCGATCCGGGCGCGGTCGGCTTCCAGGGCGACTTCTCGACCCTCTACGTGACCGACGAGGGCGCGCAGGCCGGCCCGGCCGGTCGCATCGGCGAGGCCATCGACCGGGTCACCACCGGCGGGACCGTCAACGTCAACGACGGCACGTACAGCGAGGGCGTCGTGATCGACAAGTCCGTCTCGCTGATCGGCGACGCGGGCGACGCAGCGGCAGGCCCCGGTGCCAACGCTCCGGTGATCGACCCGGCCGGCAGCACGCACGGCGTGTACATCACCGCCAGTGACGTGACGGTCGAAGGCTTCACCGTCTCCAACGCACGGTACAACGGAATCATCCTCGGCTACGGCGACCAGCCGACCGACGAATATCAGAACGTCAAGATCCGCGAGAACCTGGTCAACCCGGTCACCGGCGGGCACGGGTTCGGCATCTATGCGGGGTACCAGAGTGAGGCGCTGCCCGGCGGCACGGGCGACGACCGCCTGACGGGTCTGCTGGACTTCACCGGCCTGGAAATCACCGGCAATGAGATCGTCGATGCCAACGGGGCTGCGCTGGTTGTGCAGTCCGTTACCACCAACGGCGGGGACCTGCTGGTACAGGGCAACTACATCCACGGCGGGGCGCAGAGCGGCGTGTGGATCGACTCGGCCGAGCATGTCGACGTCACCGGAAACACGCTGACGGGTAACGCCAACGGTGTGTTCATCAGCGGCTACGCGGACGGCTACTACGAAGGGACGGCCGGGGGCAGCTACGACCCGCGTTACATCGACATTACCGGCAACACGATTACCGGCAACGCTGACAGCGGCATCAAGGTCTACGACGGCTTCATCGCGGACATCCACATCAATCAGAATGAGATTGCCGCCAACGGCAGTTGGGGCGTGTACAACTTCATTCCCGCCGGCGACGTGCTGGACGCGACCTACAACGACTGGGGCACGGCGGACGTCTCAGCCATCGAGGCGATGCTCAGCACGCCTTCGAACATCGATTACACGCCGTATCTCGATACCGATACCGACAGGATCGTCGTCGACGATGACTGGTCCTCGCTGGCCGATGGCACGCAGGTGGTTCTCGGCGACGTGGTCTACGAGATCGGCCTCAACGCGTTCGATACTGTCGGCGAAGGTGTACTGGCCGTCTCTTCGGGCGGCGAGGTGTTGGTGCTGTCGGGTTCGTACACGACGGCCG
>CAZXSK010000090.1:0-12250 GCA_964642855.1 uncultured Planctomycetaceae bacterium | reverse complement strand
CGTGGACATCAGCGCCACGGTGACGTACACCTACGAGGTGCCCGAACCCGCCACGCTGAGCCTGCTGGCCCTCGGGGGCCTGGCGATGCTGCGCCGCAGACGGTAGTACCCGTTCCGCAATCAGAGGAATTCACACAGGCGGTCGGCTCCGGTCGGCCGCCTGTTTTGCGCGCTCGATACGCCCCGCCGGGGCGAGTCCTCCCCCCCTGCCCGAGAACCGGCACGTCCAGCCGCGCGACCTGATTGCCCGATCGGCCGTGGAGCAGCCTGAACGCATTGCGGACTGGTCGGGGGGCGCATGGGGGGCGATCGCGTTTTGACAAGCCCGGCGTGGCAGGCGACAATGTCGGGCGCAAATCCCGGGCACCGCATGAAGAACGTCGCGGTCCGGAACGTCTATCGGGACAGATGGAATGAACGGCGACCAACCCGACAGCAGCGACGCCCTTGAAGACACCGCCCGCCCCGGCCGGGCGAACCCCGCCGATGCTCCGCGCGCCGAGGGCGCCGAAGGCCATGAGGCGCCGGATGGCTGCACTGGAGACGACGGCACGGGCGCCCCGACCGAAGCGGCCGGGTGGCGGCTTCGACTGCACGAGGTGATTTTCGAGGCAGACACCGCAGCCGGCAAGGCCTTCGACGTGGCGCTGCTGGTCAGCATCGTCGCCAGCGTGGTGCTGGTGATGCTCGACAGCATGGCCGGGGTGCACGCCCGGTGGGGCTGGTGGATTCGCGCCGGCGAGTGGGTGTTCACCGTGCTGTTCACGGTGGAGTACGTCCTCCGGCTGATCAGCGTCCGCCGCCCCGGGTGCTACGCGACGAGCTTTTTCGGCGTGGTGGATCTGCTGGCCTGGCTGCCTGCGTACGTGGGGCTGGTGATTCCGGGCAGCCATTACCTGACGGTCATCCGCGTGCTGCGGGTGCTGCGGGTGTTCCGCGTGCTGAAACTGGGCCCGTACGTCGGCGAGGCGGCGAGGCTTTCGGCGGCGATGCGTTCCAGCCGGCGGAAGATCACGGTGTTCCTGCTGGCGGTGGTGGCGCTGGTGGTGATTCTGGGCTCGGTGATGTACCTGATCGAGGGCCCGGAGCACGGGTTCACGAGCATCCCGCGGAGCGTATACTGGGCGATCGTGACGATGACGACGGTGGGCTACGGGGACATTTCGCCGCAGACCGCGCCGGGCCAGGCGCTGGCGGCGGCGGTGATGATCCTGGGCTACAGCATCATCGCGATTCCGACGGGGATCGTCTCGGTGGAGATGTACCGCACCGGGGCGGCCGGCGAGGCGGGCACGCAGGTCTGCCGGAGCTGTTCACGCGAGGGACACGACGTGGACGCGAGGCACTGCAAATACTGCGGCGCCCGGCTGTGAGCGGGCGAACGAGGGACACCATGGCAGAGACGCAGAGCATTGTGAAGGACCTTGGGCTGCTGATCCGGACGCGTCACGCGATTGTGACGATCCAGACGTTCGACGAGGACTACGTGACGCGGCAGATCCGCCAGGCGGCCGGTCGGATGGGCCTGCCTGTCTACGAGTGGTCGGTCAGCGACGGGCTTCGGCGGACGTATCCGTCGCGGGACGACCCGATCCGGGGCACCGACGCGCTGCAGGCGGTGCTGCGGAAGGTCAGGGACAGCGACGAGATCGGGGTGTACGTTTTCAAGGACGCCCTGGGGCTGGTCAACGAGCCGGCGACCGAGCGTCTGCTGCGCGAGATCGCCCAGGCGTTCGTGCGGGACAATCGCACGCTGTTCCTGGTGGACCACGCCGGCAACGTGCCCGACTGCCTGCAGGGCCTGGCGATGCCCTACGACGTGGCGCTGCCCGACGACGAGGAAATCGTGTCGATCGTCAAGCGGACCTTCCGGGAGATCAACCGCTACGGCGACCACGAGGTGAAGCTCTCGCGGGACCAATTCGAGAAGTTCATTTCGAACCTGCGGGGCCTCAGCCGGGCGGAGATTTCCCAGGTGGTCGCGGGGGCGTTCCTGGGCGATGGCATGCTCGGCGAAGCGGATCTCGCGCGGGTGCTGCAGACCAAGCGAAGCCGCCTGAGGCAGACGGGCGTGCTGGATTACATTCCCGCCCCGAACGGCCGGCCCAGCGTGGGGGGCATGGACCGGTTGCGTGACTGGCTGCACAAGCGCCGGCGGGCGTTCACTTCCGAAGCTCGGGATTTCGGGCTGCGTCCTCCCAAGGGCATCCTGATGCTCGGCGTGCAGGGGTGCGGCAAGAGCCTGATGGCGAAGTTCGTCGCGGCGGATTGGCGTCTGCCGCTGCTGCGAATGGACGTCGGCGCGCTGTACGACAAGTACGTCGGCGAGAGCGAGCGTCACCTGCGGCAGGCGTTCGCGGTGGCCGCGGCAATGGCGCCGTGCGTGCTGTGGATCGACGAAATCGAGAAGGCGTTCGCCTCGGCGGGGGCGGGTTCAGCCGGGGCGGCCAGCGACGGCGGACTCAGCCAGCGCATGTTCGGACAGCTGCTCAGCTGGATGCAGGACCACGACGACCCGGTGTTCATCGTGGCCACGGCGAATGACATCTCCGCCCTGCCCCCCGAGCTGATGCGAAAGGGCCGGTTCGACGAGATCTTCTTCGTGGACCTGCCCGGGGAAGACGCGCGGCGGTCGATCTACGAGATCCACCTCCAGCGGCGCGAGCGGAACCCGCACGACTTCGACATCGACCGGCTGGTCGAGGCATCGGAGGGCTTCAGCGGATCGGAGATCGAGCAGGCGATCATCAGCGCGCTGTACGCCGCCTTCGCAGACGGCCGGGAGCTGGACAACGACGACATCCTGCGCGAACTGGAGATCACCCAGCCGCTGTCGGTGGTGATGGCTGAGAAGATCGCCGAACTCCGATCGTGGGCGCACGGGCGGTGCGTTCTGGCCGACTGACCCCCCTGCCGACGCCAAGAGACGAATCGAACGCGAACCAGACGGATGGAGCGATGATGATGACGAGAGCGGGACGAAGACGGAAACGCAGCCGAAGGCCCGGGCGCCGGGTCGGGGCTTTTCGGCGATGGACGGCCCGGGCATTGATGATCGCGGGGGCTTTGCTGCTGGCCGGGACACTGGCAGCGGCCCTGTCGCCGGAGGTCGCCTTCGCGCGGGCAGGCGGAGGCGGGGGCTATGGCGGAGGAGGCGGAGGGGGCTTCGGCGGCGGAGGGGGCGGCGGGTTCGGTGGCGGAGGCGGTTTCGGCGGCGGGGGTGGCGGCAGTCTCGACGCCGGCGGCCTGGTGGTCATGCTGATCTTCCTGGCCGTCGGGGTGGGGATCACGATCCTCAAGAGCAAGCAGGCCCACACCAGCCGGACCATCCGTCGCGGGGCGGCGGCGTTCGACGCGAACCGGTCGCGAGAAGCGATCGAACGCATGAGGCAGCGCGACGCGACGTTTGTGCCGATGGCGTTCCTCGGGCGGGTACAGAAGGCGTTTCTGCGCATCCAGCATGCCTGGTGCAATCAGGACCTTGACGACGTGCGGGCGTTCATCTCCGACGGCATCTACGAGCGGTTCAGCCTGCAGATCCTCGAGCAGAAGGAATTCGGCTGGCGGGATCACATGGAGAACATCCGCATCCTGCACTGCGACGTCGACAGCCTCGACGACAGCGAGCACTTCGACACGCTCAACGTGCGCATCACCGCCTCGGCGGTCGACTACCGCCAGAGCCTGGACACCGGCAAGCGCATCGGCGGGTCGTCCGCCCCGGAAACCTTCACGGAGTACTGGTCGTTCATCCGGCGGACGGGCGTGACGACCGATCCGGACAAGCCCGGGCTGATGGAGGGCAACTGCCCCAACTGCGGCGCGGCGATCGAGCACAGCCAGAGCGCCAACTGCCAGTACTGCGAGGCCCACCTGCGAAGCGGCGCGTTCGACTGGGTTCTCGCCGAGATCACCCAGGCGTGCGAGTGGAGGCCCGGTCAGGCGGCTGCGATTCCCGGCATGACGGCGATGCAGGAGAAGGACCCGGGCGTCAATACCCAGCACATCGAGGATCGCGCGTCGGTGATGTTCTGGCGGAAGGATCGCGCCCAGCGGGTCGGCGACGCCCAGCCGCTGCGGAAGATCGCCACCGAGGCGTACGCAGGCCAGGTGCAGCAGGAGGTGGCCGGGGACGACGCGACCCGCACGTGGTACGGCGAGTGTGCCGTCGGCGGGGTGGACACCACCGCCCTGCTGCCGGGCGAGGAGTTCGACCGGGCGCTGGTGACGGTCCGCTGGGCGGGGGCGAAGTTCAGCCGGGGCCCGGCGGGCAGGCCCGTCAAACGCGGCCCGAAGGGCCTGTTCGTGTCGGTCTTTGTCCTGCAGCGATCGGCGAACGTGCGAACCGACCTCGACACGACGGTCAGCTCGAGCCACTGTCCATCCTGCGGGGCGCCCGAAGCCGGCGGGGCGTCCGGCGCGTGCGAGTATTGCGGGGAGGTGCTCAACGACGGCCTGCACGATTGGGTGCTGGCCGCCGTGCATTCCCAGTACGACCCGCGCGTCACCGAACTGCTCCGCCAGGCGAGGGAGCTTTCGGAAGACTCTGTCCCACCCCCGACGCCCGCGGGCGTTGCCGCGGCGGCGGATGCGAACGGCGTACCCACCTCGGCCGGGCTGATGGCGTGGATGATCCACACGACGCTCGTCGACGGCGCGGTCGAGCCCAGGGAGCGGGAGATGCTCCAGGCCGCCGCGCGCAAGGCGCGGATCAGCGAGGCGAAGCTGCAGACGATGATCGAGGCCGGCATCGCGGGCAAGATCACCCCGCCCCAGCCCAAGGACGACGAGCAGGGAAGGCAGTGGCTGGGCGCCATGGCGGAGGTCACCCTCGCCGACGGGAAGATTCACGCAGCCGAGAAAAAGCTGCTGACCGACGTCGGCCAGCGGCTGGGCTTCGGCAAGTACGACGTGAACTACCTGCTGCGGCAGAAGCGGGCCGAGCTGTACAAACGGGCGAAAGAGCAGATCAGGCAGGCCGGCTCTGGTCCGCCAGCCGTTCCGCCCGTGCCCGGAGGCTAGGCGCCATCGCCACTCGCGCCGCCCAGGCCGAGGAGTACCGAATCAATACGAACCGGAGAGAACGGAAATGCAGATACGATGGCTGACGACCGCTGGACTCGTCGCGACATGTGTGTTGATTTCGATCGGGATCGGGCCGGGCCTGGCCGGGGATGAATCGCAGCCCGACTGGCCGGAGCGATTCGCGCGTGAGATGGCCTCCCGGGCCGAGGACCTCGACAGCGAACTGGGCACCGCGCGCAACGACGCGTACCTCGATCTCCAGGGCGTCGGGCGGAATCTCGCGCTGCAGTTGGCGATTCCGATGACCTCCGAAGACCCCAACACCCACAGGGCAGCCGGCCGACTGTGCGACGAGATCACCACGTCGCTGGAGCTGGTCCGCCACGTTGCGAGGCTGACGCCCGCCGCGAGGAAGACCGTCGCCACATGGCTCACAAAGGCCCGCTCGACGGGCAAGGCCAACGACTTCACCGCCATGCTCTCGCCCGATCCCAATGCACGGATCAAGGTGGCCTGGAGCCTCGGCGGAGACGAGGACAAGGCCGAGGCCTTGCTGGGCCTGGCGATTCGGGACCCGAACCTGATGGTCGTTCACGGAGCAATCACGAAGATCGGCAAGCTGCGGATCAAGGACAGCCCCGACGTCGCAACCGGCTGCCTGGACCTGCTGGGGCGAATGGAGCGCGAGCACTGGTGGGAACTCAAGTACGACACCATGAAGGCCACCGTCGGTGAGGGCGAGTTCCGGACCGAGATCCGCCAACTGGTACACAGGGCGTTCAAGGCCCTTGCGAGCAACGGCGGGAAGCGCCACGAGGCGGAGCTGGCGGAGATCATGCTGTCGTCGGACCCGGAGTTCGACCGCGACTTCCTGATTGCCTGGACGCTCGTGAACATGGAAGCAACGTCGACCATCCCCGCCCTGTGCAAGGAGCTGGGCCGCGAAGACAACGCGCCGCGATCGACTATGTACATCGCCTCGAACACTCAGGAGATCGTCATCGAGTACCGACACGACGCAGTCCTCGCAGCGGTCATTCTGCTGATGGGCAAACAGCCCGAGGACTACGGTATGGTGAGGGATCAGCCGTGGCGCAGGCTGGCCGACGACTACTACCAGTACGGTTTCCCGGACACCGAGGACACCGACAAGTTCCGCAAGCGGGCGGTCAAGCAGGCCCTTGCTGACGCGAAGAAGCTCCGAAAGGCCAAGGCGGACAACGTCGAACCGTAGCGGCCCTCCTGCCTCGCAGCCGGCCGAGGCTGCTCCGAAGCGCGTGGCCCTGTTCCCAAGGTTTCGACCTGCCGGCCTCGTCCGAAGCTACTCCGCCGACCAGGTCGCCACGCCGTCGCGGATCGTCGCCTTGACCGCCGCGCCACCAACCCGCACGGCCGGGTTGCCCTGGACCGTAAGCTTCAGCGCGGTCACACCGCCGATGACTTCGACGGCCTCCCGGCTTCGACGTATCCACGCCTGGCCGGTGAAGGTTACCGACTCGTGGCCGCGGGTCAGCGTGACAGCCCTGGCTGTCGGGGAAAGCTGCACGAAGGCCAGATCGTTTACGCCCGCCTTCTCCGAGACGACCGACACGCCCAGGGCGCCATCCTCGCCCGACGCCCATCGGCGGAACGTCATCTCCGGGAAGGTGCCCTTCTCGAACGGCTGGTGCAGGGCGGCGAAGGTGGCGTCCCTGGCCTTGCGCGAGGCGATGATCGTCACCCCGCCGGTTTCGCTGGGACGCTGGCGCTGTTTTCGTTTGCCGTCGGCGTCGCGATATTTCTCGACAGGCAGCGGCGTCCGGGCGGTGTAGACGTCCAGCCCCTCCGCCCCGAGCATCTGCACCCGCACGCCCACCTTGCGGGCGTACCACGATTCCGGCAGCGTGGCCTCGGAGGGGTCGTCCAGCGCGCAGGTCTGCAGCGCGGTCAGCTGCCAGCCGTCTTCGCCGGCGCGGTACTTCCTGACATTGGCGAGCTTCTCCAGGCCGTCGGGCAATTCAGCCTGCTTCCAGGCGGAGGCGTCGTCGCAGGTCGCCTCGCCGAGGGCGTGGACCAGCCAGTCGTAACGGTGCTCCTTCTCGCCGGCAAGGCGGGTGACGTCCAGCAGGTACTCCCCCGTCAGCAGCAGCGCGCGGGTGAGCTGCACACCGGGGTAGACTTCGTCGCTGGAGGCGAGGGAGATCTTGACCGGTGCGGTGAAGACCTTGCGCGTGAGGGTCTCGTCGGTGAACTCCGGCTCGGCTGCGTCGACGGTGACGCCGCAATGGCTCTGGATGCTGCGGGACCAGTCCTTCGCGTAGCCCGGCGTGACCTGCCGGTTGACGTAGATCGGGCGGTTGAGCGCGTAGTAGCCCAGCAGCGCGAAGCTGTCGTTGACGTGGTGGGCGTAGCCGGTCGCCAGGCGCATCGCCACGGCCGGTTCGGGCGACTCCCAGTAGTCGGAGGTCTCGAGGTGGCGGAGCATCACGATGCCGCGCTCCGGCCAGATCGCGGACGGAGCAGCCGGGGGATTGACGTCACCCGGTGCGACGGGCTCGACGCCCCACATCAGCGAGGGTGCGTAGGCGTCGTCTCCGGGGCGTCGCATCTGCGCGAGGAAGTACCCGAAGCCCGACTCCGGCCAGCGTTTGTGGCCGAGTTCGAACCACAGGGGCAGCTGCATCTTTGGCGTGAACTGCGAATAGCCGTCCCACTGCGGATGGTTTCCGCGTTTCTCGCCGCCCCAGGCGCCGGGCGCGTTCCAACGGGTGTTCCCTCCGTTTCCATTGGGAAGGTATCCAACGACGATCGAATGCTGCAGGCCGGGCGCGCGGAAATCGCCCTTCTGGCTGCTGCCGCCCTGTCGAAGATCGCCCATGGTCACCATCGGGTAGTGAGGCCGCTGCGAGCCGATGTCCACCCGCGGATAGCCCAGGTGGATGAGGCTCTCGATGTGCCCCCGCATGGTCGGCCCCCTCGTCACGCGCCGCCCGTTGGAGAGGTCGCCCTCGTACCCGAAGCCCAGCTTGCCGAGGCCCAGGCGGTCCAGCGCGAGGCAGTTGACGAGCATGGCCCCGGGCGTGGAGCCCATTTTGCTGAACTCCTCGCTGTAGAAGCCCACGTCGCAGAGGTAGTCGTCGAAGTAGTACTGCCAGCTGCCGTAGGCGCCCCAGGCCCGGCGGATGCGATCGCCCTCCCGGAGCGAGGTGGCGATCAGGTTGCCGCTGACCTTCCGCGGCCAGATGATATTCGGCAGCCAGTTCGTGCGGGAGTATCGCCGCGCGTCATACCGGGAGTAGTTGCGGGAATCGTTGAATACGTTCGGGTCGAGGACGGCATTGTCGGAGATGCCGTGCTTGATGTACGTTTCGGCGAAGTCGCGGTACTCGCGGCGCTCCTTCACGGTGAGCCGGTCGTAGAGCACGTCGTATCGCAGGACGTTGATCCACTGCGCGCCGCCGCGGGGGGCGGGCGAGCGGATGACCGAGAGGAAGTGCTTCTTCTCCTTCTCGGCTGCTTCTTCGTTACCCAGGGCGCCCCAGGCGATGAGGTTCGCCAGTGACTTGACGCCGTTGTGACGGCTTTGCTTCATGTCTGCGTAGATGCTCTTGTACGGCTCGGCGTCCAGGCGTTTGGCGAGGGTGGCGAAGTCGTCCTTGGTCCAGAGCATGAAGGGGTGGGAGACGTCCGCGGGCTTGGCGGGAGAATCGCCGGCTGCGGGCTGGGGGATCGCGAGGATCAGCGCGGCGGTCAGCAACAGTAGGGAGACGCGGCTTGGCAGAGACATCGGGGCTCCTGTGGTTCAGTTTCTCGGTCGGTCGCTGCCCCGGCAGGCGAAGTCGTCGGCTAATCATTCTAACAGCGCGGAGGGGAGATGGTAGCGGGCGGTCAGAGAAAGGCCAGGCCGGGCCCGTGGGTGAGCGTATCGCCGAGGCGGACAGCTAGGACTCGTCGGCGTATCGCCGGAAGCTGGACTCCAGTTCGGGCATGGAGTTCTCGAACGCCTGAACCACGCGGGGGTCGAAGTGCTTGCCCGAGTTTTCGCGGATGATCTTCACGGCGCGGGCGAAAGGATAGGCTTCTTTATAGCAGCGTTTGGACAGCAGCGCGTCGAAGACATCGGCCACCGATACGACCCGCGCGGGCAGGGGGATTTCCTCGCCGGCCAATGCGTAGGGGTAGCCCAGCCCGTCCCAGCGTTCGTGGTGCGACAGCGCCACCTCGCGGGCCATCGCGATGACGTCGGTCTTGGGGTTTTCGAGGATCTTCGCCCCGATGAGCGTGTGCTGCTGCATCGCTGCGCGTTCCTCGGGCGTCAGGGCGCCGTCCTTGCGGAGGATGGAATCGGGAATGCCGATCTTGCCGATGTCGTGCATCGGGCTGGCGTACTCGATGAGTTCCACCTGCCAACCGGGCAGGCGCAGGCTGCGGGCGAGGATCGCCGAGCCCACCGAGATCCGCCGGATGTGGGCAGCGGTGTCGTCGTCGCGATACTCAGCCGCTACCGACAGGCGGATGATCGTGTCGAGATGGGCGCTCTTGAGCTGCTCCTGGAGGCGGATGTTGTGGATCGCAACGGCCGCCACGGAGGCCAGCGCTTCGATGTTGGGGATATCCTCTTCGGGGAAGGCCACCACGTTTCCGTCAGCGTCGATGCAGTTGAACAGTTCGACGACGCCGAGGCATGTCCCGTCCGGTCCGGGAAGCGGGGCAGCGAGGATGCTGCGTGTCCGATAGCCGGTCTGTTTGTCGATGCTGGCGATGCGGAACGGCGTGCCCTCGGGCAGGTTCCGGGCATCGGGGACGTTGATGACGATGCCGGTCTCGGCGACGAACCCGGACAGCGACTCGCGTGAGACGGGCTTGCGAGTCCCGGCCAGCTCGCGGGAGATCTCGCCCGCGTCGACGCGGTCGTTCTGGGCAAGGACGAACTCCAGGTCCCCTCCGGAAACGGTGTAGAGGGTTCCGGCTTCGGCGTGAATCGCCCGCCGGGCTTCGCGCAGCACGTGATCGAGCACGTCGATGGTATCGCCCGAGCCGGTGAACGGCGAACCGATCCCCGCCAGTTGCTGCAGGATCGACCTATCATCTTGTTCGACAGCGCCTTGCAACAGCAACGCTCCCCTCGGGGCGCAGGGCTCCCGCGTAATGGTTGTACCTATCGTCGACCAGATCGGACTGGCCATTGAGTAAGCTCGGGCTGCGTAAGTTAGTTTCCCGCAGAAAGGTGCGCCCGTCGCGGAGCGGCCGGGTGCGTGCGGAATGCGTACAATATAGTGGTTGGTTTTGTCTCCCGCCGCGGGTTGACAAGCTCCTCTCCAGGCAGGATGATACGTCAGGGAAAGGGTTTGCCGCCACTGGCCGAAACGTGGCAGCAGCCAGGAAGCCCGGATGACCGGGGCTCCGAAGGAAGTTTTCGCAGATGGCCGACCGAAACCAATTCGAATCCACCGTCCTGCCTTACCTGGACACGCTCTATCGGGCGGCGATGGCCATGTCAGGCCAGCGTGCGATGGCCGAAGATCTCACGCAGACGACGGTGCTGAAGGCATTGGAGCGATTCGAGTCGTACCGCGAGGGCTCCAACTGCAAGGCTTGGCTGCTTCGGATCATGCGGAATACGTGGATCGACGAACTACGGCACCGCAAGGTCAAAGGCCCGGAACTCCAGGCCGAGGAAGCCCTGCTTCCCGATACGTCGTCGACTCCCGAAGATCAGACCCGCTGGACCGACGCCCGCGACCTGCTGGAGAACTTCTCCGACGAGCAGATCATCAAGGCGCTGATGGAACTGCCCGAAGATCAGAGACTGACGCTCTACCTCAGCGACGTGGAAGAACTCAAGCACGATGAAGTCGGCGAGATCATGTCCGTAGCCGTCGGAACCGTCAAGAGCAGGACCA
Organism: uncultured Planctomycetaceae bacterium; assembly: GCA_964642855.1. Taxonomy (GTDB): domain Bacteria; phylum Planctomycetota; class Phycisphaerae; order SM23-33; family SM23-33; genus CAZXSK01. The sequence goes on along the minus strand of CAZXSK010000090.1, from coordinate 1,343 downwards.
GCCGGGCCCGCAACGCCCTCAAGGAACGCCTCCGGGAGCACGCGCGCGATCTCGGACTCGCCGGGGAGCGAATGGACCCATGAGCGATCAGTACCAGCCATCCCAGCCGGACGATCAGCTCCAGGCCGACCAGGAGGCGCTCGCCCGAAGGCTGCGCGCCGCGATGGGATCGGTTCGACCGTCCGATGATTTCGTCAGCCAGTTGCGGGAGCAGGTGCGACGCGAGATCGAGACCCCCCCAGCCGATGCCAAGCAACCACAATCCCGTCGGGTGCTGACCTTCCCGAGGCTGCTGAAACTCGGAGCGGGACTCGGAGCAGCCGCAGCAGTGGTCATCGTTGCCTCGGTTCTCCTTCTGACCGGCGGATCCACGCACGCCTCTCCGCCGGAAAAAGTGGCGTTCGTGCATCTCAAGAACCTTACGCGGTGCAAGACCTTCCGCGAAACGTCCGACGCGAACGAGCTGTGCGCCTACCTCGAGAAGCATGTCGGACACCGGCCGATCCTGCCGGACTGCCCCCGCCTGTCGCTGGTGGGTGCATGCAGCAAAACCGCCCGGCGGTTCGCGTCGAGCTACCTCACGCGCATCCCCGAAGGCGAAGTGTCGGTGATCATCTGCCGTGAAACGCCTCAACAACTGGAGTTCACGCACACCGGCGACGGGGACACGGACTACTGGCTCTGCGCCTACGAGCGGGACCGCATGCTCGCCAGGCGGCTCGGCGATGAGACCTACGTTGTGGTAGGCCGCGCCGGCGAGATCCCCGTCGAAAAGCTCGAGACGATCCTCTCGTCGATCGTCTCGCGTGCGAAGCCTGCAACCAGCCAGACCGGCCAGTAATACTCCCCTCCTTCTTTCGCCCTGCGCACCGTAAACCCTTCCCGCAACTGCACCGTGACCGTGGAACCATTCCCCGGGCTCCCGCGTTCTTACGATGGACGCAAGAATTACGCGACTTTTATAGCGGGAGAATGCGAATGCTTTACCTGTTGATCGGTGCAGCGGCCGGACTGGGCATCGGAGCTTTCGCCGGCTGGGCGATGAAATGCTCCTCCAAACGTTGCCTCATCGCTGGCAACCCCAGGCGGGGTGCGTTTGTCGGACTGGTCGTCGGCGTGCTGGCGACGAATATGCTCGCCCCAGCACTGATGGCCGCCGGGGTTCGGGGCGAAGTTCCCGTGGTAAATGAAGAGACCTTCCGCTCACGCGTGCTGGAGTCCGACCAGCCGGTGCTTGTGGATTTCTCCTCGCCGACGTGTCCCCCCTGTCTGCGTCTCAAGCCCACCATCGCCCGCCTCCGCAAGGCCTACCAGGGCAAGGCTGAGGTGGTGGAAGTGAATGT
>CAZXSK010000089.1:0-12343 GCA_964642855.1 uncultured Planctomycetaceae bacterium | reverse complement strand
CACTGGGTCAAGCCCAGCACGCCCATCTTGGCGGCCGTGTAGGCCGGGTACTTCGCCGGCCAGTAGAGAGCGGCAGCGGAGGCAATGTTCACGATGCAGCCGCCGTGTCGTCGCATGGCGGGAATGACTGCCTTGCAGCAGAGGAACGTGCCGCGGAGGTTCACGTCAACGATGCGGTCCCATTGTTCGATGGTGGTCTCTGCAATGCCGGCGTACACGTCGCAGATGCCCGCACCGTTGACGAGGATGTCGACCCGGCCGAATGCATCCATGGTGGCGTCAACCACGGCCTGTACCTGATCGGGTTCGCGCACGTCGAGCCGGCAGGCACGAACGCCTGCGCCATCGCCGGTCAATTCATCGGCGATCGCCTGCACCGCTTCTGCGTTCAGATCGGCCAGGACGACATTTGCGCCGTCGGCGGCGAGCAGCCTGACCGTTGCCTCTCCGATGCCCGAGGCCGCACCTGTTACAATTGCTGTCAGTCCCTGCACTGCCATGGGCTTGTCCCTTAGAGGGCGGCGTCGATCAGCCGTTGAACGAACACGAGGTCATCACGAGTCTGCTCGGGCGTCAACTCCAGTGGCTTGCCCTTCGCGAGGACATCGTGGAAATGATGCCATTGTCTTTCGTAGCAGTCGGGGCCGCCGGGCATGGCTTCGGTCCACTCCCGGCCGTCTTCCGCAATGAACTTCAACCCCGGCGTGCCGTTCTCGAAGGTGATCGTGCCTTCCTTGGCGAAGATCTCCATGATCGGCTTGGCCTGGGATCGGAACCCGTACGCCATGGTCAACTGGCAGGCCGGGCCCGATGAGAACTCGAAGCTGGCGAGGATCGTGTCCCATCGGCCCAACGCTTTGTCGACTGACAGCAGCCGGGACTGGACCTTGCGGGGCATGCCGAACGTCTCGCGGAGGGGGTTGGCGGTATGGCAACCGCCCTCCAGCAGATACCCCCACGTCAGCCGCTTGTCGTGTCGCCATGCGGAGTGGTAGTACTTGGTGATGGTGTGGGGGCACATCTTCCAGTACTGGTGCAACTCGACCATGCGGGGCTTGCCGAACGGCCAGTCACCGGTGCGGGCCATCTCGCGCAGCCGCTCGTATTCCGGGATGAAGAAGAACTGCTCGGCCACCATGTAGGTGCGGTCGGTCTTGCGCCACGCACGCACCAGCCTGCGGGCTTCCTCAACCGTATTGGCCATTGGCTTCTCGCCCAGAACGTGCTTGCCCGCGGCCAGGGCGTCGATCGTAATGCCCGCCGTAAGGTAGGGAGGCACGGCGATAAGAACGGCTTCGACGTCGGCGCGATCAAGGAGTTCGCGGTAGTCTTCCGTCACCTCTGTTCGTCTGCCGAGAGCGGCGGCAACCCGTTCGGCGCTGTCGCGGATGACATCCGCCACTGCGACCACGCGAAACTTGCGTTTGAGTTTGTTCAGAATCGGCATGTGCGTGTCGTGCGTGATGATCCCCGCGCCGATGATGCCCAATGGAATTGCCGCCATGCCTCGTCTCCTTGCCTCGCGAGAAAAACGCCACCACTAAGCCACACTAAAGGACCCAGGTTAGTGCGTCAACGCTAAAAAAGTGCGTGATATTTCTGGGCTGTTCGGCTATGGTCTGCTCTTCGGCTGTGGAACCGTCCCGAACTTCGCTGGCATATTGCACGTGAGGAGGCCTGACAACATGCACTCTCTAATCGCGGTGATCGTTGCTGTCGTATTCTTCGGGCTTCACGCAGGAATGGCTTCTGCCGGGTCGACGGAAGCTCCCGGCGCATTCGTGCGGGAGATCTGGGTTCTCGGCGGGAACAACAACTTTCGCGTCAACTCGCCGGATGCCCGGAAGGGTCCGTTCAAGGACCGCTGGGAAGCCAGGAAGGACGGCATTCTGACCGTGGAGATCGATCAGGATCTTTCCGAGGTCGCATCGGCAGAGCTCTACCTGGAGCTGTGGGGCGGGCATCCCGGTGTGGCGAACAAACGGTTCACGCTGAACGGAAAGACCGAGTACAAGGTGCCCGAAGTGGGGGCTGCTAAGGGCAACTGCACGTACAGTTACCCGTCGATCTCGCTGAAAGTCTCCGAGCTTCACGAGGGCGAGAACACCTTCGCTTTCACGTGCGACAAGGGCGAGTCTTTCTGGGGGCATTACATCATCCGGACGGCCTGTCTTCGTTTGCGGCTGAAGCCTGACTGCAAGACGCTGAAGGACGCCAAGTTGACCGGAGACGTCCCGCGAATTTCGGCCGCCGCCATCGATGGCAAGCCAGACACCGTCGCGCTGGATCTGGTGGGCGACAAGGACCTGACCTCCCGGATCGCCGAGGTCGAGTACTGGGGACGCTACGACAGCTACGACGAAAACGGCGACGGCAAAGGTCACGATTGGCACGGGTTCACGAAAGACGGTAAGGCCGTCGGGCACATCGGAACGCGTTCGGCGAAGCAGGGGCTCGGGCTTCAATGGTCCTTGGCCATGGTTCCTCGAAGCAAGCCCGTCTGCGTGAAAGGCCGCATTCGCTTCAAGGACGCAAAGGGGCTGGTCTATGAAACGCCCGCCGAACTCGCCGCCGGTCCGCTGGAACACTCGCCGGTGCGGGTCTTCACCGCATCGAAACTGCCCACCCCGTTCTGGTCTCGCGCCGGCAAGGCCTCGAAGTGCTCGATTCCTCTGGACATTGACCCCGCCACCATCGAAAGGGCCGAACTCCACGTGGCTATCTGGGATGGCGGCGCGGGCAAGACAAAGGAGCCGTTCACCCTCAACGACAAGCCGCTTGCGGTGGCCGGCAAGGGAAGGCATGACCTGCTCTACCGTGTCCTGAAGGTCGACCCGAAGATCCTCCGCAAGGGAGAGAATGTCGTTCGCGTGCTTTCGGATACGGACCATCACGGCATCGAGGTGCTGCTGCCCGGACCCGCGCTGGTGGTTCGCCTGCAGGACGAGGACGAGGCAGATGCGTCTCGGGGGCAGGGGGAAGAGAAGTGAGCACTCCTTCCGAGCCGATCCGAGTGGGCGTTGTGGGCTACGGGTTCGGCGAGCATCACGTGCGCACGCTCGTTAACCTGTCGGAGGCAAATCTTGTCGCCGTTGCGGATTTCCAGAGGCTGGAGCACCTTCGATCGGTTGCGGAACGACAAGGCTTCCGAGCCTACGGGTCCGCGGCAGAGATGATCGCGCACGAGGCCCTCGACGCGATCACAATCTGCGTACCACCGGCGGCCCGGCGAGATGTCGTGCAGGTCGGGCTGGACGCCGGGCTGGCGATGTTCATCGAGAAGCCCTGGGCGACCGACTCAGCACACGCTCGGGAACTCGCGTCGATGTGCAGGAAATCCGATCAGCCAGTCATGCCTGGCTTCAGTTTTCGGTTCCATCCGGCCATCGTGCGTCTCCGTGAGTTGCTGAGGTCGGACCTGGGCCGGCCTCGGATGCTGCAGGGGCAGTATGTCTTCGGCTGGTTGCCGCCGGCCGATCACTGGGCGTGGGATCCGGCGAATGGCAACGGGTTTCTGAACGAGAACTCCTGCCATCTCTTTGACGCCGTCTGTTCGCTGATGGGCAGGCCGACCAACATCTTCGCAGCCGGAGGACACTTCACGGGAAAGCCAGGAGAAGATTCGGCTGCGGTGACCATGTCCTTCGAGAACGGAGGGCTCGCGACGCTCGCCTGTGGCGGGATCGGAGCCGGCGCGTTTGACGCGTTCCCCCGGATCGATCTCTGGGCGGAGTCGGGACAAGCTGAACTGATCGGCCGGAACCATGTCTGGCAGGAGGTCCGCTGGGCGACGAACAACGATGCGACGGTAAGGCAGTTCTCGTCCGAACCGGAGCAACTCGGGCAGACGCGGTACACCCATGCATTGCAGCAATTTGTGGAGGCGGTGCGATCGGGGGGCGCGCCGCCTGCCACGCTTGATGAAGCCGTTCTTTCCGTCGACGTCGCGATGGCCGTTATCGAATCGGCACGAACCGGGCAACCCGTCGAAATCAGCTCGCAGTAGACATGGAAGGAGACACCATGCGATTGGGAATCGAAGCCGGCGGCGATACGCTGGACCTCGCGAACGAACTGAACATCCGCGGCGTGCCGATCGACGGGACGTCCCTGGTGCAGGACGGAGTGAATGCAACGCTGTCTCCGCTCCGCGAGCGCGGCTTGGAGGTCTGCCAGATCGGGGCGTTCGGCTACAACCCACTCTCGGAAGACCGCAACGCCGTCGAAGCCGAAAGCGCGAAGCTCTCGAAGATCATCGAGTTGGCTCCGGAGACCGGCTGCCGGTACATCGTGATCGGCCCGGGCAACTACCACCCCTCCGGGTTCGGGCACTACGATCGGCGCAACTTCGCACCCGAGGCCGTCGACGCTCTCGCCGAGGGCATCAAGCCCATGGTGGAGCTGGCCGAGAAGAACAAGGTCTGTCTTTGCGTGGAGCCATACCTCAAGTGCGTCATCCACGGCGCCGAACAGTTCCAGCAGCTGCACCGGAAAGTCCGCTCTGATTCGCTGCGATGCAATGTCGACCCGACCAGCCTGTATGATTTTCGAAACGCCGTCGCGCCCGAGCAGATCGTCCGCGAAACCTGCGAGGGTCTGGCCGGACATGTCGGCTTGGTCCACGTCAAGGAAGTTGCAGTTGCGGAAGGGTTCCACCTGCACATGGGCCTGGCGCCGCTGGCCGAGGGACACACGGACTGGGCTCTCCTTCTGGAACGGATCGCCCCTCATGTGCCCGAGGACAGTTGGGTGATTCTCGAACACATTCTCTCGCTTCAGCAGGGAGGTGAGGACTATCGTATCCTGATTGATGCCGCAGGTCGCGCGGGCGTTGACCTGCTTTGACAGCCCCCCACGCTGATCGTCGGAAAGGAACGGCCTCTGATGGATGACTCGTGCGTGGCCAATCACGAGGAGATACGAAGGAAGCTCGACTGGCCGGCCAAGTCGCCGGTCGACGTCGTACTGGACACGGACACCTACAACGAGATCGATGACCAGTTCGCTTTGGTCCACGCGCTGCTCTCGCCGGAGCGCATCCATCTACAGGCGGTCTATGCAGCTCCATTCCACAATGCCCGGTCCAACGGCCCGGGCGACGGCATGGAAAAGAGCTACCATGAGATCGTCCGCATTCTGCAGATGCTGGGCCGAGATTCATCGATGGCACTGCGCGGGGCCGATCGCTGGATGGGATGCCCAGGCGACAGCGCGGCCAGCGACGCACGGGATGATCTCATCGAGCGGGCACGTGCTCGCCCGCAAGGCGAGCCGCTCTACGTGGCCGCCATCGGCGCGATTACGAACATCGCCTCCGCACTGGCGGCCGCTCCGGATGTCCGTGAGAAGATCGTCGTGCTGTGGCTGGGCGGCCAGCCTCTCTACTGGCCCAGCGCCCACGAATTCAACCTCGCCGGCGACAAAGTTGCTTCCCGGTTCGTGCTGGACTGCGGCGTGCCGCTGGTCCTGTTCCCGTGCTCCCTGGTGGCTGAGGCATTGCGGACCACGCTGGCGGAAATGCAACGCTTCCTTGATGGTTGCGGTGCGATTGGCAGCTACCTGTGCGAGATCTTTCGGACTTACGAATCGTGTGATTTGACCGTACCGGGCGCATCGAAAGTCATCTGGGACCTGGCTCCGATCGGCTGGCTGATCAGTGAGGACTGGGCACGAACGTCCATTGCTCCCAGCCCACTACTGGCCGATGACTGCAGTTGGCGGTACGATGCGGGGCGCCACCCGATCCGTCTGGCAGAGCAGGTGCACCGAGACGGGATCTTTGCAGACCTCTTCTCGAAGGTAAGACGGTTGGCGCAATGAGGTACGGTGGGGTCGCATCACTGCAGCCCAGAGGCATGACCGTGAATGACAGGACGTCAACTCAGCCGAAATACCTCGCGATCGCGAACGAGCTGATCCGTGCCATCCGCAACGGGGAGCTTGCCCCCGGCTCGCGAGTTCCGTCGGAGAACGAGATCATCGCCGCCCACGGCGTCTCGAATACTACAGCCCGCAAGGCGCTGTCCTACCTGGCGTCTCATGGGTGGATCCAGCGGCAGCGGGGGAGCGGCTCGTTCGTGCATCCACGCTGCCTCGACCTGTCACTCGACCGGATTCTCGATTTCGATGCAAGCGTTCTGCACGCGGGGGGCACGCCATCGACTCAACTGGTCAGCTTCCAATCGGCAGAGGAAACTCCGCTGCTTCGCGTGGCTGGCAACTCCTATGCCCTCGAGGGGCTGGTCCATCGTGTCGAGAGGCTGTGCTTTGCCGATGGCGTTCCCATGATGCTGGAGAGGCGGTACGTCAGAGCCGCCCTGTGTCCGGATATCGATCAGCACGATCTGACGGGCCCCCTGTACAAGCTCTACGAGCAGACCTACGGGCTGGTCCTTTCGGAAGTTCACCAGGACCTGAGCGTGGTCACGCTGGACAGCGGGCGGACCATGGAGCAGTTCGAGCTGGACGAGCCGATCCCCGCAATCCGCGTCCAGGGAGCGACGCTCGCCGCCGACGGCCAGGTGGTGGAACTCGAGGATGCCTTCTACCGAAGCGACCGGTACCGTTTCACCGTTGTCGCTCATCGATGACGGGCCCGATCCCTGCGCAAGTCCCCGTCGCGACGGACGCCCGAGATGGCGCCGCGGAAGAAGCCAGAATAAACACTACCTGGTTTGAGCAGATCCGGCCGATGGCTTCTGCGGTCCGCCCGACCGATGGCCGCTGCGGAACTCGCTCGGCGTGGTCCCGGTATGACGGGCGAAGATCCGATGGAACAGGCTCCTGCTCCGAAAACCACTGCGGCTCATGAGGTGCTCGATGGTGAAGTCGGGGTTGCTTGTGATGAGCCGCTTGTTGCCCCAGTTCGGCAGCGTGATGCGCCAGAGGATGTTCTTGCGATCGCCCGGTTTGAGGTCGGCCTTCGGCAGATACGGGTCGATCGTGCCTTTCCGCCCAACCTTGATGTTCATGTCGAAGTCGGTCGGAATATCCCAGAATTCCTTCACAAGATCCTTGGCCGGGAACATGCCCGTGCTGGCCATGCCGCGATCCGAGTACACGCGGTGATTCATCGGCTCGCCGGCCTCTACGGACAGGGGAACGACGCCAAGACAACCGGCAGCCAGAAACAGGACTGCTGCCCTCACGACGTATTGCTTCTGATCTTTCATCCCACACAACCTTTCAATCTGACTGGTAGATATCACCTGGTATCTCCGAACCCACTCAAGGTAACTTGCCCATCGGCGTCGGTCAGACAGATGGACCGCCCAGTTGGTCTGCAGTTACTCTTTCTCCCGGAGGCGTTCGACCTTCAGCGCCCACCAGGGCGTCAGGTCAAGGCGTTCCGTATCGTCTGCCGGGGTGACGGATTCGATCTCGGCGTGAGCGTTGAGCAGATCGACCGTCAGCACCTGGCGCAGGCCCGGTTTCCACTTCGCCGCGGGGGTCTTCCGGCCGTCCCGCATGCCCCAATGCACCACGAGGATCTCCTTGCCCGGATCGTCGCCGGAGATCACTTTGTCCACGCGGTAGAGCATGTACACGATGGACTCGCGATAGGGCGCGATTTTCTGAAGGGATGGCACGGGGGAGGTCTTGGTCAGCGTGGCTTGGACCACGAGCTTTCGATTCCCCTTCGCGTTGGCCTTGTCCGGGAGAGCGTACTTGCGGGCGAGCGTTCCGGCCGCTCTGGCTGCGCGGGTATTGCTGAAGTCTTTGCGGATTTCTCCAGCCAGTCTTGCCGAACGCCAGCTTCTTGCCGTCGAAGGTGATGCGACGCCGTCCGACGACAATCGCCGCGCCATCGCCCTTGCCAACGACCTTCACATCCGGGCTGGGGCCCTTCTGGATGGTCATCACCTGGACGGTTCGCCCGCTGAGCGCCAGCTGCCGGATATCGGCGCCGGGGGCGTCGGCGGCACGGGCTTTCTTCTCCTTCTTCCCGCTCCCGTAGCGGTTCTTCAGCAGGGCTTTGAGCTTCTTCCTTTTCTCGGCGCTGAGGCCCTGGCCGGAATCCGCCGCTGCCGGGGCCATGCCCACAAGCAATGCCTTGCTGCCGGAGAGCCCGCTGAAGTCGGCGGCGAAGTGGTAGTCGCTGGCCTCCTCGCCGTCGCGGACCTCCGCGGCGACGACGGTCAGACGCTCGTCGCGCTGCTCGTCGAAGTGTGTGACTTTCACGTGGGGCCCGACGGGGATCGCCACGGGGAAGTTCTCCTCCAGGCCCATGCCGATAACCCGGGCGTCACCGCGCATGCTGACGATGATGTCGCCCTCACCCTCCCAGCCGCTGCGGAAGACAAAGAAATTCGCCTGACGGTCCCAGAGCGTCACGGGCAGCACGTCGGCGGGGTCCTTCGGCTCGAGACCGTCCGGCCAGTTGACGTAGGCATAGACCAGCTCGCGGACACCGGTGGCGTCGACACCGAACTTGCGGCCGGGGTTGAGCACCTCCCGGCAGAAGTGCAGGGCGGCGGGGCGGTGCTCGTCGGGGAGGATGCCGAAGCCCATGGCGAAATCACCGTTGAAATGATTCCAGTTGTCCATGCGGGCGTACATGCCCCGCGGGCTGTAACGAACCTTCCCGCCCGAGCGGACGGCTTCGAACATCCAGCGGCTGATGAGCCATTGCGCCTGGGAGCAACTGGCTACGTAGTCTGCTCCTCGAGCGACGCGGAGCGCCTGGATGTACTGCGTGGCTGCGATGTTGGCCGGGAAGCGGCCGCAGAAGGTCCCTTCCCAGAACCAGCCGTGGTCGCCGTAGCCTTGCACGAGTCCGCGCTTGAGCCTGCGTTGCCAGATTCGATGTCCGCGCCGGATCTTGTCGGAATCCACACCCGGGTCGTCCAGGATCGCAAGCGCCACCAAACCGGCGCCGCCGTTCCAAAGCAGGTAATGGTTGCTCCGCGGACTGTACTGGGCGTCGCTCTCCTCGCGGCTGGGTGAGATGGCCATGTTCGGCCAGACGCGGTCCTGCAGCTTCCGGGCGATCTTGCGGCGGAAGTCTTCGTCCCACGCGTCGTAGCAGAGGTCGTAGGTCGCCGCCACGGCCGCGGCGCTGGGCCCGGATCGCATGTACCCGCCGTCGGTCGTCGCCCAGCCGTACCGCGGGCTTTGCAGCTCGCCCGCGATGACCGCTTCGCAGAAGTCCCGCCCCTTCCGGGCCCACGCCTCGTCCTCGGTGAGCTGATACATCAGCCCGTACCCATAGCCTCGCCACGAGCCCTGGGAGCGGTCGTTAGGGTCCATGGCCTCGGCAAGCCGCGCGAGGATCATCTTCCCCAGCGGGGTCTCCATGCGTTCGCGCAGGTGGGTCCGATCGCTCTTGCGGAAGATCAGCCGCGGATGCTCGCCGGGAGACAGAGCCCGGTGTTTCTCGACCGGTGCCGGCCATGCCTCTGAAGCCACCTGCCCGCTGACTTCCCCGGAGATGTCGAACTCGCCGGCCTCTCCGGCGGGGCTCTTGCGGTCGCGTCGGAACACGCCCTTATAGGTGCCGCTGAGTCGGCCTTTCCCGCTTTGTCGAAGCTTGATCGTAGCCGTCAGATCTCCGCCGGCCACCCACGGGTCCGGGTGGATGGTCATCGCGACCTTCAGCGTGATCCATTCCCCGTCGTCATCCGCGGACAGCAGTTTGCCTTCGTCGTCGATCCAGTTGTAGACCCGATAGTCGTGCGCCCGCAGATTGCGCGGATCCGGGAAGACCGACGACCCCAGCACCCAGCTTCGCCACTGTCCCTTCGGCGTCCTGCCCAGCAGCAGCTTCAGGCTGTCCTGCAGCTTGCGATGCTCGTTCGGAAGCGCTCCCTCCAGACGAAGTGTCACGTCCCGCCAGGCAGTGATCGGAGGTTCGTTCGGTTCGGCCGCGAAAGCTTCCGCGGCAAGCAGCCCAGCAACCAGGGTGATCAGGGACCATCTGCTCATCGGTTCTCCTCGTTGTCAGGGGCCTCGCGGGGCTTCTCGCCCACCACCGGTCTTCCATTGACAAAACGAACCGTCTGCTTGCCGACACGGATGACGCGATCGTCGCCGGAACCGGAAAGCTCGACATCCGCCCCCGGGCCCTGCTGGATGGTTATTACGGCCAGGAAATTTGCTCCGCCCTTGGGACCGGCAGCGAAGATCCGTCCGCTTCGCAGGTTGTTGCCGTGGAACCTGGGCTCCACCGAAAGGGTCGCGCTGCGGGGCGAAACGAGGGTGAAGTTCATCATCGGACGATCCTTGATCCCGGGCCGGGGCTTACCTCGCCTCCGCTCGACCGGGCCCTTCAGCAAAAGCTTGCGGGTTGGCAGCGGCTGGATGTTCGGCTTGCTTGCTTCGCGGTCCATTCCCGTGACAGCCAGCAGATCCATCAGCGTCTTCTCGATGTCACGTCGGGGTTGCTTCCAGGATCGTCCCTTGCCGACAAGGTCGAGCCCCACGGGCGTGACCCTTCGCCCCAGGTTGATCGGCCAGATGGGCAGACGATTCCCCGCGCCGCCGATGCGATCGGACACCACCAGCAGCACGGGTGAGCCAGACCGGCCGCTGTAGTCCACGGCAATCGTTCGCTCGACGCGCACGCTGGCGCTTGCGGGGTCCGGAATCTGATGACTGAAGCAATGGGTGGTCTTGAAAATCCAGGGCTCGCCGGGGGCATAGTGGTCCAGTTCCAGCGTGATCCGTCCCGACCCGTCCTTGTCTGTCTCCAGCTCCACCAGCTTCGCTCCCCGTGTCGGCAGCAGGTCACCGAAGGTCGGCACGTTGGGCTTGTTGCGGTGTGGTCGAGGAAGCCAGAACACGCCGTAATCCGGTGGCCGCCAGTACAGCCAGGTGGTGCCCATCCCCCGCAGGCCAAAATCCATGGCCGTTACCGGTGTGGCCTGGGCGTTCTGCTGGCCACGGACGATCACCACGCAGTCGTCCTCGTTCCACCCGCTGCGAAAGATCGCCGATCCGGCGGTTTTGTCCACGAGAGTCAATGGCAGGCGCCCGGCCGGTTCTGCGGATTTCATATCAAAGGGGTAAGCGATCATCCGGTACACGCCCTCGATGGGGAAGTTCAGCGCGTCGACCCCGTCACCGATAGCGTGTCGCAGTACGGTCAGGTCCTGCTCGGACGCCGTCAGCAGGGCAGGCCCCCAGCCCAGGATCCGCAGCCAACGGCGAGGGAACATCACGCGCTGTCTGCCGAGCCATGTCAGGCCGGTCGAGCGGATCAGATCGCGTCCGGTCGCGCGTCGGCAGGCATACAGCGCCCCGGCCAGGTCGCGGAGCACCTCGCCCGGCCCGGCGTACTCACCGGCGAAACCCTTCGGACTCAGTCCCGAGCCGAAGTACAGCCGGAGCGCTTCTTCACTGTGTCTGATATTCCGCTCATAGTTCGGCTGCTCCACGTCGTCACGGAGGACCTCCGCGCAGACCAGCCCAATGGCGTGGAAGCCTGCATGGTAGTGGCTGTCGATCGGTCCCATACGCGCGAATGTGCGGTCGAGCAGGAACCGCTGCACTTTCTTTCTCGTGGCATCATCGAGCTTTTCGCCGATCGCGTCGTAGGCGATCGCGACGCCCAGGATGCGGTTGCACGCCCCCCAGCCGCCCATCTCGCCCGGGGCGCTCATCGCTTCGGGCAGCAGGCGCTGGATGTTCTTCACCGCCTCCGGTTCATCGGCCAGTGAATCGAGGAAGGCGTAGCCTGCGATGTGATAGCCCTCGGTGTACGGCTCACCTGCGGTGTTGTTCCGCATGCCGCTGTAGCTGAAGCCTCCGGACTCCTGGATGCGCAGCTTCTCTCGCATGCGTTTGACGATCGCCTTGCCCTCGACGGTTTCCGCACGCTTGCGGAGGGCGGGCATGTCTTCCTTGCCCCACAGCAGGCGTGGGTGCTGCTTGGCGGGGCGGGGCTTGTGCACCACGTGCGGCCAGGGCTTCTCCAGCGTGGCCGACGCCGTGCCCCGGACCTCGTGACCATCGCAGGTGCCGACGTACGTGCCGTCCCAGCCATGGTCGGCCTGCTTGAGCGTGACGGTCCAGCGCGCCTCGACCGCCGGCTTGAAGTATTCGTCGCCCGGGGGGCGGTAATGCCAGTCCACGTCGTTGCTTGGCACACCGGTACGCTGCCGGAGAAGGTCCAGCCTAACGCGAATGGTCAGCGTTCCGCCGTTCCGGGTGACGTCGACGGTGGCCGGATGCAGGGCTGCGTTGTACGACGGGGCATGTCCCCAGCCCAGAGTCTGCCACTTTCCGCCCCGACGATTCAGCCGGAGCGTCATGTCGCAGGCATTGCCGTCAGCATCCTCCGAGGCGAATACGGCGTCGTCCAGAAGGAGCTGCAGGTCGATGTCTTCCTGTCCGCTCGCCATGG
>CAZXSK010000088.1:8284-12606 GCA_964642855.1 uncultured Planctomycetaceae bacterium | reverse complement strand
CGCCCCCGCCCCGCGCCGGGTACAATGGGCGAAATGGACCTCTTCAAGGAAGCCGAAGACGCCGCCGTCGCTGCACACGCCCCCCTGGCCGTGCGCATGCGCCCCCGGTCGCTGGACGAAATCCTCGGCCAGGAGCATTTCCTCGGCGAGGGCAAGCTCCTGCGACGCATGCTCGAAGCCGGCCGGCTGACCAGCCTGGTCTTCCACGGGCCCCCGGGATGCGGCAAGACGACCCTCGCCAGGGTCATCGCCGGCGAGACCTCCCGCGCGTTCCACACGCTCAACGGCGCGTCGGCGTCGGTCAAGGACGTTCGCGAGATCATCGCGGGCGCGCGGGCCCGCTTGGCGTCGGACTCCACCCGCACCGTCCTGTTCATCGACGAACTCCACCGCTTCAACCGCGCCCAGCAGGATGTCCTGCTCGACGACGTCGAAAACGGAACCGTCCTGCTGATCGGCGCGACGACCGAGAACCCCTTCTTCACGATCAACTCGCCCCTGCTCAGCCGCTCCAGCGTCTTCGAGTTCCACCCCCTCGGCGACGAGGAAATCATCGCCCTGCTGAAACGCGCCATCGCCGACGAAGACCGCGGCCTGGGGTCCTGCGACATCCGCGCCACCGACGAGGCCCTGGCCCACCTGGCCACCGTAAGCGACGGCGACGCCCGCCGGGCACTGACCGCCCTGGAAGTGGGCACCCTCTCCCAGGCCACCGCCCTGGCGGAAGATCAGCCCATCGTGTTCGACCTCGAGGTCGCCCAGGAGAGCATCCAGGCCAAGGCCATCCGCTACGACCGCGCCGGCGACCAGCACTACGACGCCGCCTCCGCGCTGATCAAGTCCATGCGAGGCAGCGATCCCGACGCAGCCGTTTACTGGGTCGCCCGCATGCTCGAAGCCGGCGAAGACCCCCGCTTCGTCGCCCGGCGGATCGCCATCCTCGCCAGCGAGGACATCGGCAACGCCGACCCCAAGGCCATCCAGGTCGCCGCCGCCGCCTACCAGATCGTCGAACGCATCGGCATGCCCGAAGCCCGCATCACGCTCGGACAGGCAGCCGTCTACATGGCCTGCGCGCCCAAGAGCAACGCCTCCTACCTCGCCATCGACGCCGCCCTCGACGACGTCCGCAGCCAGCGGACCATCCCCGTACCACGACACCTGCGAAACGCCCCGCACCCCGGCATGGCCGAGCAGGGAAACGCAGCCGGCTACCAGTACTCCCACGACTACGAAGGCGGCATCAGCCCCGACCAGGACTACCTCGGCGTCGACCGGACCTACTACCAGCCGACCGACCGCGGCTACGAGCGGCATATCCGCGCCTACCTCGACTGGGCGAGCAAGCTCCGCCAGGACCGCAGCGACACGCCGACGGACTAGGCTCTGCTTGAAAACCCAATGACGGCTTCCGGCCAGTCGCGCCAGCGTCTTCGAACAGAGCGTGGAAAACCCTCCTGAACCCCAGCCGGCCTGCCCGGCCGCTGGATCGGCCGGTCACCCGCACGCGCACAGAAGCGCCCGACGGGCAGACCCCGCCGGGCGCTTTGTGGTGCTGATCCACATGGAGTGTTGGATGCTTCGTTCGCTCAGCGTCGCCGACGCACCAGCGCGCCCAGCCCGCCGATGGCGAGCAGACCCATCGTCGCCGGCTCCGGAATCGCCGTAATCGACAGCTCGCCGTCGACCGGGCTGTACGTGCCCGCCCACCCGGCCGGCAGGACCAGCGCATCGAAGTCACCCGCAAAGCCGCCCGCGTCGAAGAGGTCGTACTCACCCACGCCCAGCGTGCCGTCGTCGATGATCACCAGCTCACCCGCCTGGGTCAGCGTCCCGCCGACCGTCACCTGCCCCGCGTCGAATGCGCTGTCCGCCCCCAGGACGATTTCGAACGCCGACGTCGCATGCAGCGTCAGGTTGCCGGCTACGTTCAGCCTCGCTTCCCGGGCCAGCGCCGTCTCGGGATCCAGCGAAGGTCCCTCGCCCGTCGGCGAAGCCATGCCCGACTCGAACAGGTCGTAGTACGCCTGATCCCACTCGTCGTCGCTGGGTGTCCACAAGCCACCCAGGCGAACCGTACCCGCAGCGTCGAGCTGCTCGATCTCGTGCATGCTGTCCGGGCCGTAATCGCCGCCGCTCCACCAGTTCTCGTCAATGGGGTACGTGTAGGCATGGAAGTCCACCTCCGCCCCGTCGGCTACCTGCACCGTGAGATACTGGCCGGTCACCGAAGGCCTTGCGTTGCGGATATCCGCATCGAGGTAGTAGTTGGCGTAATGGGTGTTCTCGTTGGAGTTGAACTCGACCCGGCCTTGCTGGATGTCGATCGTCGTGTCGGCAGAATACCCCTGGATGCCGCCCCGGGCGATCACCAGCGCGCCGTCGCCGGTTTTGGTCAGCGTCGTGCCCGTCTCGCCGGGCCGGGTGCCGAACCCCACGTGGGGGCCCACCACCGCCTGCTCGAAGTGCGTGTTACTCGAAAGCGTCACGCCCGCCTCCACGTCCAGCCTCCAGTCGTTCCGCCAGTACAATCCGCCGTCGTAGGTCTGGTCGTTGCTGCGGACGTACCACTCGCTCGACGTAGCGGTGGTGTTGGTCGACGTGCCGTCGAAGTCGATGATGTCTGCGAAGATCAGCAACCCGTGGTGCGACACGTGGGTGTCGCCGCCGGGATACCACGCCCCGGGGTCGGGGCTGCGCTTCCAGGAGGTGGGCAGGTTCTGCGACGCATGGGTCACCAGCCGGGCGTTGTGGACACGCATCGTCGTAAGCCCGCCGACGAGATTGGTTCCGGGATCGGTCCCCTCCGTGTCGCCGAAGACGCCCGTGCCGCGGTCCATGCTGAAGGCCGGGTCGAACTCGAAGATCTCATTGCTCGCGCCGGTGTTGCCCGCCAGCCCCTCGATCTGGAACCGGGAGGCGTAGATGAGGTAGTTGAAGTTGTTGTCCATCTGGGCGTCGGCGTCGACATACAGGTTGCTTCCCTCCGCCTTCCAGAGGGTCTTGCTGTCGCGGCGGGCATCCCAGAAGCCCGAGAACGTCGCCCATCCGCCTCCGGTGACGCGTGTCACCACGTTCCCGGACACGTAGTAGCTGTCCGTGTAATCGTTGCCCGAAACGAACTGCGAAGGCGGACTCGCCGCCACCGCCAGAGAAGACAACACCAGCACCACCACGACAGACAGAATCCGATCCGTGCACCTGGACATGCCATACCCTCGCATTCTTGACTCGACATCGGGAGATTCCCTCCGGCGGGGGGCAGGCTCGCGCCCCTCCGGACTTGTCTTCCGAATCTACCACGGGAATGCGGGATGTTCAACAATCAAGATCGCAAATCAGCCCTCTCAGGCAACCCGTCTCCGCCGACGCACCAGCAAGACCGCCCCTGCCCCGCCGACCAACAGCGCCAGCGTCCCGGGCTCGGGAACACCCTCGACCCGCGCAAACGTCGTCGAGGCCGGCGCCTCGGGAGGCGCCACGCCCAGGTAACTGCTCACGGCCCAGTCGGCATCGTCGAGGTCCACGTCCCCGTCGCGGTCGCTGTCGCCGTCGGCCCACCCGGCCGGGCTCAGGCCGATATGCGCCACCGTCGTAGCGGCTTCCAGGAAACTCACCGCCCCGTCGAGGTCCAGATCGCCACCATGGGCAGCCACGAGTGTCACGCTGTTGGCGTCCTGCACGTCCACCATCGTCAGCCCGTCGGGCAGAGTGATGTTCACCGTCAGCGTGCCGAAGCCGCCCGTGACCGAACCGGCCGTGAGGACCTTGAACGAGTCGCCGCTTTCGGGCACGAAGCCGCCGACGGCGCCGACTTCCAGACCGCCCGCCAGGTCGGCCGCAGCATCGACGACGAGTTGGTCGAAGCTCACTCCGGGCGTCGGGCCGTCCGAGGCCAGATCGACAGCCAGCACACCCGAGGCCGTCTGCTCGAAGCCCGGCAGCGTCAGCGTGTCGACCCCGTCGCCACTCATTCCGGGCTCGACGCGCCCCGCATTGACAAAGTGCACGCCAACGGTCCCCTCCGCCTCGAACACCGCTGCGCTGTCATTGAGAATCTCGCCCCCTCCGGTGAACGTCGCCGCCGACCAGACCTGCGACTGGCCCTTGAGCACCAGCGTCCCGCTGATCGACGTCGTGCTGCTCTCGCGGAAGCGGGTGAACGAATCGATCGTCGCCGTGCCGGTGGTGGCAAGCGTCGCGCCCGGGCCCACAACCAGATCCGGGGCCTCGTACATGCCTCCGTCGATGCTCATCTGGTCGTAGATGCCCAGCCCGTCGTAGAGCATCCACAACTTCCTGCCGCTGCCGATGGTCACGGA
>CAZXSK010000088.1:0-8184 GCA_964642855.1 uncultured Planctomycetaceae bacterium | reverse complement strand
AGCCCGGCCGGACGATATAGTTGCAGTGGATGTACAGATCCGCGCCGGCTTCGACCGTCGTGTCGGAAAAGCCCGGGGACGTCTCGTAGCCGTCCCAGTCGTAGTTGTCGACGTTGATGCTCGTGGTTCCGCCCGAGACGGTCAGGTCGCCCCGCTGGATCAGCGCGTCGGCTCCGGTCCCGTCGGCGGTGAACGTCGCCCCGATCATCTCCGTATCCTGGTCCAGCGAGAGGTACCCGTCGGTAAGGGTGGTGGTGTTCCCCGAGAACGTTGCCGGGGCGTTGATGTGCGCGTAGCCGGTGCAGGTCACCCCGCCGGCCAGCGTCACGGCTGCTCCCTGCAGATTGGCCCACGGATCCAGCATGCTTGACGGGCCCTGGAGATCGAGCGTTCCGGGGTTTCCCCCCCCGGCCAGCGTCCAGGGATAATCCATTTCCAGCACACCCTCCTCGCCGATGGTTACCTTGCCGTTGACCGGATCGGCAATGGGAACCTGCACGTACATCCGCGAGTGGTCGCTGACGGTGGTTTTACCCCCGCCCGTCGTGCCGTCCATGTCGAAACTGCCCGACCCGGTGCGCGTAATGTAAAGGTACCCGCTGGACGAGGAAATCAGCGAATCGTTGGTCAGCGTGCCGCCGAACTCCAGCGTCCCGTATCCGGTGATCTGACCGGAATCGACCTCCGCGTTGTAGTCCACCTGCGCGACCCCACCCAGGAGGTTCAGCGTCCCGCCCTTCACTTCCAGGTAGTCGGTGTCGAAATCCCGCGACGGCGAGCCGCTGTTGACGTACAGTATGCCCCCCGTGATCGTCGTGGTGCCCGTGAAGCTGCCATCGTTGACCAGCAGCGTGTGCCCGTTGGTCAGCAGGAAGCAGTTGGTAATCGCCAGGCTGTCGAGCCCCGACGTGGACGAACCCAGATACGAAACGTAGAAGCTGATCGGGTTGCCCATGACCACGTCGTCCCCCATCGCGGGGACGGCTCCCTCCCACCAGTTGGCCGAGGTATTCCAGTCGGTCGAGTACTGCCCCTTCCACGTCCTGATACCGGCCAGGGCGGGCGAGAGCATCATCGACGCAACAGCCGATACGCAGATCATCCGTTGAAGCATGTCCATCCTCCTTCCAAAGCCTTCGCGCAGCATCGCGTCACAAGGGAACCACGTGAGACGAATCGGGCGACAGGAAGAGCGAACGGATTCCACAGAGCATTCGCCGCCCGAATGGGCATCCGCAAGTCATTATTCGAAAGCCCGGCCGGGCAGGACAACCGGAATCGCGATTTGCCTTGCCATTACCCCTCTACTGAAACCCAACGCCCAGGCCGGGCGCGAGCTCCTCCACGCGCTGGCTGCCGGCACTTGACCATGCCCAGACCGACAGCTAAGATACCCGCGTGAACACTGCCCCTCCTGCCCGGACCGGAAGCCTGAAACCCGGATTCCCCTTCGCCGAACTCGCCCTGATGGTCGTGATGGTCCTCAGCGGCATCGGCTGGCTGTTTGCCCTGCCGCTGGTGTCGATCGTTCTCGAGGAGTGGACGTTGTACGACGAACCCGGCGACGCAGCCATCGGAATGCTCGTCGTCGGGCCGATCATGCTCGTGGTCAGCCTGGCGCTGCTCGCCCTGGCCGGGGTGCTGTCGATCTTCGCCCGCCGACTGCCCCTGGTCGCACGGGTGCTCTCGCTCGTGCTGCCCGCCGCGGGAGTCGCCGCCGCTGCAGCCATCCTCTACCGCGCCCTGTCCTGACGCCCCCAAGGCGCCGCGTGGCAGCAATACGCAGCGTACAGGTCGCCAGCCAGGTATACTGACTCCAACTGCCACTGGCTGGCAAACGGTGCGGGCGCGGGCGAGCGAACGGAGGCCGCCCATCGGCCGATGGACATCCCCGCCGGCCCGGCCTGGTGCCTGCTTCTCATTCGTGGCGTTCGCGCTATCCGCGGCCAGGGGTTTTCCGGAGCCGGTTGCGCGCGCCGGCGGCTCCGGGGAACCCCCAGCCCTCGCGCAGAAATCGGATTCGTCTAACTCCCCCGCCAGCCAGCGCGTTGCCGAAAACCGGGCGCGTTTTGCGGAACGTTCTGCTTCGACATTTGTGGGGCGCGGGGGGTAAAGGTAGAGGGCGCTATGCGCCCTGGGTCGTGCTCCGGGAATGAACACCCGCCAGCGGACCCCACAAGTTCTTTGACAATCGAATAGAGAGACACCGGCCCGAAGTACACACGCACCGAACGGACCCAAGCCCACCGATTGCATCGGTGGGAGAGCGTTGCCGGGACGTCGAGCGAGTGTCCCGGGCGTCGGACGCATGTCCCGCGCAGTGATCGAACGAGTTCCTTTGGACGTCGACCGTGTTTGGGGGAATCCTGCACGAACCGGTACCGTTCTTGCCGGCCCTTGCCAACGCTTGCCGGCTGTGAACGGCCGGGGCCGATTCCTGCCCGCCATTGCCCGCCGATGCCGACGCTTGCCGGCCCTGAACGCATCGCGCCGGGCGGATATGTCGGCAAGGCGATGCCTGCGAGAGAGTTATCGCTCGAACGCGGTTTGCGGACGCTGGAAATGGCGATGGCGAAGGCTGCGGATGCGGAATCAGCAGGACGCCTGGAAGGCTTCGGCGAAGGCGTCGACGAGTCGCGAGCGGAGATCCTCGAGGGGGGCGTCGACCTTCAGGCCGGCCGCTCGGACATGTCCCCCGCCGCCGAAGTTTCGGGCGATCTGCGAAACGTCGACCCCGCCCCGGCTGCGGAGGCTCACGCGGATGTACTCGGGCGTCTCGACCAGCAGCAAGGCGGCCTGGACGGTGGCCAGGCGGAGCGACTCGTTGATGAGATTCTCGGTTTCGTCCATGCCCGCACCGGTTTCGGCGAAGTCTTGGGTGCGGAGGCTCATGACGGCAAGCCGGCCGTCGCAGCGGAGTTCGAGGCTCGCCAGGACGCGCTGCAGAAGCTTGAGGCGTTCGATGCGGTCCTGCTGGAACATGCGGGCGTAGAGGACGTCGGGCGACACGCCGCGGTCGACCCACGAGGCCACCTGGCGGAGGCAGCGGCCGTCGGTGCTGGAGAAGCGAAGCCAGCCGGTATCGGAAAGCACGGCCGTGGCGAGGTGTTCAGCGATTTCGGTGGACATCGGCCAGTCGAGTTCATCGATCAGTTCGCCGACCATCACACCGGCAGCGGCGGCGGAAGGGTCCACCCATTGGGCGTCGGCGAGCGGTTCGGCCGTGGCGTGGTGGTCGATGACCACGAGTTTGCTGCGGCAGTGATCGAGGGCATATTCCAGCCCGGCCAGTTGCTGGCGCGAGGCCGTATCGACAATCACGACCGCGTCGCACGAATCGGCCAGACGTTGGAGGTCCGACCCGTCGTGCGGCCGCCGGCCGAACAGCGACTCGTACCGTCGCGGAATTTCATCGGCGACGAACGTATGGGTTTCGCGACCTGCGGCGCGACCTGCCCCGGCGAGGGCAAGCATCGAGCCCAGCCCGTCGCCGTCGGGATGCACGTGCGTACAGACCACGAAACTGCGGGCCCTGTGGAGACGATCGATGACAGCCTGGCGACTACGGGTTGAGCTCTCGGACACGCTGGACATCCCGGGCAATGGCTTCCTTGAGGTCCTCGATGCCGTCGAACCGCTGCTGATCGCGAAGGCGTTCGAGGAGGTCCAACTCCATCGACCGGCCGTAGTAATCGCCCCGGCCGCCGATGAGGTACGCTTCGATGGTTCTATCGGACGGACCGAGCGTGGGCTTTGTACCGATGCTCACGGCGGCGGGAAAGGTTTCCTCGCCGAGAACGGCCCGGCCGGCGTAGACACCGTCCAGCGGCAGGACCTGGTCGGTCGGGTCGATGTTGGCGGTGGGGAACTCCAGCACCCGCCCGTGCCCCGCGCCGGGAATCACCTTTCCGTACAGCGCGAAAGGCCGGCCGAGACAGCAACACGCTTCGCTCATCCGCCCGGCCTGGACGAGCACACGCACCAGCGTGCTGGAAACGCGACGCGTCTCGTCGCGAATGCTCTTGCGAACCGGCTCGGCAACGTGCACCACGAACCCGCGCGACGCACCCGCCTCGCGGAGTGTCTGGATGTTCCCGCTACGCTGCAGCCCGAAGTAGAAATTCCTGCCCTCCACAATGTGCACCGGCCGGAAGTGCCGAACCAGCACCAGGTCGACAAACTCCTCCGGCGCCATCGCCAAAAGCTCTTCATCGGCCTCGGCGACGACGACGGCATCGGCCCCGGCCTCCAGCAGGCGACGGTACTTCACGGCCGGCGGATCGATCCGCTGGGGCACGTCGTCCGGACGAAGCACCAGGTCCGGCGGCGGGTCGAACGTCAGCGCGACCACCGGCGAGGCGTCCACGTCGGCGAAGTCGCGACAGGTGTCGAGAATCTTGCGATGCCCAAGATGCACGCCGTCGAAATTGCCCACCGTCAGCACGCAGCCGTGAAGGGCGTCGGGCGCGTCGTCCAGGTTGTAAATGCGATCGTCACTTGCAGGTTGCATGAATCTCGGCAGTCTAGTGCAGCCGGGCCCGCGTTCCAAGCATCGACCGGGCTACTTCGCCCGGGCAATCGGCGTGGACTGGCCCTCCACGGGAATCAACTCGATTTCAACATCATAGGCCCGCGAGAGCGTCGGCCCGTCGATGACCTCCCCCGGCGAGCCGGCCGCGAGAACCGCACCGTCCTTCATCACCACCAGCCGGTCGGCGAAACGCCCCGCGAGGTTGACATCGTGACTCACACAGACCACCGCCATCGGCCAGTCGTGCGCCACGCGCCGCATCATCTGGTAAATCCGCAACTGGTTGCGAAGGTCCAGATGGCTGGTGGGCTCGTCCAGGAGCACCACCACCGGCTGCTGGGCCAGGGCCCGGGCGATCATCACCCGTTGGGCCTCGCCGCCGGAGAGCTCCTCCAAGGTCCGCGACGCCAGCGACAGCGAATCGGTCATCCGCAGCGCCTCGTCAGCCACGCTGCGATCGTGCTCGCCGGCCAGACCCATCGGGCCGGTGTGGGCCAGGCGGGCCATCAGCACCACCTCCCGGGCGGTGAAAGCGAACGCCGACGTCGGAAACTGCGGCACGTACCCCACCTGCCGGGCGAGCTGGCGGGCGCTGCAGGCCGCCAGGGGTCTCCCGGCCAGGTCGATCGTTCCCGCCGACGGACGAAGCCTGCCCAGCAGGCACCGCAGCAACGTGGTCTTGCCCGAGCCGTTGGGCCCCAGCACGCACTGCAGCTCGCCCGCGCGGGCGGTGAAATCCACACCGCCCAGCACCTCCGCCCCGCCGGGGTAGGCAAACCGAAGCCCGCGTGCCTGAAGAATCGGCGCGTCGCTCATCGGTCGCCTCCGCGGAATGTCCGGCGCAACAGCACCAGGAAGAACGGCCCGCCCAGAACCGCCGTCACGATCCCCACCGGCAGATCGCCCGAGCGGAACCAGCCGCCCAGCTTCCGGCAGGCGGTGTCGGCGAGCATCAGAAACGCCGCGCCCGCAATCACGCTGCAAAGCGCCAGCCGGCGATGGTCGGGACCCACCACCAGGCGAATCGTGTGCGGGACGATCAGGCCGACAAACCCGATCGGACCGGAAATCGCCACCGCAGCAGCCGTCATCGCCGCCACCACCACGAACGTCTCCACGCGAAGCCGCCCCACCGCAACGCCCGTGCTGGCTGCCACGTCGTCGCCCAGGCTCAGCGCGTTCATCGCCGCCCCGCGAACCAACAGCACCGCAGCCCCGATCACCACCACGGCCGCGCACACGCCGAACATCGCCGGGCTCGTCAGCGGCATCAATGGCGAAACGCGACCCATCGCCCAGTACGCAAAGTTCGGAATCGTCCGCGGCGGAACGTACAGGAACAGCGCCAGCATGATCGCACCGTTGAAGGCGTTGGCGATCACGCCCGAAAGCAGCAGCGCGTACGGGTCCAGCCGCCCGGCCCGCTGGGCGACCAGGTACACCACCGCACACGTCGCCAGCGCACCGGCCAGCGCCAACATCGGCGTGGTCAGCCACGCCGCCACGATGCCCGCGTCGGCCAGCGCAAACCCCGCCAGCACGCCCACGCCCGCGCCGCTGGAGATCCCCAGCACGTACGGCTCGGCCAGCGGGTTGCGGAGCAGGCCCTGCAACGCCATGCCTCCCACCGCAAGCCCGCCCCCCGCCAGCGCAGCGACGGCCAGGCGGTACAGACGAAGCCGCCACACCCCGCCCGTGAGCTCCACGTCACCGATCAGCGAACACACCCCCGCCACGGCCAGCAGCACAAGCACCCCCGCTGCCAGCGTCACCGCCAGCTCCCCGCGCCCGGGCGCCCGCCGACGCCATGCCTGCCGCGCAGTCACGACGAACCCCCACCACCGATGCCAGCCGCCGCATCGGGATGCAGAATCTCAGCCAGCCGGGCGGCATGATCGGCCGACCGCGACGACGGAATCGTCAGTCCGCGATCCGGATACAACACCACGCGACCGGCCCGGGCGGCCGGAAGACCCACCTCGCGCCAGGTCGAAAGCACCTCGTCGCGCCGATCGGCCGGGGCCTGCACCACCAGCACGTCCGGACGGGCTGCAAGAACCTTCTCCGGGCTCAGCGTCTTCCAGCCATTCACGCCGCGCCATTCGCCGACCGGCTCGGCCGCTGCATTGGCACCCCCTGCCGTCTCGATCATCTCGTCGAGAAACGTCCCCGATCCGCCCGTGCTCATGCCCACCAGCACCAGCACGCGCGGCCGATCGCGCCCGGCGACGGCCTGGCGGATCGCGGCCAGTCTGCCCAGGAACCGCTCGCTGCGGGTCCGCCCAAGCTCAGCCCTGCCGGCGATTTCGCCCACCCGCCGGATGGCTGACGCAACCTCGGAGAGCGTCTCGATCTCGAAATGCTCGATGCGCAGGTCGGGCATCAACTCGCGCACCGTTGCGAAGGCGTCGGGGTTCTGCTGGATCAGCAGCACGTCCGGCCGCGCGGCCAGGACCTTCTCCGCCGATGGCTGAATGTCGCCGACGACGGGACGTTCGACGCCCTCGGGAAGCTGGCAGTGAGCGGTTACGCCCACCACGTGGCCGCCGAGGCCGAGGTCGAAGAGGATCTGCGTCAGCGCGGGAGAATGGCTGACGATGCGGGGGGAATCGGCGTCGGAAGTCGGGGCCCGGCCGCTGCACCCAGCCGCGCAAACCACGGCCACCGCGCAGGAAAGAATGCATCTTCTCATCGCCAGACTCCGACTTATCCTATAGAATGGAAGCTCGTTGCGCGATGGTATGCCGCAGCGGAGGACGTGTCAAGCAGGGCGGAACCGTCGCCCGGGAGTGGCAGCATGGCCGGTGGAAGCATCTGGGACAAGATCAGCGAGAAACTCACGAACTTCAAGGAAGCCTGCAAGCAGGCCTGCTCCCCCGAGGCCGAGCCGGTCAGCGAACCGCCCGTGTCGTTCCGGGACGAGGCGCCCGACGAATCGCCCGAGAACAGCGACGGCGAGCTCGTGCCCACCCCGCCCGATCAGCCCGACGCCGACGCCGCGGTGGACCTCGACCGACCCGAGCAGGTGGAAACGCAGGTCCGCCAGGCCGACCCGGAATCGGCCGTGCCGTCGGCCCGCAGACCGATCGACCTCGAGGCGTATCGTCCTCACGAGGCGGAGGACCGCGACAGCCAGCTGCACGATCTGTCCGACTGCCTGACGCACCTGTCCGACACGCTCGACCGCCAGGAGCAGCTTCCCCAGCGCATCGCCGACGCGATCGCCCGGCTGGATCTGGGCGGCTCGTCGGACGAGCTCACCGAGTCGCTGCGGGATCTGTCCAGCGAGTCGAAGAAGCAGAGCGACCTGCTGCAGGGGATCCAGAACCAACTCTCCGACGGCCAGGAGACGTCGCACCGCGTCGCCCAGACGCTGGGCAAGCTCCAGGAGACGCTGGAGGCAGCCAACCGCAACAGCGCCTCGCACGTGGAGTTCATGGAGCAGGTGCGGGATCATCTCTCCAGCGCGAACACCGACCTGGTCGACACGCTGGACAGCCATTCGCACCAGCTCCGCAAGATCGGCCTGGCGCTGATCGCGATGGTCGGCGTGCTGATCGTCGTCCAGATCCTGCGCTGGGTGGTCTGAAGGACGTCGTTCAGCGGGGCGTCTTGCCCAAGGCCGCGGGTGCCGGACGTCGGCTGCCCACGAC
>CAZXSK010000087.1:10801-12791 GCA_964642855.1 uncultured Planctomycetaceae bacterium | reverse complement strand
GCCGGGTGTGGGTTCGATGGGAAACAGGTTGCACTCCGGGCGTCGGCGGAGGCGAACTCCGCTCGTTCGGGCCCGGGTTACAGCGCCAGGTCCAGTTGCTGGACGGTTCCCGCCAGGCCGCTCTCGAAGAGTACCAGACCGGTCGCCCGGACCTGAGCCTGCAACTCGTTCTGCTCGTCCTTGATCGAGAACGGGCTGGCCACGTGGCCGAGATAAATCGCCCCGATGCCGGTCTGACCCAGCGCGAGGAGCTTCTCCTGGCCGTCTTCGTCGCGCGTCCAGACGCGCAGGCGGTCGAAGACCGAATCGGCTTCATCGATCCATCCGTTGCCGTCCTCGTCGTGTGCGGCGAGTTCGGCGAATCCGTTCCCGCTGGCGGGCCCGAACAGCTCCGAGCCGTCGGTGACGGTTCCGTTGCCGTCGCGGTCCAGCGCCAGCATACCGCTGCCCGGAGCCACCCAGGCAACCTGGTCGACGTTGCCGTCGAGGTCGATATCGAGCTGGAGCTTCTCGTTGCCGAGCTCCGCGGCCGTGCCGTCGAAGTTGATCACCAGCGGGTCGGTGAGGGCGTCCCCCGCTCGAAGATGAACCTCGGTGGACTCGTAGAATTCGCGCGACATGTTCAGGTCGATCTGCAGATCGATTTCCCTGCCGTCGGCGGTCTGGACCACCCCCGAGGCCTGGAAGTTCATCGTTTCGGACTCGTATCGCTCCTGGCGGTAGTCGACGGCGAGTCCCCATCCCTGTCGCTGGGCGGGTTGTTCGCCGGCCGAAGCCTCGGTTGCCTGCGGACAGGACTCCGACGGCGGGCACTTGGCTGCGTCCTCGGGCGTGGCGACGTCGATCTTGCGGCCGAAGAACTTCTCCAGCAGCCTGCGGAGGATCTGCAATTCCATCTTCTCGCGCGGGCCGAGTTCGACGGCCTGTGTGACTTCGGCATCGGCCTTGGGCTTGACGCCTTCGGGGGCGTTGAGCTGCTTCTGGATTTCGCCGACGAGGTTCATACCCCGGACGGCGAATTTCATCTGCTTGACCCACTGCTCGACCGATCCGCCCGGCTGGACGAGGTCGCGGTTTTTTCCCGGCGCGGTGAGCAGGCCTTGCAGGCCTGGGTGGATCAGGTCGGACAGGGTGCTCGTCCCGCCGGGCAGCGCGGGCGCCGGAGCGACTGGGTTGTCTTTCCAGGCGCGGACGTCCAGCTGCTCGGTTGTGCGTTGCACGCTGGAGTGGCTT
This sequence comes from uncultured Planctomycetaceae bacterium, assembly GCA_964642855.1. Classification (GTDB taxonomy): domain Bacteria; phylum Planctomycetota; class Phycisphaerae; order SM23-33; family SM23-33; genus CAZXSK01. The sequence continues at coordinate 11,558 of CAZXSK010000087.1, read as the reverse complement.
GCAGACAGGTCGATCTGCGATCGCTCGATTTTCATGGTTCTCCCTCCGGGCAGCCATCACCCGTTGCGACGGCTTGCCTATGCTGAGCCCGACCCATCTGACGAGGCGCAGCGTTTGCTTCCTCCACAGGACATTATCGCAAGAAGGGGCGGAAACTTGAGCATTTCCTTCGCAGGGGCGACCGGCTACGGTGATCCCGGCCGGATCTTTCGTGTAAGCAAAGGAATGGAAATATCTTCTGTCAGATCTTGTCGGCCAGGGGGTGAGCTTTGTCGTAGACGCGCTTGAGGCCTGCGGTGGTCAGGTGCGTATAGATCTGCGTAGTGGAGAGGCTTTCGTGGCCGAGCAGTTCCTGGACGCTTCGCAGGTCGGCTCCGGCGTTGAGCATGTGGGTGGCGAAGCTGTGTCGCAGGGTGTGCGGGCTGGTCGACGGATCGATGCCCGCCTGCAGCAGGTACCGGTCGAGGCGCCTGCGGACGCTGCGGTCGGAGATCCGCTTGCCGTGCTTGTTGAGGAACAGCGCCCCCTTCTCGGGCAGGCCGAACACCTGGCTGCGGCGGTAGGAGTACTTGAAGATCGCCTCCAGCGCGGGCCCGCCGATGGGCACGAGGCGCTCCTTTTTGCCCTTGCCTCGCACGCGGAAGGCCTCGGCGAATTCGTCGAGATCTTCGACGTTGAGCCCGACGGCTTCGGACACACGAAGCCCGGCTGAGTAGATCGTCTCGAGGATGGCGCGGTCCCGCAGGCCGGTGAAGGT
>CAZXSK010000087.1:0-10701 GCA_964642855.1 uncultured Planctomycetaceae bacterium | reverse complement strand
GCGGCGATCGCAGCCTGCAGCGCTGTCGGGTCGGCATCGTCAAGGTCGGGCAGGTCGTCGGCGGACAGGTCGGCGCTGCGGCCGTCGGCTGCAAGAAATCGGCAGAACTGCAGCAGATCGGCGGCGTAGGACTTGATCGTGTGCGCGGAGAATCCCCGTTCACTGTCGAGATAGTCGAGAAACTGCGTGATGGATTCCGGTGCGCTCATCGGTGGCTTCGGGGGCGGGGTATCTTCGGCACCCGGCCCGCGTTAGCCACTATCGGCAGCAGCGCCCGGAGATCTACAGCGTATCGAAGGGGCTCAGGGCCTTGCTGCAGTCTGAGGCGGCGTGGTGAGTTACCTGAAAGCTCAGGGTTGCCGCGTCCAGCCAGTCCAGGCGGCAGGAGTCGTCCTCGGCCTTGGCGACGAGGTATTCCACGACGTCGTCTTCGCAGCCGGGCGTGTAACGCAGGACGTAGGTGTGATCGTCTTTGGTAACCTGAACTTGTCGAAGGATCATGGTAACATGCTTTCCTATATGGTTTTGCACCCTCGCTTGGCCCCTTGGGCTTCTCGCCCGGGCCCTCCGATACCTCCTATCGGACCGGCGGGGGTGAATCTGAATCAACGCTCGGGCGAGGGGGGGATTTTTCCGCGTTCGGGGCACGGAGAGCTCTGGCAACTGATTGCGGCGCGGAGAGATGACTTTCTCCACCCCGGGGGCGTGATATAATCTCAAGTCACCGACAGGAACCTGCCCATGGCCAGTGAAGACGCAACACAACGCTCCAACGCCGACACACTCGGGCCGAGCATGACCCTCGGCGAGCATCTCGAGGAGCTCCGCCGGCGGATCCTGCTCGCCCTGGCCGGGCTGGGGGCGGGTATGGTGGTCGGGTTGCTGCTGAGCACGCCGATCGTCCGGCTGCTTTCCGAGCCCTACCTGCAACTTGTCGGCAGCGGCCAGGCTGGTGGGTCGATCATCGTCACGAGCATTTCATCGGGCTTCCGGGTGTATCTGCGGGTCGCCCTGTACGTGGGGCTGGTGCTCGCGTCGCCCTGGATTTTCTACCAGTTGTGGATGTTCATCGCGGCCGGGCTGTACCCAAGCGAGCGGCGATGGGTCACGATCGCCGTGCCGTTCAGCGCGGGGTTGTTCCTGGCCGGGGCGTCGTTTTTCCTCTTTGCCCTCGTCCGACCGGCGCTGCGGTTTTTCCTGTATTTCAACCGCAGGCTCGGGACCGACACCATGATCCGCCTGGACAACCACATCTCGTTCATGACGTCGATGATGGTGATCTTCGGGTTCTGCTTTCAGTTGCCCCTGGCGATCGTGGTGCTCAACCGCATGGGACTGCTGACCCGAAAACGTCTCCGCCACTATCGCCGGCACGTGATCGTGACCATCGCGGTTCTTGCTGCTCTGGCGACCCCGCCCGATCCGTTCACGCAACTGGCCCTGGCGGTGCCGATGTGGCTGCTGTTCGAGCTGGGCGTGGCGCTCTGCTGGCTGCTGGACCGGCGAAGCAACGCCGACCCGGCCTGACCGACGGGGGTAGGGACGCGCCTCGCCAGACGACCTACTTGGCCTGCCCCTCCAGCGCCGACCGCGCGAACAGCTCGCGTACCTCCAGCATCCGCCCGATGAAGTCTTTGGCCATGCGGTCTCGCGGGCGGGGAAGGTCCAGGGGCATGTCGCCCCGGATCCGCCCGCCGGCGAGAATAACGATCCGGTCGGCGAGGTAGACGGCCTCTTCCAGGCTGTGGGTGACGAACAGGATCGTCCGCCGACTCGATCGCCAGACGTCGACCAGCAGATCCTGCAGGTGGTAGCGCGTGGGTTCGTCGAGGCTGGCGAACGGTTCGTCCATCAGGAGGACCTCGGGCTGGGAGCACAGCGCCCGTGCCAGGGCGACCCGCTGACGCATGCCCCCGGAGAGCTGGTGGGGCAGGGCGCGGTCGACGTCGTCGGGCAGGCGAAGCCGGCGGAGTGTTCTGCGTGCGCGGGCCAGGCGGTGCTTGCGCCCCACGCCGCGGATCTCCAGGCCCAGCGCGACGTTGTCCTGGATGTTCATCCAGGGCAGGAGGTCACCTTCCTGGCTGACCATCGCAAGGCGCATCTCCGGTCGGGGGGGGCAGGTCGGGCGGCCTGCGATGGTCACCCGGCCGGTCGTCGGGGAGTCCAGCCCGGCGGCCAGGCGAAGCAGTGTGGTCTTCCCGCAGCCGGACGGACCCAGCACGCAGGTCAGGCGTCCCGGTTCGCATCGGAGGGTAATATCGGTCAGGGCCGCTACGCTGCCCCGGCGGTCGTCGACAAAGAGGCGGTTCACATCGTGGAAGCACACGCACGATTCGTTTCTCTCGCAGGAGACGGTCATCGCTGGGCCCTCTGCCAGGAGCATACGCGGCGGTCGAGCACACGCAGGGCGGCGTCGAGCGACAGGCCGATCGCACCGATCAGCAGGATGTTGGCGAACACGTAGCGATACTCGGCCATCTGTCCGGCCACGGCGATCATGTACCCGATGCCGCTTCGGGTGCCGGGAAAGATTTCCGCGGCGATGATCACCCGCCAGCCGATGCCCACGCCCAGGCGCAGACCCGTGACCATCTGTGGAGCGGCCGAGGGCAGGACAACCTTCCACAGCACGTCGCGGCGGGTTCCGCCCAGCACGCGGACGGCTTCGACGTGGCTCGTCCGCACCCCGGCCACGCCGGCCGCGGTGTTGATGACGATCGGGAAGAACGCCCCGTACCAGATCACCGCCACGATCGCGAAGCGGAGCTGGTCGAGAAGCCCGTGCTGCCAGTGGTCGCGCCCGAAGGCAATAGTGGCCGGGGAGGAGAGCCCGAACGCGATGATCGCCACCGGTACCCAGGCGATGGGGCTGATAACGACCGCAGCGGAAAGAGTTGGCGAGACGATCCGCCGGGCGGTCCTGCTTGCCCCGAGGAGCACCCCGAGCGGCAGGCCCGTCGCCACGGCCAGGATGAACCCGCAGGTGACGCGCAGCAGGCTGATCGCCAGGCTCGAGGCCAGGGAGGTGGCGTCCAGGTCGTCGGGCCGGCGGAAGGCGTTGGCGAAGACCCCCAGCGTTTCGCCGATGCCGGGAACCACCGCGCTGCGCGTGGAGGCGACATGCCAGACGATGACCAGGGCAGCGGGGAGAATCGCTCCCAGCGCCAGCCGCCCGAGAATGTCGCGCGCACGCGTCATGGTCCTGCAACTACTCCGTGGCTTGGGGGTGGCGGGAGAGTTGCTCGGCGGCCTGGTCGCAGAGTGTCCGGTCTACGACGTGGCTGACGATATCGGCGGGGCTGGAGTCTTTGTAGCGTCCCTTGAACGCGCCGACGTCCTGCATCATCTCGTAGTAGGTGGCGAGGTTTTCGATCCATTCGTCGCTGAATTCGCCCACGTAGGTGATCGTCGGGATCGACCGCCGCTCGACCTCCGGCGGGCTGCCCGTCCACTCGGTGGAGACCCGGGCGGCGGTTTCGGGGTCTTGCTGCAGTTCTCGTGTGGCGAGGATGATCAGTTTCAGCAGGGCACGGACCGGCTTGGGGTGCTGCTCCAGCACGTCGGCAGTCGCCGCGACGCAGCAGCAGGGATGGTTCCGCCAGGCGCCCTCCGGCGGGAGGTCCCGAAGCTGGGCGACGACCTTGCCGATGCCCATCTGCTGGGCCTTGGCCGAGACGGGCTGGTTCATCACGAACCCGTCAATCGGTGCGTCGTCGCTGGCGAGCATGGGAATGGCGTTGGGCCCGCGGACCATGTGGACCAGGATCACCTTCGCCGATTCGTCGGCCGGGTCGTGTGAGCAGGCGATTCCCTCGGCCTGGAGGGCCTTCATGAACACCAGCTTCGCCACGGCGACCGGGCCCTTGTACCCGATGCGCAGCGGCCGGCTCGCGGTGCGGGCATGGTTGACGAACCCCGCCCACGTGTCGATCGGCGAGTCGCTCCGCATGACCAGCTGGTCGCCCTCGGTTTGCAGGGGACAGATGATGCGGAACTCGCTGCCGCGGTCGACGAACTTCGCCACCGGGGCCACCCCGCCCAGGCCGATGGCGATCTCTCCGCGGTCCATGGCTGCGGGCATGTTGGACGCACCGCCGACCTTGACCAACTGCAGCGTGGCGAGGATCCTGCCGTTCTCGACGAGGTCATAGACCTCCCGTTCCTTGCGCTGCCGCATCTCCAGGCCGAATGGACCGGCGAAGCTTGCCGACTCCGACGCGGCCAGGTACAGCGCGAGCTGGTGATCGTGGCCTACGTATCCGACGCGGATGGTGGGCACGTCGGCATCGTCTTGCTTGTCGTGGCAGCCCGACGCGAGGGCTCCGAGGCACACCAGCAGGGCGGGGATCACGGCCGACAGGATGGTTCGGTTCATGGTTGTTGCTCCCGGCGAAGGGGGTTTGCGGCGCCGCGTGCGACCGATCGGGCCCGCCCGACGCGACGGGGGGATGATAGCCCGGCCGGTCGCGGGGGTGCAAGGAATCCCCCAGGATCGGGCGCGGGACGCCGATGCGGCTGACCTGCGATGGATGGGCGCATGACCCGACTGTCTGGGTCAGTCTTAACCGTACGCGTTCTTGACAGATCCGGATCCCGGGATATACTCGCATTGTTGCGTTATGCGTCACGAGCTGGCTGGCCTGTGGTGGCATTGCAGGTGGCTGGGCCCATGACGCGGCAGCTGCAGTCACAGAGCCTGCCGGGCGTAGAGCCACGCCCGCGGCTGCAACCAGATCCCAACAGCGAGGGTCGTCGTCGGAAGCGCCTGTGGGCACACGCCAGGCGTTCCGCCTTCGACAAATCCGGAGAACGTCATGAGAACAGCATTCGTCCTTCTTACGCTCCTGTGCGCAGTGGCCGCCTGTCAGGCGGGAGTCCTTTCGGTGTCGACCCAGGAAACCGATCTGGGCAACGGGTACACGAAGATCGTCCTGACGGCGTCGCACGATGGCCCGTCGACGGATTCGCGGGACTACCCCACCAGCTTCGATGTCCGCTTCCACGGACAGTTCCTGCAGTACTGGGGCGACAACTGGGGAACGCCCCAGCCTACGCCGATCATCTCGCCTTCGGTCACGCCGTTGCAGGATACCGACAGCCACTTCCTGTTCGACCCGGCCGATCTGCTTGTGACGGTTCAGGAGGAAGACAAATCTCCCGGCGACGTCGGCGGCGGAACGGGGACGTATCTCAGCGGGGCCTTCGGGCTGACTGCGGGAGTGATCGACCAGCAGGTTCCGTTCGCACAGATCATTGTGCCCACCGGCAGCGAATGGTCCGTTTCGGGTACGGAGAGCGATACAGCGACTGTAAGCAATGGGTGGGGCGATGAATACGCAATCACCGTGCCCGAGCCGATGACGGTATCCCTCCTGGCGATCGGCGGGGGGTTGCTGGCAGCCCGTCGGCGGCGCTGCTGATCTGCCCGCCGCGGCGGGGTTCTTTGAGAGGGAATCCACCCGGGCGAGGCAAACCGTCCTTGACACCGTCCGGATCCGAGATATACTGATCGTAGGCTGCGGGGTTGGGGATCCAACCTGGCAGCGCTGAATGCTCATTTGCTCGTGTAACGTGATTTGGCCAGCTCCCGGGAGGAGCGCTTCCTGACGCCAACGCGGTTCGTCTGTTTCGACGTATCGCTTGATTGGTGCAGGGGGAATACAACAAGAGAGGACACCCGCGGGCTCGCCGCCGGGGATCCGGAGGAGACACCGATGAAGAAGCTTGCCGCCTTGCTCACTGTGCTTGCGATCGTATCCGGCCTGCAGGCCGCCACCCTGGATGTGACCTACACCCAGGAGTACCTCGGCTACAACAGCGACCTCGACGCCGATCTCACGAAGATCGTGTTCACCGCGGCGGTCGTGGAATCGGATGATCCCACCGATCCGAACGCTTCGGGCCTGGGCGTGGTGACTTCGAACTTCACCGGCCAGCTCGCCCAGCTGTGGGGTTCGGATGGCTTTGATGGCTTTTCCCCAACCATCAACATTGACCCGACCTTTGACCCGCTCCAGGACACCGACAGCCACATCTACCGCGTCCCCGACCAGATTGGCGAGCTCCTGTTTGACGTAAACGAAGACAAGGACCCTGCTGGATTTGGCCCGGGCTTCGGCACGGAGCTCAAGGGCACCCAGTTCTTGGGGGGCCTGCCCGAGTCCATCGAGTTCGCACAGATCATCGTCCCGGCGGGCAGTTCGTGGTCGGGCGACTTCGTTCTGGCCAACGGTACCGGCGACGAGCAGAGTATCCAGAAGCAGGGCAGCGCCATTCCCGAACCGGCTACGCTGAGCCTGCTGGCGATCGGTGGCGTTGCTGCCCTCGTGCGTCGTCGCCGCTGAGCGGACATCTGCCATCGGCTGGGGCAACCCACGCCGCCGGGCAGAGACAACAACCATGAACGATCAATCAGCCCGTCGACCCAGGTCGGCGGGCTTTTTTTGCGCATGCCCGCCAACCTACAGATTCAGCGCAATGGCTGATCCGCAAATGACAAAGGACCCATCCCGTTTCCGGAGCGTGAAGGAAATGTGAAGGACAGGTCGACTCCGGTTTGGTTGAGCGGTTCCATGGCTCTATACTTAGGGTGCTCAAGGGGCCAAAACCGTGGCCCCAAAAACGGAGAACATTTCTTTTTGCTCTGTAGTTGTTGGACTTTTTCTCCTCTGTAATGCTCATTTTCTTTTCTCTGCCGAGGCGGGCGCTGAAGGTATGCGCCCGGGAACGGATTCCCTGTGGGCGATATGTCGGAGCGTTCGTCGCGTGCGCTAAGCCGGGAGGAAGGAGGTGCGGCGAAAAAGCAAGCGCAACAGGAGATTGCTCACGACGCAGGAGAATCAGTTTCATCAACGCCGCCGTCTCGGGCGGCAAAGACACACTTTCCCTTGAGGAGGAGAAAGAACCATGAAAAAGCTTCTTGCGATTCTAGTAGTAGCTGCTTTGGCAACGACCGCAATGGGTCAGTACAACTACCTGGTCGACGAAGACCTCGCCGACATCGAACCCGCTGTGGAGGCCAACGGTGTCTCGGGGCTTGAGCCGACCACCTACCAGCTGACGTCGGGCAATGTCCTTGTCGAGCAGCAGGTGGATGGTGGCGGTACCGGCTTCCGCGACAATCTCGACAGCGGCCCGGATGATGAGTGGTTCGCCACCAACCAGGGCTTCATCGGCTTCGAGGATCTCTCCGGCGTGGTGCAGGGAGCCATCACCGCAACAGCAGGTGATGATGCCGGCATCGCATGGGCTGGTGCCTATACCGGCGGAACCGGTGAGTTCGAACGGATCCGCATCAATCACACCGTCACCCAGGCTGATATCGATGCCGAGAACGGCAATCCCTACGTGGTCGTAGCCGATCTGAAGGCCATTGTTCACCGTGTTGCCGGTCGTGCTTCGGGCTACCAGGTCCAAGGCCTGCAGAACGGTTCGGTACTGGCCTCCAGCGACAAGTGGTACGTCGCCAGCGACCTGGCCGCCACCGAGAACATCAATGCAGGCAATAACGTGCTCGACTTCACCGGGTTCACAACGACCGGCAACGCCCAGGACGGACCTGAAGCCCTCGGCGTGAACTCGGGCATCTTCAGCCTGTCGTCACCGCTGGCGATCGGCGATACCCTGAGCGTCGAGTTGTACAGCAATGCCAACGATGACGGTGCTGCCAGCGGAAGCGTCGACAAGAACGTCTCGGCTGGCATGAGCAATGCCCGTTTTGTCCAACTGGCCGATGGCGATGCCGACGGCGACCTGGACGTCGACACCGCGGACATCAACCCCGCGGTCATCAACTTCACCGGCGCCGGCGGTTCGGGAAAGGTCTGGTCCGACGGCGATTTCGACCTGGACGGCGACGTCGATACCGCTGACATCAACGGCGGAGTCGTCAATTTCACCGGTGCGATGGCCGAGGATGACGGTGTCGCCAACCTGATCATCGACCGGACGGACGGCTCGGTGATCCTCGACGCCGACGGCGCTGTGCTGGGCGGCTTCACCATCTTCAGCGCAGGCGGCGAGTTCATCACCACCAACACCGACTTCAGCGATCTGCCCAGTGGCCTGACCGACAACATCGCCACCCAGATCGGCTGGTCGCAGCCATTCTCGGAGTTCCCGGGCGTGGCCGAGATTGGCAACATCCTTCCCGCCGGTCTCGATGACGCCGACTACCTTGCCGACGTGACGGGTATCTATGCGGTGTCGTTGAATGCCGGCGGTGGCGGCGGCGATCTGCAGATTTCGGTCATCCCAGAACCTGCAACGCTCAGCCTGCTGGCAATCGGTGGAGCGGCTGCCCTGCTGAAGCGCAGGCGCAGGTTCTGAGCCCCATCGAAGGGATTCGCCGCAAAGAAGGAATGTCCGGCAGCAAGGTGACGCTCTACAAACGAGCGTGAATGCATGGAAGTGCCCCGGGCCTGTCTCCGAGTGAGGCAGGCCCGGGATGCACCGCGGCCATGGGGTTGGCGTGGGGCTGAACCTGTCCGTCCGTCGGCAGGCGCCACAGCGACAGGCCGACACCGAACTCCCCTCGCAGCCGTTGCTGTGTCTGGCGTGGTTTCAGGCGAGTTGGAGGTCAAACGATGGAGCCTATCGTCTCTACAAAGGCCACGAAGCAGTGGAGGGCATTCTGCGTGGGCTTGCTTCTTTGCGTGTGGCCGTTGGTCGGCGGCTTGCAGGCAGGGACCGTTACGGTCGGGATCGACTACGTATTCGATGGCTCCGAGCCGCTGAGTTTTCTGGAGGACCCAAACGGCGACCCGGTGGTCCACATTCTCCCTTACCCTCTGTCCTCCCCGGACAGCCGCCTTGTTACCGATGGCGGGTTCGCCGGGGTTCCCGAAGCCCAACTGCAGGCCGATGTGTTCCGCAAGGTACAGGAGAAGTTCTATTCCATCCCCGTCCAGAGCGGCCGGGAACTCGATATCGATTTCGTCTTAGGCCGGGCGGAGGGCGAGGGCTCGGTCAACGCCATTCTTGGCCGGACCGAAAGTACGGTGCTGACCTGGTTTGGCTATACCCCTTACGTCGGTTCGGGCCTGCAGACGCCCAGCGGAGGGTTCCCCGATGGCCAGAACGCCACGGCCGTCTCCGTCGAGAACCTCTCCGAGATCCTGGGCGGGGAGCTTGGGGTTTCCTACGCCTCCTACGAGACGGCCCTTAACGTGGTGGCGAACCTGGCAGCCCACGAGATCGGGCACGTCTATGGCCTGCACCATGTGCCTGTCGAGCCCCCCGGCCCGGAGTCGGATCTTCCGGAGGGCTATCCCCTGATGGCGACAATTCCGGAGGGAATGCCCCCTGCCGGGTGGACCCTGGACAATGCGTTCAGCAAGGAACCGGGCGTGCAGCCCGGCGGCGGTTCGTCCGTCGAAGACCTGGTACTCCGTATCGGTCTGCGTCGCATCGGCGACCTCGATGCCGACGGAGACGTCGACACGGCAGATATCAACCAGGCCGTCGCCAACTTCACCGGGGCCAGCCCCGACCTGACCAGCCCCAAACGCTCCCTGGGCGACGCAGACCACGATGGAGACATCGACACCGCTGACATCAATGCGGCCGTCGGGAACTTCACCGGCGCGATGGCTGAGGCCCCTGGCGCTGCCACGGTGATCGTCGACCGGCAGACCGGCCAGATCGTTCTCGACGCCGGGGGCACGGCGATGGCGGGCTTCACGCTGCGAAGCGACAGCGGCGCCTTCACGGCCGATACCCCCGACTTCAGCGATCTGCCCCGAGGCCTGACCGACGACATCGACCGGCAGATGGGGTGGTTCGACGCGCTCGGCCGGTTCCATGGCGTCGCGGACCTCGGGGTGGTGATGGACGTATCGCGTTTTGCCGACGATGCAGCGATCATCGCAGACCTCGGGGACAGCTTCCACGCCCCCTCGCCGGACTCCGGAGGGGTCGGAAGGCAGATGGAGGTCCGCGTAGTCCCCGAGCCGGCGACGCTGAGCCTGCTGGCGATCGGCGGTGTCGTCGCGCTGCTGGGTCGCAGGCGCCAGGGCCGTGTCCTCTGACAGAAGTCCGTCCGGCGAACTGCCTCCGCAGGTTCGTTGTGCAGAGCGTCGACGCCGGCGTCACCCGGGAGCAAGGCTGCAACGCTTTTCCCCGCCACGGAGGAGGCAGGAGGATCTCCTCTTTCTTCACCGCATCCTGACCGACCTGCCAGGCTCGCCGGAGATTGCGTGAAGTCCTGATGAATCGTACTCTTCAGGGGAACAGGTGCGGTGGTCCGCGTGACGATTACCGGGGCTGATCGGTTATGCCAAGTCTTCTTAGGAACCCGTCCCTTTTTGCGGCAATTGACCCTTGACGGTTTCGCAGAGATCGGCTACACTACACGGCGTCGGGTCAGAAGCCGAGAGCCTCGGCGGAAACCCGACCCCAGAATGCACATCTGGCTTTGGATTTCGAGAAGAAGACATGTGAATAACATGGAGGGTAGTTGCGGGAGGCGTGAAGCCAGCCGGGCGAACCCTCCAGATCGGTACGCGTCATCCGTTGGATGCAAAGGACGGAAGGAGGTGCTGCGGGAAGGGACTGATGTAAGGTTCTGATGCAGTTTTCTTTCGATGACTCACCGATTTGCAGTTCTGTAACAAGACAATCATTTCAAGAGTTCGCTGCCAGTGAGGCGGCGACCAACGTTCCGTGTTTTCCTTGAGGAGGAAAAACAATGAAGAAGTTTCT
>CAZXSK010000086.1:0-13533 GCA_964642855.1 uncultured Planctomycetaceae bacterium | reverse complement strand
CGCAGAATTCTCTTTTTTCTGCAAGTCCAAGCGGCTTCACCCGATGCCGCACAAAGCCTTCGGCTATCGGAACACTCTGCGCGCGCCTGCGGGGGCGCGGGGGGAAAGGGTGAGGGCGCCGACGGTGCGCACCGATGCTCTTTGACAAGTGCAGAGAAGATGGCCGGGTGGGGGCTACTCGAGGTTCGCGTGCCGTTTCTGGTAGGCAGCCACGTCCACCTTCAGGCGGTCGGAGAGCACGTTGAACACCGCGTCGAGACAGAGGCTGGTGGTGTGCTCGAAGACGGCCGCCCGTGTGACGATGTCCTCGGCTGTGGCGGGGACCCGCACGACCAGGTCGGCGTGTTCGGTCAGCGGAGAGACCGCGTCGGCGGTGATGACAGCGACCTTCGCGCCGAGGGCTTTGGCGCGGTCGGTGAGGTAGTCGGTATACCCGGTCTGGCCGGTGCAACTGATGGCTACCAGCAGGTCGCCTTTGCGGGCGGCGGGGGTGATTGTTTCCCCCGGGATGTACGCCTGCAGGCCGGCGTGCATGAGTCGCATGCCGAAGCTGCGGGCGACCAGCCCCGAGCGTCCGGCCCCGGTGACGAACGTGCGACACGGAGCGGCGGTTCGGGGGATCAGGTTCGCCAGGTCCAGGAACTGGCCCCAGTCCACGCGGGACATCACGTCCTCGATGCGGCGCAGCAGGCCTTCGCCGGCTGCCTGGAATGCTTCCCTATCCGACAGCACCGCCGGCTCCTTTCTTTTCCCATCGCTGGAGGTTGACGACCTTCGCCAGCGTGCTGGACTGGTCGCGGATCTCCTGGCGGATGCGGTTTTCGGCTTCCAGGACGTCGGCGCCCCGATTGGCCATTTCCACCGCCTTGGCGGCGGGGAGCACCATCACGCCGTCGTCGTCGGCGACGATCCAGTCGCCCGGGGCGATCCGCTGGTTGCTGATGACGATGGGCTGGTTGATTTCGCCAAGTCCGTGGGGGTCGCCCGCGTGGGAGGTCACCAGCGTCGACCAGACGGGGAACTCCAGCCTGCGGATGTCGGCGGTGTCGCGGACGGCGCCGCAGACGATCAGGCCGGCGATGCCCTTGTTCTTGGCGCTTTCGGTGGCCAGTTCTCCCCAGATCGCCGGAGGCCGGCCGGCTGCGTCGATGACGATCACGTCGCCCGGTTTGGCGACGTCGATGGCCTCGACGGGCTTGGCCCAGTCGCCCGGGAGTGTTCGGACGGTGACGGCCGGTCCGCAGCACGACGAGCCGGCTACCAGTTGCTGCAGGCCCGCAAGGCAGGGCTGACGGTGGGCGCCGTCTGAGAGGTTCGACGAGCGCACCGTGGCCAGCAGCTCGCGGAGCGTTTCGGCCTTGGTGCGTTTGAAGTGTTCGGACGCGACGGCCTGTCCGGTGTCCAGGGCCTTGCGGATCGCGGCGGTTGCGGCGGCGGGGTCGACGGCCTTGGTGATGGCTCCGCCGACGATCACGACGTCGGCACCGGCACGGGCGGCATCGGCGGCGGTTTCGGAATTGATTCCCCCGGCCACCGCGAGCGTCAGGTCGGTTCGCTCGCGCAGGTCTCGGAGCAGGGCGAGGGGGTCTTCGCCGCGCATCTGGGCGTCGATGGCGCAGTGGACGTCCAGCCAGTCGACCCCGAGCTTCTCGGCTTGGTCGGCGAAGACGGCGGGATCGGCCACGCCCAGCAGATCGACAGCGACGGCGATGCCGTACTGCCGCCCGGTCTCGACGCACTCGGCGAGGGTGGCTTCGGTGGCGGAGCCCAGGACGGTGAAGATCGACGCGCCGGCCTTGGCGGCTGACTCGGCTTCGATCTTGCCGGCGTCCATGGTTTTCATGTCCGCGACGATGGGGACGTCGGGGAAGCGGTCGCGCAGGGCACGGACGGCGTCGAGGCCTTCGCTTTTGATCAGCGGCGTGCCGGCTTCGAGGATGTCCGCACCCGACGGAACGACCTGTCCGGCGACGGCCAGGGCGCGATCGAGATCGACGAAGTCCAGCGCGACTTGGAGTTTCACATTGCTCATGGCGTTCCTGATTGGGTATCTGATTTCCGACTCAAGGATACCCCCCGGCGGGCAGGGGGACAAGGGCAAGGCGCCTTGCCGGATCTTGCCGGATCCTGCCGTTTCTTGCCGCAGCTGCCCGGCCGATGCCGCCTGTGGCCGGTGCTTGCCAGCCATGGCCGGCCGTTGCCGGCTGTGCCCGGCCGTGCCCGGCCGATCGCGAAGACCGGCGCCAAGAGGCGAGATCGACCGGGCGTGCGAATCTGGCATTTTGTTTCAGCGGCGGGGGTCATTGCCCGACGCAGAGGCCATCGCAGCCGGTCGGGATTTCACCCCGCGCACAAGTGTGCCTCGCGGGCGTCCGATAGGAATGTATCCTGCCGCCCGGGCGGCAGGCAACGCGAGAACACCACCCCCATGAAACTGCGTCCGAAGATCCTGATCTGCCTGCTGGCATGCGTCGGGCTATTCATCGCCATCGACCTGGCCACCCAGTCCCTGATCATCCTGCCCAGCTTCGAGCGGCTGGAGGAGGCGCAGGTCCGGCGGGACGTCGACCGATGCACCGCCGCCATCGGAGCCCGCATCGAAAGCCTCGAAACACTCTGCCACGACTGGGCCGCCTGGGACGATACCTACGCCTTCGCGCAGGAACCCACAGATGACTACGTTCAGTCCAATCTCTGTGCCGAATCGTACGTGGACAACGAACTGGACGTGCTCGCCGTCTACGACCGCACCGGCCGGCGGGTCGGCGGGGGCGTCTACGACCTCCAGAATTCACACCCCGCTTCGCTGCAGGAACTGCCCCCCCGCCTGGGCGACGACCACTTACTCTGGCGGGAGACCGCCCACGCAACGGCGGTCCGGTCCGGCCTGTGGCGGACCTCCCGGGGAGTGATGGTCGTCTCGGCCCATCCGATCCTGACAAGTTCCAACGAAGGACCGTCGCGCGGGCTGATGGTCATGGGTTACTTCCTGACAGCCGAGCAGATCCGCCGCCTGGGAAGGCTGACAAAAGTCGAGCTGGCGATCTGGGACCTCGACAGCGACGAGCTGCCGGCGGTTCTGGAGCACGTTCCCGCCCGGGTGCAACAGACGGGCAAGCCGGCGATCGTTGACGACGGCCGGGCCACGCTGTCCGGCTGTGATTTGCTGCAGGATATCGCCGGCCGGCCCGCGATGCTCGTGCGTGCCCGGATGCCTCGGGAGATCGTTCCCCACGGCGTGGCGTCGATCCACGCGGTGCGTATCCTGCTGGTTCTGTCCACCGGAGCGTTCGTGATCCTGCTGATGCTCGTGCTGCGATGGACGGTCATCGCGCCGCTGCTTCGCCTGAAAGGTCACGCTTCGCAGGTCGCCGCCAGCGGCGATCCGTCGCAAAGGCTCCGCATGGACCGCAACGACGAAATCGGCGATCTCGCCGGCGAGTTCGATTCCATGCTCGACCAGCTCGAACAGACACGCCAGGGGCTCGTGGATTACCAGCACCAACTGCGAAAACTGGCTACCGAGCTGTCCCTGGCCGAAGAACGCCAGCGGCGGGCGATCTCCAGCGAACTGCACGATCGGATCGGCCAGTCGATCGTGGCGGGCAAGATGATGGCCTCTCAATTGGTCGAAAGCAGCACCGACCCCGGCAGCCGCGAAACCGCCGAACGATTGAGCGAGGTGCTGAACCTCGCCGCGAAGGACATCTGGTCGCTGACGTTCGAACTCTGCCCACCGATGCTCTACGACGTGGGGCTCGAAGCCGCGGTGGAATGGCTGTCCGAGCAGTTCAGCCAGCGCGCCGGGATCCGCTGCCGGGTACAGGCCGATGACAGCCTGCCCGCGCTGCCGCCCGAGTTCCGCGGGCTGATGTTCCGCGCCGTACGCGAGGCGCTGACCAACATCGAGAAACACGCCGCCGCCACGGAGGTGAAGATCCGCCTGGAAGAAGGGTCCGACAGCGTGACCGTGACGGTCTCCGACAACGGCCGGGGTTTCGACGGCCGGTGGCGGACGCCGCGTCCGGGGCAGACCGGCGGGTTCGGCCTGTTCGGGCTGCGCGAGCGGTTCAGGCAGTTGGGCGGCACGATGGACGTGACCACCGCCCCGGGGCGGGGGACCGCGATAACGCTGACGCTGCCACTGGCCGATCAGCCAGCCGGGAGGGAGGCCTGAAATGGAAATCACCATCCTCCTGGCCGACGATCACGAAATTGTCCGCGACGGGTTCCGTGGGTTGCTTTCCCGCCGGGCTGACATGCACGTGGTAGCCGAAGCCTCCAACGGTCGGGAGGCGGTCGAGCAGGTCGCCGAGCACCAGCCCGACGTAGCGATCATGGACGTCTCGATGCCGGAACTCAACGGCGTGGAAGCCACCCGCCAGATCGTGCGGGACCACCCGCAAACCCGCGTGCTGGGCCTGTCGATGCACCCCGCCTCGCGGATCGTCAAGGAAATGCTCCGCGCCGGGGCGACCGGATACATCGTCAAGACCTGTCACGCCGAGGAACTCGTCGAAGCCGTCCGGGCCGTCAGCGAAGGCAAGACCTACCTCTCGCCCGAGATCGCCGGAACCGTGGTGAACGACCTGCTGAAAGAGACCGCCGGAGAGCAGGCGCCCAGGGAGGATACCCCGCTGTCCGAGCGGGAGCGACAGGTGCTGCAACTGCTGGCCGAGGGGAAGACCACCAAGGAGATGGCTGCGGTATTACACGTGACGCCCAAGACGGTGGAGACCCATCGCTACAGCCTGATGAAGAAGCTCGACATTCACAGCGTGGCGGGCCTGACGAAATACGCCGTCCGCGAAGGTCTGACTCCCCTGGACTCGCTGTAGCAGCGAGCCCAGGGGACCACCCTCCCATCAGTCCTTCAGTTCCTGGTAGCTGCCCGCGCTGACATTCACCGCCTTGCTGTGATCGAAGCCGGGGGGCAGCATGTCGGCCGGCATCGGCGACATGCGGATGTCCGTGCTTCCGCTGACGTACATCTCCTCGTCCTTCAGGCCGATGATCGTTCCGGTCAGCGGGGCGGCGTCGCCCATGATGTCGGTCGAGCCGGTGAAGTAGAACTTGTCGGCTGCGATCACGCCGTTGACCGCTTCGGAGCTGCCGGTCATCTCGACCGAGAAGTTGGGCGCCAGAAGTACCGATCCGTCGAACTGCTTGAGCTGCTGATACAGCTCCGGGTCGGAGCTCTCCAGGGCCTTGATCCCGGGCAGGGAGAAGTTGCCCGTGAAGGTCAGCTTCGCCGCTTCGTAGTCCGGGGCGGTGTTGGGGTCCTCGGGCTCGCCGGTGACGATCACGCCTTCGACGGAAGCTCCGCCGGAGAACTTGATGTCGTTGGGATACTCGACGTAGATGACGCCCTTGAGTGTGACGTTGCTGGAGAAGTCCGGGTTGGTGTTCGCCGGGATCCTCACATTCGTGAGCGTTGTCTTGCTTTCCAGATCATCAAGATCATCGGGTACCGAGACGTAGCTTTCGAACATCGCCGTGTTGACCTCGGGAAACGGCGGGGGCGGGGTGTCGTAGTGCAGCACGCCTGCGCTCGCAACGGCCGAGCTGCCCTTGATCGTCGCCACGGTGAACCCGCCGCCCTTGTAGGAGATGTACCCGTCGTTGGGGTCGTCTCCGCTGACATAGGCCTCGCCGCCAAGATCGGCCGACCCACCGATGGTGATCGCGGGCGGATCGCCCCGAACCGACAGGATGTCGGCGTCGTCCTGGCTGATCGAGCCGTAGATCTTGGCGCTGGAGTCGAGGTTGATGTGTCCCTTGGAGGCGATGGTGTAATCGAAAATCGCCGATCGCTGATCTTCCAGAGTGAACTCGATGGTCACACGCCGGGACACGGCCCCCGAGGCGCTGGAACCCTCGACCGTCAGCAGGCAACCGCCGGAGGTGGTCGTGAATTCCCCGGTGAACGACCCGTGAGCCAACTGGATCTCGGGGACCATGAGCTTTCCACCCGAGAGGTAGGCTCCGTTGGCGTCGGAGGTCGCGGCCCGAAGCTTGGGATCGAGGATCTTCTGCATCTCCGAGAGCATCGTGTCGGTGGTCGTATCGCCCGGGACGGCCATGTATCGCATGTTGTGGCGGATGTAGGACAGTCCGCTTTCCGCAGCCATGCGGGCCTCGGAAACCTCGATCGTATTTCGCGCCTTCTGGACAGTCAGATCGACGGTGCTGAGGACCGTCGCAGCGAGGCTGCCCACGATCATCAGGAACAGCAGTGCCCAGACGTAGGCGATGCCCCTGCGGCGTGCACTGCGTGCCATTGCGGTTCTGTATGTCATCTCACTCCTCCCTTCCCTGCCATGGGTCTGCGTTCTCTCGGGCGCCGCTCCCTGACGCCCTGACTCCATCGGCAAATTAGGATGCTTTCCGTGCGATTCGCCACTGTTGCCGGCACGGGCGGCCTCTGGAGGGTGGGCTCGTCGCTCCTTCTTGCCATAAGTCCAGTGATTACAGGGGGGAGGCCGTCTCCTGAGGGAGCGGGGGCCCGGGTGCGTCCGGTGAGGATGTAGAACAGAAACCTTGGCAAAAAAAGGTCTTAGGATGCCTGCTCAGAGGCCTGTAAAGATTTGCGCATCCCGATTGTCAGGAGATGCGTGTCAGAGGCTGTAATCTGCTGTTGTACAGGAGGTTGAGAGAGCGATCCGGCCGGCGCGAGAATCAGGGATTCTCCGGTGCGGATTCATGG
Source organism: uncultured Planctomycetaceae bacterium (assembly GCA_964642855.1). Classification (GTDB taxonomy): domain Bacteria; phylum Planctomycetota; class Phycisphaerae; order SM23-33; family SM23-33; genus CAZXSK01. The sequence continues at coordinate 6,827 of CAZXSK010000086.1, read as the reverse complement.
ATTCTCCCCTATGCGCGGCAAGAATCTATGTAAGTCTCTTTTAAGCAGGTGCTTGCGTTCAGGAGTGCATGAAAGCGGGCCCGCCGGGGGATGCGGGCCCGCAATGGAACTCAGGATCGCTCGTCCGGGTCAGCTCTGGTCGTGGGCGGTCAGAGGCCGGTACCAGATGTTCCGGAACCGCACGAGGTCGCCGTGGTCCTGGAGCTTCAGGGGCCCGGTCTCGGGGTGGAGCTTGTACTCGGCCAGCTTGCGATGGACGGTCGGGCCCTGGATTTCCTGGTCGTGCTGGACGACGATGCCGTTGAACATCACCGTCGCCCGCGCCGGGCTGACGAGGTCTTCGCCGTCGAACTTCGGGGCGATGAAGACGATGTCGAATGTCTGCCACTGGCCTGGCTTGCGGGAGGCGTTGACCAGCGGAGGGTACTGTCCGTAGATCGCGCCGGTCGTGCCGTCGGCGTAGGTGGGGTTGTCGTAGCAGTCGAGGACCTGGATTTCGTAGAGGCCCATCAGGAACACGCCGCTGTTTCCGCGTCCCTGGCTGTCGCCCTTGACCTCGGCGGGGGCAGCCCATTCCACGTGCAGCTGGCAGTCGCCGAACTGCTCCTTGCTGGAGATGTCACCGGTCTTGGGGACCACCTCCATGTAGCCGTTCTCGACGGTCCACTGGGCGGGCCCGCCGTCCTTGCCGATCCAGCCGGAGAGGTCCGAGCCGTCGAACAGGACCACCGCGTCGGAGGGGGGATCGCCGGGGCTCTGCTGGTTGCTCTCGGTGGGTGGGGTGATGACCCGGGGCTGGGGCCTGGCGCTGTCGTGAACCTTGTACTGCGAGCCGGGGATTACCGGCGTGTCGTCGTATCCGGTCGCTGCGGACATCCGTTTGTCTCCTTGGTTGATCGTGAACGGTGCTCTCGCCCTGCGGGGGCGACGGGAAGATGATTCCGGAAGGATACCGCAACGCCGAAGGACTGTCCGTGAAAATCACGAAATCTTTCGACGGGGAGCGAATGGGGCGTCCTGCGGGCGCGAAGGTTGAGGCCGGATGTTCCGCAACGGGCCTCAATGTTGCCGTCTCCCGCTCCGATGTGAAAGCAGTCACCCGGGCATTCTGGCCGGAAGTTGCCCGGCGATTCAGGGGAAAAACAGATGAAACAGGATGTTATGTCAGACAGGACAGAAAGCCTGCCCCAGCGCGTGCGCCGCCTGGAGCGAGAGAACCGGCTGCTGCGCGCCAAACTTGCCAGTCGAGAATCCCCCCCCGAACGGTCGATTCCCACCCTCGATGAACTTTTTGAGCTGGGTCCCGACGGGGTTCTGCTGTTGGATCAGGAGGGTGTGATCCTGCTGGCGAACCCGGCGGCGGCGTCGCTGTGGAACCTGCGCCCGGGCGATCTGAAGGGCGCGGTGCTGGGCATACCGGCCGTGGCGGGAAGCCGGTGGGAGTTCGACGTCGTCTGCTCCGGACGGTCCGACCGGGTGCTGGAAGCCCACACGGCTGAGTTCCACTGGCAGGGCAGGGAGCTGGTGGTGGTGTTCCTTCGCGACATCTCCGACCGGATCGCAGCCGAGGCGTGTCAGCGGCACCTGATCGACGAGCTGGAATCGAAGAACCACGAGATGGAGCGGTTCACGTCGGTGGTATCCCACGACCTCCGCGGGCCGCTGGTGACGATCCAGGGACACCTCGGCCGCCTTCGTCGGGAGATCAAGCGCGGCAAGACCGGCGAAATCGACCGCCGGGCGGATCGCATCGCCGGGGCCGCGGAGAAGATGCAGGATCTGCTGGCCGGGCTGCTGCGACTTTCGCGGAGCGGACAGCGTGCGAACCCGGTCGAGCGCGTGGACCTCGGCCAGACGGTGCAGGAGGTGCTGGAACTGCTTGCCGGGCCGATCCAGAAGCGCCAGGCCAGGATCTCCGTTGCCCCGTCGATGCCGGAGGTCTTCGGCGACCGTCTCTGCCTTCGGGAGGTGTTCCAGAACCTCATCGAGAATGCGCTGAAGTTCTCCGGCTGCCAGAAGCACCCGCAGATCGAGATCGGCTGGAAGCCCGGGGACGACGACCAGGCCTTGCTGTTCGTGCGGGACCACGGCATCGGCATTGAGCCAGAGCACCGCCATACCGTTTTTGAGTTGTTCTCGCAACTGGACCCCGGCGCCGGCGGCGTGGGGGTGGGTTTGTCGCTGGTTCGCAAGCTGGTTCGTGCCCACGGCGGCGATGCGTGGGTTGACTCGGCCGGTCGGGGGGAAGGCACTACCGTGTGGATGCGATTGCCGATGCTGGGCGTATTTGAGCCCTCCGACGGGACGGGCTAGTATGGGACAGGCCGCCGCCATGCGGCGGGGAAGCATTCCGTCCTGTCATCCATGCGGACGGGTCGCGGTACGGGGGTATCCGATGAAGCCGCAAGACAACTGCATCCTGTTGGTCGAAGACGATCCCGACCACGCCGAGTTGATTATCGACAGCTTTGCCGAGGCGGGCCTGGGAGAGTTCGTTCGCGTTGTTCGTACCGTCGCCGATGCCCGGGACTATCTCTCGCGCAGCACGCCCGAACTGGTCATTGCCGACTGGCACCTGCCGGACGGGCGGGGGCGCGAACTGCTGCCGGGCGATCGCGAATCGGCGCGGTATCCGGTCATCGTGCTCACCGGCTCGGGCGACGAACGTCTGGCCGCGGAGGTGATGCGTTCGGGGGCGCTGGATTACCTGCCCAAATCCGTCGAGAGCTTCCAGGAACTGCCCAACGTTGCCCGTCGGGCGATCCAGACCTGGGACATCTTCGCCCGCAGGCGGGACGAGCGCCTCGCCAGCGCCCAGACCCAGCTTCGCGAAAGCGACGAGCAGAAGATGGAAGCAATCGGCCGGCTTGCCGGCGGGGTTGCTCACGACTTCAACAACCTCCTGACGGTCATCTGCGCCAAGGCGGAGCTCGCCCAGGGATATCCCGGACTACCGGCGGACCTGCAGGGCGCGATCGACAGCATTGCGCGATCGGCCCAGCACGCTGCCGGGCTGACCCAACAGCTCCTGGCCTTCAGCCGCAAACAACTGCTGGAGATGAAGGAAGTCGACGTCAACGGATTGCTCTCGAACCTCCATCGCCTCCTGCAGTGCATCGCCAGCCAGAAGGTCGAGGTCAAAATCGACTGCCAGCCGGGCCTGGGCATGGTTCTTGCCGATGCGGCCAAGCTGGAGCAGGCGGTGACCAACCTGTGCGTAAACGCCGTCCAGGCGATGCCCGACGGCGGGACGCTGCGCGTGGAGACCGCGTCGGTGAATCTCACCCGCGAGCAGGTGGGGGACCTGTCGGCGCTTTCGCCCGGCCCGCACGTGGTGATCCGCGTCAGCGACACCGGCTGCGGGATGAGCGAGGAAGTCCAGCGGCACGTGTTCGAACCGTTTTACACCACCCGACAGGTCGGGCAGGGCCCGGGATTGGGCTTGGCGACGGTGTACGGCATTACCAAACAGCACGGGGGTGACATCCGCCTGCGAAGTGCCCTCGGAAAGGGATCGACCTTTGAGATTCTCCTGCCGGTGGTCCCAGGCCAGTACAGGCCCGCACCGGCGAAGCCCGAAACCGACGAAATCCGCTCCGAAGGGCGTACGATCCTGGTTGTCGAGGACAACCCCGATGTCCGCGAGGTGGCCGTCGACATCCTGACCTCGCACGGCTACGAGGTCATCGACGCCGAAGGCCCGGCCGAGGCGCTGGAGCTTGCCCGATCGCGGCCCGAGCCGGCCGACCTGGTGCTGACCGACCTGATCATGCCTGACATGACCGGCAAGAGAATGGCCGATGTCATGCACGCCGAGATCTGGCCTGAGGTGCGCGTGCTGTACATGTCCGGCTACAGCAGCGAGGTGGTCGCCCGGGAGGGCAGGCTGCCGAGGGGCGTGAACTTCCTGCACAAGCCCTTTACTCTCCAGGGCCTGGTCGCTGCGGTGCAGCGGGCCATGTCCGCCCGGAACCGCGCCCCTTCGGCTGAGTAGGCTTTCTCGCAAGGCTGGGCGCTTCGGACGACTGGCTCCCATACCCTTCCAGCGGCAGACCTTTGGTTGCCTTGCGCGCTGTTTTCTGCGCGCAGAGAACGACCCGACCGACAGCCAGGGGGGCAGCTTCACAAGGCCCGCGGCTGAGACCGCGCAGCGAAAGAGGACAGTGAGAGGACTCCGAGAAGGGCGGCCTGTCCGGAGCGGTCAGGCTGCGGTGAAGGCCTTGTCCGGGGCGTGGGAGGTACGATGCTCCCCGCCGATGCGGAGCACGATGCGTTCCGGGACGAAGTTCGTCGCAGCGGCGAGGTATCCCCAGATCGCCTTCTCGTGCTTCTCCAGGGCCTCATCGAGTGTCGCAGCGCGGCTGGTGCATCCGGGCAGCAGCGGGCAGCGGGCGACGTACATTCCGTTCTCGTTGGATGTCAGGATGTCGATCTTCATCGAAGGTGTTCCTTTCCCGGGGCGCCCGATCCGTTTTCATGGACCGCGCCCTTATCTATTGTATCGGAATAGTCGGAACGAATCCTGAAACGTTCCCACGAAAAACGTGGGGCTAATCCAATCTTCACGATGGGGGAAAACCTGCCATCCCCACTGTCCGGGCACCCAGAAGCAGCCGGAGAACCCCTCAGTATGCACTGCAGTCATCCAGGATCCCGCCCGAGGCCGTCGGTCCCCCCGAAATACATGGGTCGCGGGGGACCATCGGCGAGTACCGCTCGGCCGACCGACCCCGCGAAAGCAGTTTTGCCCGTTCCTCCGAGGCCTGACAGGGATTACAATAGCAGATCCCAAGGGCCAGCTATCGGAGACATGCATGAACGCCGCAGCACTCGCAACTTCTCGCCTTCGCGCGACGCTTCTGATCGTCGCAGCTGTCGTTTCCCTCGTGCTCCTGCCTGCCGTAGCGGAGCAGAAACAGACCGTCCGCACGGCTGGCGGGCTCGACCTCGTGCCCAACTGGCCTGAGGTCGTCGCGGGCGAGTACGCATTCGGACACGCAAAGTTCAGGCCATCGGCCTCGCGCCCCCTGGGCTACCGGGGCTGTCAGAACGGTTGGTTCCCGGCCGCCACGCCGCCGACGTCCTTCGGCGACGGCACGGCCGAGCAGAAGGAGATGGAATTCCGCCACCGCGGCAGGACGCGCAAGGCCAAGCTCTGGACGCTCACCGATCGCAAGTCCCGCAATATCCGCTTCAAGACGCCGCTTCCGGGCTGGTCGCTCTCCCAGCCCTTGCCCGTCCTCGACGCGGAGGGCAGGCTGCGCGTTATCGTGAAATGCCACCCCTGGTGGGTCGTCTGCATCGACGGCCGATCCGGCAAGATTCTCTGGAAGGACGAGCTTACGCCTTTCCACGCCATGGATCTGCCCGAGAACGACGCCAACGAGGCAGCCGAACTGATGACTATGGCCTGGGCGATGGGTGATATGATCCCCTCGCTGCTTGGGCACCGGTGCGGGGGCATCACCAAGCGGGGACACACGGTTACCAAGGAGCAGGATCCCAAGCTTTACAGGCAGATCGACGCCGCTCTGGCGGACATGGCCGAGCGGATGAAGCAGCTCCAGCCCGACCTCGTCGACGACGTGCAGTCCCTCTCTCGCTGGATCGCCAAAGGCGTACCCGAGAAGGTCAACGACCAGGACAGCCGGAGGATCAATCCCAGGTTCCAGGCGATTGATCGCTATCTGGAAAAGCGCTACAGCATCGCCACGCACGTATGGTTCCACGGGTACACCGGCCTGGAGATGCCCGCCCCGGTCAGTGACGGCGGGTTCGTGTACGTCACGTTCGGGCAGGGACAGGTTGCCTGCTACACGCTCGACGGGCACCGCAAGTGGGTGAAATTGCTGGCCAATCGCAGGAACCGCAAGTCGATGTACTACTCGTCTCCCGCCCTGATCGACGGGAAGCTGGTCTTCTACCAGGCGCCCGAGCAGAAGTCCGGCCTGGTGGCGCTGGATGCCAGGTCCGGCGAAACCGTCTGGCGGACGGAAGGCGGTACGCCCTGGGCGAAGGTGGCCTACACGTCGGTCCGCCCGGCGAAGCTACCCCTTCCAGGCGGCGGGACGCTGGATGTCGTCTTTGCCCGGCGCGGCGGGAAGTTCAAGGCCTTCCGGGCTGACGATGGCAAGGTCCTCGGTGAGATCTGCAAGACCGGGGCGTACTCGGCGGGCCCGTGCTTTGTGGGGGACGTGTTCGTCACCGCGTTCTCGTCGGACGGCAGGGACCAGCCTGACCCAGCCGCCCGGATCAAGGCCACCAGTCGCGACAGGATCGAGGTCAAGTCGCTGGGCGATCTGGCGAAGGTGGGCCAAGGGAAAAGCGCCGGGGTCAGCTCATCCCCGTTTGCGATGAGCCCGGCGGGAATCTTCGACGGGCGGCACAACGCGATTACCGATCCCGCGGCGGCCAGGCGCATCGGCTCCCTGGGCCTTGACTACCAGGACCGCAACCGTGGTCTGACGGTAACCATCGCAGGCGACAAGGCGATCGTTCCGCTGGAGTGTCGGGCGGTCGGGTTCGCCAGTCGGGGCAGGGAAGACAACGCGGCGATCATGCGTTTCGCCGTGATCGACGTGTCCGATCCGTCCAAGCCAAAGGTGATCTCGCGAGACAACATCCTGGGCGGTTCGGAAATGCCCGCGGCGATCAGCTTCGATCGTCACCTGGCGACCCATGGCCTGGGCAAGAAGAAGCTGCTCGGGGCCTACAAAACGATTCTCTCGCATTTCGGGGCGGTCAACTGCGGCGTGATTCCCCACGGCGACGCGCTGTTCGTGCAATCGGGAACACACCTGTACTGCCTGAGCGAGGAGAACGACTGA
>CAZXSK010000085.1:0-13592 GCA_964642855.1 uncultured Planctomycetaceae bacterium | reverse complement strand
GGACGGCCGTGAGCGCTTCAATATTGGAGTGGATGTCACTGATGATTGCCAGCATGGCCGCTTCCTCGTGCAAGACCGGCTATGCTATCCGCGGGCCCGTCGTGGTGTCAAATGCCTTTGCCTTCCGCGGCGGTTGGCCTACAATCCCGCCAGCATGAAAAACCACCGCCGGATCTCCATCGCGATCGAAACCAGTTGCCGCCAGGGCGGGCTCGCCCTGGGTATCGGCGATACGATTCACGAACAGCTCCTGTTCGACGCCTCCTCCCGGCACGCCGCCCAGTTGATTGACCAACTGGCCGGACTGCTCAACGCTGCGGATCTGTCCCCCCAGGACGTCGACGAACTGTACGTCTCTGCCGGGCCGGGCAGTTTCACCGGAACGCGGATCGGTGTCACCGTCGCCCGAACCTTCGCCCAGCAGTGCCCCTCCCTGCAATGCCTCGCCGTGCACTCGCCCGACGCGGTCGCCCAAGGCTGCATCGATCTGCCCTGGGAGCACCTCGCGGTGATCCTCGACGCCAAGGAGAAACTCGTCTACGCGTCGTTGTACACCCGTACGCCTGACCGGGCTGCCCCCGCCGGGCCCCCGCCCCGCGTCCAGCCGCTGGAAGAATTCCTCAATCACGCCCCCAGGCCCCTGGCAGTCGCTGGGGAAGGCCTGCACTATCACCCCGTCGAGAGCCATGACGTGACCCCCCTGCCCGAAGACCGCTACCTGCCCACTCCCGCAGCTGTCTGGCAGGTCGGGAAGATCATGGCTGCCGGTGGAGAATTCATGGACTATCATCGCCTGCTGCCCATCTACAGCCGCAAGCCCGAAGCCGTTCGCCTGTGGGAGAAGCGCCAGGCTGCGGAGGGAAAGCCCGACCGCCCTTGAAGCCCCGCACCTGAGCAGGTAAGATCTGCCGCCCGGCAGGCGTCTGTGCCCTGCCCCGACCCGTGGAGGAAAACCCGATGCGCATGGAAACCCAGTTTTCGATTTTCCTGATCAACAAGCCCGGCGTGCTGGCCAGCGTGACCGACGCCCTGTCCGGTGCGGGGATCAACATCGTCGCCCTGAGCCTGTCCGACTCCGGCGAGCACGGGGTGCTGCGCATCCTCTGCGACGACCCGGATGGCACGCGAAAGGTCCTCAACGAAGAGCACGACCGCTGGACCGAAACCGACGTACTCGTGGTGAAACTCGAAGACCATCCCGGGGCCTTCTCCGAGAAAGCGAAGACGCTCTCGGACAACGGCGTGAATATCACCTACGCCTACTGCACGGGCGGCTTCGATACGGGCGTGACCTACGCGGTGTTCAAGGTCGCCGATACCGAAACAGCCCGGAAGGTGCTGGCCGATTGACCGAAACCCTTCCCGGAAAGGGCGGGCGGATCTGATCTGCCCCTGTGAGACCGGCAATCGACCCGGAACGGCCTACAGCTCGGGCAGGAAGGCGAATGTTCGTTTGCGTCCGGTCGGGCGCACGACGCGGTAGCCCAGGGCGTCCTGCAGGCGGCGATGGGCAATCCCGCCCACGTCGTCCAGCAGCGCCGTAACCAGCGTCGCCTGGCGCGTGCCGTACATCCGCCGGTGCTCCCCGAGGATCCGCTTGCGGACGTCCCACATCACCGGCGGGAAGACCACGACCCGTCGCTCGGGATCGATCTCGAACCGGTCGGAATCGCCCAGGAATCGCGTCAGCCGACGATCGATTCTCGCCCGGATGCCCTCGGCCTGGAATGCCGATTGCGGAAGCGGCGCACGGTACATCGATACGCCCGGCGACGCCACGGCGACCCGCCAGTCCGGGAACCGCGTCAGGATGTTGTCGATATCACCCAGGCACAGCAGCCTGCCGTCGACCGGGAACTTCCTGCCTTCGCAGCAGGGGCCCCACTGCCTGGAATCGAATTCGATGGTGATCGCCAGCTTGATCGCCCACGCTGACCGCACGTTGTACCAGTAACAGATACGGTCTTCGACGGAAGGAAACAGCTCGGGAGTTACGGTAGGACCGGTCACCGCCAGCAGCCGAAGCTGCTCGTCCAGGCGGTCGCAGATTTCATCGGTCAGGCCTTCTGCCTGAAGTCGGCCGTCGTCGTCGACGCCGTCCTGCAGCGCCTGATCGAGACCGGCGTAGTCGACCCGCGGCGAGATTCCCCCGGTGTCCAGCTGGATCGGCGGGGGCGGCGAGGAACTGCCCGAACAACCAGCCAGCAGAATCAGGCCCAGCGCGACGAACCCACCACGCAGCTTGCATTGCGGAGGCAACATGTCGACGATTGTACGCGTCTTAGAGGTCAGCGACCAAGAGGAACTCTCCTGAAACGCGACGATAAGAAACAACCCAGCCCCGATGGGCGCCCGCGCCGGCGGCGGATGGTCCCCAGGCTCTTGGCCATCGCAATCCTGGTGATTGCCGCCCTGGTGCTCGTGGTTCGCTTCTGGGGCCTGCAGGCGTATCTTCGCTATCGGCTGCAGCGGGAGCTGCCGACCTACTGGGACGGAACCTGCCGGATCGAGCGGCTTGAGGTGACCTTTGGCGGGCGCGTGAGGCTGGGGGGGCTGTCGCTGACCGACACGGAAGGCAGAACCTGGCTGACAGTTCCCGCAGCCGAGACCACCCTGACGGCCTTGCTGACAGGCGAACCTCGCGCCGAGACGGTCGACGTTGACGGATTGCGGCTGGATCTTCACTTCCGCGAGGGCAGGTGCAGACCGCCCGTGCGGAACGTCGATCGTCTGATCGAGTGGATCGAGAGCGTCACCGACCTTCGCGAACTGCACGTGCGAAACGGAACCGTCGCACTGCGGGACGACCGTCGCGAGGCAGCGTATGAGCTGGACGGGCTGTTTTTCCACGCCCGGCGGCTTGGCGAGGTCCACCGGGTTGAGCTTCGCAGGAATCCCCGCGGGCCCGACGACCAGCGGGTGCTTTCAGCCGAAGGCACGACTACCTGGGATACCGGCAGGCTCGAGCTTGTGACCTCGGTCTCGCTTCCGGTGTCCGACAACCAGGGGCGCGAAATATGCACTCTTCTGGCGGTTCCGGGCATCGAGGGCGGATCGGGCGTACTTGCGGGAACGGTCAAAGTCCGCGGCGTCTGGACCCGGCCGCTGTCATGGAGGCCCAGCGGAACCATCCATATCCGCGATCTGACAATCCGGAGCGTCGCCGGCGCTGAGATCACCGACAGTCGGCTGACGCTCTCGATAGGCGGGACCGACCGTCTGCTGGCGAGTCTCGATACCTTCCAGGGACGCATCTGCAATGGCTGGTTCGCCGTGTCAGGGTCGGCGTCGATCGACCCGTCCGTCGGCTCGCTGGATGCCGCCCTGGAAACGCTTCGCTATCAGGGGCTCATCCGTGGAGCGGGTATTGACCTGTCTTCGCTCCTGCCGGCTGCCGGGGACATCGCGGGTCGGTCGCCCTGGGAAACCGGCGTTCCCGACAAGCTGGGAACGCTCCTGCTGCGGTACAGGGTTTCGGGCGAGGGGACGGAGCTGTCCGGGTGTCGAGGCCGGGGCGCTTTCGCGCTGGAGGGGGCGAACCTGTGGCATCTGCCGATGATGCCCGAGATGATCTCGCAGCTGTCGGTCGAGCACGGCTCGGCGTTGGGGGCATCGCGCGTGGAGGCAGCGTTCTCTTCGAGCGGGTCGCTGCTGACTTTCGAGGAAGCGCGGGTGGTCAGCAGGCTCTTTGCGCTGGAGGTCGAATCCGGCGGAACGGTAGACCTGGCCGGCGGTCAGGCGGACCTCTACGCCGTCGCGGTTCCCCTGCAGCGGATCCACCAGTTTCTCTCCTACCTCCCGTTGATGGACATCGTGCCCTTCCTGCAGCGGTCGCTGACGCGAATGCATGTCACCGGCCGGCTTGTCGGCGATGGCGACCTGAAGGTCCGGTCCGCTCCGGCCCCGTCGATGAAGCTCACGGAGGACATGCGGGAGTTTTTCGTGCGTGCGACCCGCGGCAAGGGCGACATCCCTGGCCGGCTGCTCAAGCAGTTCCGCAAGCTGCTGGACGTCCCCACGCTGTTCGGCGAGCGTCGCGAGCTTCCCTCCGGCGACGAGTGACGCGCCAGGTTGCGGTGACTATCGGGCGGACGGGTCGTCCGCCTCTGCGGCTGACCTGCGCGTCGCGGCAGATGCAACCACGGCTGCACGGGTGAGCATGTCCGACACCGCTCCCGCCTCGGCGAGCAGACGCGAGAGATGGTCGGCGAGAATCTGGAACCCCCTGCCCTGTTCGCCCAGCCGGCTGGCCTCGATGCTCGTGTTCATCGCGACCATCTTGCCCTCGTCGACGAATTCGCGGATCCGCTCCCTGCAGTGCTCGATCGTCTCCACCAGGTCGCGGAGGTCCTCGCAAGGCTGGTCGGTGGCGGATTCTTCCGTGCTTCCGGTCATGGCGTCAGTCTCCAGTTGCAGTCCCCTTCGATTCCTCCCAGCCTACATCGGTTGGATCATGGGCCTCCGCCAGTGGACGTCCTGGATCTGGCGGGTTTACGGCTTGGCGCGTTCGGACTGCTGGAGTCGCAGGATCAGGTCGCGGTAGCCTGCCCGCTCAAGCTCGGCCAGCACATGATGAGCCCGCACGGCCAGCAGAATTCTGCCCGTCCGCCCGGCTGACTCGATGGCACGGTCGATGGTTGTCCACGCCCGAAGCGGCAGCTGCGCCTTGCTCCCGCCGCGACGGGTGACCCGCAGGAACTGCCCCCGGAGGCCCCCCACGTCGGCATGGAATGCCGCCCGAACCGCCTGCCAGCGCCGCCGGCTGTCATCGGCCAGCAGTTCCGGACGGTTGGCTGCGATGTACTCGCGAAAGGCTTCGTGGGCCCGGCGGAGAGTTTCCCCCGCTCGAGGTCCTCGCGCCTCGCCGTCGCCCGGGCGTTCGCCAAGGGCGTAAGACGGATCGATCCGCAGACGAAGCTCCCGCGCCCGGCGGACCGACAGGAACAGCATGCGATCGATCATGCGGACGGCGTCGACGTCGGTTGGCCCGAACACGCCGGTGATGATCTTCCTGCGGGATTCAAGGACCGCGTCGCGCGCCTGGGGCTTTTCGACCAGCCAGGGGTGGTCCTCCTCCCCCGGCCAGAGGAACGTCTGACAGTTGACCACCCAGCCGTCGAATCGGTGATTGATATTCTCGACGGCCGGGGCGACCCGCGTAGCCAGTGCCCGCGTAACCAGCGAGAACCAGAAGGCCTGCGACGCTCCGGCCGGCGCCCAGCGAAGCGAGAACGCCAGGCCTGTCATGCCCGCAATCCGGCGGGCCTCCTTGAGCAGCGAACTTCCCTCGAACTGCTCGCGGAGTTTGCTGTCGCTTCGGTCGAGATACGCTCCGTCCCGCCAGTCTTCGAAGAATCGCAGGTCCAGGCCGGTCTGCTGGAGCTGTCGCATCTGCGGCAGCGGGGTCCCCAGCGCCCCATGAGCTGTCTGCAGGAAAGTCTCCTTCGCCTGCGACTCGTTCCAGTCTGCAGCCGGCGAATCCAGCCAGGCCTCCTGCCGGTAGGCCCCCTCCCAGAGGGCTTCGAGGTGCTCGCCCGCCTGCGATTTGCGATAGTCCTCCATCAAATTCAGGTCGCCGGCCTGAGCGACCGTAAGCAGCCGCGACGCGATGATCGCCGGAACGACCTTCAGCAGCACGCCGATCGTCAGTGTCACCGCGCCAATCACCAAGGGAAGGAGAATCGCCTGGCGGACGGTGAACCCGGGCAGGCCGATCCACTGGAGCAGCAGACCGACAGCGGAAATCCCCGCGGTCAGCAGCGTGTAACGCAGACTCTTGCGGAAGATCAGGTTCCCCAATTGGCAGATCACGTCCATCGGCGCGATCAGCCGGATGAAATCCCCCGTCGCCTGGCGGAGCCTGTCAGCTATCGATCCCATGATCGCTCCCGAGCCGGTCGGTCCCGGCACCCAGATGCCCCCCTCGGGCTTTCATGGCGAGGCTCCGGCTGGATCGCTCTTGGTGATCTCCCGGAGCAGGACGGTCGCGTAGCAGCCCGAGGGGGCGTTGAACGTCAGCTCCAGGTACCGGCCGTCCTGGTCCTCCGCCTGCTCGACCGATGCGTCTTCGACGGCGAATCGAAGCGGCCGGCGCGTGCCCTTGACGCGAAGCGACCCGACGCGATCGAAGTCTTCCTCGGACATGCCTTCCTCGGCGATGGCCCGGCGTTCGATGTCGCCTGCCTCGCCTTGGGCGAGTCTGCACCGGCTGCCCGGCAGCGGGCCCGTGGGGCTGATTTCGAACGCCCGGGCCCGGGGCAGCTCCTGCTCGACGGATTCCACGAGGAACACCCCGCCGGTCTGGCATTTGCGTGCCCAGTCGCCCTCGCGGACGCGGTCAATCTCGTCGATCCGGGCGGCCAGTACACGGTTGAAGATTGCGCTTTGCAGCGCGGAGACAAACAGCCTGCGCATGCGTTTGTCGACGGCCCGGATGGCAGCCCCGGCTTTGCGCTTCTTCTTGTAGGCAGCCAGCGCGCGTCGCTGGTCGCTGTAATGCCGAGGCCAGCGCTTCATCGCCCGCTGGAAGTATCCGTTGTCGAAGGCGTCCCGGGCGGCTTTGCAGTCGGGCGGATCGTCCGGCTGGGGCCGACCCAGCAGCAGCTCTACGAACTCTCTGGAGTCGCCCCGGACCAGGGCGCGTCCGAGGTAGGCGGTATCGCCTCGGGCACCGAACCGCTGGCGGCCAAAGTAATTCGGCACGCCCCGGCGCTGGAGCACATCCAGGATTGTCCCGGCGCGGTCCAGCGCGTCCTCACCGACGTCCCGGATTCGCACGCGGAACCGGTTGGCGCGCAGGTGTCCCGGGCGAAGCTTGTTCGTGTGCCGCGTGATGTCGGAGATCCGCATCTGGGAATCGTGAAACGCCTCGAGCTTCTGCGGGTCCTCGTGCTCGATGCTCATCCACTGGCTGGTGGTGGCGTGGGCGTCCTTGAGGCCCGCAAAGCCGATATCGCCCGGCCTGACGCCAAGGTACCTCGCGATCCGCCCGACAGCTGCGGGCGTGGGAATACCCGCCTTGAGCACGCGGAAGTACAGGTGCGTGCCCTCGCCGCTCGCTTCGTACAGCGGGATCTCGTCGACACGGAAGTCGTCGAGGTTCTGCTTGATGACTCCACCCACGCCGGGCAGGTCGGCTGTCAGGTACGGCAGCGGATCCATGGGCGCCTCACCTGCCCTCGCCGGTCTGGCTGACCACGGCCGCCACTTCGACCAGCCCGGTCAGCGTGCCCGCCTTGGCGCGGGACATCAATTCGGACCAGTCCACCTGCTCGCCGTCGATCCACGCCCTGGCTGCCGATTGACGAGCGACCATCGGGCCGGTGAACGGCCACCCCTTGACTTCCATCAGCATGTCGAACGCCTGGGGGGCGTCGGCCCTGCAGGCGAGGCGATCGCCAGCGGCCGGCAGCGGGCCGGTCAGCTCCTTCGGCGGCGAGTCGGGGAACGACTCGCTGACCGTCCACGTCTGCAATGCCCGCGCTTTGCGGGCCAGGGGCATCATCTGGGCGAAACACGCTCCCGAGGCGATCATCCGCACGCGGATCTTCTCGTCGCCTTCGATTTCGGTCTTGGCAGCTACCGTGCCCTCCTGATCGAGCACGACCAGGTACAGTCTGCCTTTGCCCAGACCTACCGATCCGCGGGTTCTAGGCTCGTAAAGTCGAAGGGCTTCTCCCTCGTTGCGTTCGAACAGTGGCCAGTACGGAACCGTCTGCCACTGCCGACCCACATCCGCCTGCTGATAGGCGATGCCCCCGCGAGGCATGGAACACCCGGCCAGCGTGGTCAGGGAAATCAGCGCACCCACTGCAGCGATTCGAAATGTCATCCCGTCTTCCTTTCCGGTCGATTTCGTCACGGCTTCCAGGTTTGATCGTTGACGCCTGCGTCCGCGTTCGCCCGCCGTGCGAGGACGAACAGCAGATCACTGAGACGGTTGAGGTACTTCATCACGACCGGGTCGAGACGGGTCCCGGTATCGATCATGGCTACGACGCGACGCTCCGCCCGCCGGCAGACCGTCCGCGCCAGGTGGATCCGCCCCGCCAGCTCGCAGCCCCCGGGCAGGATGAAACTTGTCAGGGGCGGGAGCGTTTTCTCGACCTCGTCGATCGCCTCTTCCATTGCATCGACGTTGCGCACGCGCACCCCGTGAAGGGCTGGGCGATCCGAACCGGCTACGGCGAGCATGGCCCCGACGGCAAGCAACTCCTCCTGGACGCGGGAGAGACTCTCCACGACGGCTTCGCCCCCCCCTGCCGTAAGCGCCAGGCCTACACATGCGTTGAGTTCGTCGACCGTACCCACCGCCTCGGCGAACGGATCGGTCTTGCGGACCGTGCTGCGGTCGGCCCGCATCGTGTTGCCGTCATCGCCTGTCTTGGTGTAAATCTTCATGGGAATCCCGGGGGGCATCGACAGCCAGCCTCGGGGGATCAGACTATCCTCCCGAGCAAGCAGCCGTCAACGTTCAGATGGCTTGAGGTGTCGCTGGACCTCGATGTCCTCCGAGGCGACGGCCTGTTTGTCTTTCAGGAGTACCACATCGAATTCCGCTTCTTCGCCAGGCTGGACCCAGCCGGCTGGGTCGAAGGAGAACTGCCGGTTCTCTTGACCCCGGTCCCAGATAAAGGACCTTGCCGCCACCGGTTGGCCCGGCTTCTCCGGGCGAATCTCGAGGCGAAAGCGGTTGTAGCCTGCTTCTGCGGGAAGCCGGACCGTCACCATCAACTCGTCTCCGTCGCGGAAATCGTCTGCCGTCCTGCGTTTCCCATCCCTGACCCGCTCGACCGTCATCGTTGCAGCGGACTTGATCTCGATCTCTGTCTCCACCACGGCGATCGTCTCCAGCACCTCGTCGATGGCCCGATCGGTAGCTTCGCGGAGCCGTTCTTCGGGCACTTTCACGGGGTGCGAGGTATCCCGCAGCCGGACGCGAATCGGTGGGTCGGACAGATACAGCGTGCTGCCATCGCTCACCCGGAGCAGACGGATGCGGAGTTCGACCACGGCCAGGCCTACCTCATACGGACGAGCGACGATGACCCGCCGGTAGCCGAAGTAGCTGTAGGGGTACCCGATCCCGCCGTAGAACGTGTTGGGATACTCATGGTAGGCGACGGTCTGGCTTGCGTCGAAGGTCAGGACACTGCCCGTCAGCAGCAGGTCGGTCTGGCCCTTCTGTCTGAGTTGTCGGAGGACGTCGTCGGCTTCCGGGCCCGGAGAGTTGGCCTCGACATCGGCAATCGCCGCCGGAGCCCGACCGACGTCGTACGTCCCGTTCTCGCGAAGTTCCCGGATCAGGCGATCCGTGACGTAGCGCCCCGCACGGGGTTCGAGAGCTTCGTTCTTCAGGGGCAGAACGGTCAGTCGCTTCAGGTCGGGATCGTAGAAGGCTGGGTGTCGGCGGATCCGGACCGACACGGTCGGCGCGCAGCCTGCTGCCAGCGGAACGAAAGCTGCCGCCACAGCCATCCAGATCGCCCGGCGGATAGCTGACCGATTGGTGTCGGGAACGGGTCGCATGTCACGTGAATTGTAGACCTTGAGGTGGCGATGGCCAGGGTTCGGTTGAGGTCCTTGGTGAGGCCCGATCCGGAGCAATTCGCGCTATCGGCTGCGGAGAAGTTTCCTGCCGTTTGGCATTCAACGGGCGTTTTCACGTTAGACTCGTATTTTCAGCATGTTACGGAACGCCCGTTCTCTCGGGATGCCGTGCATTTTACTGGAATTCCGGCCTGTTTTTGGGGATAATCACTGTCAGTACCTGCCGCCGTTTCGGGCAGGTCTCCAGACCGGATGTTCTGTCCGGGTTTTTCCTGTTTTCAGTCGTTGCGGGTCGATCCCGAGAGATTCGGGAAAGGAGAAGGTTCTGTGGCCAAGGATACGGCCTCGGTGAAGAAGTCCCCTCTCGAGGGGGTTTACGACGAGAATCAGATCAAGGTACTGCGAGGCCTGGAAGCGGTTCGCAAGCGTCCGGGCATGTACATCGGCGATACCACTACGCGCGGCCTGCACCATTTGGTCTGGGAGATCGTCGACAACGCCATCGATGAGGCGATGGCGGGGCGATGCCAGAACATCTATGTGACCATCCAGCCGGATGAGTCCTGCTCCATTTCCGACGACGGGGTGGGCATTCCCGTCGGTCCGCACCCCACCGAGAAGGTTTCGACGCTGGAGGTGGTGTTCTGCCACCTGCATGCGGGAGGCAAGTTCGACCACGGCGTGTACAAGGTTTCGGGGGGGCTGCACGGGGTCGGAGCGTCGGTCGTCAACGCCCTGAGTGAGTGGCTGGAGGTCGAGGTCTGTCGGGACGGCAAGGTATACCAGATGGAGTTTGAGCGGGGCGTCAAGCAGGGCGAGCTCCGGGAGATCGGCGCCCGCAAACGCACCGGAACGAAGGTGACCTTCAAGGCTGACAGTGAGATTTTTCCCGACACCTCGCTGAAATACGAGGTGCTCGCAGGCCGGCTTCGCGAACTGGCGTATCTTAACGAAGGCGTATGCATCAACCTCCGCGACGAGCGATCCGACAAGGAGGAGACGTTCCAGTTCAAGAAAGGCCTGCAGGCGTTTCTCGATCACCTGACGGAAGGCAAGACCAGGCTGCACAAGCCCGTGCAGATCCACAAGCAGGACGAGGAAAGCAAGCTGCTGGTGGACATCTGTCTGCAGTACACCGACGGGTACTCCGAGACGGTGATGACGTTCGCCAACAACATCAATACGATCGAAGGAGGGACCCACCTGTCGGGTTTCCGCAGTGCGCTGACGCGGACGATCAACTACTATGCCCGGGGCGCCAAGTTGCTCAAGGACAGCAAGAACCCCACGGGTGACGATCTGCGCGAGGGTCTGACGGCAATTGTCTCGGTGAAGGTTCCGGATCCCCAGTTTGAAGGCCAGACCAAGACCAAGCTGGGCAATTCCGAGGTCGAGAGTTTTGTTCAGCAGACGGTATACGACCAGTTGGGCACCTGGCTGGAGGAGCACCCCAGCGAGGCCAAGCGGGTGATCAACAAGAGCGTGCAGGCGATGCAGGCCCGGGAGGCCGCCCGCAAGGCGCGGGACCTGACCCGCCGGAAGGGAGCGCTTTCCAGCGGCTCGCTGCCGGGCAAGCTGGCTGACTGCCGCTCCAACGACGTCGCCACGACCGAGTTGTACCTCGTCGAGGGAGACTCAGCCGGGGGTCCTGCCAAGCAGGGACGGGACTCGGCGACCCAGGCGATCCTGCCGCTGAAGGGCAAGATCATCAACGTCGAGAAGGCCAGGCTGGACAAGATCCTCAACTTCAACGAAGTCCAGACGATCATTTCCGCGCTGGGCTGCGGGATCGGCGACGACGAGTTCGATATCAGCAAGCTCCGGTACGGCAAGATCATCATCATGACCGACGCCGACGTCGATGGCAGCCATATTCGCACGCTCCTTCTGACGTTCTTCTTCCGGTACATGAAGCCCCTGATTCTCAACGGCCACGTGTTCATCGCACAGCCTCCGCTGTATCTCGTAAGTCGAAGAAGAAAAAAGCGTTATGTCCTCGATGAGCGGGAGATGCGCTCGACCCTGACCGAACAGGGCCTGGAGGGCACGGAGCTTCAGATCCGGGACGTCAACGGCAAGCAGGCAAAGGTGGTCAACGAGATCAAGGGCCCGAAGCTGGCCGAGCTGATCGAGCTGCTTCAGAAGCTGGCCGACAAGGTCCACATCCTCCAGCGGCGCGGCTTGGGCTTCCAGACGCTCATGGACCGTCGGAAGGACGGCAAGCTTCCCACGCACTGGCTGGTGATCAACGGCGAAGACATTTTCTGCCACTCCGACGACGAATACGAAGCGATTCTCCACGAGCACAAGGACGACGCCGTCGTGGACGAAGACGGCGAGGAGAACGGCAACGGCGTCGAGGCATCGGTGCGGATCCAGAAGCGGTCGGAGCTTCACGAGGTCAAGGACATCGAAACACTGATCGTCAAGCTGCGCGACCGCGGGCTGGACGTCGACGACTACTTCGCGATTCGCGAGGAGTCGGTGACGGGCGAGAAGCCGCCGGCGAAGTACGTGCTGGTCAGCGAGGACGAGCCGCTGGAGATCGACAATGTCTCCGGCATCGCTCCGGGGATTCGAGCGCTTGGGTCACGAGGGATCGAGATCAAGCGTTTCAAGGGCCTGGGCGAGATGAATGCCGATGAGCTGTGGGAAACGACGATGGACCCCGACCGCAGAACGCTGCTTCGCGTTCGCGCGGAAGAGGCCGAGGAATCCGAGCGGATGTTCTCTCTGCTGATGGGTGACAACGTCGAGCGCCGACGCAACTTCATCGAGGAAAACGCCCTGGACGTCAAGAACCTCGACGTCTAGGGCGATTCCCTGCCATCGACGCTCCGGGCTTGTGCAGCGGATCCGCTATGGGGCGTTTCCGATGGTTTCGATGCACAGGCCGGTTTCTTCGGTGATCCAGCGGCGCAGGAGCATCGTCCCCATCATCGCGAGGTTCCG
This sequence comes from uncultured Planctomycetaceae bacterium, assembly GCA_964642855.1. Classification (GTDB taxonomy): domain Bacteria; phylum Planctomycetota; class Phycisphaerae; order SM23-33; family SM23-33; genus CAZXSK01. Next base: position 1,091 of record CAZXSK010000085.1, on the reverse strand, counting down.
GTCCTCCGCAAGCAACGCGCCGTTGGCATCATAAATCTTCACATGGGGCACCCTGCTGACCTGATACTCGTCAGCCCACTTCTGGTTCTTGACGATCATCTGGACCGCCACGTCCGGACGATAGTCCAGGAACGAGTTCAGGCGCTGCTGGAGCTCGTGACAGCTGGGGTTCTCCGGGCGATAGAAGACAAGAATGCTGTGTCTTCCCGGATAGGGACGAAGCTCCTGGATGTCGGAGCATTCGGTAATGCCCGGCCAATAACTGGTGTCTGCAGTCGCGGGTACGGTCTTGAGTACCTTGATGGGGTCAGGCCGTATGTTCTCGTAATACTGCCACCCCGCGGCTGCCAGCGCGAAGCATAGCACTAGCCGCTTCATGGTTCCACCCTCCTGAAAAGGTTCCCGATCCTTGGGAACTCCTGTGTGCGCTCCATCGCCCATTGGAAGGGTACGATTTAGTAGTGCTCGCGGCAAACCACCGAATCCTGTGCCCCGACCCGGCCCCGGAGGACGGGCTCTCAGACCCACGAAGAGCTATAGTCATGCGGTCACATAACTTACGTGGCTCTCGATCCGGGGGCTGCGCCTGCGAGGAGGGCAGCGGACCTATGCTGATCGGCGCGCCTCCCGGTCCTCGCTCTGGGCTGACGGGAAGCAGCGGCCTCGCGGCGTAGCGCCAAGGCCTACTCAATCGGCCTGCGACGGGCAGGCGATCTGCAGAGCCAGCGAGAGTGCATCCAGATACATCCTGGGGCCCGCCGGCGCCATGAGAGAGCAGCTTCCTCGTACATGATGGCCCCGACGGCGTTTGCGCAAGGGGGATGCGTCTCGGTTTGCGGCCCCCCTTCCGGCGATACACACCCCGAAAGCCAGAGCTGCTGCAGACCTCAGCAGTTGCTCCTCGATGGCTGGACGTCGATCCCCACACCCATCCTTTGCGGATCCCATCGCTGATCGCGGCCCAGGCTCTGTTTGAAAAGGCGGGCTTGGCCCGAAAGCGCGGAGTGCGCCGGGCAGGCAAGGACGGTCAAGCAGGCAGATCCACTGGATCTGTCGATGCAGCTGGATAAAGCCGGCACGGTGAAGACCCG
>CAZXSK010000084.1:0-14341 GCA_964642855.1 uncultured Planctomycetaceae bacterium | reverse complement strand
GAAGATGTACCGCCGCGGCGCGCCCAGGCCCGTGCCGATCGCCGTGCCGCCCAGGTTCACCACACGCAGGCGTTCTTCGCACTTGTACACCCGCCAGCGGTCGCGCGAGAACGCTTCGGCGCAGGCAGCCATCTCGCGACCGAGCGTGGTCAGCACGGCGTCCTGCAGCTGCGTGCGCCCGACCTTTACCACGTGGGCGAACTGCTTTTCCTTTCGCTGGAACTCCTCCAGCAGGGCAACCAGTTCCCGCTCCAGCCGGCGGAGCTGCCACACGCACGCCACCTTCAGCGCGGTGGGATAGGTGTCGTTGGTGGACTGGTGCAGGTTCAGGTCGTCGGTGGGGCTTAGCGTGTCGTAGTCGCCCGGGGCCCGGCCCAGGATCTGCAGCGCCCGGTTGCAGAGCACTTCGGAGACGGCGAGGTTGGTGCTGGTTCCCGCCCCGCCCTGGAGGGCGTCGAGGGTCAGGTGCTCGTCGAGCTTGCCGTCGATCATTTCCTCGCAGGCGCGGGCGACGGCGGCGAAGGCGTCGTCGGTCCACGAGCCCAGCTCGTGATTCGCCCGGGCAGCGGCCAGCTTGACCGCCCCGTAGGCGCGGATCAGTGCCGGGTGCAGCTGCCTGTTGCTGAGCGGGAAGTTCTCCATCGCGCGGGCGGAGTGGATGCCCCCGAGGCGTCCCGCCGGAACGGGCTTCTCGCCCAGCAGGTCGTGTTCCACGCGGTCACCGTCAGCCATGCGATGCTCCCCGGAAGGTTCGTCGGTGTCTCTAGAAGTACAGGTCGCGCTGCTCGGACGTTTCGATGTCGCGCAGCTTGCCGACCAGCTCGTCCTTTGCGTCGCCGTCGGGCATGTCCGCCAGTTCGTCGGCGATGAGCTTTTCGCCGGCGCGTCGCGTCTGCGGCGAGGCGTAATCGACGAGGTATTCCTTCAGCGTGGTCAGCGCGTTGGGCGTACAGAACCGTTTGATGAACCCGGGAATCGCGAACTCCATGAAATGCTCGCCCGTTCGCCCCAGCCGGTAGCAGGCGGTGCAGAAGCTCGGGATGTACCCGTCGCTGACCAACTCGCCCATGACTTCGTCCAGCGAGCGGATGTCGCCCAGCGAGAACTGCTCGCGATCCATCGCCTGGGCGTCGCCCGCTTCGGTATAGCCCCCCAGTTCGATCCGGCTGCCCGCGTCGATCTGCGAGACGCCGAACTCCATGACTTCACGTCGCAGGGCGGGGTCCTCCCGGGCGGTGAGAATCAGCCCCGTGTAGGGAATCGCCAGCCGAAGGATCGCAACCAGCCGCTTGAAGTCGCGATCGCCCACGAGCATCGCCTCATCGAGACGCACGCCCTGGGCGGGTCGCAGGCGGGGGAAGCTCACCGTGTGGGGGCCCACGCCGTAGCGGTCTTGGAGGAACAGGGCGTGGGTGACCAGGCCGAGCACCTCGAACCGCCAGTCGTGCAGGCCGAACAGCGCGCCGATGCCGAGATCGTCCAGCCCGGCTTCCATCGCCCGGCTGAGCCCGTCCAGCCGCCAGAGGTAATCGCCCTTGAGTGTGTCCTTCGGGTGCCACCTTGCGAACGTTTCGTGGTGGTAGGTTTCCTGGAAGATCTGGTACGTGCCGATGCCCGCCTCGCGGACGGTCCGGTATCCGTCGATGTCCAGCGGCGCGGCGTTGATGTTCACGCGGCGGATCTCGCCATGGCCGCTGCGGGTCTCGTAGACGGTCCGCACGCTGTCGGCGATGAATTCCGCGTCGTAGCGGGGGTGCTCGCCGAAGACCAGGATCAGGCGCTTGTGGCCTTTGTCTTCCAGCGCGGTGACCTGGTGGCGGATCTCGTCGGGGGCAAGGGTTCGGCGGACGGCGCCTGCGTTGGACCGGCGGAACGCGCAGTAGAGACAGTCGTTGACGCACTCGTTGCCCACGTACAGCGGCGCGAAGATCACGATGCGGTTGCCGTACACCGTGCGCTTCAGCTCGCGGGCGGCGTCGAAGATTTCGGCTGTCAGGTCGGGCGATTCCGCAGCCAGCAGGGCGGCTGTCTCTTCGACCGACAGCGCCTGCTTGTCGAGGCTCTTTGCGAGGATCTCGCGGACGCGGGTAGGGTCCTGCTCGGTTCGGCCTGCCAGGCGCGTCAGCCGGTCGTCGTCGATGAAGTCGACCGCGGAGCGGTTGTCGGAGGCCAGGGGGTTCATCCCGTCACCTCCCGGCCACAATGCGTCGCGGGTTCCTGGCGGCGACGGTAGTTGGGTGAATCGCCGGGTCCGGTCGCGATCGGCCGGCCGAGCGACTCGATGCGCTTCCTCATGCAGGCGTGGCATTGCGAAGCGGTCTCGTTGATGCACGCCTTGGCGGGGTAGATCTCGTACATCGCGCGGTAGCGAGCGGGGGTGAGATTGGGCATCACCACGTTCGCGCCGCGCCGGAGCCCGAGCTCCCGGCCGGTTGCCGTGTTCAGCGTCGCCAGGGCGGAGGTCGACGGGATGTTGGCATCGGGGCAGATCCGTCGCGCCAGCGCCACGACCTTGTAGGTCATCGCCTCGGTGTTGGGCACCTGCAGGCCATCGGGAGCGGGGCAGAAGTCTGCCACCGGACCGGCGGGGTGGGGGATGTACGGGCCCACGCCGATCATGTCGAGGTCGAGGCGGGCGAACCATTGCAGGTCGGTCGCGAGGTCGTCGAACGTCTGGCCGGGGATGCCGATCATCACGCCGCTGCCGACTTCGTAGCCGATGTCCCGAAGGCGCCCCAGCAGGGCGATTCGGTCGCTGCGGTCCTGGCCACCGCGTGGCGGGTGGATGCGGTCGTACAACTCACGATTGGTAGTCTCCAGCCGCAGGAGGTAACGGTCGGCGCCGGCGGTCCGCCACAACTGCAGCTCGTCGTCGCTGCGTTCGCCGACGCTGAGCGTCACGGCCAGGGATGTCTGTTCCTTGATCCGACGGACGACGTCGGCAAGCCAGTCGGCTTCGACGCCGTGGTCCTCGCCGGACTGCAGGACCACCGTGGGGTACCCGAAGCTCACGGCCTGTCGCGCGCAGTCGAGGATTTCCTCGGCGGTCATGCGATATCGCCCGATGTCGCGGTTGCCCGAACGCAGGCCGCAGTAGCCGCAGCTTCGGACGCAGTGATTGCTGAACTCCACGAGCCCGCGGAGGTGGACTTCGTCGCCGACGTGGGCGGCGCGGACGCGGTCTGCCCTTTGCCACAACTCATCCAGCCGGGCGGGATCGGTTTCTCGCAGCCAGGTTGTCAGTTCGCTGTGGTCCATGGGTTTGTGAGCGGCTTGCGCGCAAAAGGCGTTCAGGCTCGTGTCGCGGTGTCGGGTGCGCTGTCCTCGGCCGGCTGATCTTCGGGCTCGGCCGGCTGGAGCGTAACCGTGAACGTCGATCCTTCGCCGGGCCTGGAACGCACCTTGGTGTCGCCGTGGTACATGGTAGCCAGTTTCCTGACGATACTCAGGCCCAACCCGCTGCCGAGGATGTTGCGGGTGTTCTTGTTCTTGATGCGTACGAACTCTTCGAAGAGCTTGGCGGCTTCCTCTTCGGTCATGCCGATGCCCGTATCGGTGACCTCGATGCGGACACCTTCGTCGGTTTCGTCCAGGCTGACTTCCACACGCCCGCCGTCCTTGTTGTACTTCACCGCGTTGGAGACAAGGTTGTTGAGGATGATCTCCATCTCGCCGCGGTCGGCGAGGAGGGTCGGGTGGTTCTCGCAGTGCAGCTGCATGGTGATGCCGCGCTCGCCGGCAGCCTTTTCCTGCAGTTCCATGGCCGATTCGGCTACGTCGCGCAGGTCGACCTCGGCGAACTCGCGAACGCGCTGGCCGGCTTCGATCTTGGTCATGTCCAGCAGGTCGACGATGAGCTTGCGCATCTGTTCGAGTCGGATCTGGCTGCGCTCGACGACTTCGTCGTAGGCGGGCAGCTCGTCGCCGAGGGTTCGCTGTCGCAGGAGGTCCATGTAGCCTTCCACCGCGCCCAGCGGGGCCTTGAGCTCGTGGCCGAGCACGCGGATGAACTCGAACCGGACACGGCGTTTTTCTTCGGCGAGTTTCTTGGCGCGCCGGGCGAGTACGACGCGTCCGGCCGCTTTCTGCACCGAGTATTTCAGTTCGGCCGGGGTGAAGGGCTTGGGCAGGAAGTCGTAGGCGCCTTCGCGGGTGGCCTTGACGGCCGTCTCGATCGACGCGTAGGCGGTGATCATGATCGTAAGGGTTTCCCCGCCGGTTTTGGGCAGGCGTTCGAGCACTTCCATGCCGCTGATTCCGGGCAGCTTGTGATCCAGCAGGAGGATCGCCGGCGGTCGGGCGTTGAACTTCTCCAGCGCTTCCTCGCCGGTCTCTGCCTGGGTAACGGTGAAGGCGACGTCGGTGTCGGTGTCGGCCAGGTGGAACGTGAAGTCCCGCAGGGCACGCTCCACGCCGAGCCGCATGCCCATTTCATCGTCGACGATCATGACATCCAGCGTTTCCATGCTCAGGCTCCCAGCAGTCGTTGGATCTCGGCCTGGAGTTGCTCGAAGCGGATGGGCTTGGCCAGCAGCGCATCGGCCTTGACCCACGAGCGTTCCTCGTCGGTGGCGGCGTCGAATTCCAGGCCGGTTTCGCTGGCAACGCCCGTGACCATGATGACGGGCATGTCCGGCCGGATCTTCTTGCACGTGTAGCAGATGGTAAAGCCGGTGTCTTCTTCCTCCATCATCAGGTCGACCACGACGATATCGGGATCGACGTCTTCCACCAGGCCGGGGACGTTCTCGGCCGAGTCGCTGTCGACGACCAGATACCCGGCTGCCTGGAGCTGGAGCTTCTGCTGGAGGATGAAATCGGGGTCGTCATCGAACATCAGGACCGTTTTGGCCGATGTTCCTGCGGTGTCACTCATGCGGGTTTCTCTTCCTTTCTGGGCAATTCTATTGTGAAGGTCGTGCCCGTGGGCCCTGCCTGGGGGTCGGCCTGGGATTCCACGCGGATGTCGCCGCGGTGCATCTTGATAATGCCGTACGTCACCGCCAGGCCCAGCCCCGTTCCCTTGCCGATCTGCTTGGTGGTGAAGAACGGTTCGAAGATCTTGTTGAGGTTCTTCTCGGGGATCCCCACCCCGGTGTCGCTCACCGAGACCCGCACGTGCTGCGGGTCGCCGGAGGTCTCGATGGTCAGCGTGCCGCCGTCGGGCATGGCCGCGAAGGCGTTGCTGATGAGGTTCGTAATCACCTGGATCAACTGGTCGCCGTCGACTTCCGCGACGGGGTCGTCGAGATCGCGCCGCATGTCGAGCATGATGTTCGCGGGCTTGGCCAGCGTGTGCAAGCTTCGTTCGATCAGCTCGTGGATGTCCGTCGCCTGGCGGAGGACCTTGTTCTGCCTGGCGAAGTGCAGCAGCCCGGCGACGATCTTCTTGCAGCGGTCGGCCTGCTCGGCGATCATCCCAAGATCCTCACGGATGCGCGAGCTTTCCTCGGTTTCCTCCAGCAGCAGGTGGGCGTACATCAGCACCACGCCGAGGGGGTTGTTGACCTCGTGGGCGATCCCCGCGGCAAGTTGGCCCATGCTGGCGAGCTTCTCCGAGTGCATCAGCGCTTCCTGCGTGCTGGCGAGCTGCTCGTTGGACAGCGCCAGCTCGTCGACCGTCTGACGGAGGCGATCGATGGTGTACGGCAGGCACATCTCGCTTTCGGCGAGGCCCTTGTAGATGGCGATGGCGTGCTCACGGCAGGTGTCGTAACCGCAGGCGCCGCAGTTGAGTTCGTCGTCGATGTGGAACTTGCCCAGCCGGGCGAGAATCGCCTTGAGCTCCGAATCCTCGGGCACGGGAATGCGCTGATCGTTGCGCAGGAACGTGCGCGACAGGTCCAACCCGGCCAGGTCGTCCATCGTCTGCTGCCACTTCTGGGGGTCGAGCTTCTTCATGCGGTCGCGGACGTACCGGCTGACAGCCGACCGCCGCCGGAACAGCGGGCCGCCGTCGGTCATGCCCGGACCCATGATGCACCCCTGGCAGGCGAGGACCTCCAGGAGCCTGGCGTCGAGGTTGCCTTCCTCGAACTCGCGGATCGCCTCGGTGAAGTTGCTGCGTCCCTCGGTGGCAACGACCTGCCCGGCCATGAGGTCTTCGTGGATGTCCGCCGCCTGGAGCATGCCGCGACTGATGGGGAACAGCGCCCCGATGCCGGCGTGAGGCTCGTCGAAGTCGGTGGGCTCGGCCGCTTCGGGTGTAATTCCGCGTGCGTCGAGCATCTCGCGGATTTCGACAAACGTCAGCACGCCGTCGATCTCGTCGGGCAGCGCCTCGGTGCACGACTCGACCTTCTTGGCGATGCACGGGCCGATGAAGATGACCCTGGCGTCCTCGCCGTGGAGATGGCGAACTGCCCGGGCGGCTGCGACCATCGGCGAGACGATCGGCGCGAGCGAACCGACGAGGTTCGGGTGATACCGCTCGACGTAGCCGACAATGGCGGGGCAGGACGTGGCGATGAATCGCTGGTCGTCCATGTCGGCGAAGAGCTTCCGGTAGCGGTCGGCGACGAGATCCGCCCCGAAGGCGACCTCCGAGACCATCGAGAAGCCCAGCAGCCGGAGCATGCCCACGACCTGCATCCAGTCGCAGTCGGGGAAGTTGGCCGGGAAGCTGGGTGCCACGCAGGCGACGACCTTCGCCTTGGAGGCCAGCAGCGTTTCGACGTCGTCGATGGTGCGCAGGGCGCTTTTGGCGTCCTGCGAGCAGACCTTCACGCAGTTGCCGCACGCGATGCACCGCTCGGGCATGACCTCGGCCTGGCCTTCCTCGATGCGGATCGCCTTGGCGGGGCACTCCCGCACGCACGTGTAGCACATGCGGCATCGCTCGCGGATGGTCGTGATGAAGGCGGTCGTTGTCGGTGGCTTCATGGCTGGCCTCGCAGGCGCTGGCCCGGGCGTTACGTGATGGTCTCTCGCCTGGCGTACTTCGTGTGCAGCAGGTGGTGGCTGGTCTCGCCGAGAGGCTCACCGAGGAACTCCTCGTAAAGACGCTGGACGGCGTGGTTGCCGTGGCTGGTGCGTTCCGGGGCGTCGCGGTCGAGCTTGTAGAGCCCCTGCATGCGGGCACGCACGCGGTCGAGATCCGTGCCGATCGGCTGGCCTCCGCCGGCGATGCACCCGCCGGGGCAAGTCATCACCTCGATGAAGTGCAGATCGTCGCGGCCTTGCTTGACCTGGTCGAGAAGCTTCGCCGCGTTCTCCAGGCCACTGGCGACCGCCACGCCGACGGTCAGGCCGTTGACGTCGACCTTGGCCTCCTTCACGCCGTCAAAGCCGCGAACGGCCGTGACGTTCAGGTCGCCGAGCTCCTCGCCGGTGATCAGGTGATAGGCGGTGCGGATGGCGGCTTCCATGACCCCGCCGGAGGCGCCGAAGATCTTCCCCGCGGTGGTCCGCTCGCCGAAGGGCGTGTCGGCCGATTCGGGATCGAGGTCTTTCAGGTCCAGCCCGCGGGTGCGGATCATGCGTGCCAGCTCGCGCGTGGTGAGCACGGCGTCGATGTCCGGCGTGCCGTCCTGGGTCATCTCGGGCCGGCGTGCCTCAAACTTCTTGGCCGTGCAGGGCATGACGCTGACCGAGAAGATCTTCTTCGGGTCGATGCCCTCGGTCCTGGCGAAGAAGCTCTTGACGATCGCGCCCATCATCTGCTGGGGGCTCTTGCAGGTCGAGAGGTTCTCCATGAAGTCGGGGTAGAACTGTTCGACGAACTTGATCCAGCCGGGCGAGCAACTGGTCATCATCGGCAGCCTGCCGCCCTCGGTGACGCGCTGGACGAGCTCGGAGGCCTCTTCCATGATCGTCAGGTCGGCCGCGAAGCTGGTGTCGAACACCCGGTCGAAGCCCATGCGTCGCAAAGCGGCCGTCATCACGCCCGCTACGTCCGTGCCGGGCTTGAGGCCGAACTCTTCGCCGAGGGTCACGGAAATCGCCGGGGCGTGCTGGACGACCACGACGGTCTCGGGGTCCAGCAGGGCTTCGTTGACCTCCTTCATGGAGGAATGCTCGCGCAGGGCGCCGGTGGGGCAGACCATGATGCACTGCCCGCAGTTGATGCAACTGCTCATGTTCAGGCCCTGATCGAAACTCGTGCCGACCGTGGCCTTGCTGCCGCGCCCGACGAAGTCGATCGCGGCGACTTTCTGGACCTCTTCACACACCCGCACGCACTTGCCGCACAGGATGCATTTCTCCGGGTCGCGCACGATCGACGGGCTGGAGACGTCCTGCTGCTTGCGGCTGCGGTCGCCGGCGTATCGACGCTGCCGGACACCGAACTCCTCGGCGAGTTTCTGCAGCTCGCATTGGTTATTGCGCACGCAGTAGAGGCAGTCGTCCGGATGGTCGGCCAGCAGGAGCTCGACGATGGTCTTGCGTGCCCGCAGCGCCTTGGGCGAGTGGGTCTGGATCTTCATGCCCTCGGCTACCGGGTAGGCGCAACTCGGGACCAGTCCCCGGCCTCCTTCGACCTCGACAACGCAGATGCGACACGCGCCGGTGGGGGTCATGCCCTCCAGGTGACAGAGCGTGGGGACCTTGATCCCCTCGCGGTTCAGGGCGGTGAGAATGGTCTCGCCCTGGCGGGCCTGGACCTCGCGGCCATTGACTTCGATGGTGATCTTATCGCTCATCGGTGACTACCCTTTCACGACGGCGTCGAACTTGCAGGTATCCAGACAGGCCCCGCAACGGACACATTTCTCTTGTACGACGTAATGCGGACTCTTCGGTGCGCCCATGATCGCGCCGGTGGGGCACTTGCGGGCGCAGGCGGTGCAGCCGACGCATTGGTCCTGATCGATTTCGTAGTGGACCAGCTCTGCGCACGCCCCGGCCGGACAGCGACGCTCGAATACGTGCGCCTCGTACTCGTCCCGGAAGAACTTCAGGGTGCTGAGCACCGGGTTGGGTGCGGTCTGCCCCAAGCCACAGAGGCTGGTGTCCTGGATGACCTTCGCGAGGCGGTCGAGGTACATCACGCTCTGGAACCGCTCGAGGGCGCCATGGCCTTTCTCGCTCTTGCGGCCGGACGTGATCCGCTCGAGGGTCTCCAGCATCCGCCGGGTGCCTTCGCGGCAGGGGATGCACTTGCCGCACGATTCGCGCTGGATGAAGTCCATGAAGAACTTCGCCACGTCGACCATGCAGGTGTCTTCGTCCATGACGACCAACCCGCCGGAACCCATCATCGCGCCGACGGTCTTGAGCGACTCGTAATCGACCTCGATGTCCAGGTGCTGGGCGGGGATGCACCCGCCGGAAGGTCCGCCGATCTGCGTGGCTTTGTACTCCTTGCCGCCCGGGATGCCCCCGCCGATGTCAAAGACGATTTCGCGGACTTTCGTGCCCATCGCCACCTCGACCAGGCCGGTGTTGCTGACCTTGCCCGAAAGGGCGAAGACCTTCGTGCCCTTGCTGCCTTCGGTGCCGACCGAGGCGAACCATTGCGGGCCCTTGCCCAGGATGCCGGGCAGGTTGGCGAGCGTCTCGACGTTGTTGATGATCGTGGGCTTGCCGAACACGCCGCTGACGGCTGGGAACGGGGGCCGGGGGCGAGGCATGCCGCGCTTGCCCTCGATGCTGTGGATCAGGGCGGTTTCCTCACCGCAGACAAAGGCGCCCGCGCCCTTTTTGATGACGATCTCCAGGTCCATGCCCGAGTCGAGAATGTTCTCGCCCAGCAGCCCGTAATCCTTCGCCTGGTCGATCGCCTCGACGAGCCGGTCGATCGCCAGGGGATACTCGGCACGGATGTAGATGTACGCCTTGGTCGCCCCGATGGCGTAGGCGGCGATGGCCATGCCTTCCAGCAGCCGGTGCGGGTCGCCCTCGATGACCGCGCGGTCCATGAACGCCCCGGGGTCGCCCTCGTCGGCGTTGCAGACGAGATACTTCTGGTCGGCCTGGACATTCTGGGCGAACTGCCACTTCCTGCCCGTGGGGAACCCGCCGCCGCCCCGGCCTCGCAGGCCGCTGGCGAGGACGTCTTCGCAGACCTCCTGGCGCGTCTTGCCGGTGATGGTCCTGGCCAGACCCGCATACCCGCCCCGGGCGATGTATTCCTCGATGCGGCTGGGATCGATCAGTCCGCAGTTGGCGAGCACCCAGCGTGTCTGGGGAGCGAAGAAGGGGTTCTCGTCCATGTAGGGCACGTCGGGCCAGGGCTCCCGGGCGTTCTGGCGGTGCTGCCCGAAGACCAGGTCCTGGGGGATCTCGCCGGCGAAGACCTTGTCCAGCAGGCCGGCGACCTTATCCTCGGTGACGTCCTGGAAACAGACCCGCTGTTTGCCCGGAAGCTGAACGTCGAGCATGGGCTCGACGGCACACAGGCCGATGCAGCCTACCTCGACGATCTTGGCGTCGACCTCGCGGTCGGCGACGTACTTCTTGACCTCGGCGAGGGTCTTTCCGGCCCCGGCCCCGAGGCCGCACGTTCCTGCGCCCACGAAAATCACGGGGAAGTCAGTGCGTTCGGTGCGAAGCGCGTCGAGCTCTCTGGCCAGGCGGTCGCGGGTTTCGCTGCGGTAGTGGGCGATGGGTCCTTCGGACCAGAGACTCAGCAGGTCGCCTGCTTCGACGGCGGTCTGGGTGTCAGGCATTGGAGGCCTCCGTTTCGGTCTGGCGATACTCGGCGAGGACCTTGCGGACCGAATCGCTGGTGAGCTTGGCGTGGAACTCCCCATTGACGCTGATGACCGGCGCGAGTCCGCAGGCGCCGATGCAGGCGACGACTTCCAGAGAGAACAGCCCGTCGCGGGTGGTTTGGCCTGCGTCGATCTTGAGTTCTCGCTTCAGCGCGTCCAGCACCCCGGCGGAGCCTTTCACGTGGCAGGCCGTGCCGCGGCAGACCTGGATGTGATACTTGCCCTGGGGTTGGAACCGGAACTGGTTGTAGAAGGTCGCCACGCCGTAGATCTTGCTGGCGGGCAGGTTCAGGTGCCCGGCGATTCGGACCACTGCCTCGCGGGAGAGATACCCGCATCGATCCTGTACCTCCTGGAGCAGGGGGATCAGGGAATCGCGCGTCGCTCCTGCGTATCGCTGGAGGATGTCGTCGATGTCCGTGGCGATCATGCTTGGCGTTCCTTTCCTTGTCCTTGCAGAACTTCTCCGCGGGAGAAGTACGCCACCTTCTCCAGCGACATGGTTACGTCGATATTCTCCACATACACATCGGGTGGCAGGTGCAGCGCGACCGGGGCAAAGTTCAGCAATCCCCGCACCCCGCACCGCACGAGCCTCTCGGCGACCGGCTGGGCCTGCTCGACGGGTACGGCGATCACCGCGGCCTCGATGCCCTCGTCGGCGACCACGGTTTCGAGCTGATCGATCGGGTAGCACCGGCAGCCATGGATCACCCGGCCGGTTTTGGCGGGGTCGGTATCGAAGGCGGCGACGATCGACAGGTGGGGTCTGCGTCCGATGAAGTAGGACAGCAGCGCCCGCCCGAGGTTTCCGATGCCCACCAGCGCCATGCCCTGACCACCGGGCTTGTCGAGAAAATTCCGCAGGCTCTCGAGTAGTTTCTGCACGTCGTACCCGCGGTTGGGGCTTCCGGCGTAGCCGGTGGCCATCAGATCGCGTCGGACCTGGGCGGCAGAGACGCCGGCGTGGGAGGCGAGCTGATGGGAATGGAGGCTGGTTTCTCCTTCCCGAGCCAGGTCGTTAAGTATTCTTCTATAGAGGGTTAGCCTGCCAATGGTTCGTTCGGAAGCCAAGGTTGTCTCCGGGGCTCGTTCACGTTCTCATGTCGGGCGTCGTTACGTTTGTAACGCTGTGAAACGATTCACGAATATAGTAGTTCATCGGCTGAAACCTGTCAAGACTTCTAATCGTCGGGGAGGGGAGAAGAGAGGCGCCGCCGGCACGATGTCTCCGTTGCCAGTCGTGAGCGAGCGGGGGGACGGTGACCGACGAGGGTCTGGTCCGGCGGCCTGGAGGGCAGGGCAATGCGTCCGAGTGTGGGCTGCCCTTGAGGTGCTACCTCTCGTTGCGGCAGCCCTCACGCCCCGGATGTCGGAGCCGATGCCGGGCGAGGATCAGGCGTTGCCGTAGTCTGCCGTAAGGGGGTCGTCGCGGAGGAGTTGCTCCACCCGGGCCCGGTCGGCTTCGGTATCCACGCTGTAAACGTCGAACCGGGTGGGGACCATCTTGACCCGGTAGCCATGCTCGAGGACGCGCATCATGTCCACCGATTCGATGATCTCCAGTGGAGTGGGTTCCAGGTCGTTGAATGTCTGAAGGAAATCGCGTCGGAACGGAATGATGCAGACCTGCTTGCGCCGGGGAACATCCGGGCCGCCCTTGCGCGGTGAGGGAATGGGCTCCCGCGAGAAGTAGAGCGCGAAGTTGGCGCGGTCGACCACCACCTTGACCTCGTTGATGTCGTCATGCTCCTCGGCCGTCTTGATCGGGGCCATCAGGTTGGACACGAGAACGGATTCGTCCTCGATGAGCGGATCGACGGCTTCGTCGATCATCTCCGGGTGGAGCATGGGTTCATCGCCCTGGATCATCACAACGATGTCCACCTGCCTGCCGGTGTCGCGCTCGATGTGCTCCAGCGCTTCGGCGGTTCGGTCGGAAGCGCGTTGGTGCGTGTCGGCCGTCATGACAGCCTGACCGCCGATCGAGCGGACGTAGTCAGCGATTTCCTCATCGCAGGTGGCGACGTAGACCTCATCCAACCGCCGGCTCATGCGGCTGCGATGGTAAACGTGTCCGACCATGGGCACCCCGCCGATGTCCGCCAGCGGTTTCCCGGGAAAGCGGCTGGAGCCCATGCGGGCGGGAATGATTCCGACGATATGCGTCTGCTTGGCGTCCATGCGTGTGTCCTTTCGGTACGGCGTGCGATCACCACGATTCTAAGGCCTGCGCCAGCAGCCGCAATAGACATCCCATTGGCCGATCTCATGCACGATCCGCTCGATGTCTACGGCTTCGCCTTCCGACTGGCTGTAGTAATCCTCAGCCTCGAGTTCCAATCCGTCGCACATCGCATGGATTTGATTCAGCGTGTAGATTCGGTGTCGCGGGAATGCGATGCAGGGTTTCCCTCGCGTGAGGGTGGTCGTGAACAGCACGATTCCACCGGGACGAACAACGCGAACCACCTCCGCCATCGCCTTGCGGTCGGCGTCGGGATCGAACGGGTCGCCGTATCGGCCGAGACCAAAATGCTCAATGCTGCTGAGACTCACGACGCAATCGACGCTCTGATCCTCCAGCGGGATCTGGCGAGCGTCGCCGGTAAGGACGGTCTCGAGAGGCCCCGAGGCCGTCCTCGGCCTCACGTCGAGAGTCGTAACCGGTCCCCGGGCAAGCAGACCAAGGACGAAAAGGCGATACGAACCCACGTCCAGAACATGTGCATCCGAGGGAACATGACAAGCGGCAAACACACACTCGAAATCGTGGTAGCTTCGCGGGTGATCGCCCATCTCGTACTTCGGTTGGTCCAGAACCGTGACCGACGGATCGTAAGCCCGGATCCGCTCCAGACGATCGGCGTGTTCAGGCATCGCCTGACTGGCGGGGGCGGGTTGTTCCGCGCCGCAGAACCGACTTCGAACCGACCGAATCTTCGCTAACACCGAGCGTTCTCCTTGCGGCTGGTTCGCCGAGCGATGAGCAGGCCCTGCGGTGTGGTGTCGTCCACGTAGACCACGTCCCAGGACGGATCGGCAACGATGGCGGCACAGGCGAGACAACTCTTGAGGGACTTGGGGAAGTAGATGTCGTGAAGGGCCACGAAACCACCAACCGGTACACGGCGGTGCAACTGCTCCCACTCGATCATCGTAGAGAGTTCGCCTGAATCAAAGAAGATCAGGTCCCACTCACCGTCGAGACCATCGAGGACGCCGGCCCGGCCTTCGGTGTCGGCCTGCCGTAGAACGTCCAGCATGTCGGTGAATCGAGGTTCTTCGCAGTAGACGTCCAGAAGATCGGGAGGGAACTCCAGCTTGTTCGCAGTGATGAGGATGTCCGAGGCGGTTGCACTGCCTCCGAACTGCTGCTCAAGTCGCTCTGTTCGCCGGTTCGGGCGACCGGCCGACACGGGCCTGCTGAAGTGATGCAACGTGGCCGTCAGCTCTTGAACGGGCACGCCGGCCAACGAGTCCCGCGGGTCGCCAGCGTAAAACTGCTCCATCTGGTCGGCCAACACGGTGAACCCCTCGACGCAGTGAACGCAACGGTCCAGCAGCTTCGCTTCCGGCGTGTCGACCAGGTACGAGCGCGTCGGGCCGAAATCGGCGCAGACGCTGGTGACCTCGACACCGGTCTGGTCGGCGTAGCGGGACCAGAGACCCGTAGAAAGCCCGGC
>CAZXSK010000083.1:0-14874 GCA_964642855.1 uncultured Planctomycetaceae bacterium | reverse complement strand
CCCTTGTAGCGTCCCCCGACAGCATGGCAAGCATCGGCGAGCAACTTGAGGCCACAGCGGTCGGCCAAGGCGCGCAAGGCGTCATAGTCGCAGGGCTGGCCGGCGTAGTCGACCGCGATGATCGCCTTGGTTCGCGGCGTGATCTTCGCCTCAACAGCGGACGCATCGATCAGCAGGTTGTCTTCGCGGACATCGCAGAAGACAGGAGTTGCCCCGCAGTACAGCACAGCATTGGCGGTAGCGGCGAAGGTCATGGGCGGCACGATCACCTCGTCGCCGGGCTTGATGCCTGCTGCGTAACAGGCGGCGTGAACGGCGGCGGTCCCGTTGCTGACGGCGACGGCGTGGGCCACGCCACAGAACTCAGCGAAGGCAACTTCGAACGCCTCGACAGTCGGGCCCGTGGTCAGCCAGTCCGATTCAAGGACCTCGACGACGGCGTCGATGTCGGTTCGGTCGATGGACTGCCGGCCATAGGGAATGAAGTCAGGCAAGGCCATGCTCCCGGGCGTAGCTGTCGGCCAGCTGTCGGATCTGATCGGTCGTCAGCCATTGGGTGTTGCTGTCGCTTGAGTAAGAGAATCCATCGGGGCAGGGCCTGCCGCCGTCGGTCGTAAGGTCCCGACTCCACCAGTGGAAATCGGGCTGGATCACGAATATATCGTCGAACTCCACCGTGTGTCTGGCTTCGTCTTCGGGGATCATGAGCTCATGGAGTTTCTCGCCCGGCCGGATGCCGGTATGTTCGATCTTGGCGTCGGGCGCGATGGCCTTGGCGACGTCGAGGATCCGATAGCTGGGGATCTTGGGGACGAAAATCTCGCCGCCGTGCATGGTTTCCAGGGCTCGGAGCACCAGGTCTACCCCTTGCTGCAGGGTAATGCTGAAACGCGTCATGCGTTCGTCGGTAATGGTCAGGGACTTGCCCTCTTTCGCCCGTTTGAGGAAGAAAGGGATGACCGACCCGCGGCTGCATGCGACGTTCCCGTAGCGTACGACGCCGAACGACGGCCCGCGTCCACCGGCCATGGCATTGCCCGCGACGAAGAGCTTGTCGGAGCAGAGCTTGGTTGCCCCGTAGAGGTTGACAGGGCTGGCGGCTTTGTCCGTACTGAGTGCGACGACACGCTTGACCCCCCGGGCGATGGCCGCCTGGATGACATTCTGCCCGCCCAGGACATTGGTCTTGATCGCTTCGAAGGGATTGTATTCGGCGGCGGGGATCTGCTTGATCGCAGCGGCATGGACCACCACGTCTACGTCGCGCATTGCCTCGTTGAGTCGCTGCAGATCGCGAACGTCGCCCAGGAAGTACCGAAGGGCTGGGTATTCAGCCACGGAAAGTTCCTGCGACATTTCGAACTGCTTGAGCTCGTCGCGGGAGAACACGATCAGTCGCTTGGGATTGTAGCGACCCAAAACCGTGCGGACGAACTCCCGTCCGAAGGAGCCGGTCCCTCCCGTGACCATAACTGACAAGTCGCTTAACATGTTGATCCTCTCGCCGATCAGCGTTCGGCTTTGCTTCCCGATTGACTGGACCATCTCTATAGATAGCAGCGCGTTGTTGTCAAGGGAATACGGCTGCCATCTGCGGCGCGTGGGCAGTCCGAACGTGCGCCGAACATCGAGAGAAACCCCGCCTTCAGAGAATGCGTTTGCCTTGGAACATCCCCCCGCCGGGCTTGTTTGGGTGGGGTGTCGTCGGTACACTCTGCAGTTTCCTGCAAGACCAACAAGAGGTGCATCATGGCCAAAAGCGTCAAGAAGATCGTGCTGGCATATTCCGGCGGGCTGGACACGTCGGTCATCCTCCCGTGGCTGAAAGACAAGTATGACTGCGAAGTGGTCGCCTTCGCAGCCGACCTCGGCCAGGGCGAGGGCGAGCTGGACGGCATCGAGGAAAAGGCGCTCGCCTCCGGGGCAAGCAAGTGCATCGTCGCCGACCTGCGCAAGGAATTCGCCGAGCAGTACTGCTTCCCGATGCTCCAGGCGGGGGCTGTCTACGAAGACGTCTACCTGCTGGGCACGTCGATCGCCCGGCCGCTGATCGCCAAGGCCCAGGTCGAGTGCGCCAAGAAGGAAAAAGCCGACGCCGTCGGCCACGGCGCCACGGGGAAAGGCAACGACCAGGTCCGCTTCGAGCTGACGTTCATGGCGTTGGCTCCGAAACTCACGATCATCGCCCCCTGGAAGGATCCGGACTTCGACCTCACCAGCCGCGAGGCAGCCATCGAATACGCCAAGGCCAAGGGTGTCCCCGTCCAGCAGACCAAGAAGAAGATCTACTCGCGCGACCGGAACCTGTGGCACATCTCGCACGAAGGCGCCGACCTCGAAGACCCCGCCAACGAGCCCCGCGACGACCTGTGGGTCATGAGCGTGCCCGTCTCCAAGGCCCCCGACAAGCCCGCCTACGTGCAGGTGGACTTCACCCGGGGTGTGCCCACGGGCATCGACGGCGTGAAGCTCGAAGGCCACGAGCTGATCGCCCGGCTCAATGCCCTCGGCGGCAAGCACGCGGTGGGACAGGTGGACCTCGTGGAGAACCGCCTGGTGGGCATCAAGTCGCGCGGTGCGTATGAAACGCCCGGCGGCACGATTCTCTACGAAGCGCATCGCGCCCTGGAGAGTCTCGCGCTCGACCGCGACACCGCCCACTACAAGCAGCAGGTCGGGCTGAAATACGCCGAGATGGTCTACAACGGCCAGTGGTTCTGCCCCCTGCGCGAGGCGCTGGACGCATTCGTCGCCCGCACGCAGAAGAACGTCACCGGGTCGGTGCGGGTCAAGCTCTTCAAGGGCCGGGCCACCGTCGCCGGCGTCACCAGCCCCAAGAGCCTCTACTCGACCGACCTGGCGAGCTTCACCATGGGGGAAGAATACACCCCGTCCGACGCGACGGGCTTCATCAAGCTCTTCGGCCTGCAGATGCGGGGCCGGGGCAAGGGCTGATCCACCCCGCCTGAAACCCAACGCCAACCCCGCGCCACCGGCCGACCCAAGCCGGTGGCGCTTTTCTGCGCCCCGGCCGCCTGCCCCCTGGCCAAAGGCCGTGCAACCAAGCCGCTCTTGCGGTACCATCCTGCCCGCGAGAACGTCCCCCCCACCGGAGGCCAACATGAAACGATCGATCCTGCAGCGAGTTGTCGTCACTGCCCTGAGTATTCTTCCGCTGTCGCTTGCGTCGGCGGGGGACAAGACCTACCGCCTCGGCAAACAGCCGGAGTACAAGGTCGGGCAGACCCTCTCGGTCAGCAAGACACAGGAGATGGAGTTCGTCGCCAAGGCGAGGGGGCAGGCCAGCGAAAGGCAGGAGAGTACAGAGTTCGAGCTGGAGCTTGTTGTGCTCGAAGTCGACGACGACCACCTGCCGACCGGGCTGCAGATGAAAATCGCATCAGCAAGCGGTTTCTACAAAGCCAGCGACCCGAGATTCCAACCGGAGGAGCCCTGGAAGACCCAGTTGAAGGACATCTGGCTGGAGCTTGCCCGCAGCGAGCACGGGCGATACCTGCCCGTCTGGCCGTCGCTGAAGTCCGCGAAGGCTCTCTCGCTGACCGCCCCGCAGTTCCAGCTGCTCCGGGACGTCGTCCAGGAAGTAGACCGTCTTCCCTCCTTGCCCTCCGAGCGGTACCTCCTGCCCGACAAACCCGTCGCGGTGGGCGATCGGTGGTCCCCCAGCAAGAAGCGCCAAGCGCAATGGGTTCGCGAAGGAGACGTTCCTGTCGCTGATCCCAACGGCGTCTCCATGAAGCTCAAGTCCGTCGACGACGAGGGCATCGCAACGGTCGAGGGCCGGTTGGGCCTCATCATCAAGCCGGGCGGCGCGTCCATTCCACTCACCGGCCACCTTCTCGCAAGGATCGACACGAACACGGGCCGCTGGGTCAGCCAGTCGATCACATCGAATGACACCAGCACGTTCCGGGGAGCGGAAATCACGTACCAAGCCAGGGAGAGCAAGGCCACGTCCTCCCGGGCGGGCAACGGCAAGGTGCCCAGGCTCCCGTCGAAGCTCAACGACATCGGCTTCGAGTACAGCCAGAAGGACACCAACAACTACCGGGATGTGATGACGGGAATCTCCCTGTACGTTCCCGACGACTACAAACAGGTCAAGCACAACCCCAACAGTGATCAGATCGCCCTGTTCCGCAACCGAAGCGGGATGCAGATCGCCGTCACGCGCTCGGACCTGTTGGTGCCCGCCGAGTCCGACGAGCTTCTCAAGGCACTGCGCAAGAACCTCCGGTCCAGCATCGATGACTACAAGATCATCGAGGAAGACGCCATGATGATCGCATCGGGTGTTCCCGCGACGTTCATCGAAGCCAAGGGGTTCGACGGAACGGTCTGGATCTACACGCTTGTAGCCTTCGCGGGCGACCAGATGTACAGCATCTCCACAGCCGCCCCGATCGACTCGCCGAAGATTGCCACGGAAATGCGCACCGTAGCCAGAAGCCTGCGGATCTACTCCCCGGGTGACCCCAGACTGAGAAAGAAAGACAAGGACGAGGACGAGTAACGCCGGTTCAGGCGATCTCCTCGTCGGGCAGGAAGAGCTGTTTCGGCGTCTCGAAGAGAATCGCCCGGGCGATGTCCATCGCGCCGGAGGCGGTCACAAACCCGCGCTCGATCCGCTCGGCGAGCACGCCAGACAGCACGCGCTGGGTCATGCGAAGACGCCCGTACACCCAGTCGATGCACCAGCCGTCCGAGAAGAAACCGCACAGGTTGCTCAGGGGCACCATGTCAAGACGCCGCTGCCAGGATGCGTGCATCACCGACGGGTAGAACGTCTGCCACCAGTAGCTCGCCAGCGACACGTTGCCGTACCCCAGGCAATGGGCGCAGTAGATCGGCTCGTCCAGCTCGTAGCCGTTGAGCAGGTTGAAGTGGATCTCCGGATACTCGCCGAAGAGGTAACCCAGGCTGGAGGCAAATTGCGGAGCGGTTCGGGCGACCGGGTGCGGAGCGCCCGGCGTGATAAACTGCACTCCGCTGCAGATCTGGAAAATCTTCACCACCCCGCGGATCGCATCGCAGCAGCAGCGAAGGAACGCTGCCTCCAGCAGCTGCACCTGCCGGATGTCCAGATCCCGCCCGGCACGAACGTCAGCCAGAATGCTATCAATCACCGAGTCAGCCACGGGCTGGAAGTCCGCCTGCGACGAAATCCAGAACACCAGCGCCCCCTTACCCTGCCAGTCGAACCGCTCGTAGAAGCTCTCGACCGCCTGACGCATGTCGTCGAGGTCGCATACCTCCCGCCCGAGATGCCCCTGCAGGTATTCCAGCCGGCGGGCGAAGCCCTTGTGCTCGCGCGTACCGGTGGTGGGGTTGGACTCGATCGTGAACCGAATGCCCGGGTCGGCCTGTCCGTCCTGCAGGTCGGGGACGTCGAGCTTGCTGGAGAGAATCCGCCGGATGTTCCCGCGCTGCATGACCTGCCTGCCCCAGTCGTCAGCCGAGGACCGCTGCTGGAACGTCTCGTCGAGCCTCTGCAGGCCGGCCGGTGTGAACGGGCCATCGAAGTCGTACAGGTCGCGGAGGATGGTCCGCAGCGCCCAGCCGAAGCCGGTGTGCTCGATGCTGGCCCAGTGGGCGGGGAACTGCTCCCACGGGCCCGCGCCGGAATGGAAGCCCGACCCCGGCCAGAGCTTGTCTTCGGCGATACCCGCCGCCCGCAGGGGATACTGGATCATGTGGTAGAAGACCACCTGCCCGAGATTCACCGCAGCCATCTGATCGCGTGAGATGTGGCTGTGGACGTCGATGACCGGCAGGTCGACGATGGCATCGTAGAGTTCGTCGCGAAGCATTCGGAGGGCTCCCAATGAAAGTCAGTCCGTCCTCCCGGCGGGATGTGCATCGTACGCCGCATCTGCAGCAATGGCAATGCATTTCGGGAAGTGGGGCGGACGTTCCCGGCCAGCGAAAGTACTCGCAGCCGGAAGGTGCAGGCTAGCCCCCCCTGAACCTGCAAAGGACCTCGTAGAGACCCAGCAGATACAGACACGCCACCAGAAGTGTTGCGGCCGTCAGGAAGAGTTCCACAAGCGCATCGGGTCCCTTGGCCAGAAGCTGGCCCATCGAAGCCATCCACGACGTGAAGCCCGGCTGCGTCTCTGCCGAAGCAAAGGCTTCGTGCGTAAGGTCCGCCCCGAGCAGCCCCACCTCGATACCGTGGCTCTGGAGAATCCGTCTGGCCTTCATCTCGACAAGCAAGGCCGAAACGAGCCCGACGACGGGAACGAAGATCGCAACCCCAGCCAAGACGCCGACCCAGGGCGTGTATACCTCGGAAGCCAGAAGGAACAGGCAACACGCAACCAACAAGGCAATGGCCAGGAACACCACCCCGCCAAACCAGGCCGGCAGTTCGACGGTAACGGCCCCGGCCACAATGTGCGCGATCAGCAACAGCAGGATGCCTGTCAGCGTAGCCTTGTGGTACACCGCCACCGCCTTGAGATGCCCGGGCGAAGCCTGTCGGCCGGGAATGGAGTCGCCCTCGCGATTCATCGGATGTTCCCCCGTTGCGAGATGGCGTGGCAGGGCCCTTCAGCGAACGGTTCCGCGGTCGATCGATGGATCATCTCCAGGTTCCCTCCAGCAGATCCACTGCCTTGTAGATCCCCACGAAAGTGAAGAGTATGAACACCAGGATGCTCACCGCCACCAGGCCGGCTTTCAGCCAGTTCACCGCCGAGTCCAGCAGCCTCGCTGCGAGGGGCCCGTCAGGTTCCTCCTCCTGCTCGAAGTGTTCCTGATCGTCCGCAAGTGCGCCCGGCTTTTGCTCCCGAAGGTCCTCCAGACGATCGGCGATTTCGCCCTGCAGCGTGAGCATCACCGCCAGCCCGAGGACCGGAAGCGGCGCGAGCATCGCCCGCCGAAATCGCTTGCCGGGGGCGTAAACGGCTCTTCCGCCGGAGAGCACGCAGAGCGAGGCCATGGCACCAAGAACCCCGAACGCCACGGCAAACGCCCACGTGAGAGGGCCATGAGGAAGGTGGTACAGGAGGTACGCCGCTCCGGCTACCAGCGCGAAATGTAAGACGCAGATCGCCAGAACCCATTGGTTTATTTTGCGGGTCCAGCGGTCGCCACCTACCCCCTGAGGGTCGCAGCAGGTCGCCTGCCTGCGTGAGGTCATCGCGCGCTGCTCCTGACGTTTCTGGCGGGCGCTTCCGAACCGCCCTTCAGGACGTATCTTCCCGCCCGGCTGCCCCTGCATTCTTCCATGCGTAGCTCCCTTGCTGTCTGCATGTCTCCGCGTAGGCTACCGGCGGCAAAGGGGGTTGTCCAGCACATCTTCCTGGTCCCGTCGGACAGGGGTCACCCCTGCTGGACGGACGGGCCCGCTTGCATTGCCCTGCCCTGCGCGGTAGGTTTCGCCCGGCCGGAGCAGGCCGGCTGACAGCCACGAAAGGAATCCTCGCGGGCATGGATGCATTCTGGATCATCTTCCTTGCCGCCCTGGGCGCATGCGTGGGCAGCTTCCTGAACGTCGTGATCTACCGCGTGCCACGCGGCAAGAGCATCGTCTTCCCCGCCAGCCACTGCCCCTCCTGCGGCCGGGCGATCAAGCCGTATGACAACATCCCCATCGTCAGCTGGATCCTCCTTCGCGGACGCTGCCGGATGTGCGGCGTGAGAATCTCCCCGCGATACCTGTTCATCGAAGCGCTCACAGCCGCCCTGGTCGTGGGGCTCTATGTCGCGTACTTCATGGCCGATCTTCGCGTGGGCGCGACATCGCTGATGCAGGACTGGCCGATGTTCATCGCCCACGGCACGCTCGTCTGCGCGCTGCTTGCGTGCTCGGTGGTAGACCTCGAACGCTGGGAAGTGCTCCCCGAGGCCTGCTGGTTCGCCGCGGCGGTGGGCATGGCAGCGGCGACCTACCAGCCTCACCCGTTCCTGCCGCGCGTGCCCGCAACCTGGGGCGCCATGGCCGTGGGCGGCGCTGCAGGCGTCGCGATCTCGGTGGTGCTTCAGTGGCGGGGCATCCTCCAGCCGAGTTTCCTGGACGCCGACGACAAACCCGTGCCCGAGACCGGCGAGGGGTCCGAAACGCTGGAAGAGGACTCGCCCGATGAACTGGCCGCGCCGGCAGACTCGCCCGATTCGCCCCATCCGGCCGCGGGGCTTCAACCCGGGGGCCCCGGCGAGCGACGAAACTCGGTCGGCTTCACCGCAGCCAGCGGAACCGATCCCCGGCGCGAGATGTTCCGCGAGCTTCTGTACCTCGCCCCGGCGATGCTGCTGGCGGCGGCAGCCTGGATGCTGGTAACGTACGTACCGGCCGTGGGGGCATGGTGGGACGGGCTCACGAGCGGTCCGCAGGGCTCGGCCGGCTATCATGTACGTGGGTTCCTGGCGTCGCTGGCGGGGTTCCTCATCGGCGGCGGGTGGATCTGGGGCGTGCGGATTCTGGGCACCCTGGCGTTCGGTCGCGAGGCGATGGGCCTGGGCGACGTGCACATTCTGGCGGCCGTCGGAGCGGTCACGGGCTGCCTCGTTCCGACGCTGGCGTTCTTCCTCGCGCCGTTTTTCGGGTTGCTGTGGGCGGTGTACCTGGTCGCCACGCGCAACCAGCGGGAGCTGCCCTACGGTCCATGGCTGGCGGTGGCGTCGGTGGTGGTGATGGTATTCCACGATTCATTCCTGCGAGCGCTGGTCGCGTACGTGAACCTGCTGTAGCGGGAGAAAGGCAAGACAATGAACCCGAAGATGTTCAAGGGCTATGTGCTGTCGATCCTGGGCGGCGCGGTGCTGATCGCCGCGGCGATGCTGGTGCTGTTCAACTGGGGCCCGCAGGTGGAAGTTCGCCTGTTCTGGGCGTCGTACTCGAACGTCTCGCTGGGGCTGACGATGCTGATCTCGGCCGTTGTGGGCGTCTGCATGTACTTCACCACGCGGTGGATGATCTCGGGCATCTGGGCGCTGTTCAAGGGGCGTCGCCGGCAAGAGCAGGTTCGCAGAGAGGCCCGGTCCCAGCGACGCCGCGAGGAGAAAGCCAGCGAGAGAAACATCTCCGAGCCAGCGGAGAAAGAGCGGCCGTCCGAAGCGGCCGGGGGGAAGCCTTCGTAATCCTCGCGACGGGGGAAATTGGGAAAATACCCCGCCGGGCCTTCCATCGGCCGGTGAGGGCACTATAATCGACATTCGATTCGATCGACTGGGTTTGTGGATGAAAGGAGACATCCAATGAAGCGTTTGGCAATGCGCGCCGTGCCCGTGCTGGTCGGGCTGCTGGCCTTGGTGGCCCAGGGTTGCTGCCAGGCTGAGAAGCAGCAGATCAACGATCTCAAGAGCAGCGTCCTTCAGTTGCAGGAGCAGAACAACGACCTCAAAACGCGCCTGGCCCGCGCGCAGGGCAACGAGTCGCAGCTGCTGATGGAGCTCCAGGAGCAGAAATCCCAGCTCGACGACAAGGACGGAACCATCGCGGATCTGCGGTCCAAGCTTGGCCAGTCGGACACCAGCGACACCGGCACCGCCCAGGGCTGGGAACGCGGGATGCTGGGCGACAAGGTCTCGGTCGGCAGCGACGTGCTGTTCGCCTCCGGCAAGGCGACCCTCACAACGGGAGGCAAGCGGACGCTGGCCACCATTGCCCGGCAGCTCAAGACGACCTACCAGGGCATGCCCGTCCACGTGTATGGCTACACCGACAGCGACCCCATCCGCAAGACGCGCAACCTCTGGCAGGACAATCTCGACCTGTCAGCCAATCGGGCGATGGCCGTCACGCGGTACCTCATCGAGCAGGGACTGCCCGCGGACAACATCTACACCATCGCCATGGGTTCGACGAATTTCGTGGCAAGCAACAAGACCAAGCAGGGCAAGGCCCAGAACCGGCGCGTGGAGATCGTAGCCATCAAGAAATAGCTTCCCGCAGCGGACGATCGACATCGAAAGCAGTCAGGCATCGCCTCTCCCTTCGCGGCGGGGCGATTGTCATTCGGGGCGGACAGGCCACCATGATCGCGATCATCGACTACGAAATCGGCAACCTTCGCAGCGTCCAGCGGGGCCTGCAGCGCGCCGGTGCCCAGGCGGAAATCGTCCGCTCGCCCGACCGCCTCGCCAAGGCGGACAAGATCGTCCTGCCCGGCGTGGCTGCCTTCGGCGACGCCATCGCCAGCCTCGACAAGCTCGGGTTCACCCAGCCGATTATCGACGCCGTCCGCGGCGGCACGCCCTACCTGGGCTTCTGCCTCGGCCTCCAGCTGCTGTTCGAGACGTCCTGCGAGGATGGCCAGCACCGCGGGCTGGGGCTGATCGAGGGCAAGGTCACCCGCTTCGACCTCTCCAACGTCGACACCGACCAGCGGCTCGCCGTGCCCCACATGGGCTGGAACCGGATCCGCTGGGACCACGAGGTCCCCATGCTCACCGGCCTGGACAACGGCTGCTACGTCTACTTCGCCCACAGCTACCACGTCGAGCCGGCCGACGCGTCGGTCGTCGCGACGATTACCGACTATGGCTACCCGTTCGTCTCGGCCGTGTGGAAGGACAACATCTTCGCCACGCAGTTCCACCCCGAGAAAAGCCAGGCCGTGGGACTCAAGCTGCTGGAGAACTTCGCGAGCCTCTGACCGCTATGGATATCCTCCCCGCCATCGATCTTCGAGACGGCAAGGTCGTCCGGCTGACCCGGGGCGACTACGACCGCCAGACGACCTATTCCGACGATCCCGCCGCCGTGGCTGCCAAGTTCGCCGACGCCGGGGCCACCTGGATCCACGTGGTCGACCTCGACGCCGCCCGCACCGGCAAGCCCGCCAACACCGACGCCGTCCAGCGCATCCGGCAGGCCGTCGACGTCGATATCGAGCTCGGCGGCGGCGCCCGCGATGAAGCCACCGTCGACGCCATGCTGGGCCTGGGCGTCTCACGCGTGGTCATCGGCTCGGCCGCTCTGAAAAACTGGCCGTGGTTCGAGGCACTCTGCCGTCGCAACGACCTGGCCGGGCGGATCGCCCTCGGACTCGACGCCCGAGGCGGGAAACTCGCACTGCACGGCTGGACCGAGCAGGTCCACGCCACGCCCCTGGAACTCGCCCGGCGCGTGTCCGGCTGGGCGCTGGGAGCGATCGTCTACACCGACATCGCTCGCGACGGCATGCTCTCGGGCGTGAATCTCCCGGCGACTGCGGATCTGATCGAGACCACCGACGTGCCCGTCATCGCTTCGGGCGGCGTGGCCTCCGTCGAAGATGTTCGCAACTGCCACCAGATCGGCTGCGCGGGCGTGATCATCGGCAAGGCCTACTACGAAGGCAAAGTAGACCTGGCCGAGGCAATCGAAGCAGCCGGCGAAGAATGAATGTTCAATGAAAGAATTGCTTGATTTTCCGCCCGTGTTGACGCTATAAGATGGGTCGGGGAAGGACCCGATCAGACTTTCTCTATCATTGCGCCCGCACTCATGGAGCGGGTTTCAGCAAGTCAGGCTCTCGTTTGAGTTGCAAGGAAGGTTTCTGTCATGAATCAGAAGCGATCAGCTTCCACCAAGGAATCGCAGGCCCTTGAGGCCGAAGGTGTTCTGGAG
The DNA here is from genome assembly GCA_964642855.1 of uncultured Planctomycetaceae bacterium. Lineage (GTDB taxonomy): Bacteria > Planctomycetota > Phycisphaerae > SM23-33 > SM23-33 > CAZXSK01. Next base: position 3,299 of record CAZXSK010000083.1, on the reverse strand, counting down.
GTCACCGACAAGGGATACGGTTTCCTGCGTCAATCCTCCAACGACTATCGCGCCACGCCGGGTGACGTGTTCGTCGGGAAAGACTTCATCCGCCAGTCCGGACTTCGCACCGGCCTGCACATCGAAGGCAAGGCCGTTCCGCCCAGCAAGAAGAAGGGCGGGCCCAAGCTCGATGAAATCTACAAGATCAACGGCGAGGACGTCACCGAATATACGGATATCATCCCGTTCAGCGAGATGACCGTCATCGACCCGCACCCGCAGTTGAAGCTCGAGTACCCCGGCGGGCCGCTCGAAATGCGAGTGCTCGACCTGATCTGCCCCGTCGGCAAAGGTCAGCGCGGGCTGATTGTTGCCCCGCCCCGCTCGGGAAAGACCATCCTTCTCCAGCAGATCGCAAACTCGGTCTCGAAGAACAGCCCCGAATGCAAGCTGATGATCCTGCTGGTCGACGAGCGACCCGAAGAAGTCACCGACTTCCGGCGCAAATGCCCCGAAGCCGAAGTCATCGCGTCCAACAACGACATGCCCGTCGCGAACCACATTCGCGTGGCGGAGTTCACCATCGAACGCGCCAAGCGCATGGCTGAGTTCGGCCAGGACGTCGTCGTCCTGCTGGATAGCCTCACCCGCCTGGGCCGATCGTACAACCGGCACATCGAAGGCTCGGGACGTACCATGACCGGCGGCGTGGACATCCGCGCCCTGGAAACGCCCAAGCGCCAGTTCGGCGCCGCCCGGAAGGTCGAAGACGGCGGAAGCCTGACCATCCTCGCGACCGCCCTGATCGAAACGGGCAGCCGCATGGATGACCTGATCTTCGAAGAGTTCAAGGGCACCGGCAACATGGAGCTCCAACTGGACCGCAAACTCGCCGAACGGCGCATCTACCCGGCTATCAGTATCCCCCAGTCCGGCACGCGGAAGGAAGAACTGCTCGTGGAAGACTGGATGCTGCCCAAGCTGCACATGCTCCGGCGGTACCTCTCGACCCTCAGCGTCGACGAAGAGCTGCCTCAGCTGGTGCGGGCGCTCGAACGGTTCTCCTCCAATGAGGAGTTCCTCCGCCAGCTCGACGTGCGGTAACTCCGCCCGACAACGAAACAAATCCAAAGCGGCCTCGTCGGCCTTCCGGCGAGGCCGTATTGCTGCGCCCCGGCCGGGCTAGTACAATTGCCGGCGGGCAATTACGAAAGGCCGGGAACCATGAGCAACTCACCACGCGACGAAACGAACAGCCAGGAATCGGACCCTCCCCCCACTCCAACGCGTGAAAGCCAGCCGCCCTCGCCCGGCGGCGACGGGCTGCCGCCCGCTGTATCGAACGTCCGCAAGGCTTCCAAAGCCGCCAGGCCCGCGACGCGCCGCCTGAGCTACCTGGCCTTGGTCGCGGGGATCCTCCTTCTGGCGGGCCTGCTGTTGTGGAAACTGCCCCTCTGGATTGGGCTTCAATACGTAGGCCACACATGGAAGGCATGGGTCATCGGCGTGATCCTGGGTGGTCTGGCTGCCCTGCTGGCCGGGTTCGCACTGCTGCTTTCGGTGACCTCCCGCCGCACCGGCCCCGTCCTGCCCCTGCTTGTCTGCGGGAGCAGCGTCGTCTTCGCCGTCTACATCGTCAGCCAGATCATCTCCGCGGGTCGAGCCACCATGGAAGGCGGCACCGAGATCGCACGAATCATTGTCTCGGAAGGGCTCGACGCAGCCATATCCGATTTCCGGGGCGACCTGTCCGCCAAGCGATGGCAACTGCTTCACGTAAGTCAATGGGAGCTCGGCGACGGCGACCGGCCGGGGCTGGAGATCAACCTGCTGAATCGAACCTGGCTGGACGTTCGCCAGGCCCGGGGCGCCTTCTACGTGCTGGACCCCGACCAGCCCCAACCTCTCGCCGGACCGATGCGCTTCGATGTCCCAGCCGTTTCCGCGGACCAGACCGTAACCGTCACGCTGGACCCGACCCGCCTTCCCGCTCCGGCGCTGCGGGCCCTCCGCGAAGACCCCGAAGGCGTGAAGGTGCGGTACGAGGCATGGGCGATTTGCTACGAGAACGACGAGATCGAATCGTATCGACCCGACCCTCAGGCCGACGCCAACGATCCCAACCGCCCGGCCGGCGGGCTGCCCTCCTCGATCGCAACCGTAGTCGACATGGTCCGGGGGGACCTCGCCGACAAGCGATGGGATCTCGTCCGGATCGAGCGCGCCGAGTTGGTACCTGATCCCCAACCCCACCTGGCGGTCACCGTCTTCAACCGCACCTGGCTGGACTTCAACGCAGCCACCGGAGCCGTGCATATCACCGGGCTGGAGCTGGGTAACGATACGATCGATGCCCCCATCTACGTTCCGCTTCGGGCGGACGAAAGCTGCCGGCTGGACATCCCGCTGACCGCCGAGCAGGCGAAGGCATTCCGGTCAGCGGGTGGACGCCTGCGGGATCACCTTCGCTACGAGGCCCACGCGATCAGCTACACCAACGGCAAGACCGAAAGCTACCGGCCGGAGTAGACTCCCGTCTGCCAGGGATGCGCACAAGAACGGGCCGGTCCTGTTGCAGGGCCGGCCCGGCTACTTCCATACGATCTTCCGCGATCGGCTTAGAGGCAGGCGTCCTTGGCTGCCTTGGAAATGCGGAACTTCAGGACCTTCTTGGCGGGAATCTTGATGGCTTCGCCAGTCTGCGGATTGCGACCCATGCGGGCCTTGCGCTTCTGGACGACCAGCTTGCCGAGACCCGGGATGGTGAAGCCCTTCTTGGCTTCCTTGTACGCCATGTTTACCATCTCTTCGATGACGTTGGTGACTTCCTTCTTCGTCAACCCCGTCTTGTCCGACAGCTTCGACATGATCTGCGACTTCGTCATTGGCTTGTTCGCCTTGGGTGCCGCCTTGGCCATTGCTACGCTCCTTCTTCCGTTTCAGGTGTTATCGGCCCCTTTCCGGCGTCCGAAACCTCTGTACGTCCATGCAGCCGGCTCGCCGGAAAACTCTGTCTGCTAACGACATGACAGCCATAATGGTGCGCACTGGATGAGATACCGTCAAGACGAAAAGCCAGAAAACCCAATAAATATGGGGCTTTCGTGAGGGTGCCCCGTCGAACTCATTCGGGAGCTCCGTGCAGATCTGCTTGCGTCTGGCCGATGAACTTGTATAGTGACCTGTTGCTCTGGAGAGGTGACCGAGCGGCTGAAGGTGCGGCACTGGAAATGCCGTGTGCCCTTTTGGGTACCGCGGGTTCGAATCCCGCCCTCTCCGTTACGTAAGAAACGCCCGGATCCTGACCGACCGGGCGT
>CAZXSK010000082.1:0-14982 GCA_964642855.1 uncultured Planctomycetaceae bacterium | reverse complement strand
ATCGGCGGCCTGGGCGCGCTGCTGAAGCGTAAGCGGAGGTCCTGAGCCTGTGAAAGGGATCCGCCGCCGTCGCTGAGCGAATACGATAGCGGAGCAAACAGACCCGGGCCGGTCCAGGAAGGATCGGTCCGGGTTTTTCATGCGCAGCCCCGGGAGACGGACAGGAGCGGCTACTGGTCGAGTTCCAGGATCTTCGCGACGCGGGCGAGAATCTCGTCGACGCGCATCGCCTGCTCGGGATCGAACGCAGGCTCACTGCCGTCTCGAACGTTGCGGGCAAACTGGCGGAGCTCCTCGAAGTGCCCCTGGTAGTAGGGGCTCGCGACGGCCGGGCCTTCTTCGCCGGGCAGGAGCATCTGCCACCCGGGCCTGCAGGACTGGACCTCGACGACCTGCCCGTTTTGACCGATGGCCTTGTAGTACCACTTGGGCAGGACCCGGCCGCTGCCTCCGCCCCCGCAGACGAAGCTTGCAAGCGAACCGTCGTCGAAGCGAAGCTGGAACGTGAATCGCTCGCACGGATTGGCCTGTCCTGCGACGGCTGTGGCTTGGGCGGTGATATCCACGACCTCCCCGTGATGCCACGAAAGCGCGGCGTCGACGGCGTGGCAGGCATTGTGCACCAGGTAATTTCTGCCGCCACGTTCGTGGTTGAGGACCATCGCCGCTGTCAAGGCTGCGGGGGTGACGCGCCGGCGTGCCTCGGCGAACGCGTCGACGTACCGGAAGCAGTACCCGCAGGTCAGCTTGCCGGGGTGGTGATTCAGTGCATCGCGCAGCTTCCGGCGGTCCTCGGGCGTGGCGGTCAGGGGTTTCTCGCAGAAGACGTACTTGCCCGACTGCATGGCTCGAATGCTCAGGTCGGCGTGGGCGGCCGGTCCGGTGACGATGACGGCCGCTTCGATGGCGTCGTCGGCCAGGGCGGCGTTGGTGTCGGTGGTCCATCGGCCGATGTCGTATTCGTCTGCGAACGACCGGGCGGCGGATTCATCGAGGTCCACGGCGAGGGCGAACTGAAGCTCCGGGACCTCACCTTGCAGGCAGACGTGCGTGGCGTGTCTGCGGGCGAAACTCCCGCACCCGATCAGTGCGGCTTGAACTGGTTTGCTCACGTCGGCTCCTGAAACGAAATGACTGGCCCTCGGCGGAAGTCGCCTATCGTACAACCCCGGCCGGCGGTTGACTACCCCCGGTTTTCCGCAAGCCCCTTGTCCCCGTGGCTGCGCATGGGGATACTTGGCGGACCGTTCGCGGAGAAAGGATCGACATGGCGAGCCAACGTGACCGCATTCAGCCGTACGAGAAGAACCCGTTCTACTGGCAGTTGGGGGGCGAGCCCGTCGTGCTGCTGGGAGGCAGCGTGGAGGACAACCTCTTCCAGATCGATCGGCTGGAAGCTCATCTCGATACGCTCGCGGCGTGCGGGGGCAACTACGTGCGTTGCACGATGAGTTCGCGCGACGAGGGCGACGTCTGGCCGTTTGAGCGCAATGACGACGGGTTGTACGATCTGGAGAAGCCCGGCGTGGCGTACTGGGAGAAGTTCCGGACGTTCTGCGAGCTCACGGCGGAGCGCGGCATCGTGGCGCAGCTGGAGCTGTGGGACCGGTTCGACTACGCCCGCGACCCGTGGCAGGACAACCCGCTGAACCCGAAGAACAACGTCAACTATACGTCGGAGGAGTCCGGCCTGGCGGTTGAGTACGCCCAGCATCCGTCGAAGCGGGAGAACGGTTTCTTCCGTTCCGTGCCCGCCCTGGAGAACAACGAACTGCTGCTGAAGTATCAGCATGCCCACATCGACAAGCTGTTGTCGATCGCCCTGGACTACGGACATCTGCTGTACTGCATGGACAACGAGACCAACGAGTCGCCCGAGTGGGGTGCGTACTGGTCGACCTACATCCGCCGCCGGGCCGGGGAGGCGGGCGCGGAGATCCACACCACCGAGATGTGGGACGCCCACGACATTTCCAGCCGGATGCACCAAGCGACCTGGAAGCACCCGGAGACCTACAGCTTCTGCGACATCTCGCAGAACAACCACTCCAACGCGGTGGACCACTGGCAGAACATGCAGTGGTTCCGGCAACAGATCGCCGAGAGCGGTGAGATCCGCCCGATCAACACGGTGAAGATCTACGGCGCAAACAGCGGCTGCTACGGCAGCACGCGGGACGCCCAGGAGCGGTTCTGGCGGAACATCTTCGGAGGACTGGCCGCGACGCGTTTCCACCGGCCCGCCGCGGGGCTGGGCCTTAACGAGATCGCCCAGGCGAACATTCGCAGCATGCGGATGGTCCTGTCGGAGATCGACATTTTCTCGTGCAGACCCGCGATGGACCTGGTGCGGCATCGCAGTTGGAACGAGGCATACGCCACGGCTAGACCGGGAAGTCAGTATGCGGTGTTCTTCCCCGACGGAGGCGACGTGCTGCTGGACGTGACCGAGGCCGAGGCTGGAGCGTTCGACGTGCGCTGGCTTGCCGTGCGGGACAGCGCGTGGACCGGCGACCCGGTGCGGGGCACGCCGGAGACGCGCGGCGACAAGCGATACCTCCGGCTGACCTCGCCGACGGAGGAAGGCTACTGGGCGGCGGTCGTCAAGGCCGTGACGGAGTAGCGCGCAACTGTCCCGTGTGCAGAGTGACCCGGGAAAACTGCGGCGGCTCGGCTGCAATCCCTTGCAGGCAGGTGGAAGGCTGGTAGAGTCAGCCTCTGGTTATTCTGACAGCTGACGGACAGACAAGATTCGGAAAGGTACATTGATGGCCAAGATCACCTTCATGGGCGCCGGAAGCACGGTATTCGCCAAGAACGTTCTGGGCGACTGCATGCTCGCCGAGCCCCTTCACGACGCGCACATCGCGCTGTACGACATCGACGCCCAGCGGCTGGAGGACTCCCGGCTGATGCTGGAGAACCTCAACGCCAACATCAACGAAGCGCGAGCGACGATTACGTCGCACCTCGGTGTCGACGAACGCAAGCAGGCGCTCGGCGGGGCGGATTACGTCGTCAACGCCATCCAGGTCGGCGGCTACGAGCCGTGCACGGTCACCGACTTCGAGGTTCCCAAGAAGTACGGCCTGCGTCAGACGATTGCCGACACGCTCGGGATCGGGGGCATTTTCCGGTCGTTGCGGACGATTCCGGTGGTGATGGACTTCGCCCGTGACATGGAAGACGTCTGTCCCGACGCGCTGCTTCTGAACTACGTCAACCCGATGGCTACGATCACCGGGGCGTTGCTTCGCGGCTCGTCGATCCGGGGGGTGGGGCTCTGTCACAGCGTGCAGGGCTGCGCGAGGGGGCTGCTGAGGAAGCTCGGCATGCTCGACGACGTCCGCCAGTTGCAGTGGAAGGTGGCGGGCATCAATCACCAGGGCTGGCTGCTGGAGGTCACCGATGGCGGGGAGGACCTGTATCCCGAGATCAAGCGCCGTGCGCGGGAGGCGTTGGAGGACATCCGCAGGCGGGGTGGCGGGGCGGCCGTCGCCGAGGAAGTCCGGAAGCGCGAGGGCGACAAGTCCACCTACATGTATAAGGACGTCGTGTTCGACATGGTCCGCCTGACGATCATGCTGACGTTCGGCTACTACGTGACGGAATCCAGCGAGCACTTCGCCGAGTACTGCGCGTGGTTCATCAAGAAGTCTCACCCGGAACTGATCGACGAGTTCAACATTCCGCTCGACGAGTACCCCAAGCGGTGCGTGCGGCAGATTGAAGGCTGGAAGAAGCAGCGCGAGCAGCTCGTGGGCAACGCCCAGCTCGGTCACAAACGGTCGAACGAGTACGGCAGCGGGATCATGGAAGCGATGGAGACCGACGTGCCGTTCCGCATCGGCGGGAACGTGATCAACGACGGGCTGATTCCCAACCTGCCCCCCAAGGCGTGCGTCGAAGTCGCATGCATGGTCGACCGCAACGGCGTGCAGCCCACGATGGTCGGAGATCTGCCCGAGCAGCTCGCGGGGATCAATCGCACGAACATCAACGCGCAGCTGATGACCGTCGAAGCCGCCCTGACGCGAAAGAAGGACGCCGTCTACCAGGCAGCCCTGCTCGACCCGCACACCAGCGCGAACCTGAGCATCGACGAAACCGTCCGCCTGTGCGACGAGCTCATCGAGGCCCACGGCGACTGGCTGCCGAAGTTCGAGTAGTCGCTCGGGGGATTGCAGCCCATATCGTGCCCGCGGTTTTCACCGGCCTGCGGGCACGTGTTCTGCGCCTGCGGTCCGGGTCGAGACGGTGCGAGGGGGTAGACGCCTACCAGGCCAATCTGGCCAGAACGAATCCCAGCGGCCGATCGACTCGAACGGTCAAGCGGCCAGCGGCGAGCTCCGCCGACCCGTGGCCGGCGAGGGTTTGGACTTCGGCCGACGCCGGGACGTCTACGGGAAGCTCGATATCGCTCGCCGTCTGGTGAGACAGCTCGCGGAAGACGATTGCGTAGGCGCACCTGCGGCTGGGGGCGAAAGACAGCAGGCCGGTCCAGCTTACGCCGTCGGGCGCCAGGCCCAGCCGATGGATCGTGCCCGCCTGCAGGTCGTCCCGGTGCTGTTTCCAGACATTCGCCAGTGAGGCCATCGCCCGGCGGTGGGCCTGGGGCAGGTGCCGGACCTCCATCCACGCCAGCGGACCGGCCAGGAGAGTCGTCGCCAGGAGAGTTTCCGGAGGATAACGGTCGGGCGCGAGCGGATCGTCGAGGTAGCGGTCGGTATTGCGGGTTGGGTTCAGGAACTCCAATCGCAGGCGCAGTGGATCCACCCAGGGCGATAAGAGCCAGAGGTTGCGCAGCGTCTGGTGCGGCCAGTACCGGCGGAAATCGCTGTAGCGGTTTTCGAGGAAGATCGGCCCGGGATGCATCATGCCGAAGTAGCCCGGCCTGGTCTCGGCGGTGGCGTCGAGGTCGAAGACCACTTGCCCCTGGGTTTCCTGCAGCACGCTTCGGAAGAACCGCTGGAGATTCGCCTGTCCGGCGAGGGTGCGCACCTTCACGCCGTCGATCTTGATATGTCGGATCCCGTGCCCGCGGAACAGGCCGAGGATGACGTCGGCGTCCTTCTGCCAGTTGGCGAAATCATTGGCTGAATCGGGCGCGAACCACAGCCCGAGTTCCACGCCTCGCTGCCGGGCCCGGTCGACCAGCGGCTCGAGACCACGCGGCAGGCGCTCCGGGTGAGGCCGCCAGAAGTCCGGGTCGAAGTCCCAGAAGCTTTCCCACGCCCCGCCGCCGGCCTCGGCCGCCCGGGTGGAGTTGCTCGTCACGCCCTTCTGCCAGCCGTCGTCAACCTGCATGACATCCACGCCGAGATCGGCGGCTGCGTCGATTTCCTCGAGCAGGACTTGCTCCTGCAGGCGCGAGTCGCCGCTTCGGTCTCCCCAGGTGTTGGAGATCATCACAGCCCGAGGACGGGGCGAGGCATCGCGGAACAGCCTCTGGTACCGCTGGAACATCGCCGTTCGCCCCGTCTGCCCGCCGGTGTAGGACAGCATCGCGAATGGACACCCCTCGCCGCCGTCGGGTCCGACCCCGTTGCCGTATAGGGCGATTCTGTAGGCCAGGGGGTACAACTCGTGCGACGGGCTGTACTCGGCCGAAGGCGAGTAGTCGCGGAAGATCGCGGAACTTCCCCACACGCGCAGGTCCGCATCGATCCGGTGCGGGCGGATGTCCGGCAGGGGGGCGTGCTTGACCATCACCAGCCCCTCGCCGGTGAGGGGGTCTTCCAATGCGAACAGGTTGCCCCGAAGCGCGAGCGATTGCTCGTTGGGGTGCAGCAGCCAGCAGTTCTCGAAGACCAGTTCGTTGTGGACATCGGTCTGGTCCAGCAGCGTCGCCTGGGTGAGTTCCAGGTGGTTCGAAGCCGGCTCGAGGTACTCCAGGCAGTCGGCGGGAACCAGGCCATCCTCCCCGGCCGCCTGCATGTCCGCCAGCTCCAGACCCGTCGGGGCGCCGCCGGGGCCTTTCTGGCGGCCGGACTGGCTGGCGGTTCTGCACGGCGGGCAGGTCAGTTGCAGGATCGCGCCGGTCGCCTCGGGGAAGACCTGGATCCTCCAGGAAAGCTCCTCCGTCGGGCCGCGGCCCGTGACGGTCACGGTCAGGGAGTCCGCTTCGCCCGGCCACGCCTGACCGCGATGCGTATCGAGGGTCGTCTGCAGCCCGGCTGGCGGCACGTCGCATGGGGGAAGGGGGGCAGGTTGGCGGGCGGGTCTTGCCAGCCACTCCCGGCCGGTGGACTTGCTGCGAAAGCTCAAGGCGTGCAATAGTCCCCCATGGAGAGACCACTGTCTTTCGAAGTGTTCGTTGCCGACGATCAGGACGCCGTTGTCGGTTCTCGCGTAGCAGGCGGCTGCGGGATGGTTATCGTTCATGGGCATCATTCCTTCCGGGGCTGGAGAGGAGAATACACCACCGGGAGGGCGATGTCAGGCCGGTGCGGCGACAGTTTTCCTCGCGTGTCTGCTCCGGGCTTGCCAGGGGGCGGGTGCAAACGGTAAGGTGACATCAGACACCCGGGCACCAGAGGCCAATGCCAATGAATGTTCTGATCACCGGCGGAGCGGGATTCATCGGGTCGCACCTGGCCGCTTCGCTGCTGGAATCGGGAGAGCGCGTTACCGTCATTGACGACCTCTCCACCGGTGCGCTGGCGAACATTCAATCCCTGATGGACCACCCCCATTTCCGCTTCGTGCAGGACACCGTCCGCAACGACGTGACCATGACGAACCTCGCCGACCGATGCGACGCGATCTACCACCTCGCAGCGGCGGTGGGAGTCAAACTCATCGCCGAGGCTCCGGTGCACACCATCGAGACGAACATCCATGGGTCGGAAGTGGTGCTCGCGATGGCCAATCGCTTCCGCCGGCCGATCCTGGTGGCTTCGACCTCCGAGGTATACGGCAAGAGCGACCGCGTACCGTTCCGCGAAGACGATGACGTGACGTTCGGCTCGACACGATTCTCGCGCTGGTGCTATGGCTGCAGCAAGATGGTCGACGAGTTCCTTGCCCTGGCGTATCACAACCAGTTCGGGCTACCGGCTGTGGTCTGCCGGTTCTTCAATGTCATCGGCCCGAGGCAGACGGGGCAGTACGGCATGGTCGTGCCGCGTTTCGTTCGGCGGGCCCTGCGCGGCCAGCCACTGGAAATCGTCGGCGACGGCAAGCAGGTGCGGTGCTTCTGCAACGTTGGCGAGCTGGTGGAAATCCTGCCGAAACTGCTTGCTGCAGAGAAGGCCGTCGGGCGGATTGTCAACCTCGGCAGCGACGAGCCGGTAACCATGCTCCAGCTCGCCCGGCGGGTTCTGGAACTGACCGGCTCGGACAGTGAGCTGCGGTACGTGAGCTACGAGGAGTTCTACGGCAGGGAGATGGAGGACACGGCCGTGCGGATTCCGGATCTGACCAGGCTGGAGGGACTGATCGGCCTGAAGCCAACCTGCCCGCTGGACCAGACGCTGCGAGAGATCATCGACTTCGAGAAGTCACAGTTGTAGACGTATCTGCGAGGTAACCATGAACAGGGACGTAGCCCGGCCGGCGGTTGTGTTCGATCTCGACGACACCCTTTACCTCGAGCGGGACTATGTGCGCAGCGGCTACCGCGCGGTAGGTCGGGTCCTGCGGGAAAGGCGGGGCTGCGATACTGCCTTCGAAGACTGGCTGTGGGATCGGTTCGTCCGGGGCGAGTCGGATCGTGCCTTCGATGCCCTGAGCGACTATTTCGGCCTGGGTCTCGATCGCAGCGACATCACTGAACTCGTCGACGTCTATCGCACGCACCGGCCCGAGATCCAGCCGATACCGGACGTGGTGGAACTGCTCACGGATCTCCGCAAGGTCGCGAAGCTGGGTCTGCTCAGCGACGGCTACCTGCCCGCCCAGGAGCTGAAATTCAACGCGCTGGGACTCGAGGAGCTCTTCGACGCGGTGGTGTTTACGGAGAACCTGGGCAGGCAGTGCTGGAAGCCTTCGACGGCCGGCTTTCAGCGAGTCTGCCAGATCCTGGACGTGCCTCACGAATGGTGCACGTACGTGGCTGACAACCCGCACAAAGACTTCCTCGGGCCCAACCGCCTGGGGTGGCGGTCGGTCCACCTTCTGTTCGACGGCCAGATCCATGCCCACCACGAGCCACCCACCGGGGGCGCGCCCGCCGACGTGGTCGGCAGCGTCGACGAACTCCGCGAGCTGCTCAGGCAGCGCGGCGTGCTGAGGTCTTCCGCCTCGTCGACAAAATGACGGGAGCAGGCTTCAGTCGGCGGAAAGCTTGCCGCTGTCGATGAACTCGTGGCAGACGGGGGCTTCCACCTGCCTGCCGGCCGGGGACACGAACGTCAGTTTCCCGGCTGCGAAGCGAACGGTCTTGACCCGGTCGAACGTGTGAGGCACCTTGACCACGCCCTCGATGTAGTTGACGACGGTGTCCTTGCGCTTCGACAGGGTCAGGGCGGTGGGGAAGCCGGCCTCCGAGATCTCGTTCTTCTTCGCTGAGTTGGCCAGGCCTTCGGCGAAGTACGCGCATACATCCTCCAGCCCGAGGCAACGGTTCCTGCCGTTCCAGGGCGAGCCGTGTCGGCCTCGGTTGGAAATCCACATCGCGGTGGCAGGCAGCAGGGCGGGATCCTTCAGCGAGAACCAGAGGTATCCCTCGCGGGCGACGGTAGCCGTCGTCCAGGCGGGCCTCCGGCCGGGCTTGCGATGGATCGCGAGCAGATCGGTGAAGCCCTCGCGGGTCGGAAAGGCCGAGCAGTCCCCGACCTTCGGATCCTTCCAGATCAGCGGCACGCGCGAGAGACTCTTGAAGGTCTTGCCGATCGCCAGAGACTGGTATTCTCCCGTGGCCGGGTCGGAGAACAATCTGGGGTTGGTCATGCCCAGTTGGAAGGGGCTGGTAGCGATGGTCATCGCTCCGGAGTGATCGGGCACGGTGAGGGTGGCGTGGTGTCCAAGCGACATCTTCCCGCTATAGCCCGACAGCCGATGCTGGACGTACACCACGTTCTGGCCGTCGATCAACTGAAGGGTCTTGGTGACGTTGCCCGGCCTGGCGTGGGTTTTCATCGAGGCCTGGAGGTACGTCACGCCGTTGCGCTGACCTGCGTCGGCGAGTTTCCATCTGGCGGTGGCGGGCTCACCATGTGCGGGGTGGTCTTCGCCCCGATGGCGATTGTTGCCCCCGAACGGCATACAGAAGAAATCGCCCCGCAATGGTCTGAGGACTTCGACGTCGGGTGTGACGTCCTCGGTCTGCCACGGTGAGATGTAGTACGGTTCGACGGGGTTTTCCGAAGTCCGCAGGAACGTCACCGGGGCCATGTGTCCGCCTTGCTGCGTCAGCGCCAGGCGAACCTGGTCGCTCTGGATAACCCAACTCTTCTGTCCGGCGATTTCCTTGACGTCCGGTTTCATGGTGGTTTCCTTTCGGTTCATCCGAGCGTGGTGGTGGGGGCGGTACTGTACCTACCAGCATGCTATGGGCTTGGCGGCGGGTCAACCCCGTAACTTCGCCCGGCAGTGCGGCCATTGCAATGATGACAGGGCCTGGGCCTGGCCCTACAATGAACCCGAGACGCCAACAAAACGGAGCCGACATGAACAAGCCCCTCAACGAGAATCTCAGCCGCCTGGCGGATGAGATCGTCGACAGTTACCGGTCCGACGAGCGGACGCACCGTATCGGCCATTCGTTTCTGCCCGCGCGGGAGCGGATTGTCGGCATGTTTGATGAGATCCGGCAGCTGCTGTTCCCGGGCTTCTTCGGCAGCAAGTCCCTGACGGCTGAGAACGTGCATCATGTGGTGGGTGGGCTGCTGGTCCGCGTGGGCGAGGCCCTCACGCAGGAGATCTACAACTGCCTGTGCGTCAACGCCGAGACCTGCGACCCCGGCACCTGCTCGGCCAAGGCTGAGCAGATTGCGTGCGAGATGCTCTCGCGAGTTCCGAAGATCCGCCAGTCCCTGGCGCTCGATGCGCAGGCTGCCTACGACGGGGACCCGGCGGCCAAGGGGATCGACGAGATCATCTACTGCTATCCGGGGTTCTACGCGGTGACGGTGTATCGCGTGGCCCATGAGCTTCTGGAGCTTGGCGTGCCGCTGATGCCCCGGATTCTCTCCGAGCACGCCCACAGTGAGACGGGTACGGACATTCACCCGGGGGCGAAGATCGGCAAGTCGTTCTTCATCGATCACGCCACGGGCGTGGTCATCGGCGAGACCACCTGGATTGGCGACAACGTGAAGATCTACCAGGGCGTTACGCTTGGGGCTAAGAGCTTCCCCAAAGACGAGCGCGGGCGGGTGATCAAGGGGCTGCAGCGTCACCCGACGATCGAGAACAACGTCACGATTTACGCCAACGCGACGATTCTCGGCGGAGACACCGTGATCGGCCGGGGGGTGACGGTTTCGGGTAACACGTTCGTAACCAGCTCGGTCGACGAGGGCAGCCTGGTGCGTCACGAGTCGCCCAAGCTGCACGTGCGCAGCAAGGACCCAAGCAAGGGAGCAGGCACATGATGCCGGGGCGGTTGCATCCTGCCCGGGCGACCTGTATAGTGCTTCGCTCTTCGGGCCCAGCGAAGCGCAGGAGCCATGACGATGCATGAGCAGTTCAGCAGCCTGGTCGACGATTACTTCGTGAACCTCAATCTGCAGACGACCCTCACGCTGCCCAACAGCCGGGAGACCGTTTTGCATTTCTGCGAAGCCGTCCAGCGCGACTTCCCGGACATGACGAGCTTCTACCAGCGCGAGACGGGCGATTTCGTGTTGGAGGGCGACCGCGAGCGAGGCAGCTATCAGTGGCTGGAACTCGGAGCCCATCGCATGACGGCGGGGTACTTCAATCCGCCGGACGTGGACAAGGCCTACGATCTGCACCGCTGGCTGCTGGACCGCAGCGTGTACTTCCTGGGCGCGAGCCCCCTCGACGTCGAAGCACTCGATGTGCTGGTGGGCTTTAACATGGACTACCGGGGCAATCGCGACGGGATCGTCGCTGACGCCCTGCTGTCCGGCTCGCCGCTGGGGGCGCTGGTCAGCGACGAGACGGTCAAGCCCGTCGAGTGCCAGCCGAACCTGATCATTGCCCTCGACGAAGAGTGCTATCTCCAGGCGAGGCTGAACATCGAGACGCGCTCCAGCGAGTACCAGGTGCGCACGGGGCGGTACGAAGTCGACCCGATCAGCGTGTATTTCACCGTGCGGCGTTACCCCCAGCCGGGCAAGCTCATCGACCTGGCCGACGCGTTCATCGAGCAGTGCGAGACGTGCGAGGATCTCGTGGCAAGGATCGTCGTCCCGCAGGTACTCATGCCGATCGCCTCGGAGATCGCCAGCGGGCGCTGAGTCTCACGCACAGGCCGCAACGACATTCCGCCGTCCGGTTCGAGTTGTGCATCCCAACTTGCGTGCCGGGAGTCCGTGCGCGCAAAAAAAAGAGGCGGGCTTGCCGTGGGGGGGGACGACAAGCACCGCCTGCATTCATAGGTTCGGCCGGGGGGAACCGAACCTACTTCGGGGGTCTGGTTTTCACATCTGTCGCTCGGACGTAGGGGTATGGATCGCCTTCAACAGATTTCGGGTCGATTCCTGCCGGCCCGGCGACGATCAACGGAATACAACAAGAACCTCACTTGGTTGCACCTTTGTGCTGATCCGAGCGAACGGAACAAGTCGGAAGTGGGGGCAATCACTTCTGCCCGGTACCTTTCCCGACGCATGATTTATCGGCCTGTGAGACTACGGAATTTAGCCCAAATGCCCCCGTCCGCAA
Organism: uncultured Planctomycetaceae bacterium; assembly: GCA_964642855.1. Classification (GTDB taxonomy): domain Bacteria; phylum Planctomycetota; class Phycisphaerae; order SM23-33; family SM23-33; genus CAZXSK01. Next base: position 3,186 of record CAZXSK010000082.1, on the reverse strand, counting down.
AATGTACGCATATTTGGAGTGTCGATGCGCAAAATCAGGGATGGTTTGGTCGGAAACCCTACGGAATTAACAGGATATCGTCGTTGTCCTCTCTCTTGGCAGAACTGCCCCCGTTGCCGCTGGCGTAGATGTCATCGTCTGCGATCGACGGAGTGTTGTACCACTTGACGGTCCCGTCCAGCTTGCCGACATTCTGGCCATCGCCGCCATGGTTTTCGGAGTTCTCGTTGTCATCGTCGGATAGCGAGTTGTCGCCGATTTTCCCGCGGGGATTGGCATCGCCCAAGATCACCATGCCCGTGGGCAGGTCCTGGAGATTGCTCTTCTCACGGAGGTCATCATCGACCATCGAAAGATAGCTGTACGTGCATGTCGGGTTTCCGGCCGGGCTTCGGAAGCCGTCGTGGTCCCGGTCGGGTTCTTCGTAACGCCCCGTGCGCAGGGCCTCGGGACAGGCAAAGACCGTCGGCGAGCAGATATCCCGCTCCAGCAGCAGCCACAGGCCATAGAGATTCCCGTCTTCCGCGTCGCCCCAGTTGCTCCCCGGGTCGCCCGTGGGGAGCATGTTCTCGGTGTGACCGTAATGGAGGTTCTCCGTCTGGGCGTACATGGTGCACCCCCGGACCAGTTCCTTGAGGTTTGCCGCACACGCGCCCCGACGGGCAAGGTCCTGGGCGCGGGTCAGTGAGGGCAGGAGAATCCCCACCAGCAGGGCGACGATAGCCATGACCGTCAGCAACTCGACGAGAGTGAAACCCGCCGGGCGAGCGGTCCAACGCGTGTGGGATGGTACTTCGTTTTTCACAAGTACTATTGTACGATCGCCGCCGCGAGTTCGTCAATCCCGCAGCTGGGGTTCTTCTGTTGTCTCCGGCTGGGGGGAAGGCGATAATGCACGCCATGAGCAACGCAGATTACCCGCCAAGCCTGGCACGCCACTCCGGCGACGACAGCCGGATTCCACACCTGATGATCACTCTGCTGTGGGTATGCGGCATCGCATCGGCGACGATCGGTACGACGGGCAGCCTGATGTTGCTGGTCCTGGCAGCCCCGCGTGTGACGGCGATGAATTGGCTGCTTGCCGTGGTGCTCCTCGTGGGAGGCCTGTCGCTCGGAGCCGTCCTCTGGGGGTTGGGCTGGCTGGCGGGAAGGCCTGCGATGTGGCTTCCACGTTCGAGTTCCGAGCGGATTCTGCCGGTGGGCCATCCGCATAGCCCGCCTGCTCCGGGCTCGCTGCGGCAGATCTCCGCCCACAGGCCCGACGATCGGAAGCTATCGGAACTGTCCCAGCGGCTGGATGAACTGCAGCGGATGCTGCTGCTCTCGCCCAAACAGCTCGATGCACGACGCCGCGAATACCAGCAGGAAGTCGAGCGGAGATTCACCAGCCAGATCGAGCAGGCCCTCGAGGACCAGGATTTCGCACTTGCCCGTAACCTGCTGACAGATTATCGCTCGACCCTGCCGGGTTATGAGGGGCAGGAGGAACTGGAAACCCGAATCGAGCAGGCACGCGACAAGGCTGAGTCCGAGCAGTTCTCAAGGCGGGTTCAGGCGGCGGAGAGCTACATGGCCGTCAGCAACTTCCGATCGGCCGAGCAGACCGCCCGGCAGCTTCTGGACGAGCACCCGGACTCCCCCGGAGCAAAGGCCCTGCTGCAGCGCGTGCAGCGCGAGCGAGAGGCCTACGACCGCGAGCGCCTCAGCCGGCTGTACCGCGAAGTCGAGCAGCACGTCACTGCCCGACGGTGGTCCAAGGCCGTCGAAGCAGGCCAGACGCTCCTGGACGCCTACCCGGAGACGACCGAGGCCGATCTGGTCTCCGCCCACATGCCGACGCTGAAAGACAACGCCCGCATCGAGGAGGTGCGCGAATACCGCGACGGCATCCGCGACATGATCGAGCGTCGCCGCTACGCCGAGGCAGCCGAACTCGCCAGGCAGGTCGTGGAGCGATACCCCGAAACCGCCGCTGCCAACGAACTCCGCCAACAGCTTCCGAGACTGATGGAGCTTTCGCAATCCAGGAAATGACCCTCCTTCGCAACCCCTTGAGGAGAGCATGAACCCGACGTACCGCAGGATTCTCGAGACAGTCCTTCATCCCCCGACCGCGCCCTTCCGCGAGCAATCCGTTGCTGCGCGAATCCGGGCGTGGGCGAGCAAACGCCGGTTCGACGTATCGTCCGACCAGGCAGGAAACCTGTGGGTCCGTCTGCGACGTGGAACGCCGAAAGGTCAGCCCCGATGGGTGTTCTGCACTCATATGGACCACCCGGGCTTCGTGACGCATCGTCAGGACGGCGAGAAGGTGTGGGCGCAGTTCCGCGGCGGGGTGGCAAAGGAGTACTTCGTGGGCTCGAAGGTCCGCCTGTACCCGGCGTGGAAGGAAGACCTGCCCGACCAGAAGGGCCTCGCCGCCCGCGTGGAGACGTGTCGGCGGGACCGCAAGAGCGGCTTTCTGCTCTGCAGGCTTGCCCTCGATCGTCGGGTCGACGTGCCGACGGGAACGATCGGCATGTGGGACCTGCCCGCGATGGAACTCCGGGGCGGCCGGATCGTAAGCCGGGCCTGCGACGACCTTGTCGGCGTCGCTGCGGCACTGGCCTCGATGCAGCAACTCGCCCGAAGCCGGATGCCGGTGGATGTCTCCGCACTGATCACCCGGGGCGAGGAAGCGGGGTTCACAGGCACGCTTGCGGCGTGTGCGGGCGGGAGTCTGCCTCGCGACGCCTGGTTTGTGGGGATCGAGACCTCCAAGGCCCAGTCGGGCGCGGAATTGGGCGACGGCGTGGTCGTCCGTGTTGGCGATCGGAGCTGGCTGTTCGACCCGGTTCTGACCGGACAGGTCGCGTCCGTCGCAGCGGGGCTGGCCAGGCAAGACCGACACTTCCGGTACGTTCGCCAACTGATGCCCGGGGGTACCTGCGAGACCACGCCGCTGGGTGTGTGGGGTTATCGGGCGGCTGCGCTGTGTCTGCCACTGGCCAACTACCACAACCAGGGCGGGGGGGGCAGGATCCGGGCCGAGGCGGTCGACGTCGGCGACTTTGCCAGCCTGGTGAAGCTGCTGGTGGCGATCGGGCGAAGCGACGAGGACGCCGACACCGCCCGCGGGCAACTGAAACAACGTCTGAAGAAACTGCTCAGCCGACGGGAGCAACTGCTGGAAGAGTGAGGGTC
>CAZXSK010000081.1:0-15245 GCA_964642855.1 uncultured Planctomycetaceae bacterium | reverse complement strand
CGCGTCCTCGCCGAACATCTCGTAGAAGTCGCCCATCCGAAACAACAGGATATACCCCGGGTACTGCTCCTTGAACGAGCGGTACTGACGCATCGCGGGCGTCTCGTGTTGTGCCTGGTCTTCCTTGCTCACCGGTGGGACGATCATAGGAAACCCCCGCCCGAGCGGCAAGCAGGCCCGCAATTTCGCACCTCTCCATCCCCCGCGGGTGCAACGGCCGGTCGCTTGCGGTAGAATTCGTCCTCCGCCGGGAGGATTCGTCTGACGTCAGCATTGGGAGAACCATGTTCGATCGCAATGACCGCGCCGTACGCTTTGGCCTCAACTACACCCCCGGGGAGAAGTGGTACTACCTCTGGAACGAGTGGGACCTCTCCGCCGTGGAAAGAGACTTCGATGCCGTCGCTGCACTGGGGATCGACCACCTCCGCGTGCAGTTGATCTGGGCGTGGTTCCAACCCAACCCCATCTACGTCTCGCCCGGGCACCTGCAACGGCTTTCGGAGCTCATGGCGGCTGCGCGCAGCCGCGACCTCGACGTGTGCGTCTCGGTGCTCACCGGGCCCCTGTCGGGCTATGTCTTCCTGCCACCGTACGTCAAACGCGACCGGTTCTTCACCGACCCCGACGTGATCGAAGCCCAGAAGCTGGGCCTGCGAAAGGTGCTCGACGTCGTCGCCGACGCTCCGAACCTGATGGCTGTCGATCTGGGCAACGAACTCAACTGCCTTTGTCCCCTGCTGGAGACCGACGCCGGCGACGCCTGGGGCCGGGCGATGGTCGACACCGTCCGCGAGCACGCGCCGCAGATGAAGGTCGTCAACGGCATCGACCACATGCCCGTGGTGCTGGGCAATACATTCAGCATGCAGCACCTCACCGAAGACTACGACGCGATCAGCCTGCACACCTGGCCGCGGTTCTCCGGATGCCTCGAGCGCGGCGAAGTCGACGACGCCCCGTCGGTGCACTTCCCGGCCTTCTGCACGCAGATGGTCCGCCTGTTCGAGCGAAGCGGGCGGAAGCCCGTCTGGCTGCAGGAGTATGGCACGTGCGACCTGTGGGGATCCCAGCAGGCCCGCGAGGCGTTCATGCGAGAGTCCACGAGGCTGGCCCTGGAGGAAGGTGCCCGCATCCTGACCTGGTGGTGCAGCCACGATAAGAACGACAGCATCCGCTTCAACAAGTTCGAGTACCGCTACGGCCTGCTGACGCCCGAGGGCAAGCCCAAGCCCCTGGCGAGAGTCTACAGCGAGTTGATCGAGCAGTACGCTGCCTCGCCCCCCGAGACCCCGCAGGCAGACTGCCTGATTGCCGTCGACGAGACGTTCCGGCCGGCGGAGAAACCCGACCCCCCGCGCAACTGGGTCCATCGCTCGCTGAACACGACCACCTGGGACCTGTTCGACACGTACCTGGCCGCCGTCGCACGCGACGAGCGTCCCCGGCTGATCCGGCGAGACCAGGCAGGCAGGACCCCGGCCGCCACCGGTGCGCGGGTTTCGAGCTACCCCGACTCCTGACGCCGGACGGGCACCCGGCTGACCCTGATTGAGACACTGCCGTCGGTCCCGCCACTCCCACGCCACGGCGTCGGATTGCGAGAGCTTGCCGGCGAAACAAAGATTGGCAAGCCGCTTCGGGGCTCTTGCTATAGGCCGTACAATTCCTCCGGCTGCGAACGTCCTTGTTCGTTCACCGTCTGTTTCCATGGAGCTTGAGTGTTCGTGGCGGCTACGTCTTCTGTATGGCAGGCCCTGGGACAGACGCTCTGGCGGGTATGTCATCACATCGCCGACGGCGGCGGTGGGACTTTCCGGAATTCGGCATCGGAGGTGAACTGATGTGGAAAGAGAAATCATGGATCCTGCTTGTGTTTGAAGGTCTCATCATGCTTGGTCTGGCGGTAGCGCTGATGCCTGCTTTGGAGGCGATTCCGTTCCTCTTCCTGGGAATGATCGCGGTCCACGCCGGAGTGGTGCTGGCAAAGTACGCAAGGCGCCTGGCCGAGTTGGAGCGGCGGCTGGGGGAACTGGCTTGAGGGTAGTCCCCGCTGCAGGACCGCACTGTTCCTGACGGGTCCCCTGCCGTTGCGGCCCGCGGAGTTCCGTCTCTGCGGGCCCACCCAGGGCTCGCAAAATGCCAAAATGGCATGATCCACGGCCTGCACCCCCCCGCGGGCGAGCAGTTCTGGCAGATTCCCCGCGGTGGCGACCTGCCTTCGTGCCGAGGATCTATCGTCATAAATCTTTTTTATACGACACATTGTCGTCGTGCTTCCGTTCCTGCATTCCGTTGTCGTACTCGATGCCTGGCGAGAGTCGGGGTGTTTGGCATGGACATTGCATTTTCCATGATTGCAGGACGTAACGAACAACAAGGCAAACTGCACGTGGAAAGCAGGAGGTAGAAACCATGTTCCACACCATGAGCAATCTGTACAACCCGCTGCGACAGCTTCGCGAGTTCCAGCGGGACGTGGATCGGCTGCTGGGGCGGTATGCACCGGCTTCGACGCGGGCGGGCGGGTTCCCCCCCGTCAACGTCTATGCCAGCAACGACGGCGCGGTGGTCACCGCCGAGCTGCCGGGCATCGATCCGGAGTCTCTGGACATCACAGCCCAGGCATCGACGCTGACCGTTCGCGGCGAGCGCACGCTCGAAACCGCAGGCGACGAGAGCAGGACCTGGCACCGCCAGGAACGGGCAGGCGGGGCGTTCTCCCGCACCTTCCAGCTGCCCTTCGACGTCGACTCGGACAAGGTATCGGCCAGCTATCGCAACGGCGTGCTGACGATCCGCCTGGAACGCCCCGAGTCGCACAAGCCGCGGAAGATCGCCGTCAAGACCGGCTGAGTGCCCGGCGAGAACTGCTGAAACCGCAAACCAACCGTTCGACAGGAGAATCACCATGTCCGACGATAAGAAAAAAGCAATGGAGAAACGCCAAGCCACGCTGCCCGAAGGCGTCGAACAGACGCGCGACCGCACGCTGTTCGTACCCCCGGCCAGCATCTACGAAACCGACGACGCCGTGGTCGTCTCGGCTGACATGCCCGGCGTGGCCGCGGAGAACGTCGATATCACCGTCGAGGACAACGTCCTGACCCTTCGCGGCACGAGCGACGACCAGGCCCCTGAAGGCATGAGCCTGGTGTACGGCGAGTACGAAACGGGCGACTATCACCGCGAGTTCTCGCTGTCCAGCAAGATCGACGTCGACGGCATCGAGGCGAAGATGGACGGCGGAGTGTTGACGCTCACGCTGCCGAAGGTCCAGCCTTCGCACCGCAAGATCGAAGTCCAGGCCAGCGGGGCATGACCCCCGCCTGACGAGAACAGCCAGCATCATCGCCGCACGCACGGCCCGGGTCGATGTCGACCAGCTGTCAGAGGGGACATCGGCCCGCGGCCTCGCGCCCCACACCCCGCAGCGGCAGAGGCTGCACATTCCCGGGAGCTTCCGTTACAATGGCAACAGGCCGAACCATGACAGATCGCGACTTCTATGACATCCTGGGCGTCTCGCGCGACGCACCGGCCGACGAGATCAAGTCGGCCTACCGCAAGCTTGCGCGCAAATACCACCCGGACGTCAACAAGTCCGACGACGCCGGCGCCAGGTTCCGCGAGGCCACCGAAGCCTACGAAGCCCTCTCCGACCCCGAGAAGCGCAAGCTCTACGACCAGTTCGGCCGGGCGGGGCTGCAGGGCGGTTTCGCCGGCGCGGGCGCTCCGGGCGGACGCCCCGGCGGGCCCGGCTCGGGCGGACGCACCTACCACTGGAGCGGCGCACCCGGCGGCGGGAACGTCCGCTTCGAGGAAATGTTCGGCCAGGACAGCCCGTTTATGCACATGGGCCTCGAAGAGCTCCTCGGGGCGCTGGGGGGCATGGGTGGCGGGCGAAGCCGCACCGCGCGAGGCCGAGGGCCCGGCGTGGGACGCAGGCCGCCTCAGAAAGGCCCCGACGCCCAGAGCGACATCACCATCGAGTTCCTCCAAGCCGTCCGCGGAACCACCGTCAGCATGAAACTCCGCAAGCCCGACGGCCAGGAAGAGACCGTCCAGGTCCGCATCCCCGCGGGCATCAAGGACGGCGCGAAAGTGCGCGTCCGCGGCAAGGGCGGAACCGGACCGGCCGGGCCGGGCGACCTCTACCTGCGCGTCCACGTCCGACCGCACGAATACTTCCGCCGCGACGGCAACGACATCTACCTCGAACTGCCTGTCTCCCTCGCCGAGGCTACTCTCGGCGCCAAGGTCGACGTGCCCACCCTCGAGGGCATGACCACGCTGACGATTCCGCCGGGCTCCAGCAGCTCACGCACGCTTCGGCTGCGGGGCAAGGGCGTGCCCAGGAAGGACGGCCACGGGGACATGTACGTCACGCTGAAAATCGACCCGCCGGCTGAACTGTCCGACGAGGCGAAGGACCTGCTGCGGAAATTCGACGAGGCCACCTCGCACGACCCCCGCCGCGACGTGCCCTGGAACCGCTGACCCGCCGCGCCCTTGCGGGCCCAACTGCATGACGCACCCCGCTCGTCGCGCCCGCCGACCGCACGTCCTCAGCCGACGCTACCGATCCCCCGCAACCCAGCCACGGAAAAACGCCCGCGCGCCTCGCTTGAGATTCCGCAAACTGTACCCGCCCTCCTGCACCACCAGCGTCGGCAGGTGCATCTCCGCGATCCGCCGGCCGATGCCTTCCGAACCGCCCGGACTCAGCGAGAAGAACCCCGTCGGGTCGCCCGAGAGCGTGTCGAACCCGAGACTCACCACCAGGTACTCCGGCCGGAATCGACGGACCCGCCGGATGGCCTTGTCCAGCGTCCGGAAATACCGCTCATCGTCGGTGCCCGCCGGCAGGGGATAGTTCCGGTTCATGCCCAGCCCCGGGCCCTCTCCGGTCTCGCGGGCGAACCCACTGAAGTACGGATACGCCGTCTCCGGGTTGCCGTGGATCGACACCGTCAGCACGTCGTCGCGACGGTAGAAAATGTCCTGCGTGCCGTTGCCATGATGGAAATCCACGTCGAGCACCGCCACGCGCCCGTGGCCGCTGAGGTGATGGGCTGCGATCGCGGCATTGTTGAAGTAGCAGAACCCCCCGTACAGGCCGCGCTCGGCGTGATGCCCCGGCGGACGACACAACGCATACGCCAGCCGGGTGCCCGCCAGGACCTCCTGCGCGCCGGTCAGGGCTGCATCGACAGCCGCACGCGCCGCCCGATACGCCCGCGCATCGAGCGGGGTGAACGAGTCGAGACAGTAGTAGCCGGCCAGGTCCGGGTCCACCACGCGTGGCCTGCGCACCGGCTGGCGTCGCGGGAAGGTGTCGGCGTAGACCGGCCTGCCCGGGGGCAACTTGCGACACAGACGCTTGACGAACCGCACGTAGTGGCGGTCGTGCACCTCCAGCACGTGCGACTCGGCAAACCGCCTCGGCTTGACCGCCGTGAACAGGTTCGTCGCCTCGACGGCTTTGAGCAGCGCCCCCACCCGCGCCGGACGCTCCTCGTAGCCCCGGTCCCGCACGTGGTGGATGATGTGCTTGTGATTGATCACCAGCGCATAGGCCTTCTCAAGCCGGCCCGGAACGGGCTTCTTCGGCTTGCGCCTCCGGACATACTTCGCCGGGCGGAACCGCACCGGATCGTCCGTGAACGACTCCACCACCTGCTCGATGTACGCCGGCGTGGTCATCTCCCCGAAACGAACCTCCAGGAACATCCGCACCGCTTGGCGGGCCTCGTCACGCGGAAGCTCGCGGTCCCTGCCCAGCGGATCGAACATCAGGTACGCATGCGTCGGCGGATCGCCCAGCGGAAGGTGGTAGTCCGTGTTCACGATCGGCCGGACGTCGTAGTACTCATAGAACCGCAGCCGCCGACAGTTCTGCTCCAGCGTGTGCTCGTCTTCGACCAACTCCGGATCGTCCGGATCGACCTCCAGGTACAGCCCCTGCGAGCCGACCTCGACGCAATACTCCCGCACGGCTTCGTACAGCGCGCTGCCCAGCCCGCTGCCGCGAATGCCCTTGCGCACCGCGATGTAGTCCAGGAACGAACTGTTGATCTCCGAGAAGTGCAGCACCAGCGCAAAGCCGTTGACCTTCCCCTGCGACGTCTCCGCCACCAGCAGCACCGCCCGCCAGCCCGTGCGGATCGGATCGCGCAGCCACTGGACCATGCGCTCGGCGTCGTGCTCCCAGCCGGGGAAGTTCTGGCGCAGAATCCGCTGGGCCTGGGCAATGCGGTCACGGGCGAGCGGAGCCCCCGCCCCCTGGATCACTCGGATACGGATCATGGCTATCCCGTTATAGCCGGACCCGCAGAGCTTTGCACGCCCGCGAGCGTTCCGTCACGTCGCCTCGCGAAGAACGAATCGTACCGGGACGCGGACGGTCGCAGCGACCTCCTCGCCACGCCTGTTGCGGGCGGGGTCGAACGTCGCGCCCCGCACCGCCTGCAGCGCGGCAGCGTCCAGCCGGTCGAAACCGCTGCTGGCGACGACCCTCGCCGACAAAACCGACCCGTCCGATCGGACGCGCGCTTCGACCACCACCCGACCTTCTTCACCGGCGCGAATGCTGGGGCGCGGATACCGAGGCCGGATCGACTGCTTCGGCGACGCATCGGCGACCACGCCGGCCCGGGCCTGGCGCCGATCGGAATCTCCCGGCGAGGCGGAGGCGTGCTCCACGGAATCGCCTGCGGGGGCAGCAGGCGAAGGCACCGGTGGGGCAAGGGATGCCTGCCGCCTCTTGCGCTGCCGGGAGACAGGGGGGCCGGTCGAACTGGTCGATGCGCCGGCGACTTCTCGATCCCACGCCGGCGACGTGGCGGAGAGAATCCACGCCCGCCGACCGGTCTTCTCCTGCAGAACGTCACCTTGCGTATCCACGAGAGAGGCAGATGCCGAAAGCTCATCCGCGTGCGGACGGTCCGCCTGGGGAGACACCTTCGCTACCGGGGCGCTCTCCTGGCCGGAGGCGGGCGGGACGCTGCGGATCGGCTCCACGCCGCTGTCGGGCTGCTGCAGGTTCGCTGCAAGCAATCGACGGAGGTCCGGTTTCCCCAGCGTTTCGCCTGCGTGGCTGGAACCACGAGGCCCGTCGGCTGAGACGGTGCTCGCCGGGCGAAGCTGCCCGCCCCTTCCCCTCTGCGAGGGGGAGGGCAGCACAGGATCATTCCGACGAGGGGGGGCGGCTTGGCGCGATGAAGCCGGCCTGCTCTTTGTTGTCGCCGAGGCGAGGGTTTCTTCGACATCCAGCGAGGGCAGGTCGTCGGGGGTCTCCAAAGGCCCGGCGGGCGTGGCAGGCGGGGTCTCAGCCGGCGGCGCCTGTCGCGACACGCGTCGCGAATTCGCCGGGGCTTCTATCGTCAGCCAGACGTCGTGACCCGGCGGGCGGCTGGGTGCGCTCTTTCCCGCCAGCGTCGCCGACCGAGACGGCCGCTGCTGCAATTCTCCGGCCAGTTGCATACCGAGACCCAACGCCACGTGGGCGAGGACGGACACGGCGACCGACCCCACCCACGCAGCCCGGGAAACGGAGCATCTGGCGGCGGTGTTTCTCATGGTCAGAATTTCACGGTGACACCCAGCCGGACATTGGTGCCGGGCTCATTGACGCCCGACCCGTGGATGCGGTAGTCCTCGTTGAGGATGTTGTCCACGCCGGCCCAGATGTCGATGTTCTCGTTGATCCGGTACCCGCCGGTGATGTCCACCTTGGTGTATCCCGGCGTGCCGCCCGGGGGAATGCGCTGGTCGTCGCCCTTGTCGCGGGTGCTGAGTTTGTCGGCCTTGCAGGCCACCGTGCACGAAGCCTGCAGCCAGAGGCCAAGGTCCATGTCCTCCCAGCGGACGCCCACCGTGCCCGTCGGCGGCGCCAGTCGGCTGATGGGCTCGCGCTTGAGGATCGGGTCCGACGTCGGGTACGTGTCGACCTCTCCGTAGACCCACGCAAAGTTGCCGAACGCCGTCCACTGCGGGGCAAAACGGTACTGTGCGGAGACCTCCACGCCGTGAACGTACCCGTCTCCGGCGTTCTTCTTGGTGACTTCCTGGTCGCCCGAGACGATGTCGCCGGTGGGCGTGCGAACGATCATGTCCGATACGTCCGTGAAGAAGTACGACGCCTGCGCGGCGACGTTCTCGTAGCTGGCCTTCACGCCGACCTCGTAGCTGATGAAGTGCTCGGGGTCCAGCCCGGGCGAGGGCGTTTCGATCTCGTCGCTTCGGGCGGTGTCCAGCCGCGTGAGGTCCGAGAGATTCGGGGCGCGGAAGCCCTGCGAGACGCCGCCGAAGACGTTCCAGTGCTCCTCGGGATCCACGAACCAGCTCAGCCGGGCGCTACCCACCAGCGAGTCCCAACTGTCGGAGACACCGATGCGGTTGCCGGTGTCGGGGTCCTTCACGCTGTCGGCGTCGGCGCGGGCATAGTTGTACCGGCCGCCGAGGGTCAACTCGACCCGCTCGCCCAGCGGCATGCGGTTCTGGACGTACACGCCCAGCAGGTCGTAAGTGGCATCGTCACCGACCGGGCCCTGGATATCCCGCTCGTTCAGCGAGCCGTCTGCGTTCCACTTGAGCTTGTAGGAGTCGACCCAGTCGCGATACCAGTCCACGCCGTAGGTCCACGTGCCGATCTGCGATGGCGAGGTGAACTGGGCGGACAGGCCCAGCGTGCGGACGTCAACGCCCTGCTCGTCGGCGCGGAAGTCGCTTCGCTCGCGGAACCGTCGCTCGCGCAGCGTCTGGAACGAAGCCGTCAACTCCAGCGCGTCGATAAACGCCCCGAGGTTCCGCCGCTGGTAGCGCAGATAAGTCAGCGTATGGACCTCGTCAAGGATACGGGCATTCTCGCTGCCGATCTCCGTGCCCTCCCAGCTGATTCCGTAGATCGTCTTGTGCTGACGCCAGGCGTCGTCCTTGCTGACCACGTAGTGGCCGAACGTGAGCGTGCTGTCTTCGTTGGGGTGATACTCGATCCGCACGTCGCCGGTGCACATCTCGTAGCCGGTATGGGATTGCGGGCCAACGCTCCTGCCGCCGTCAATGTTGCCGAAGTGCTTCCACGCGCCGCCGACGAGAATGCCCAGCCAGGGCCCGTAGGTGGCGTTGATCTCGCCGCGACCGACGTACATCCGCTGGGCTGTGGCGAGATTGGCCGTCAGGCTGCCCGACTGCTGCCAGCCTTCCCCGTAGCCGTGGGGACGCTTGAAGATCGCATTGACCGTCCCGCCGATCGCGTCGCTGCCGTACAGCACCGACGATGGCCCTCGGACAACCTCCATGCGGTCAATCGCCATCGGGTCCACGAGATTCCAGTACTGGTTGGGCCCGTCACGGAAGACCGAGTTGTTCAGCCGGATGCCGTCCAGCAGCATCAGCGTGCGGAATCCCGTCCAGCCACGGATATAGGGCGAGCCCTGGGCGTTGGAGGTCTTCTGGATCATCACGCCGGGGATCGTCGTGAGCGTGTCGGTCGCGGTGGCGGGCATCTTGTGGGTCCAGAACCCCGACACGTCGACGACCTCGGTGGAGTACGGAGCCGCGAAGGATTCCATCTCCGCCCGGGCGGCGGTGACCATGACCTCCCGCAGGTAGTTGCTGCCTCGCTCAGGCTTGATCGGCGGGGTATTGGGCTCGTCGGCGGAGACCGCGCCCACGGATACGATCAGGACCATCGCCACTGTTGCGGCGTGGCGGACACCTGTCTTTCCTTTCGATTCGGGCCTCCGGTGAGCCCGTACTGCATCCTGCATGTGTTTCTCCTTTTCCTTCCTTTGCTGTGGGCCTGTTTCGATGAACCTCGGCACGTCCTACACAATGCAAGCCTCGTGCCGAAGTCGATATCCCGCCTTTTACAGGGGTTTGAGCGGCTCGGGGCGCGAGGGAATCACCGAATATGCACAACCGTGGTGCAGGCGTGCACTGCAATGGTGCAGCCGGAGGGGGTGGACTTCAGTCGCCCAGGCCGAGTTCCCGGATCTTCCGGCGGAGGGTGTTGCGATGGATGCCCAGCAGCCCGGCGGCTTCGGACTGGTTGCCGTTGCAGCGGTCCAATGCCCGCCGGATGGCTTCGCGCTCGACGGGTTCGACCGCCCGGCGATACAAATCGTCGCCCGCGGCTACGCGACCCAGGTAGTCCCGGGCTGCGGAGGCGGGGTCGCTCGGCTGGGTCGCCGGTCCGGCCGGTGCGCACACGTCGGGGGGCAGGTCCTCGGGACGGATCTCACTGCCCGGGGCGGCGGTCAGGGCGTGGTGGATGGCATTGCGGAGCTGACGGACGTTGCCCGGCCAATCGTATCGCTGGAGGGCGTCGAGGGCGTCGGGGGTCAGCGAGGCGTTGCGCCCGGCCTGGCGGATGAAGTGGGCTGCCAGGGGCGCTACGTCCTCGGGCCGATCCGCCAGCGGCGGGGTGTGGACCTGCACGACGGCCAGGCGATAATAGAGGTCGGCGCGGAACTCGCCCGCATCGACCGACGCGGCGAGATCGCGATTGGTCGCGGCCAGGATGCGAACATCCAGCCGGCGGGATTCGGTCGAGCCGACGCGTTCAACCGAACGGGTATCGAGCACGCGCAGCAGCTTGACCTGGGCGGCCGGGGACAGCTCGCCGACCTCGTCGAGCAGCAGCGTTCCGCCGTCGGCGGCTTCGAGGCGCCCGGGCTGGTCGGAATCGGCCCCGGTGAACGCCCCGCGGACGTGCCCGAACAGCTCGCGCTCCACGAGCGTCTCGGCCATGGCGCCGCAGTTGACGGCTACGAAGGGTTTCCCGGCCCGAGGCGAGTGGCGGTGGATCGCGCGGGCGACGAGTTCCTTGCCCGTACCGGTGGGCCCGAGGATCAGCACGGCAGAGTCGGTCTGGGCGAGTACGGCGATGCGTCGGTAGAGCTGCTGCATAATGGGCGATCGGCCGACGATCTCGCCCTCGGGCGGCGTGGAGCTTTCGTCTTCTTGCGGAGAGGCGCCCTGTCGCTCGGCCAGGGCGCGGCGGGCCAATGCCAGCGCGTCGTCGAGGTCGATGGGTTTGGCGAGGTAGTCGAACGCCTGCCCCTCCACGGCGCGGACGACGGTCTGCAGGTCGCCATAGGCGGTGATGATGATGACCGGCGTGTCGGGGTGTTGCTCGTGGAACTCGCCGAGGACCTCCAGGCCGTCGGCGTCGGGGAGGCGCACGTCGAGGAAGACCACGTCGGGGTCGGCGGAGTCCAGCAGGCTCCTGCCCCGCCCGGCGGAGGCTGCGGTGTGGACGTGCCATCCGCGCCGGCAAAAGAACTGCTCCATCGCCGCGGCGATGCTGGGCTCGTCGTCGATGACCAGGATGGTGGGCTTCTCTGCCATGCGTTGGATGATGCTACGCCTGCTGCGGGGGTTCGATCAAGCGTCCGGATTGTCGCGCCGGCGAGCCTCGGGTTTTTGCGTGCTGTCCTCGCGGGCGAAACCGGGAGTGTCCTCGCCGTCGCCTCCCGACGGGCCGGGGTCTGGTTCGTCACCGCCGGCGGAAGGGTCGGGGCTCGTTTCGTCGTGGCTGGCCGGGGTTTCGTGGGCCTCGTCGGCAGCGCCCAGTCGCACGGTAAACCGCGTTCCTTCCGTCGTGGACTCGCAGCCGATCTCCCCGCCGGCCGCCCGGACGATCCGCCGGCAGATGTACAGTCCGAGCCCGGCGCTACCGGCCTTGGTGCTCACAAACGGCTCGAACACGTCGCGCGATTCGTCGATTCCGCCGCCGGTGTCGATGACTTCGATGGCTGCACCGCCGCCCGGCCGGCCCGTTGTTCGGACCGTCACCGTTCCGCCTTCCGGCATGGCTTCGACGGCGTTGACCAGCAGGTTCATCAGCACCTGTCGCAGGCCTACGGGATCGGCGAGACAGGTTCCCACGTCGCCCGCGCGGTGAAGTTCTGCCCGCACCCCGGCATGCTCGAGCCTGCCGGCCAGCAGGCCCAGCACCGACTCCACGCATCGCGCCAGTTCGTCGGCGGTCATCGCCCGGGCCGTGCGTCCGCCGGCCGGGTCCTGCTCGCCCGCAGCCAGCGACATCAGCTCGCGCAGGTACAGGTCCATGCGTTCGATCTCCCGCAGCAGCGTATCCACATCGCGTGCGTCGGCCTCGCCGGCTGCGAGGTTGTCCTGCAGCAGCCGCAGATGCATTTTGATTCCGCTCAGCGGGTTGCGCAGCTCGTGGGCGACGGCAGCTGAGACTCGTCCGAGCGTCGCCAGCCGCTCCGACCGCGCCAGTCGCCGGCGGGCGTGTTCGAGGCGGTCGAGCAGCCGGTCGAACGATCGGCCGAGGCGAGCGACCTCGCTGGGCCCGCGCCGCCGCGGGCGTTTGCGGCTGCTGCCGGCCCGGCCGGGGGTTGCGCCGGTTTTCGAGTCCCTGGCCAGTGTGTCCATTTCGCTGGCGAGCCTGCGGACCGGTCGGGTGATCAGCAGCGACACCGCAATCGCCAGTGCCGACGCCCCCACCGCCGCGGGCAGAATGCTGCGTGCGACGCGGCTTTTGGCGCTCGCCCGCACCTGCTGGAACTGGCTGGCCGGTACCAGCGCCACCAGCGTGACGGGTCGTGGGGCGTCGCGGCGGGTATCCCGAAGCGTAACCTGCCGGGCCCGCCACTGGTACTGCGTGCCGCCGAGGGTCACGCTGCCTAACCCCCCTTCCGTTGCGACCAGCCGGATCTGCAACTGCCGGGCCTGCTCGCCGGCAAGACTTGTGGCTGCAATGCTTTCGCTGCCTCTCTCGATGGCTGCGAACTGCACGTTGAACATCTCGCTGAGGTAGCCCAGCGTGGTGTCGGTCAGGGGCGGCTGGCGACGCTCGAGGAACCCGGCCGTGTTGTCGGCCACCTCCCGCGCGAGGCGCTGCTCGACGACGTCGCCGGCGACCTCGCCGGCCTGATAGCCCACCGCTACGGTCAGCGCCACCACCAGCAGGTTCATCGCCAGCAGCATCGTCAGCCGTATGGACAGTCGCATGATCTCGCTCCCGGTGTGGATCGGCGGGTCGGTCGGGGGTCGAGTATACGTTCGGGCGGGGAACCTGTCACGCGCAGGCGGCAAGGGACGGCATGGCTCGGCAAGCCCCGGCCACGGCCGGCCGTGGCTGGCAACGGCCGGCAGCCGGCGGGAAGCCTCGGCAGGAAATGGCAAGCTTCGGCAAGATCCGGCAAGAAAAACGGGTCCGCCTCCGTCGCGGAAGCGAACCCGTTTTACGATTCTGCGTAACGCGCCGAATTACATGCCGGCGAGCTTGGTCGACAGATCGGCCGTGCGGCAGGAGTAACCCCACTCGTTGTCGTACCACATGGTGACCTTCACGAGATTGTCGCCCATGACCTTCGTGTTCATCGCGTCGAAGACCGAGCTGTGGGGGTTGTGGATGATGTCGGTCGACACGATCGAGTCGTCGTTGTACTCCAGGATGCCCTTCAGGGCGCCCTCGGCAGCTTCCTTCATCGCGCCGTTGACGTCGTCGATCGACACCTTCTTGTCCAGCACCACCGTCAGGTCGGTGATCGATCCGGTCGGCACCGGCACCCGCAGCGCGTAGCCGTCCAGCTTGCCGTTGAGCTCGGGCATGACCTTGCCCACCGCCACCGCGGCGCCCGTGGTCGTCGGGATGATGTTGATCGCCGCGGCACGCGAACGCGTCTTCTTCGAGTGGATCTGGTCCAGCACGTTCTGGTCGTTCGTGTAGCCGTGCACCGTCGTCATCAGGCCGTGAACCAGGCCGAACTTCTCGTGGAGAACCTTCGCAGCCGGGGCCAGCGAGTTGGTCGTGCAGGAAGCGTTCGAAACGCACTTGTCGTCGGCGGTGAGGGAATCGTCGTTGACGCCCAGGACGACCAGCTTGGCCGTGCCCTTCGACGGGGCGGTGATGACGACCTTCTTCGCACCGGCGTCGAGGTGGCTGTCGTAGCCGGCCTTGTCATCGGTCTTGTTGGACGTGAAGATGCCCGTGCCCTCGATGGCGACGTCGACACCCATGTCGCCCCAGGGAAGAGCAGCCGGGTTCTTCTCGGAGAGAACCTTGATCTCCTTGCCGTCGACCTCGATGGCGTTGTCCTTGGCGACGACCTTGCCCGGGTAGCGACCCTGGGTCGAGTCGTACTTCAGCAGGTACGCCAGCATGTCCGCGTCGGCCAGGTCGTTGATCGCGCAGATGTCGAAGCCGCCGTCTTCCATCATCGCCCGGAACACCAGGCGTCCGATGCGGCCGAAGCCGTTGATTCCGATCTTTACAGCCATGGATGAGTCTCCTTTGCGTCAGGATGCAGGTTGGAACTTCGCAGGCCCCCGTCGGGCTTTCCTAACCGTTATAGCGCCCGGGGACCCATCAGAACGCGCAAACCTATGCATTCGCCCCTCGCCTGTCAACTGCTTTTGCCCCACGCCAAGCCAATCGCGCTGCGGAAACTTCTTGGCAACTTCACCGGATGCGGGTATTCTCATCCTCGCGCGACGCGTCCTGTCCACCATCCATGGGAGCCGTATCCGATGACCGAAACCTCCGAACCGAAGACCCAACAAGAGGTTGTGTGCCCGGCGAAGAAAGACCCCGCCGTGAGGCTCTTCATCGTCTCGGCGATGCTGCTGGCCTTCGGGGCCTGGTGCGCCTTCGACGCCTTCATCAAGAACAAGTACCCCTACTCGCAATACGAACAGACCGGCGACATCAACGACCTGCTGTCCTGGGGGTTCAACCACTTCGCCCCCGTGATCCTCCTGCCGGTCGGCCTGGTAGCCGGAATCTGGGCGATCCTCATCCTCAAACGCGTCCTCGTCGCCGACGACGAAGCCATCGGCTACCGCAACAAGGCCCCGATCCGCTGGAGCGAGGTCGAGGAACTCGACGCGTCCGACCTGTCGAGCAAGAAGATCCTGCGGCTTCACTCCGAAGACGGCCGGACGCTCGTGCTGGACTCCTGGAAGCTGCAGAACTTCACCGAGCTGGTCGCCAAGGTCGAAGCCAACGTGCCCGAGGAGAAGACCACGGCGTAGTCTGCACTGGATCTTCCCGCCGTCGGGAAGCACAGCCCGGCGCCGGGTGTTCTCCCGCCAACCGGAAGCGGCCTTTGCGGGGCAAAAATGCCCTTGAACTGCCCGGCGCAGCGAGTACAATACCGCATCCCTTGAAGACCCGGCCTCGGCCGGTTTTCGTGCACCGTTAGCTCAGTTGGTAGAGCAGCTGACTCTTAATCAGCGGGTCGTAGGTTCGAGTCCTACACGGTGTA
>CAZXSK010000080.1:0-15483 GCA_964642855.1 uncultured Planctomycetaceae bacterium | reverse complement strand
AGCGCTTTCAAACAGAGCCTATGCCGAATCCGCAATCGCTACCACCTCGGGGGCATCCCACAGCGTGATTCGATCGGCCGTTACGGTCACGCATCCGTGCTGGCGTTCCACCACGCCGGCGATCACGTAAGGCCCGTACCCGTCCAATCGCGATCGCATCGGCCGGGCGACGTCCGGAAAGACCGTCACCTCGAACAGCCCCCACTCGTCGTCGAAGGTCAGAAAGAGCATATCCTCGCCGCCTCGGGTAGGGGCGGCCCGCCGGGCTTCGAGCATGCCCGCCAGGCGCACCCGCCGGCCGATCCGTCCGGACAACTCTCTGCTGTCAGCGTCGAGACGTCTGTCCAGCACAGGCCGGAACCACGAAAGGATATGCGCCTCGGCCGAGACGCCCAGCACCTTGCGCTGCTGGAAAAACTTCCGCTGGGGAGAATAGTCGCCCGGGGCGTTGGGGATGACCGGCGACGTGGCGAACAGCGTCGGGCCACCAGGGACCCGCCCCGGGCTCATCCGGTAGAACAGGTTCAGTTCCATCATCAGCGTGGGGCGCGATCGGCCGGTGAAATCAAGCCCCCCGCAGAGCACCAGGGCACGGGCCTCGTTTTCCCCCAGACCGGTGCGCTTCAGCAGGTCCGACAGGCCCGCGTACGCACCCCTCCGACGGGCGTCGATGATCTTCTCCACGCCAACCGGCCCCAGGCCTTCCACCAGCCCCAGGCCCATGCGGATGCCTTCCACCTCCCCGCCCGACGGATCCGTCAGCTGCTCGATGCCAAACTCCGCCCCCGAACGATTCACGTCCGGCAGGGCGAACGACACGCCGTCGCGGCGGGCCTGCTCGACGTACACCCGCGGGTGGTACATCGACTGGTTGTTGTTCAGCGCCGCCGTCCAGAACTCCAGCGGGTAATGCGTCCGAAGGTACGCTCCGGCGTAGGCCAGAATCGCGTAGCTGCCCGCATGGGCACGACAGAACGAATACGCGTTGAACTTGGCCATCTGCACCCAGATGTCCCGGGCGTAGTCGACATCGATCCCGGCTTCGATGCATCGCCGCAGAAACTCGCGCGACAGCTCCAGGCGCTCGGCGTCGTCGTGACATTTCTGAACCGCCTTGCGAAAACGGTCCGCCTCGCCCAGCGGCGCGTCGAGCATCGAGGCGGCCAGCAGCATCACGTCGTCCTCGTAGAGCATCACGCCGTGGGTCCGCTTGAGCACGCCGGCGACCTGTGGCGGCGCGGGCGGCGGGGTCTCCAATCCGCGACGCCGACGGATGAATACGTCCTTCATGCCGATGCTCGCAGCCCCGGGACGGATCAACGCCAACGCCTGCATGACGTCCCGCGTACCGCCCGGCTGCATCATCTGCAGCAGGTGGCGCATCGCGGGCGATTCGAGTTGGTTGCACCCCAGCGTGTCGCCCCGGCGGAGGCGGTCGACGGTCGGCGGATCGTCCGGGGGGAGGTTCTCGATGTCCGGGGCGCTTCCCGACCGCCGGCCGATCAGGTCCACCGCGTACCGCACGGTCGAGAGGTTGCGGTTGCCCAGCAGGTCGAGCTTCACCAGGCGGATGTCCTCCACGCCGCGCTTGTCGTACTGGGTAATCAGCACGCCCTTGGCCGCCCGCTGCAGGGGCGCGTGGCGGGTGAGCGCGTCGGGGGAAATCACGATTCCGCCCGGGTGCACGCTCAGCACGTGGGGCAGGTGGAGGATCTTCCGGCTGAGCGCGACGATCCCCTCCATGCCCTCGACCTGCGTCGCCGGGTCGCGCGACCCGCGCCCGATCTCCGAGATCTCGGCATCGGATAGGCCCATCGCCTTGGCGGTCTCGCGGAACGCCGACCGGGGCTGAAAGCTCGTGTGCATCGAGACCATCGCGGTGTGGTCCTCGCCCCAGCGATCGAAGGCGTAGTCGATGACGTCGTCGCGGATCCGCCAGCAGAAGTCGACGTCGAGATCGGGGAAATCGTCGCGGTGCTCGTGGAGGAACCGCTCGAAGGGAATGTCGTAGGTCACCGGACAGACATTCGTGATGCCCAGCACGTAGGCGACGATGCTGCTGCCGCCGCTGCCCCGCCCAGCCACCGGCGCGCCGCGCCTGCGGGCGTACTGCACGATGTCCCACACCACCAGAAAATACCCGCAGAAGCCCATCCGCTCGATGAGCCTCAGCTCGCGGTCGAGACGGATCTCCGCCGCACGCGGGGCCGGGTCGCCGTAGCGCCGACCCATGCCCTCCCGGCAGAGCCGGCGGAGCATGTCGCGCTCCGACGAGCCGTCGGAGACCGGAAAGCGGGGAAACACAGGCCGGCGGGGCAGCAACTGGAAGGCTGCGCATCTCTCGACGAGCCGGACATTGCCCGCCGCCGCAGCCGGATAGCCCGCCAGCGAATCCGCAAGCTTCCCCGGACTTCGCAGGTACGCCCGGGGGCTGGGCGCCGCCGACGGATCGAGCCGGTCGATGGTCACGCCCTCGCGAATCGCCGCCAGAAGCCGGGCCGCGTCGAAGTCGCTGGGGTCGGCGATCATCGCAGCCCCGGTGGCCACCGGTGCAATGCCCAACTGCCCCGCCGCCTCGAGCTGGCTGCGCACGCGGGCGTCGGACTGCACGGCCGGGTCGACCCCCAGCCAGAGACGATCCGCCTTCACCCCGGCCGTCAGCATCGCCCGGGCGAAGGGCACGTCGGTGGCGACCAGTTGCAACCCTTCCTGCCGTTCGGCGAGGTCTGCCTGCAGGGACGACGGGCCCGGCGTTCTCTCCGCTTCGGGCGTTTCGTCGCGCAGGGCGATGCGCGTGAGGATCTGGCAGAGATTGGCATAGCCTTCCGGCGAGTCGATCATCGCCAGCAGCGACGCACCGTCCTCCCGGAGCTGGGCCCCCAGCAGGGGCTCGAGGCCGGCTGCGACCGCCTGCTTCCAGAACAGCGTCGCCCCGCAGAGATTGTTGACGTCGGCCAGGGCGATCCGCCGATGCCCCAGCGCAGCCGCCCGTTCGATCAGCCGGGGCAGGTGCATCGTACCGCGCAGCATCGAGTAGCCGCTTCGCACGTGCAGGGGGGTCACCGGGTTGTCGATGCGTCGGATCATGGTTACTTCGTCAGGGAGGGGGTTCGCAGCACGAAGCCGTAGTCGTTCTGCTCCATCTCGCCCAGCAGTTCGATGGACTTGCCCGAGACAACGGCCGCATGCCCCCAGCGATCGCGGATGGAATCGACAGCCGAGTGAAGCCGTCGGTCGCGGAGGCATTGCTCGTGCTCGAAGAGATTCATGCGCGTGCTCTCGGGTGCGAACTTCGAGAGCACCACGCCCACGTGTCGCAGCGCGACGCGCCGTTTGTGAAGCCTCTCCAGCAACTCGCCGACCACGGCGAAGATCTCGTTTTCCGAGTCGGTCGGTTCGGGCAGCGTCTTGCAGGCGTTGTACTGCTTCCAGTCGTTGTAGCGGACGGTCAGCTCGACCCGGCCGGCCAGCAGGTCGCGGTCGCGAACGGCGCGGGTCGCGCGCTCGGTGAGGTAAAACAGCATGCCGCGGATTTCGCCCGGCGCACCGGTGGGTTTGTGGAAGGTCGTCTCCCGCGAGATGCTCCGTGGCGGGGCGTCGTCGCGGACGTGATCGAGATCGCAGCCGTTGGCGCGGTCGTGCAGCTGGGCCCCGCGGTAGCCCAGCATGGACCGCACGAAGGTGGCGTCCATCGCAGCCAGGTCGCCGATGGTGCGGACGTTCATGTCCCGCAACTGGCGTGCGGTCTTGGGGCCCACGCCCAGGAGCTTTTCGATGGGCAGGGGGGCGAGGTACCGCTGCTCCTGGCCGGGGGGAATGTAGACCACCCCGCCGGGCTTGCCCGCAGCCGAGGCGATCTTCGCGAGCATCCGGTTGCTCGCCAGGCCCACCGACACGGGCAGGCCGACCTCGTCTCGCACCTGCTGCTGGAGCTTGCGTCCCATGGCCTGGGGGCCGTCGTGGCGGTCCGCGATGCCGGTGGCGTCGCCGTAGGCTTCGTCGAGGAAGGTTTCGAGCCCGCAGGTGTACCGCCGGCAGACCTCCCACACGTGCTCGGCGAAGCAGCGATAGATGCTGTAGCTGCCGTCGAGGATCTCCGCCTGGGGGCACTTCCGCCGGGCCTGCTGAAGGCCCATGCCCGCGTGGAGCCCAAACCGCCTGGCCTCGTAGCTGCAGGAGGCGATCACGCCGTTGCCCACGAGGACCGGCCTGCCGCGCAGGGCGGGGATCAGCAACTGCTCGACGGACGCGAAAAACGCGTCGACGTCGACGTGGATCAGCAGCGAGTTGGATGAGCGATGTTCCTCAGCCATGGTTCCTGTTCCGTTTGCCCCGTGTGGGCTCAGGCTGTTACCAGCCGGTCCAGCCACCACTGCACCTCCGCCGAAACGAAGTGCAGGTAGAACGTTTCGTCGCCCGCCTGGACGCTGTAGCACAGGCGGTATCCGTCACCGCTGCGGTCGATCCATCGGCCGTTGATAGCCGAGATGCGATACGACCGCCCGGCCCAGCGGAACCGCAACGGCTTGATCTCCCCGCCGGCGCAGTCGGCCAGGACGCGAACGGGTTCCTGAATCTCTTCCACGTGCATTGCAGCTGCGTCTCGCTCGCCCGGGTTCCGGCGACGGCGAGCCTGCGGGAAATCGCGACAAGTCGTGCGATCTCCGCGGTTAGCTCCGCCCGCCCCGGGCCCGCGGAGACGGGGGCGAGTTCCGCCTCCGCGGGGCGTCCGTGCCCGCATCCAGCCGGGCGTCTCCCTCCGCCCGAAAGCGACCTAACATTTACCGAACTCATCCTATTCTTTCCATCGGCCCGGGTCAAGGGAGGATTGATATCTTCGCGAGAGATTTCGCTGACCCAGCCGTTGCAATGGGTTACAATCCACCCGGGGAGCACGGAACGCCCCGGGCGGGCGAGCGGGCAGAGGGCCTCCACACACCGGCCGGGCAAACACCGCGAAAGGGATACGGACCGTCATGACCAACATGCATCCGCCGACCCACCCGTCCACGCCGACCGTCCCGCCGAGGTCGACCGAACCGGGCAAGGACAATAACTACCTCCGCCTGCTCGCGATCGGGCATTTCGTCCACGCTGCGCTGGTGGCCTTGTTCTCGCTGATTTTCGGGATCTACATCGTGATGGGCATCCTGATGCTCACCGGGGTGATGAAGGACGAGCACGGTCAGGCCCCGCCGCCTGTAGTGGGCTGGATCATGATCCTGATCGGCGTCATCCTGGCCGCAGCGGTCCTGGCCGTCGCGGGGTTGATCTTCCTGACCGGCCGGTCCCTCAAGGCCAGGAAGCGATACACCTTCTGCTTCGTCATGGGGTGCGTGCAGATGCTCTTTCAGCCGCTGGGGATCCTGGTCGGGGTCTTCACCATCCTCGTGCTGCTGCGCGATGGCGTGAAAGCGCAGTTCCAGGCGGGGCAATCCGCGGAAGCAGACGAACCTGACGACGGCCTTGCCGTCGCCGGGGTGACGCGTTGATCCCGCCGGCTCAGCCGCCGGAAAGGCCGTTCCATTTCCCCGAGCCCGAACCCGTGGAGGACGTCGGGCATCGGGCCGTCCGTCTGCCCGACCCGCAGACGCCCGAGCAGCTCCGCAAGCGTAAGGATGACACTCACCTGAAACTGCTGGAGGTCTTCTACTACGTCTCCGCCGGCCTCAGTGGTTTCTACGGCCTGTCGCAGATCATCACGTGTGGCATGGGTGTGCTGATCCTGACGGGCAACGTCGGACCCATCGAAGGCCCGGAGAGCATCTGGCTCGGCTGGGGAGTCATTGCGATAGGGGTCGTGGCGTTCTTCGTCTCGCTTGGCTTGGCGGCGATGGGCATCGTCATCGCACGCCTGCTGAAACACCGACGTCGGTACGGGTTGTGCATGGTTCTGACGATCGTCTTCACGGCCCTGGGCGGGATCATCCTCGGGGTCTTCACGATCGTTGTGCTGCTGCGCGATGGCGTGAAAGCGCAGTTCCAGGCGGGGCAATCCGCGGAAGCAGACGAACCTGACGACGGCCTTGCCGTCGCCGGGGTGAAACGTTGATCCCGCCGGCCCGCCCCTAGGCGAACCTTGCATCGGGTGGGCTTCGCGCGTCTAATGGCCGCTTCGAACCGCGAGAACCGAAGGGCCCGATGCTTGCATACATCCTTACATTCTCCCGGCTGGCGCTGGCCGCTGCGTTTGCCGTCGCCGTGGCCGTCTTTGCCCCCGACGGGCTGGGCACCCACGAAGCGGTCGCCCTGATCGTGCTGGCGATCTTCGAGGAGGTCACCGACCTCCTGGACGGCATGGCCGCCCGGGCGATGGGCACGGCCAGCCTGCTCGGCGGGCTGTTCGACCCGCTCAGCGACTCCCTGTCGCGCCTGACGATGTACTTCGCGATGGCGCTGGTGGGGTGGGTAACCGTGGCGGTGCCCCTCGTGATGACCGCCCGCGACGTGATCGTCGCCTACACCCGCACCGTCCGCGCCCTGACCGGTGGCAGGACCAGTGCGAGACTCAGCGGCAAGGTCAAGGCCCTCATCCAGGGCGGGGCGATCCCCGTGCTGGTGATCCTGGCTACCAGCATCGACGCGGGATTCCTGCCCCACGGGCCTGGCTGGTGGTCGCGGGTCGCCGTGGCCGCGATGCTGATCCTCGTGACCGTCTGGAGCCTGGTCGACTACCTCTGCGGCGCCTGGGAGGGCATTGTCGAGCTGTACGGCTCGCGGCGGACCGACCAGCCCGATGAGGCCTGAGCCGATACGATGAACCGGCGGCGGATGCAGGAAGCGCCGCCTTGTAGAGTTTGCCCCCGAGACGAAAGGAATCGTTCATGCAGCGCCTGACCGAGAACCCGCTCCTGACGCCCGACGACCTGTCGCCCACCCGCGACGACCTGACCGTGCTCTGTACGCTCAACCCCGCAGCCGTTCGATTCGGCGACGAGATCCTGCTGCTGGTCCGCGTCGGCGAGGCTGCCCCCAGCGAAGGCGAATGGCTGCGCTACGTGCGCTACAACGCCGATACCGACCGGGTCGACGTCGAGGGCATCCGCAAGAACGATCCGCACCTGGAGATCCAGGACGCACGCGGATACTACCTCGACGGGCAGATGCTGCTGACCAGCCTCTCGCACCTGCGCATCGCCCGAAGCCGTGACGGCGTGAACTTCACCTTCGACGACCAGCCGGCGCTGTTTCCCTCCACGGCCTACGAAGCGTACGGCTGCGAGGATCCGCGCATTACGCTGATCGACGGGACGTACTGGATCACCTACACGGCTGTCAGCGACCTGGGCGTGACGGTCGCCCTGGCCAGCACGAAGGACTTCGAGACCTTCGAGCGTCATGGCGTGATCTTCCCGCCCTACCAGAAGGACGTCGCGATCTTCCCGGAGAAGGTCCGGAGCATGTACGTCTGCCGCCACCGGCCTTACAAGAGCGAGTTCAACCCCGCGAGCATCTGGACGGCCTACTCGCCGGACCTGTTCTGCTGGGGGCACCATTTCCGCACGCTTGCCCCCACGCCCGACACGTGGGAGAACGAGCGCGTCGGCTGCGGCGCGCCGCCGATCCGAACCCCCGAAGGCTGGCTGGAGATCTACCACGCCTCCGACGCCACGGGGCGGTACTACCTGGGCTCGATGCTCAGCGACCTGGATCATCCCGAGACGATTCTCACCCGCGGCAGCAGACCGGTCCTCGAACCCCAAGCCGACTACGAGATCACGGGGGTGTACGGCAACTGCGTGTTCTCCAACGGCCTGGTCGCCGACGACGACGGGCGGATCACGGTCTACTATGGAGCAGCCGACCGCATCTGCGCAGCGGCCGTGACGAGCATCGACGACATGATCGCCGCGGCAAAGGCCTAGGCGTCGGCGGCGAGCATCACCGGGCCGGGCGGGGAAACGCACAAGCCAGACCCGAAGACATGCGAAAGGACGAATGCGATGAAGACGCTTTACTGGGGTACGATCGGATGCGGCGACGTGGTGGAACGCAAGGGCGGGCCGCCCCTGTTCGGCATCGAGGGCTGCGAGCTGGTCGCCGTGATGCGGCGCGACGCCGAGAAGGCAGCCGACTATGCCCGGCGGAACCACGTGCCCCGCTGGTACGACTCGGTCGATGACATCCTCGCCGACGAGCAGATCAACGCGATCTACGTAGCCACGCCCGACCCCGAGCACGAGTGGGGCACGATCCGCTCGGCCGAGGCAGGCAAGCACGTGCTCGTGGAAAAGGCGATGGCGACCAGCACCGCCGCGTGCGACCGGATGATCGAGGCGTGCGACAAGGCGGGCGTGATCCTGGCGGTGGCGTACTACCGCCGATGCTACCCGTCGATTCTCCGTGCGAAGGAGTTGATCGACAAGGGGAAGATCGGCGACGTCAAGACCATGACGATCAACGACGAGTTCCCGCTTTCCCATCGGCTCGACCTGGCGCACTTCTTCTTCGGCGACGTCGACGCGGTGTGGTCGAAGGTGCAGGACCTCGCCCCGGGCAGCTACGCCGATCGCGGGCCTGTGCTGCACGTCCGAAGCCTCTCGGGCGTCGAGAGCATCATGAACATCGGCTGGGACGAGAAGCTCGCCCCCGAAACGCTCGACTTCGTCGGAACCGAGGGTGAACTGCACATTACCGACCTCAAGGCCGGCCTGCTGAACTACACCGTCGACGGCCAGACGAAAACCGAGCAGCTTCCGAAGCTCAAAGCCACCCACTGGGGCCTGGTGGAGAACTTCCTGCAGCACTACAACGGGCAGGGCCCGCTGGCGTGCGACGGCGTGGAGGGCAGAAAGAGCACCGTGATCCTCGATATCGTGCAGGAGTTGCCCGACGACTCCGACGAGGTGAAGGTCGACTACGACAATCCGCCCGGGGCGTGAGGAGGGCGGGGCCGGTCGGGGCGACCGGTCGTCAGTTCTGTCCCGGCCAGGCGTCGTTGACCTGGTCGCGGGCGTCGGTGAATGCCCGCCGGACGGCCTGGACGGTTTCCGGCGGCAGGGGGCCCCTGGCGAGGGCGGAAAGGTTCTCGCGCAGGTGCGCCATGCTGGATGTCCCCACGATGGCGGTGTGCACGCCGTCCAGCGAGGTGACGAACCGCAGGGCGAGTTCCGCGAACGCAGCCGAGGTGTCCTCCTGCTCGATCCCCAGCGCTGCCGGTCGAAGCCCCATCCGCGTCAGCCTTGCGACGTACTCGGCCGAGTGGTCCGGCCAGTCTTCGCGCCCGAGCCCGAGGTGCTTCCACGCTGCGTTGGCGATCGGCCTCTTGGCGATCACGCCCAGGCCCCTCCGCCGGGCGATCGGCAGGACCGTCTCGATGTTCGACTGGTCGGCGATGCTGAGTGAGAGCTCCAGCACGTCGATAACGTCCATCTCCGCAGCCACGGCGGCCGTTTCGTTGTCTCCCGAGTAGCCCGCGCAGCGGATCTTGCCAGCCTGCCTGGCCTTATCGAGCACCTCCAGCGCGTCTCCCCGCTCCAACAGATCGCGGTCGTAGGAGTGCAGGAGCATCACGTCGAGGTAGTCGGTCCGCAGGTGTCGCAGCGCCGCGTCGATGTCCGACATTCGCACCGGCCTGGAGCGCATCGACCCGTCAGGCAGGATCTCGTGATGGCCGCACTTGCTGATGAGCGTGTACTCGCTGCGGCGGTGGGCGATGGACTTGCCGATCAGCCTCTCCGCGCCCGGGTAGCAGGCAGCCGTGTCGATCACGCCCACGCCGAGGTCGAGCAGTTCGTTGAGGAGCCTCCCGCCGTGGGGCAGCTCGCCCACACCGGCCGAGCCGAAACCCAGCGGCGTGACGGTCAGCCCGGTCTGGCCGAATTCGACGTGTCGCATGGAGGCAAGTATAGGTCGGGTGGGCCGCGTTGCAAGCGAATCGCCCACCGGGCGGTGGCACGTTCCCTGGGAAGCGTGTACACTGCCACGCTCCGCAAGGGTCCAGCCGGGAAAGAAAGGAAACTGACGCGCAATGTCCGACAACGTGCGCCCCGCGGAGCGCTTTGATCCCGCGACGCTGCTGGAACGGATCGACGACCGTCACCCCCGCATCATCTTCACGCCCGAGCGCGAGCAGGAGCTTAAGGACCAGCTCGCCGGCGGCGACCCCATCCTCGCCAAGTGCTTGCGCGACGTGCTCGCCGAGGCCGACGAAGTCTTCACGCTTCCGCCGGTGGAGTGCAAACTCGAGATGGGCCGCCTGGTCTGGGTAGCCGGGGAGTGCGTCCGGCGGATCTACGCCCTGGGCGTGGCGTGGCGGATCTCGGGCGAGCCGAAGTACCTCGACGGCCTGATCGATATCCTGCTGACGATCAGCGATTTCCACTACTGGAATCACCCGCACTTCCTGGACATCGGCGAGATGACCCACGCCGTCGGCGTCGGGTACGACTGGGCGTATCCCGAGATGACACCCGACCAGCGCAACACCGTGCGCACGGCCATCGTCGAGAAGGCCCTGGTCCACGGCGTGGCGTGCTTCGACAACCCCGACGCCAAGAACGCATGGTTCATCCACTCGGAGTACAACTGGAATCAGGTCTGCAACGCCGGGCTGATCGTCGGCTCGCTGGCGGTCGCGGAGGACCACCCCGACCTCGCCCGCAGGCTGCTGGCCGAGTCGCTGGAATCGATCCCCCGGGCAATCGCCACCTATGCCCCGGACGGCACGTGGGGGGAGGGCCCGTCGTACTGGAACTACGGGATGAGCTACACCATCGTGGCCATCGAGGCCCTGCGCACCGCGCTGGGCAGCGATTTCGGGCTCTCGCAGATCCCCGGCCTGGAAAAGACCGGCCGGGCGCACCTGCTGATGCCCGGACCCACCGGCCGGCCGATGAACTATGGCGACGTGGACATCGACACCCCGCCATTCCACCACGAGCCGATGTGGTCGCTGTTGTGGCTGGCGCGGAACTTCGACGATGATCTCGCTGCCGCCCACGAGCACGAGGTGCTCCAGGCGCGCCCCGCCAAGCCCCAGCACCTGATCTGGTACGCCCCCCCAGCCGAGGCGCCGGAGCTGCCGCTGGACGTCCACCTGGGGGGCAACGTCGAGGTCGCCAGCTTCCGCTCGTCGCGCGAGGACGCGGATGCCCTCTGGGTCGGCGTCAAGGGCGGGTTCAACCGCGTCAACCACGCTCACCTGGACCTGGGCAACTTCGAGCTCGACGCCTTGGGCCTGCGATGGGTCCTGGACCTCGGCAAGGACACCTACGCGCTGCCCGGGTACTGGAAAAAGGGTGAAGGTGGCCAGCGGTGGACGCATTTCCGCCTCGGCTCCGACAGCCACAATGTGATCCAGATCGAAGACGACCAGCAGCGCGTCGACGGCGCAGCGAAGTTCGTCGCCTACGACAGCCGCAACGAGCAGGCCTCCGTCGTCATTGACGTGACCGGCGCGTACCAGCCGCACGTGTCCCGCGCGCTTCGCGGCGTCCGCATGTTGCCCGGCCGGCGGGCGGTACTCGTGCAGGACGAGCTCGAACTCGTCAAACCCGCCCGCGTAGCGTGGAACCTGCTGACCGAGGCCGACGTCGCCATCAGCGGCCGGACCGTGACGCTCACCCGCGAGGGCAAGTCGCTGACGTTGCGGATCCTCTCGCCGGACAGCGCAACGATCGAGACCGTCGACATCGCCCTCGAACCCCCGGCCGGGAGCACCGAGGCGTTCACCAAGCTCGTTGCCCGCGTCAAAGCCGGCGAAGGCCCGTTCAGGATCGCCGCGTTGCTGAGCCCCGACTGGCCAGACGCCCAGACGGTCGAATCGGCCGAGGTCCTGCCACTGGAGGACTGGCCGGGCTGGCTGTGAATCTTGCGTGAAGGCGAATTTCAGCCGGATATCGCGTTGTCGGGTTCGGCCGATCGTGCTATCATGCGTGGCTCATGATTCCCGCGCGAGAGACATCCCGCAACGCGACCGCCGGCTGGCTGAGGGCCCGCTTGGCGAGGTCTCTCCGCGCCGTTACCTGGCTAGCATCCCCCGCGCTGTAGCGCCACCGGGCGACGTGCGTCGCCCGCCCGAGCATGTCGGCTTCGGCTGGCAGCGACCCACAGCAACCCCCCGAGCCTCGCAGGCGAGGCCTTTCCTTTACCGAGTGATCCATGCAGAGAAAGAACATCCGTAACGTCGCGATTATCGCCCACGTCGACCACGGCAAGACGACCCTCGTCGACGAACTGCTCCGCCAGAGCGGCCAGTTCCGCGACGCCCAGTTGAGCGGCGATTGCATTCTCGACTCCAACCCCCTCGAACGCGAGCGGGGGATCACGATCCTCTCCAAGAACTGCGCGATCGACTACACCGACCGCCGCGGGGAGTCGTTCCACATCAACATCGTCGACACGCCCGGGCACGCCGATTTCTCCGGCGAGGTCGAGCGCGTGCTCCGCATGGCCGACGGGGTCCTGCTGCTGGTCGATGCCTTCGAAGGCGTAATGCCCCAGACGCGGTACGTGCTGAGCAAGGCCCTGGAAGTGGGCCTCGCGCCGCTGGTGGTCATCAACAAGATGGACCGCCCCGACGCACGCGCCACGCGCGTTCACGAAGAGGTCTTCGACCTGCTCGTCGAGCTCGACGCCGAAGAGCACGCACTGGACTTCCCGGTCATCTACGCCTCGGGCAAGGGCGGCTGGGCGACGGCCGACCAGGACGCCGCCGAGAAAGGCAGCGTTCAGGACATCCACGAGCTCTTCGACGCCATCATCGAGCACGTACCCGTTGCCGACCTCGACGCCGACGCTCCGCTTCAGGCGCTGATCACCACGCTGGACTACAGCGATTACGTCGGGCGGATCGGCATCGGCCGGGTGTTCGCGGGCACGCTGACCGGTCGCGACACCGTGGCCGTGCTCAATCGCGACGGAAGCCGGCGCGATCAGCGCATCGGCCAGTTGTTCCGCTTCTCCGGACTGGGGCGCATCGAGGTCGACCGCATCGACGTGGGCGACCTGTTTGCCGTCGTCGGGCTGGAGGGCGTCGACATCGGCGACACCCTCGCGGATATCGAGAATCCCCAGGCCCTTCCCGCCGTCAGCATCGACGAGCCCACGCTCCGGATGACCTTCCGCAGCAACGACTCGCCGTTTTCCGGGCGGGAGGGCAAGTTCGTGACCAATCGCCAGCTTCGCGACCGCCTCAACCGCGAGCTCGAAAGCAACGTCGCCCTGCGCGTGGACGATCGCGGCGACGAGTTCGTGGTATCCGGCCGGGGGCTGCTGCACCTGGGCATCCTGCTGGAGAACATGCGCCGCGAGGGCTACGAGCTGTCGGTGGGTAAGCCCGAGGTGGTCCTCAAGCAGGACGATAGCGGCAAGACGCTCGAACCGCTGGAGCGCCTGACGGTGGACGTGCCCACCGACGCGGTCGGGCCCGTGATGCAGCTTCTCGGCGACCGGCGGGCCGAAATGACTCACATGGACACCCTCGGCAGCCGGACGATGATCGAGTTCATCATCCCCGCCCGGGGGTTGATCGGCCTGCGAAGCCGCGTGCTGACCGCCACGGCCGGCGAGGCGATCATGCATCACCGGTTCGAGGCGTACGGCCCTCATCGGGGCGAAGTGTCCCACCGCGGCGTGGGCGTGATGATCGCGACCGATCCGGGCAAGGTGACCACCTACGCCTGCGAGCAACTCGCCGATCGGGGTATCCTGTTCGTCAAGCCCGGCGACGACGTCTACGAAGGCCAGGTCGTCGGCGAGCACTGCCGCGACAAGGATCTGCCCGTCAACGTCGTGCGTCGCAAGAACCTCACGAACGTTCGCTCGTCGACCAAGGAAGCCACGGTCACGCTCAAGGCCTCCCGGAACGTCACGCTCGAAGCCGCGCTGGAGTACATCGAGAACGACGAGTTCGTCGAGATCACGCCTTCCAGCGTGCGGCTCCGCAAGACGCACCTGAAGGAGAACGATCGCAAGCGGGCCTCCCGCAAGGCGCAGACCGCGGGGGTGTAGCCACCGGGTGGATCCGTTACATTTCGCGACATGCTCACCGGTCCGGAGGTCCGGCAGGAGGGTTCAACTTCCGGATACTCGCATCGACGCCCACGGAAGGAGCAGAAGCATGTCCCGCAACCTTGCGATCCTCGCGATGGCGTGGCTGGTTGGGCCGATCTCGGCCGTCTGCGCCCAGCCGCAGTCTTTCACCGTCACCAACCCCACCGACGAAACGTACGTCACCGAACCCGTGCGGCTGAAGGTGGACCTGCCCGACGACGCCCGCCCCGGCCAGTACGTCGTCAAGACTGGCGGGCGGGAAGTGCCCTCGCACATCGAGGCCATCGACGGCCGGAAGTGGATCTGGGTGACCGTCTCGCTCAAGCCCGGGGAGAAGCAGACATTCACCGTCGAGAAGGGCAAGCCCGGGGAATTCAAGCCGGCCGTGACGGTCAGCAAGGACGGCAACACGTGGGTGATGGACAACGGCCAGATGGCGATCCGCCTGCCTGCGTCGTTCGATGGAGATGACGCCCCCGGTCCCGTAGCGGGAGTGAAGGTGGCTGGCGGAAAGTGGCTGGGGCGGTCCTTCTGGAGCACCGATCGGGAGTTCGAGAAGCTCACGACCACCGTCCTGGCCGACGGGTCTGCCTTCGGCAAGATCCGCCTGCGATACGAGTTCGCGGGCAAGGCGGGCCTCTGGAAGGACACGCCCTCGTTCGCGCAGATCGACGTGCGACTCGCCCCCGGTCGGTCCCACGCGGTGATCACCGAGTCCCACGAGATGGACGTGAAGGACTTCTGGGAGTTCCAGGCCACCCACGGCTGGGACGCCGGCAAGGCGCTCAGCCAGATCCACAGCGGCGGGGCGGGGCGTGCGAAGAACCCCGCCATGTGGCCGGACGACTTCGAGCCGCTGGGCTTCAAGCTCGAAGATCTCCATCGTCGTTACGAGCAGGCAGACCCGCGCGTGGGCAACACGCTGATGTGGTTGCTGCCTCGCTGGAGCCAGGCCTACGAAGACGGCTGGTTCTTTGCTGCCACCGACGGGCAAACCGCGGTCGGCACGCTCGTCGCCCGCGCGGGCCAGTGGTACTGGCCTCACGTCAACCGCATCGAGATCCGCGCCAAGCCCTCGGCCGACTACGCGGGCTATCGCTGCCCGACCTGGAAAGGTCGGCGCATGTGGCTGCTGACGGCGGGCGATCATGATGACTTCGCCGACGTGGTCGGCACGGACCGTCGCGGACGACGGCGCGTGATGTCCAAGCCCGTCGCTGCGTATGCGTATCGGTACTGCTTCCGCCCGCTGGACAAGATCCTCCACGATTACGTAACGACCTGGCCGGGCGAGGAAGGCGTGTTCTACCCCAGCAGCATCAACCCGATGAACTTCTGGCGAGGCTGGGTGGCGGGCAACAACCGCCGCTTCCCGTCGCCGAAGTCCAAACTCCAGCAGCTCTGCCTCTACCAGGTGCTCATCGACCCGGACATGTACGGGCGATACCGGCTGTTCTGGTCGCCGGAGAACCCCAACTTCTACACCGA
>CAZXSK010000079.1:0-15563 GCA_964642855.1 uncultured Planctomycetaceae bacterium | reverse complement strand
ATCGGCGGAGGCAGGCCGATTCGGACGACCGTGATCATCGGGCCCGACGGGCGGATACGCCACCACTGGCCGGAGGTGATCCCGACCGGTCACGCCGAGCGCGTCCGCGAGAAACTGCACGAACTACAAACGACGACGGGCTGAAGCCAGCCCTGTGGCGACGGTGTTTTCCGGCCGTAGCGGAGAACCCGCTGAACCTGGATGACAAGAGGTACTTTGAAAGGAGAATCCGATGAAGACGACGCTGACGTGGGTATATGTGGGCTTGCTGGCGAGTGGACTTGCCCTGGCAGGATGTCAGGCATGCGGCGAGGGCACGAGTTTGAAAGACGACACCGGCAGCGGGGACATGACCCGGGACACCCGCGCCGACACCGAGAACGGCATGCAGACCCGCAAGGGTGACATGGTCACCGCGGGATTGGCCCTTCCCACCGGCAGGAAGGCGACCAGTGTCCTGCTGATCGAGAAGATGGGCCCGGAAACGGTCAGCGCCGGACAGGAATTCACCTACCGGATCAAGGCGACCAATCTGACGGACATGGCCTTGTCCGACGTGAAGATCAACGAAGAGCTTCCCGCCGATTTCACGCTCGTCAGCACCAGTCCCAAGGCCAAACGGGACGACGGCGACCTGGTCTGGATGATCGATTCTCTTCCGGGTGGCGCCAGTCGCACGATGGAGATCACCGGCAAGTCCAAGGGCACCGGTATGCTGATCGGCTGCACCAATGCGACCTACAAGCCCAACGAGTTGTGCCTGTCGATGAAGTCCGTCCAGCCGAAACTCGAGATCACCCTGATCGGCCCGTCCGAAGAGATCATCTGCGACCCGGTGACCTACCGCATTATGGTCTCCAATCCCGGCACCGGCACCGCGAAGGACGTTCGCCTTACGGGTGACCTTCCCAAGGGGCTCAAACTGATGGACGGCAGCACGAAGCTGTCCCACAGCGTCGGCGATCTCGCTGCCGGCGAGAGCAAGGAAATGACCATCAAGGCCCGCGCCGACCGTGTGGGTGAATACGAGATGCAGGCGATGGCGATGGCGGACGGTGGCCTGTCGGCCGAGTCCGACACATTTACCACCGCGGTGAAGACCCCCGTCCTGGTGGTTTCGCAGGAAGCCCCCGAGAAACGGTATGTCAATCGCCCGATGGAGTACACCATCACGATTCGCAACGATGGCGACATCGCCTCCACCGATACCATGCTCGAACAGAAGCTGCCCAGCGGCGTGGATTTCGTCAGCGCTTCCAACAACGGATCGCACGACGGAGACACGGTGAGCTGGAGGATCGGCAAGCTGGACCCCGGCCAGAAGAGAACGGTTACCGTTCGCGTTCGCGCTCGCAACAAGGGCGACCTCCAGGCAACGGCCGTCGCCAGCGCATACTGCGCGGATACCAGCGACGCCGACGCAAGGACCATGACCAAGATCGAAGGCATTCCGGCGATTCTGCTGGAGATGATCGACGAGAGCGACCCGATCGAGCTCGGCAATGCGGTGACCTACAGCATCAAGATCACCAACCAGGGCTCGAAAGAAGACACGAACATCGTCCTGAAGGCAGAGATCCCCGCAGAGCAGGAATTCATTTCCGCCGACGGCCCGTCCAAGTTCGACCGGGACGGAAGGACCGTTACCTTCAAGCCGCTCAAGACCCTCGACGTCGACCAGGAAGCGGTCTACAAGATCCGCGTCCGGGCGAAGAAGGAAGGCAACGTGCGGTTCAAAATCGAGATCACCAGCGACCAGCTCACCAAGCCGGTCATGGAGAACGAGAGCACGAACCTGTACAAGTAAGCTTCGGAATTGCCAACGCTTCAGCCAGGGGCACATGCTTCCGGCGTGTGCCCCTCGCTCATGCGCTATCCGATCGGAGCCGGGCCCGAATCATCGCTTTGGAAGGTGCCCGGCCGGGCCTGGACGGGCAACTCACCGGTGCGGACCCGCCTGCCCACCTCGCGCAGCGTCTCAACGTCCTGCGGCGGGATCGAACCGTCTGCAAGCGGGGCCGTGTTGATCAGCAGATTGCAGTCGCGACGTCGGGCCTCGACGAGCTTTTCGAGCACTTCGTCCGGGCCGATATGATGGCTGTCATTGTTCTCGTGATACCCCCAGGACCACGAAAGCGTGTCGCAGATCTCCCCGTGCTTTCCCTCGTTGGCCTTCCATGCCCGGATTGCACGCTGGGCGGTGTCCTCGCCCAGGCGATTGCGGATCTTCTCCAGCACCGGGGCGCCGCGACCTTCCGGGGCCGCGAAGTCTTCGGTGCCCGTCGCGCCGTGCTTGAACGCGATCAGCGCATGAGGCTGCAGGCGGCGGATCATCGCGTACGTCTCTTCGATGTCAAACAGCTCCGGCTGGGCGTAGTACGCCATCTCCGGGTCGAA
This sequence comes from uncultured Planctomycetaceae bacterium, assembly GCA_964642855.1. Lineage (GTDB taxonomy): Bacteria > Planctomycetota > Phycisphaerae > SM23-33 > SM23-33 > CAZXSK01. The sequence goes on along the minus strand of CAZXSK010000079.1, from coordinate 13,166 downwards.
CCAAACGCCTGCGACGGGACCGTACTGCGTGAGCAGTTCCGTCAGATGGGCGCGGGCGTCCTCGACGTATCGCCGGAAGTCTTCGGGCTTCTCGAAGCGGTACCGCGCGGGTTTCTCGTCATACTCAGGCCGGGCCTTGTCAAAGTACTCCAGCGAGAAGAACCACGGGTGGTGCCAGTCCAGCCCGTAGGAGTAGTACAGGAACAGGCCCAGGCCCTTGGTGCGGCAGCTCTCGGCGAGCTCGCCGACCAAATCCCGCCCGGCCGGGGTGTTCATTATGTGGAAATCCGTGACCTTCGTGTCCCACAGGCAGAAGCCGTCGTGGTGCTTGGTCGTGAGATTCACATATTTCGCGCCGGCTTCCAGCGCGAGGTCGGTGATGAAGTCGGTGTCGAAGTTCTCCGCTGTGAATCGCCCGGCGAGCTTTTCGTACTCGTCGATGGGCATCTTCTGGTTGAGCATGCCCCATTCGCCCCTGGCATGCAGCGCGTAGACGCCATAGTGCATGAACAGCCCGAGGCCGGCTTCGCGGAACCAGGCCAGCGACGCCTCCCGGGGGTTCCGCAGGTAGAGATTCTCGTAGTTGCGAAGGTGCGGGGGCACATCGGGGTGCGGCTCGGTGGGTGTCATGGTTATCCCTTCATGGGTGCGTCTATCGCCGTCCAAGGATCTTCAAGATCCGTCCAGCCCGTTATTGTCTCAGGTCTCGGAGCATTCGGCAAGACTGTGGCCGGACGGGATCGCTTCCCACCCTCGGGAAATGCGAGATCGCGATTCGTAACGCCAATCCGCGACGCAGATGCGGAACCCCGAGATTTGAGAAATGTTCCATGAATGTCGGCGGGCCGGAGTGGGGAACCGTCGCCGGATCGATTCGGGCCGGCTGCGGCGATACCGGATACACACACGTTCGACACCGGAGAAAACCATGCGTATCGTAACAACTGCATTCCTGACCGCCGCGCTGCTTGCGGGCACTGCCTCGGCCGCGGTGTTCCAGTACTCTCTCGAAATGGATTCCGGTAAGGATGCCTTCCTCTGGATCCCGCCCGAAGCCAAACAGGTTCGCGGGGTCATCATGGGCGGGATGACGCTGATGGAACGGGAGTTCGTCAAGGACCCCGTCATCCGCAAGGCCTGCGCAGACCAGCAGCTGGCGCTGATCTTCCTGCGTTCCGGTCTCGGGTCGGCGAACATCCAGAACGTGCTCGATCGGTTCGCGAAGAAGTCCGGCTACCGGGAGCTGTCGGTCGCGCCGCTGATGTTCGTGGGACACTCCGCCGGCGGCCCGCCCGCCCAACGCATCGCCAGCAAGATGGCGGACCGGTGCTTTGGGCTCGTGCAGTATCGCGGCGGCGGTCCGGGCGGGAAAGGACCTCTCCCCGCGGGGGTGCCCGCACTGATGATGGTCGGACAGTTCGACGAGTTCGGCGGACGCATGCGACGCAAAGACGGCAGCGAGACCTGGGATGGCAGCAGGAAACACATGGCTGCCTATCGCGGGGGCGATCCGAATCGCCTCGCCGCGGTGGTTGTCGAGCCGGGGGCAGGGCACTTCGCCTGGTCGGATCGCAACGCCAAGCTCCTGGCGATGTGGATCCGCAAGGCCGCCGAGGCGCGGATTCCCGAAACCTGGCCGGTCGATGCGAAGGAACCGCCCGAGCTTAACGAGGTCGATGCAGCCGACGGCTGGGTCACCGATCTTCAGATCGAGAAAGCAAGCGAGAGCCAGCCCGCCCGGCAGGACAAGTACGAAGGAAACCTGGGCGGGACCAACTGGCATTTCGACAAGGAGATGGCCGAGGCCGTCATGGCCTACCACAAGGGCATCGCCGGCAAGAAGGACCAGTTCATCACGTGGGAAAACCGCTACTGGGTCGACGCCGGCACGCGGTTCTTCTTCCTCGGGCTCGACTGGGTCGACGACGGACAGACCTTCGAGGTCAAGCCCGTTTACGCGGAGAAGGTGCCCGGCCAGTACAACGGTCGCGGGCCGATCTGGCCCAAGGCCGGCCAAGCGATCGGCCACGCCGACGCGCCGCTCAAGATCAAGCCGGTCAGCGGGCCGCTGGTGGCGGTCGGGAAGAACCGGTTCCGCATCCGGTTCGACAATCTCGAACCTGCCGGCGAGCGCTTTCGCGCCACGTTCATGGCCTACAGCCAGGGCGACGACGAGTTCCGGTATACCGAGCAGGTCGGCATGATGCCCCGAGGCTTCCGGGGCCTGCGCAAGGGCAAGCAGCAGACGATCACGTTCCCCGAGATCAAGGACACAAAGGCCGATGCCGAGCCCGTAGAGCTCTCGGCCTGCAGCAATTCGGGATTGCCCGTGGAATATTACGTGGCGTACGGCCCGGCGGTGGTCGAAGACGGCGCGCTGAAGATCACGCAGGTCCCCGCGCGAGCGGAATTCCCCATCGAGGTCAAGGTCGTGGCGTATCAGTTCGGTAGCGGCGTCAAGCCGCAATTCAAGACCGCCGAGCCCGCCAGTCGGACGTTCAGGATCATCGCGCCCTGAGGACGATGCCCCTTACGTTCGCCCCGGGCCCTTGCGGAACCGTGCGGGAGAGGTGCCCATCTGCCGGCCGAAGGCTTCGTAGAACCGGCTGAGGCTGCCGAATCCGCACGCCATGGCGATCTGCACGATGGGCGAGTCGGTGTGGCGGAGCAGGTCGCCGGCCTTGCTTACGCGCAGGCGCGTAACGTACCGGGCGTAGGTGGTGCCCGTGACTTCCCGGAAGGCGGGGTGGAACGCGCTGAGGCTCATTCCCGCCATTGCAGCGGCTTCGGAGGCGGGCAGGGCGTCTTCGCTGTGGTCCTCCAGGTGCTCCAGAACGCCGCGGATCCGCAGGAGCGGAACCGTTGAGGTGGCGGGGGAGTCCAGCAGGCGGCGTACGGCGCGGTACCGCCCGAGTTGAGCCAGTGCGGACAACAGATGGGCCTTCATCTCCAACAGGAAACCCGGTCCGCCCCGGCGGGCAAGCCGACACATCGCATCCATGTGCTCCCCGACTCGGGCGGTGACCCGGCCCAGACGCAGCACGCATCTGCGCTGTCGGGCGAGGGTGGTTACAGCCTGCAGGATCTCGGCTGCGGAGGCATCCACGCTCTGGCTGGGGGACAGCGCCCGCCAGCGAAGTCGAAGCAGCACGCTGCTCGCGGGGCCGCCCGGGTCGACGAGGATGCGGTGTCGCACGCCGGTGGGCACGAGCAGCAGATCGCCCGGCCCCCAGTCCTTTCCCCCGTCCGGCCCTTCGAGCGTTCCCTCGCCTTCGCGGATGAACGTCCACCGGTGGGCAGACTGCATCGCCCACGAGTCCTGCGAGCCCGGCTGCATCCGGCGGGGTTCGACCTCGATGCCCGCGCGGGACATCTCCGCCATCCGCGCATCGGCAGGGGCGGTTGTGTGTTTGCGCCCGGATCTGGCCATGCTAGCACTGTATGTCCAGGGCAGGGTTTTGGCAACGGCCAACGGTCGACGAGAAGAGACCAGCCAGCCTTGCCGTGACACCCGCCACGAGCGACACGTCCGCCGATCCCGCGTTCATCCCCGCGACGCGGGTCAGAACGCGCAGGGGGGAGGCATTCGAACGGAATTCCTGTATCGTACATGTGGACGATACCGGAATATTTAGCTGGCCTCGCGGGAAGATATTGCCCGCCAGGGAAGGTATGCTGTAAGCGTCATGGCAGAAAGGAGATCTTCGATGCCCCAATTCGAAACCGCAGACGTGATCTACGAGAACCCGCTTGCCGGACCCGACGACGTCGCCGACTTCATCGCCGAAGGCTCGCCGGTCACCAGCTTCCCGATGGGCAAGCTGAGGCTGGAGAACGCCATGGACCCCTCGGCCGGCCAGGCTGCGAATTACCTGTTCTGGTGCCCGAAGAAGTTCCCTGCAGACGTCGCGATCAGCTGGAATTTCCGGCCGATCCGTGAGCCGGGCCTGGCGATGCTCTGGTTCTGTGCGAACGGCCAGGAGGGCAAGGACCTGTTCGACCCGTCGCTGGCCCCCCGGGCGGGGGAATACCGCCAGTACCACTCCAGCGATATCAATGGCTACCACGGCTCGTACTTCCGGCGGAAAAACCCCAAGGGCGAGCGGTCGTTCCACACGGCCAATCTCCGCAAGAGTTGCGGTTTTCACCTGGTCACGCAGGGGGCAGACCCGATCCCCTCGGTGATCGACGTGATCGACGATTACCGTATGGAGGTGGTCAAGTGTGGCCCGTGGGTGCGTTTCAGCGTCAACGACCTGCCGCTGTACACGTGGCAGGACGACGGCGAAACGTACGGGCCCGTGCTGGGCGAAGGGTACATCGGTTTCCGCCAGATGGCCCCGCTGATTGCCGACTACTCCAACCTGGTCGTCCGCGAAGTCAAGCAGACGGACTGACCGCACGCAAAGGACAATCCACAGTGGCTGCCAAACGAATTCTCCCCATTGCCGAGGGGGAGACCGGGCCGGTCTTCGACCGCGATAAGCCCAATCACGTCAACGACCGGGCCTTTGCCGACTGGGAGGCGCCGCTGGTGTGGCATCACCAGCCGAGCTTCCTGCTGGTCGACGATTTCTACGACGGCAAACGTTGCCTGCACTTCGCCTTCGAGAAGCGCGTGCCCGCCGACGTCTGGCAGAAGGGGTGGCATCTCTGGTACGACAACGCGGTGGTTCACCGCCAGCCGGTGGCAGACGGCACGCTTTCCGGGCGGCTGGGATACGAAGAAACCACGTTCGGTTACGGGGGCGACAACCAGGACCACGTCGGTGCGTGGACGGGCATCGTCGCGCGGATGCGCGACATGCGCTCGTACTACTTCCTGACGCTGGAGTACCCCGACCGCGTCGTGCTCTATCGCCGCGAAGACGCCCAGTGGACCACCCTGGGCTGGGCGAAGGTGCACCTCGACGTCTGGACGGAGTACGACCTGGCGCTGACGATGCGCGGCGGCATGTTTGACGCGTATTTTCAGGGTGAGCACCTGTTCACCGCGGCAGACTACACCTGGCGTTCGGGCTGGTGTGGCCTGCGGGCAAGCTGCACGAGTTTTGTGACGCACTTCGAGATCACCCCGGCCGAGCGAGTCGAGGCGACCGGCGCGGTGGACCCCACTCCGCCACCCGGACCGGCGACTCTTCCTGGCCCCGAGGTCGTCAGAGATCTGGATCTCTCCGAGCACGGGGCGCTGTCCAGGACGATCCGCCACAACGCGACGGTCCAGCCCGGCCGGTTCGCGCATGGCGACAGTACACAGTTGCTCGTGGATCTCTTCGATGCGCCCGACGACAGCACCCATGTGCTGATCGAGCCGGACGGAACGGTGCTGTGGAAGGCGTCGCTGCCGGGCGTTGGGCGCATGTTGCCCACCCCGCCGCGCGACGATGGCGGGTGCGACTTCTTTGCGGTAACCCCCGACGAACTGCTGCTGGTGGACGGCCGGAGCGGAGAAGTGCGCCTGCGCGCCGAGGCGCCGCGAAGTGCTGCCGGACGCAAGCCGGCGGCCGGGAACGGGCCGTTCATCACCGCCGATCTGGACGGATCGGGCAGGCGGGACCATTTCTTTGTCACCTACGGTGCCAACAGCGAAGACATCGTCGCGATCGGACCGGACCTGCAGGTGCGGTGGCGGGTCGAGGCAATCTCCGGCAACGGGCACGGGCACCACAACAGCGTCTGCGACGTCGACGGCGACGGGCGAGAGGAAATCTTCGCCGGCTGCCTGCTGCTCTCGGCCGACGGCGAGACGATCTGGCGACAGGACGAGATCACCCGCCGGCTGAAGGTACCCAACGGCGGGCACGTCGACTCGTCGGTGATGGGGTTCTTCGCCGGGCCCGACGCGCGGCCGACGCTGCACATGGCGTCGAGTTCGGCCGGTCATCTCGTGTGCGACGCGCGGACGGGCGAACTGCTGGCCGCCCATCCGCAGGGGCACACGCAGACGATCGCAGCCGGCCGGATCGTGCCCGACAGCGACTGCGTGCACGCGGTGTCCGGCAACCGGTGGGGCAACTATGGGGTGACGGCGATCTACGAGCCGATGGGCACGCGGGTGGGGCGATTCCAGCCGGGCTTCGTCTGCCAGAGCGCCAAACCGGTGAACTGGCTGGCGACGGGCCTGGAGCACCTGCTGGTGGTCGACGGGCCCGGATGGCGGGGGATATACGACCATCTCGGCCGGCGGCTGATCGAGCTCGATTCCCTGGTTCCCTATGACGACCCGTTCGCCCAGCGGTACGACCGGGTGCAGGCGTTCCGCGCGGCGCTGAGGCAGGGCGATCCACGGGACGTGGTGGTCCTTCGCGTCGGGAACAAACTCAGGCTGATCGCACCGGCGGGGGAACCCGCGGAAGGCGCGACGTACCGGCCGGTGCGGCGAACGAACGTAAGCTGGCCCGACTAGCCTGAATCGCAGGGGGGTCAGGCGAGGGCGTAGACGGCGAGCCCGCCCAGCAGCCAGAGCGCCGCGCCAACGGCCAGGATCAGCAGCACGCGCTGCATCCAGTCGGTGTTGCTCTCCCCGTTGTCGTCCTCGTTGCTGTCATCGCCGTCATTGCCCCCCGAGTCCCTCTTCTGCGAGCTGCCGCTGCTGGAGCCCGTCAAGAGGACCATCCCGGCCAGGAAGATACTCAACACCGCGAAGCCGATGTTCAGGAACAGCGTGTAGTCGATTTTGAACCGCTCGGCAGGCTTGACCTGCTGCGCCGCGACGGATGACTTCTCCGGGAGAATGCCGATAGCCCCGAAACCGGCGTGCATCACCAGGCTGCTGACGATGATACAGATCAGGAAGACGATCAGGATGTAGCCGGCCATTTTCCAGCCGAAGTATCCGGCGCTGATGCGCAGGACCGGGAACACAACGAGATCGGAGAAGATGAAGGCCATGATTCCCGCGAAACTCACGCCCGATCCGAACAAGACACCGGCCAGCGGGATGTTGCCCATCGATCCGATGAACGTGAAGAAGGCAGCGACCGGCCCGATCAGCGAGTGCAGGGCGATCTGCCACCATGCGGCTCCGCCATCGGCGCCGCTTCCGAGAAACAGTGCCTGGAAGAAGGACGGGGGTACGAACACGGCAATTGCTCCGGCGACGGTGAAGCCGATCGTCACGTCTTTCCAGACCATCTTCCATTCCATGAAGTAGCGGTGGGCGGTTTTGCGCCAGCCTTTCAGGGAACGCATGAGGTTTCGCCAGTCGGGAATGTCTCCGTCCTCGTCGTCGCCTGCCTGCTCGGCGTGCTCGCGTGCTTCCTGCTCGAGCTTGCGGGGCAGCGTCAGCTTGACAACGGCCCACATCACCAGGATCAGCAGGATTCCGCCGACGTATTCAGCCAGTGCGAACTGCCAGGAGAGAAAGACCAGGATGACGATTCCCAGTTCGATGACCAGGTTCGTTGAGGCAAGCAGGAACGCCAGCGCGGGTACCAGCCCGGCCCCTTTCTGGAAGATGGAGCGGCTGGTGCTCAGCGCGGCGAAGCTGCAGGAACTGGAGATGAACCCGAAGAAGGTGCCCAGCCCGACCGAACGCGGGCCGGTTTCGCCCATCGCCTGCTTCATCCGCTGACGGGTGACGAATACCTGGATCGCCGAACTGATCAGGTAACCGAGCGCGAACGCCCAGAACGCCATCCAGAAGAAACCGACGGCCGTCATGGCCGCCTTGCCCCAGCTTGTCAGAAACCAATCCATTCACTTCACTTCCATGTCCTCTGGGCAACAGGCGTGTCAGGCCTGTCGTGACACCTTCAGTGAAGTGTATCGCTGCGCGACGAGTTGGATCTTCGATACTGGCGGGGGAGGTTATTGCGGCTCGTCGTCCTCGGTCTCTTCCGGCTGGCCGTCTTCATCCGTGCGTCTCCCGCGGTCGGGCTTGCGGCGTTTGTCGCGGCGTTTGGGCTCCTTCTGCTCCCGGCCGTACTGGCCGATCGGCGACCCCTCGGGCGTCCACCCGAACTTCTCGCCATGGTCGGCGATCCGCTGGAGCCCCTTGTCCAGGTCCGCGGGTTCCGACCGCTTGTGGGACAGCATCCAGGACATCATCAGTCCCAGCTCGGGGGCTCCGCTCTTCTTCCAGGGCAGGAAGCAGTTGTGCTTGGCGTTCTGGATCTCCCGGTACACGCAGTTGGCGTCGGCGATGTCATTGGCATCGGGACGCTCCTTGAAGACCTTCACGTCCCGGCCGATGCGCTTCAACGCCGCAGCCGCACGATGGCTGAGCACAGCCGGCACGTGGCGGTCCTTCCTGCCGTGCAGGAAGTAAACCGGCATGTCCTTCAGGAGCTTGGCGTCGGGCGAGTGGCTCGCACCGTACCAGCCGGACACCGGGCCGATCGCCGCCCAGACCTCTCGCCCCAGCGCGCCCTGCACCCATGATCCGCCGCCGCCCATCGACACGCCGGTCAGGTACAGCCTGCGGGGATCGATGCGGTACTCCCGCGCGACCTGTTTGATGATCGAGAGGATGTACGCCCCGCTGTGGGGGTAGTTCCAGTCCAGAAGCTGATCGGTCATCGCCATCGGGTACACGCTGATGGCGCCCATCTGCGACAGGCCACCCTTGTAGAAGCCGGTGATCTGGTCGGGCTTGCCGCCCGGTCCGCCGTGGAGCACCACCGCCAGAGGCCAGGCCTTCTTCGGCGTGTAGCTGTCCGGAACCGAAAGGTGGAACCACGCCCGCTTGTGCAGCGCTTTTCCGCTTTTGGCTCTCAGGTAGACCTTCTTGATGAACCCGGTGTTCGGGTCCTTCGGCCAGCCGTCCTCCGGCCGGGTGAAGTACTTCACCGCGTTGGCGTCGGCCGCGTTGGCGTCAACAGCTGGAGTGTTCGCGTCGACATCGGACGCCGTGGAAGCCTCCTGCTTTGCAGCGGACACGGTGGTCAGGGCGGACAGCAACAGGGCGGTCAGGGCGAGCAGCCATGCCCGCCGGCGGGCACAAGACAGATCAGCCATCGGTTCAGTTCTCCCGATCTCAGACACATTCGCCGGGCCCGGACGGGACGGTGTGCATCCCCCCGGGCGGGTCGTTCCGGCAGTTCAGCGGCTGGCCCCGCGGATGTACGTTCCTGTGTACCTGAAACCGACCCCGCCGGCAAGGGTGTCTGTCCGATGGGCCGTCCCGACCAACTTCCCGACGACGCCCCCACGCAAGCGAACCGAGCGCGTTGGGTGAAGTCAGCCCAGGGCGCGGCGGGTCTTCTCCAGGCCGGTCGCTGCGAAGGTCACCGGATAGAGACGCTCGAAGTACCAGAGCTTGGCGAAGTAGAAGCCGATCGGCGCGGGCGGGAAGCGCGTGCCGCCTTCGGTGGCGCGGGCAAGCCACTGGGCTCCGAGGCCGGCCGCGCGGCGGAGATCGGCCTCCCCGACGCCGGGAATGTCCCGGCCTGCAAGCAGGGCGGTGGCGAGGGCATCGACGGCCAGGCCGGTTTCCTCGATGCTGGCGGGCGTGTTCGGCCCGCCGCCCCAGCCGCCGTCGTCTCCCTGGGAATTCAGCAACCAGCGAAGGCCCCTGGCGACGGACGCATCGCGACCCAGGCGGGTCTCCAGAAGCGCCGTCAGCACCCGCGACGTGCCGTAGGTGGGGTTCTCGTCGTCGGGGGCGTGTTCGTTGCCGAACCACAGGCCCAGCCACGTTCCGTCCGGCCGCTGCATGCGCTCCAGGAACCGCACGGCCCGGGGGATGGCGCGGTCCAGCTTCCGCCGGATCTCGGGGGGCATGTCCTCCCGCCAGCAGATCCACGCGCGCAGCGTGTGGGCGGTCATGTCCTGTGCGCTGCGATCGAAGGGCAGCTTGCCCCAGCCCCGACAGAAGGTCGGCACGCCGCCGTCGCGGTTCTGCAGGGAAAGCAGCCACTGCACACCCGCGGCTGCTGCCTTGCGTACGTCGGGCGAATCGCCCCCCAGATGACGGATCGCCAGCAGGGCTCCGGGGGTGTCGTCGGCGTCGGGGACGGCGCCGTCGGTGTCCATCCACGACCACCCGCCCGGCGGGGTGTTGGTGAAGGGGTGCACGTAGTCGTACTGCTGGTCGAGCAGCCAGCGGAGAATCGGCTTTCGCTCACCGGCCGGCAGGAGGTCGTCCAATCGGCCTGAGCTTTCCAGCGCGCCGACCGACAGCGTGGTCACCCACGTACTCAGGCACGTGTCGATCGGCCAACCTCCGTCGTCGCGGACGAGGTCGGTGAGGAACCGCTCCGCTTCGCGGACGATGGTATGCCCGCGATGGCCGATGGACGTCAGGCAGGCGGCGACGAAGCTCGTCAGCGGGATCGCCTCGAGGAACCCGCCGCTGGTGGCCTGCATCCGCCGGACGACCTTCAGCGTGCGGGCGCGCAGCGCGTTGCGGATACGCCTCTTGACGGGGCAGCGGCTGGGGACGTAGTGGTGGCGGGCCTGCCCGATGGCGACCAGCGCGGGCAGGGCGTAGCTGACCACCGGCAGCCGGAGGAACCGCCACATCCCCGCCGGGGCAGCGGCCAGCTCGAAGGGCAGTTGCGGCAGGCGACGCAGGGCGTCGGTTCGTTCGCCCAGCCGGCCTGTCAGCGAAAGCAGCGTGAGGATCGGCACGGAGAACGTCCGGTCGCGTCCGTAGAAAGCGAGAATCGCCTCGACGAACGGCTGGGGCTCGAGGCTGCCCGTGCGTTCGATCAGCCAGCGCCGGCAGCGGTCGACTGCCCTTGACCAAGCGGGCTTTTCTTCCGGGGCCATCGCAAACGCTGCCCAGCACAGCGCGGTGGTGTTGAGGTTGGACTTGCTGAGGGTCGTATCGCCCCAGCCGCCGTCGTCGTTGATGTTCCCGGCCAGCCAGTCCAGGCCGTTGCGGACCAGGGCGTCGTGCTTCTCGGCGTCGATCAGCGCCAAGGCAGCCGACGCCGTCGCGGTGGACAGCGCGCTGGTCGCGAGCCTGCCCTGCCAGTGGCCTGCGGGGCATCGCTCGGAAAGCAGATGGCGGCGGGTGTTCTCGACGGTCTGCTGCAGCGAGTCGGTCGCTGTTGCGGCTGGGGTTTCACCGGCCATCAGAACACCCCCGTAAACGGGTGCATGCCCTTGCGCACCGAGTGGCGGAAGTAGAGGTTCAGCGCGAGGGTTTCCATCCTGTGGCTGGCGGCCAGGCCTCGACGCAGACAGGGCCCGAGGCGGTAGAAGGTCTGCATGGCGCGGGTGGCGGATTGCTGCAACTGCCCGGGTGTCATCCGCCGGGGCGTGAAGACCACTTCCGTGCCGTTGTACAGCGAGAAGTTCTCGTGCAGGAGTCGCCCCTGGGCTTTCATGTCATCGAAGATCGCCGAGCCGGGCCCGGGCGTGAGGATCCAGGGCAGCAGGAAGTCCGCTCCGCTTTCCAGCACGCGGGCGACCGTCCAGTCGATGGTCTCGGGCGTGTCGTGGTCGAGCCCGAGGATCATGCTGGCCGTGAAGGAAATCCCCGCGTCGTGGAAGATGCCCACCGCTTCGTCGAGCGACGCGCCGAGGTTCTGCTTCTTGTTGACGTCGCGGAGATTGTCTTCCAGCAGTGACTCGACGCCCACCACCGCGTGTCGACAGCCCGCCTGCCCGGCGAGCTTCAGCACGTCGGGACGGGCGAGGGCGTCCATCGCGAACTGCCCCGACCAGCGAACGCCCAGCGGGGCGAGGGCCCGGAACAGCTCCGCCGCGCGGTCCGGATTGGCCGTGACGTTGTCGTCGGTGATGATCAGCGACCTGGCGCCCAGCGAGCGGATCTCCTCGACCACGTCGCCGACGGGACGGTAGCGCATCTGCCGCCCGAAGAACAGCGACACCCCGCAGAAGTCGCAGTTGTACGGACAGCCTCGCGAGGTCTCCACCGTGTAGAACGGCTTGGACGACAGCGGCGCCTTGTGGTACCGCCGCAGGTCCAGCAGGTCGTACCGGGCGACGGGCAGGCCCGCGAGGTCCGCGGCCCGGCCTCCGTCGTAGACGGGCCTCAGCTCGCCGCGGCGAAGATCGTCGAGCACCTGAGGCCAGACGGCTTCTGCCTCGCCATGGACGACCGAGGCGAACTGCCCGCTGGCGGCCATCTGCTCGCCCCGCGAGAACACCGCCATGCCGCCGATGATCACGGGCTTGCCGCGCCGGTGGAACTCGCGGGCGAGGTCCATCGCGCGGGGCACGTTGGTCAGCAGGCCGGACATCACGACCGCGTCGGCGTCGGTGTCGACGGGCACTTCCTGGACGAGATCGTCCACGATGCGTACGTCGAATTCCGGTGGAGTCAGGGCGGCCAGGTAGGGCAGCGTCCGCGAGGGCAGGAACGCCTTGCGTCCTCGGACCAGATCGCCACGGCGGTCGTAGGTGGACGGCCTGACCAGCAGCAGTCGCATTGGGCGAGCAGGGGATGGCATGAACGACAGACGACCTCGCTGACGGATACGTTTTGCGGGCCCCAGCCGGGCGCCCGTTACGGCACGACAGTATAGCATAACACGCCGGCCGGGCCGGGGGGTCGGGGGGCTTCCGCATCGCCGGTTCCGACGGCCGTGTGCCTGCCCGGCGGTATCCGACGGCCGGGGAGGCCTACAATGGTCCGACGCGTCGCCGGATGGTGCAGCGAGCGCCGCCGGCGACCTGCGGGCAGTCCAGACAAGGAGGAGACCATGCTCCGATTCGCCCTGTTGATCTCGTTTGCCGTCGCCGCGGGCCTGCCGGCCACCGGCTGCGGCAGGACTTGCGCCCAGGCGCCCACCGACGCTGACCCCAATGCCCTCAACCTTGCGTCCAGGCCCGCCGACGCCGTCGCCCACGGCGGACACTGGTACATGGCCTTCGAGGAGGACGTTACGTGGCAGCAGGCCAAGGCCCGTTGCGAGAAAATGGGCGGATATCTCGCCTGCATCACCAGCGAGTCGGAGCAGGCCTTCCTGGCCGAGCTTGCCGACGGCAGGTACCTGTACCTCGGCGGAACCGACGAGAAGCAGGAGGGCACGTGGCGTTGGATCGACGGCTCGGATTGGAAGTACGAGAGTTGGCTGCCCGGCCAGCCCAACAACTGGGGCGGTGACGAGAACTACCTGGCTACCTACGACGGGGGCGACTGGGTCGACGTCGCAGCCGAGGGGGACGGCTTCTGGATGCCCTATGGCTTCGTCTGCGAGTGGGATCGCTAGCCGGCTGACTCTCGTTGGCGAACTGTCGGGGGTTTGTGG
>CAZXSK010000078.1:0-15642 GCA_964642855.1 uncultured Planctomycetaceae bacterium | reverse complement strand
TGTCGTCTTCGTTGCATTATTGGTCTCCGATCCCCAAAGAAACCACCTCCCGCGGGAATCTCCAAGCCGGGAAACGCCAGCCATCGTTGAGCCTCTCCCCGCGAGCGCGCACAAAGACAGCCGGGGAGTGCCCCGAAGGACACTGCCCCGACTGCCAGGGAAAAGGTGCATCTCCTTGACCGGCCGCACGAAAGCTGAGCGGTCAATCTATCGCGCGGCCAGGCCGCGCACCGCTCCAAGGGAGCGGGTCGGAATCGCAATCAGCAATCGTAGTACAGGGAGAACTCGTACGGGTGAGGCCTCAGGGCCATCGAATCGAGCTCTTCCTCACGCTTCCAGTTGATCCACGAGGTAACGAGGTCCTCTGTGAACACGCCGCCGGAGAGCAGGAACTCGTGGTCCTGCTCGAGGGCGTCGATGGACTCTGCCAGCGAGCCGGGGACCTTCGGGATGTCCATCAGTTCAGCGACGGACAGCTCGTAAATGTTCTTGTCGAGCGGCTTGCCCGGATCGATCTTGTTCTGGATGCCGTCAAGCATCGCCATGAGCATCGCAGACCATGCGAGGTACCCGTTGGCGGTGGGATCGGGGCAGCGGAACTCGATCCGCTTGGCCTTGGGGCTCGACGAGTACATCGGGATACGGATCGAAGCCGAGCGATTGCGGGCGCTCATGACCAGGTTGACCGGCGCCTCGAAACCAGGCACCAGGCGACGGTAGCTGTTGGTGGTCGGTGCGGCAAAGGCCAGGACAGCCGGGGCATGCTTCAGCAGGCCGCCCACGGCGTGCATCGCCATCTCGGACAGGCCGGCATAGCCATCGCCGGCGAACAGGGGCTCGCCGTCCTTCCACAGGGACATGTGCGAGTGCATGCCGCTGCCGTTGTCCTCGAAGACGGGCTTGGGCATGAACGTCACGGTTTTCCCGTGGCGCTTGGCGATGTTCTTGATGACGTACTTGTACCACATGAACTGGTCGGCCATCTTCGTCAGTTCGGAGAACTCCATGTCGATCTCAGCCTGGCCGGCCGTGGCGACCTCGTGGTGGTGGGCTTCGATGCGGATCCCGAGCTTCATCATCTCGTAGACCATCTCGCCGCGGAGGTCGTGATAGGTGTCGGTCGGGCTGACGGGGAAGTATCCGCCCTTGTAGCTGGGCTTGTACCCAAGGTTGGGCTCTTCGAACCGAGCGCTGTTCCAGGCGCCCTCGACCGAGTCGATCTGGTAGTAGCCGGTGTGCTGGTTCTGCTCGAAGCGAACCTCGTCGAAGATGAAGAACTCGGGCTCCGGGCCGACGAAACACGTGTCGGCGATGCCGGTTTCCTTGAGATACTCAGCTGCTCTTCGGACCACGTGCCGCGGGCACTTGCCGTAGTCTTCCCGCGACTCGGGATCGACGATATTCGCCAGGACGCTGACGGTCGGCTTCTCGAAGAACGGATCGATCAGGGCGGTGTCCGGATCGCAGACCGCCATCATGTCCGACTGGTGAATCTCCTGCCAACCCCGGATCGACGAACCATCAAATCCAAGACCTTCATCGAAAATGCTCTCGTCGACGGTCTCGAGGGGGTACGAACAGTGCTGCCACGTACCGAGAAGATCGCAGAACTTCAGGTCGACCATCTCGGCATTGTGCTTCTTGGCGAACTCGAAAAACTCCTTCGGTGTCATCGCAATGTGCTCCTTACCTGACAGTGGGTTTCCTTTTCCCGTGTGATTCCGCCTTCGCTACCGCGAGCGGAGACGCCGAGAATCGTGGATCCCGGACCATTCGAAACTAGACAGCAGGCGCAAGCCTGCGACCCAACTGACCCTACGCGGTGCATACGCTATGCCACTTCGACCTCAAAATCATAACGCCTTTCCAAAGCAGCTCTTACCGAACAAAGGAAATGTCGCAAGACTGCCTCAATCATACAACTTTGTAGCCTCGTGCTCCGCAAGGCTACGTTTCTGTCGCGGCATCCACTTCCCCATTGCCTGCATCTCCGCCGGACCCGGCGGGTTCCACCCACGATGCCCTATAAGCACGCCTTCAATGCACTATTAAAGATTCTTGCTTTCATAATAGGCCGCAGGGTGGTCACATCGCTGTCGCACCGGTTGCAGCGCAGGGCGTCTGCCTGCTGCCGGAGCAAGCGGGACCGCTCGGGTCGGCGTTCGATCGACCCCGTCCCCTGCACGAAGTATAGGCCGCCGGTCGGGCGGCATGAAAGAGGCTGGGCAATCAGCCTTGGTTTCCTAGGGAAAAGGAGATACCCGTGCATTACGAGAAGGTCAATGATGCGCTGGGCACAGTCAACCGTGGCAACCCCGCCGAGTCGGGCCTCTGCACGCTGTGCCTGTCGGACTGTGCCGGCAAATGCGAGACGTGGTTGAGCTCGCTGGTCGGCAGGAAGCTGCTCTACCCCCGGGCCTACGGTGAAAGCACCTCCGGGGCCTCCCACATCGTAGCGGAAGGCGCAGGTTATCACGCCCTGCGCATCAACGGCTACGCCTACGGATCGAGAGGCCTGACCGAAGGCCTCAGCCACGACCCGGACGACTGCGTGTTCCCCAACGTCAGCATCGAGACCAGCTTCGGCAACGAAGTCGAGACCAAGTGCCGCGTGCCCATCATGACCGGCGCGCTGGGCTCGACCTTCATCGCAGCCAAGTACTGGGATTCGTTCGCAGTCGGGGCTGCCCTGTGTGGCTTCCCGATCGTCATTGGCGAAAACGTCGTCGGCGTGGATCGCTCGTCGAAGCTCGAAGGCGGAAAGATCACCGAAGCCCCCGAACTCGATCGCCGCATCGACACATTCCTTCGCTACTACGACGGCTACGGCGCGGTCATCGTGCAGATGAACGTCGAGGACACCCGAAATGGCGTGGCCCAGTACATCCACGACAAGTACGGCGACAAGGTCATCCTCGAACTCAAGTGGGGACAGGGCGCCAAGGACATCGGTGGCGAGATCCAGGTAACCGATCTGGAATACGCCCGGTTCCTGAAAGACCGCGGCTACGTGGTCGACCCCGATCCGTACGACCCGGTCGTGGTCGAGGCGTTCAACGACGGCTCGATCAACTCCTTCGCACGTCACAGCCGACTGGGCGCAACCGACATCGACAGCACCGACGGCGTGTACGAAGGCTTCATCAACGCCGTCGAGAGCTTCCGCAAGATGGGATTCCAGCGGATCAGCCTCAAGACCGGCGCGTACGGCAACGAGGCGCTGGCCCTGGCGATCCGCTGCGCTTCGGACGCGAAGCTCGACCTGCTGACCATCGACGGCGCCGGCGGCGGGACCGGGATGAGCCCCTGGAACATGATGCAGCACTGGGGCGTACCCTCCCTGCACCTGCACGCCAAGACCTACGAGTACTGCAAGGTCCTTGCCGACGCGGGAAAGAATGTGCCGGATATCTCCCTGGCCGGCGGGTTCGCACGCGAAGACCACCTCTTCAAGGCGATGGCATTGTGTGCCCCGTTCACCAAGCTGATCTGCATGGGGCGGGCACCGATGATCCCGGGCTACCTCGGCAGCAACATCCAGGGCGTGTTCCAGCCCGAGAACCGCGCCAAGCTCAACGGCCACTGGGACAAGCTGCCCAAGACCGTAGCCGATCGCGGCGACCATCCCGAGGAGATCTTCGCAGGCTGGGAGATGGTCAAGGACAAGGTCGGCGCCGACGAGATGAAGAACATTCCGTTCGGTGCGATCGCAATGTACGGCTACGCCGACAAGCTGGGCTGCGGCGTGCAGCAGTTCCTCGCCGGAGCGCGGAAGTTCTCGCTGTCGGAGATCTCGCGCGACGACCTGGTCGCAGCCAATCGCGAGACGGCCGAGATCACCGGCCTGCCGTTCGTCTGCGATGCCGACGACGAGAAGGCGATGGACATCCTCAAGAAGTGATCGCCCCGGCCTGGGGCAGACAGCAACCAACTGCGGCGCCTCGTCCCTCCCGGGCGAGGCGCCGTTGTCATGCGCTATACTGTGCGGGTCGAATCGCGGCGAGCCAGCCGGGGCGGGCCACACCGCTGCGAAGGAGGCAGGCGCAAAAGAGAACCCGCCCGGCTTCGCGTGGAAACCGGACGGGTCTTGTTGCATGCAAGGTGCAGCCAGCCAAAGCCGACTGCGTTGCCGAAGCTTCTTTAGAAGCCCCAGCTGAGGGTTACACCACCCCAGAGGTTATCGTTGGTGTTGGCACCACGATCGTGCAGCGACTGCTGGTAGTTGATGAAGCCAGCAACGCTCCAGGAGCCGAACTCCTCGGGAATGGCCAGGGCGCTGGAGAGATCAAGACCGACCTCGACGCCGTAGATCAACACGGCCAGCTTCGTGCCCTTCTGGTTGCTGCCACTGTATCCACCCTTGTCGTAGATACGGTGATCGACACCCAGAGCGGCAGACGGGGTGACCGTCATGTCCTTGACGAGGAACATTTCGCCGCACCAGTCCTTGAGCGCGAACTCATGGCTGACGCCGAACTCCATGTAGGAGTAGTTGTTGTCGTCAATCTCGAGGTAGTACGAGAAGTACGGATTGAGGATCGGCTGACCGAAGATCTTGCTGTCATCGTAAGACAGCGTGACGTACACCTCGTGGTTGTACGCGCCGTCCGAGCCGCCGGTGCTGGCGTCGGGAGCGGCCGTGTCACGCAGACGTGGGAAGTGGTAGGCGATCCACCCGGCTTCGATGCCCAGGCCGATCTCTTCCCAGTTGTACTTCCAGTAGACCTGGTAGTCGACTTCCTGCAGGTTGCTGGAACTCCAGGGAGAAAAGTCCGCTTTCTCCTGGTCGGCATACCATTCCCACCAGAACGCACCACCGAACACGCCGATGCCCGGCGCGCCGAGGTAGGCGGGGTCGATCTCAAAGCCCACGCCCAACTGCCAGTTGGCCGCTTCGCGACCTTCCTTCTTGTACTCGCTGAAGTTGATGCCCCGCCACATGTAGTCGGTGACGTAGGTGAAGTCGACGCTCAGCGACAACCCACCCCAGGCAACCTTGTTGGCCAGGCCTTGCCCGGCGTCCTGACGGACCACGTCTTCGCGTTCCTTCGACACGGCCGTCAACCAGTTCTCGTCTGTCGCGGTCTTGTCAGCTGCCCCGGCTACCAGCGGCACGCTGGCTACAACCACAGCCGCCGCAAGGCATGTCAGGGTCAGACCCCGCAGACCTGCAATTCCCTTAGCTCTACTCATCCTTCTCTCTCCTTGTGGATACCATGCTGTCCGCGGCGGCCTCCGCAGCCGCCTGACGTTCTTTACAGCAAGCGCGCCAGCTTCCACTCAGCCTTTCGGCGCGTTCAACCGTTTTCTTGAACGGTAAGTCCTCTGATCTCGAGCGATTGGCCTCTGTGAGCGGGAACCCAGTACGGAAGGACCGGTCGAGGCGTCCTGCCAAGGCCGGCGATTGATCGAATCGTCTTCCATGCGGCTTCCATGCCATATCGCGATGTATCTGCGTTTCCGCCACTCTAGTCTGTAGCCATCGGCATTTCCAAGTGCTTTCAGCAAGGAATTCAGGCGATTCACCCAGCGTTGCAACCGCTGAATACCCAGTGGCGGTGCGGCTATGCTATCACCACAGACGACACGTTCAACCCTGAATTCGTTGGATCGCCTCGCACAAATTTCCACTCATGCAGTAATGCACGTCCCGTGCCTGAAGTAGAACTACTCTGCAGGTATCTATATTCAAAGGCTTTATGTGCACCCACATCCCTGTCACGCCTCCCGGAACACACAACAAGCTTGTCACCCTTTTCTTGTTGTGTTACACTTTTGTTGTCTTGCCGATACCGTGATTCCGATTCGTTTCTCTGCCAGGAGTATTCCGCGTTGACCGATCAAACTTCCTTCGCAGGCAACCTCGAAGAAAGACTCAGCCTCGCAGAAAGACATGCGCGCGAGCTCGATGCGCTGCACTCGATCAGCCAGATCCTCACGGCCGGTTCGGCCCAGCGGGAGATGCTCTCGGAAGTGCTCGATGTGCTCGAAGACCGCTTGGGCATGAGCCGCGGTACGATCATGCTGCTCAACCCCGACCGCAGCCAGTTGCTGATCGAGGTGGCCCACAACCTTTCCGACGCCCAGCGAAAGGCCGTTCGGTACGAGCTTGGGGAGGGCATTACCGGGCGCGTCGTGGAAACAGGGCGCCCGGCCGTGGTGCCGAAGGTCTCTCAGGAACCGATGTTCCTCGACCGACTCCATCAGCGTAGCAAGATCGCCAAACAGGAAATCTCGTTCATCTGCGTGCCCATCGCCATCGGCCAGGAGGTCGTGGGTGCCCTCTCAGCCGATCGACTGTTCGAAGAGGCCATCTCGCTCGATGAGGACGTCCGGCTGCTGACGATCGTCGCCGGGCTGATCGCACACGATGTCAAGAGCCGGCGCGCCGCAGCAATGGAACGCCAGAAGCTTGAAGAGGAGAACCTGCGACTCCGCAACGAACTGGAGGACCGCTTCCGGCCCGAGAACATCATCGGCAACTCGGGAGCGATGCGGGCTGTCTATCGGGCGATCCACCAGGTCGCGGCCAGCGACACGACAGTGCTCGTCCGTGGCGAAAGCGGAACGGGCAAGGAACTCGTCGCCCACGCGATTCATTACTCCAGCCCCCGGCACGGCGGGCCGTTCGTGAAGGTCAACTGCGCAGCGCTGAACGAGAACCTGCTGGAAAGCGAGTTGTTCGGCCACGAGAAGGGCGCGTTCACCGGCGCGGTTCAGCAGCGCAAGGGACGCATCGAAGACGCCCAGGGCGGCACGCTGTTTCTCGACGAGATCGGCGACTTCTCGCCGATGACGCAGGTCAAGCTGTTGCGGGTGCTGCAGGAGCGGGAGTATCAGCGCGTGGGCAGCAACGAGACCCACCGCGCGAACGTGCGGATCATCTGCGCGACCAACCGCGACCTCGAAGAGCTCGTCGACCGTGGCCAGTTCCGCCAGGACCTCTATTACCGCATCAACGTGTTCCCGGTGGTGTTGCCCCCGCTGCGGGACCGCAAGGACGACATCCTGCTGCTGGCCGACCACTTCGTCGACCGCTACGCCACCCAGATGAGCAAGGACGTAAGGCGGATCTCCACCCCCGCGATCAACATGATGTTCGCCTATCACTGGCCGGGCAACGTTCGCGAACTGGAGAACTGCATCGAACGCGCCGTTCTTCTGAGCACCGATGGCGTGATCCATGGCCACCACCTGCCCCCCAGCCTGCAGACCTCCGACGCGTCGGACACAATGGGCACGGGCACACTTCAGGAACGCGTGGACCTGTTCGAGCGGGACATCATCGTCGACGCGCTGAAGCGCACGGAAGGCAACATGGCCGAGGCTGCCCGGGAGCTGGGCAGCACCCCGCGGATCGTCCGCTACAAGGTCAAAAAACTCGAGATCGACTGGGAACGGTACGCCCGGCGATGAGCCGGAGCATTGTGCCCGGCGGAACTTTGATATTTCTCGACTTGTCAGATCCGCATTTCGGGGTAGAATAGTACAAATAGAAGGCACTCGCGCAGGCGCAAACGGGTAGACGGGCGTCGCGTAGTTGTCTTTGCTCGCTCTTCTTGAAAAGGACACAGGATTCGGAGGGTTTTACCATGGCAAAGAAAGCCACATGGGTTTGGTCTGTACCTGCCCTTGCAGTCCTGCTGCTCGCCGGGCCCGCTATCGGAGCCTCGGTTCTGTTCACCGGTTCCCAAGGGGCCCTTGCCGCCGAGGTGGAGTTCTCCGCCTCCGGAAGCTCGCTGCTGGTTCGCCTTTCCAACACCGGCGGAGACGCCCTGGTTCCTGACGACGTACTGACGTCGGTCTTCTTCGATCTGCCAGGAAGCCCCGACCTCAGCCGTGTCGCCGCGTCGGTACCCGCGGGAAGCTCGTTGCTCTGGCCCGAGGCCAGCAGCGAGAGCTCTCCCGCCGCCGTCGCAGCCAGGGTCGCCGGAAATGTCGGCGGAGAATGGTCGTACGAGACTGGCCTCTCGGGCGATGCCCCGGGCGGCGCGTGGGCAGGGATCTCCTCGACCGGCCTCGATGTCTTCGGGCCGGGCAACAGATTCCCGGGCCCGAACCTCGACGGCCCCCCGTCACCGGGCGACATGAGCTACGGCATCCTCAGCGCAGGTGACGACGGACTCACCGGCAACAAGCAGGTTACCGGGAAGCGGACGTTTGTCTCTGACAGCGTCTTGTTCGAACTCACCGGCCTGCCGGAAAGCTTCGACGTCGAGGGAATCGATAACGTCTGGTTCCATTACGGCACCAGTTGGCAGCAGCCGACGTTTTCCGGCGACCCCGACCCGACGCCACCCCAGGCGGTTCCCGAACCCCTGACAGCTACGGCGGCCCTGCTGGCCATCGGAGGGCTCGCCAGGTACGCGCGTCGCAGGCAGGCCTTCGCCTGAAACCGGGCGTGCAGTAAATCGAGTCTGAAGTTCCCCCGACGGGGATGGCTTACCATCGCCGTCGGGGTCTTTTATGGAGGGCCGACGGAGGAGCTGTATCGACCTGCTTCGGGAAAAGCAGATCGCCTGGCCCAAATGAATTGAGAGATCGGCCTGGCGAAGCTAGAATCATGGGAACCGTTCGTTCTCTTTTCCCGTCGCGGACCTCGGTCCGCATCCAGGCTGTACCCGCAAGAGTTCCCGCAGGGGGCGAGGAGTCTACTGTGGCAGCGAATCGCCCGGCAGCGTGGTTGGTCATCCTGGGGCTCACCGTCGTGCTTTCTGCCTCTCCCGCACGCGCCCTGATCTACTACGCAACCGACGATCCGGCCCACAATACCTCCGCCCCCGTCGGCACCTACGAAGGCAGCGGCTGGCAGTGGCAGGGACAGTGGAAAGCGGGCCTGGGGACTCCCATCGCTCCGCGATACATGCTCACCGCAGAGCACTGGCTTACGTCCAGCACGTTTACCTTCCGCGGGCAAACCTATTCCGTTGTCGCGGACCATCCCGACCCTCTGAGCGACTTACGAGTTGTCGAGGTCGATCAGGATTTCCCAACCTGGGCCCCGCTGTTCCGCGGGGACTACCTCAAGGGAAACGAGTCCATCTACGGGCGCGAAATTGTGATTCACGGCCGGGGATATACGCGAGGGGACGACGTCCTGGTCGCCGACGACCTCCGAGGCTGGAAGTGGTCCTCGACTGGCGACGGAACCCTCCGGTGGGGAACCAACGTCGTTACCACCGACTCGGGCACGGTCCTGCAGGCGAGATTCGACTCGGACGGCCTGCCCGACGAAGTTCATCTTGCCCAGAACGATTCCGGGGGCGGAGCCTTTGTTCTCGACGACGACGGCATCTGGAAACTTGTGGGAGTGAACTACTACGTGGACGGCCCGTATGACCTGGACTCCGACCACGAAAATGGCAACGAATTCCAAGCAGCCTTATTCAACGAATGGCTGATCTACGAACAGGGACGCAACAGTTGGGACCTGAACACCTCGGCCACCCAGGGGCGACTGACCATGACCTCCGTCCGCGAACGCGTCGACTGGATCGATTCGATCATCGGCGACCAGCCCCTGCCCGGCGACCTTGACTTCGACGGGAACGTCAGTTTCTTCGAAGCCGCGAAGGCCGTCGCCAGCGTCGGCAGAGAAACCTGGGACTGGGAGAAGGGCGACTTCGATCACGACGGGGTAGTCACGGCTTCCGACGCAGACCAGGCCGTGTCCAACTATCCCGGGGTAATGCCCGCTCCCTCGGCCGTGCCCGAGCCCGCCTCGGTCTCACTGCTCGCCTTGGGGGCACTGGCCTTCCTGCGGCGTCGATGAACCGCGCCCCTTCCGGCTCGCATCATCGCTCGCCGGGGGTGTCTTCCTCCGGTTCGACATCGCCGGCTACCACCGCCTCCGGAGAGACCCACTCGCCTCGCCAGAGCCAGTGCATCGCCCGGCGGACATCGTTGCCGATCAGCAGCAGGCAGGGGACCACAACAAGCGTCAACATCGTCGCCATTGCCAACCCGAACGCGATGGAAACCACCATCGGCTTGAGGAACTGAGCCTGGAAGGACCTTTCCAGAAGGATCGGGCCCATCCCCGCGATCGTCGTCACCGTCGTCAGCAAAATCGGCCGGAACCGCCGGCGGGCACCTTCCTCGGCCGAGGCGAACACCTCTCCGCCCTCGCGAATGCGCCCGTTGACGTAGTCCAGCAGCACCAGCGAATCGTTGACCACGATCCCCGTCAGCGCCACCATCCCAAACATGCTCAGCAGCGTCAGATCAAATCCCATCAGCCAGTGGCCCAGCACGGCCCCCATCAACCCGAACGGAATCGCGATCATGATGATCACCGGCTGGACATAGCTGCGGAAGATCGTCGCCAGCACCATGTAGATGCCAAGCAGCGCCAGCGGGAACCACACTTTCAGCGCGTCGAGCGACTCGAAAATCTGCTGCCGCTGGCCTCGCAGGTCCACCTTCAGGCCGGGGAAGTCCTGCTCCATCTGGCGGAAGAACCCGCTGGCTGAGAGCTCCTGCAGGATCTCCTCCGAGGAGGTCACTTCGTCTTCCACGTCGGCGCTGACGGTCACCACGCTGTCGCCGCCCACGCGACGCAGCGTTGTGTACCCCCGCTGCATCGTCACCCGCGCCACCTCCCCGAAGGGCACCTCCCCGCCGGTCGGCGTCTGGATCCGCAGGTTCTCCACGTCGCCGACGCTCCGACGGAACTCCTCGGGATACCGGACCATGACTTCGATCTCGTCCCGGCCTCGCTGGATCTTCAATGGCATGTTTCCCCGGAATGCGTCGCGAAGCTGCTCGGCGAGCATCCGCAGGTTCAGCCCCAGGGAATAGGCGCGGTCTTTCAGGTCGACCTTCATCTCCATCTTGCCCGGCAGCGCGTCGTCCTCAATGTCCTTGACTCCCGCGAACGTCCCCAGCTTGTCCTTCAGCACGTTGGCAGCTGCCTTGGCCTGGTCGGTACTCTTGCCACGCAGCAGAATCTGCAGCGGCAGCCCGCCGGGCCCGCCCGTCTGCGTGCCGAACGTCACCGACAAGGCGCCCGGAACCGACCCGACATTCTCACGCCAGCGGCTGACGATCTTCTGGCTCGGCGTGCTGCGACGCTCGGAGGGCATCAGTTCCACGATCACTTCCGCTACGTGGGAACCACTGTCGCCGCCGCTTCCCCGCCGGCCCATCTGCTTGCCGAGCATCGCGTAGACACGTTGCACAACCTTCCCGCCCTTCTGCTCTCCGAGGGTCTCGTTCAGTTCCTTCGCCGAAAGCGAGATGTCCCGCGCTACCTGCTCGGTCGTCGAAAGCGGCGTGCCCGTGGGCATGGTGATCTTCGAGACGATCGTGTCGCTCTCGACCCGGCTGAAGCCCTTGACACCAATCCGCCCGCTGGCCACCGCCCCCTGCAGCACCAGCAGCGCGCCCACCACGGCGACCAACACGACGTATCGGTACGAGACGCAGGCGCGGTAGGCGCGCAGAAATACCCGGTCGATGAACCATGCCAGGCCCGCGTCGATCGACTCGCGGCTTCGCTTCATGACGCGGCGAATCGGGCCGGCGCCGGTCTCCGCAGCTGTCTGTTTCTGCATCGAATGCGCCAGGTGGGCAGGCAGGATCAGCAGGCACTCCACCAGTGAAAACGCCAGCGATATGATCACACAGATAGGAAGGATCTCGATGAACCGCCCCATCACCCCAGGGATAAACAGGAGCGGGATAAATGCCAGCCACGTCGTGATCACCGCACCGGTCACCGGGAACAGCACACGCTTGGTGCCCTCCTCCGCCGCGAGCTTCGGGTGCTTGCCCCGCTCGATGTGCGTGTAGACATTCTCGCCGACCACAATCGCGTCGTCGACGATCAGACCCAACGCCATGATCAGCGCGAACATGCTCATCATGTTCAGCGTCAGGCCCGTGACGTCCAGCACCAGCAACGTGCCGAGAATCGAGATCGGAATGCCCATCGCCACCCAGAACGACAGCCTCGCCCCCAGCAGCAGCCAGAGGATCAGGAACACCAGCACCAGCCCCTGTCCGCCGTTGCGGACCAGCATGTCAAGCCGGTCGCTGATGAGCTTCGACCGGTCCGACCACGTCTCCAGGGTAATGCCCTCGGGCATCTCATCGATCTTGCCCGGCGAGCTCTGCCGCCCGAACAAACGCGTCTTCAGGTCGTACATCCACCGGGCGAACCCCGACCGCTCCTCCGGCGGAGGGTAGGGCTCGCCGTGAATGTACCGCTTGACCGCCTCGGCAATCTCCACCGAGTCCTCGTCGCCCGTCTTGAACACCGTCACCAACGCTGCTCGCTGGCCGTTGAACAACCCGCCGATGTCGTCGTCGCGGAACCCCTCGCGAACCGTCGCGATTTCACCCAGACGAACGATCGTACCGTCAGGCTGGGTGAGCACGGGCACCTTGCTGAACTCCTCGGCCGTGTATCGCTGCTGCTCGACACGAATCGCCAGCTCGCCCGCGCGGGTCTTGATGCTCCCGGCTGGCAGGTCGAAGCTGCTGTTACGGATCGCCCGCCCAACGTCCGCGAACGACAGGTCGAACCGCCTGCGCGCCTGCTCGGACACCTCGACGATCATCTCGTACTCGCGAACGCCCGAAACGGTCACCTGGGAGACCTCCGGCAGGTCGGCGATCTCGTCGCGCATCTCTTCGGCAATCTCCCGCAGTGTCCGCTCCGGGGCGTCGCCCGCCACGGCGACGTGCAGCACGTGCGTCTGAAGCTTCACCTCCACCGTCGTCGGGTCCTCGGCATCCTCGGGAAGCTCCGCCTGGTCGACCGCCGTCTTGACCTCGTCGAGCACCTGCATGACGTCGGCGTTGCTCTGGAGTTCCAGCAGGATCGTGGCCATGCCCTCCCGGCTGGTGGAGGTAATCTCCTCGATCCCCTCCATGCCCTCGAGCTCTTCCTCGATCGGCTCGGCGATGCCCTTTTCGATGTCAGCAGGGATGGCCTCACGACGCACGACCGTGATCGAGATGAAGTCGACGCTGAACTCAGGGAACAGCTCTCGCGGAATCTGCAGGGCGGCGATCAGTCCGCCCACGAGAATCAGCACCATCAGCAGATTCGCCGACACCGGGTTGCGTACGAATTTCCGAATCAGGTCCACGGGCACGTCCTCACTCTGACGCTCCGTTGGCGTCGGGCTTTGCGGCGCCTGGGGCGTTGGCATCTTCGGCGCAGACAGCCGTCTTCGACTGCCCCACCGTTTCCAGTTTCATCCCCAGCACCGGCCGGCCCAGGGGCTGGCAAATCACTCGCATGCCTTCCTCGATGCCCCCGCCGGGCAGCACCATCGCCTCGTCGCCGGAGAACCTTGCAACGCGCACCTGCCGTTGCGCGAGCCTGCCGTCCTCGACGATATACACCGTGCCATCCGGACGGATCGCGCTGCGCGGCAGCAGGAACGCCCGGGGCACCTTCACGCCTCGCATCGTTACCCGGCAGAACATGTTCACATCCAGCGGCGGCTTGCCGTTACGATCCAGCATCGCAAATGCGCTCACCAGAGCGTTGGGGTCGTTGCGGACCTGCACCACCAGCGTAGCCGTACGCGTGGCCGGGTCGAGTCCGGGCTCCACACGGTCCACCCATGCGCGGGTCCACGCCACGGGCTGGTCGTCGTCACCCTCCTGCCACTGGACGACCACTTCCGGCCCCTTGCCGGGATCGGCGACGACCGCGTCGTCTCCGCCCGCCCGGCCGATCCATCGCAGGTCCCCGGCCGGAATCGACACCGGGACCTCCATCACATCCATCCGGTACAACTCGCCGCAGACCTGCCCCCTGTTGACGCGTTCGCCCGTGGCGATGTCTTCCGTGAGCACCCTGCCGGTGATCGGCGCTCGGTGGACCGTACGCTCCAGCGACACCAGCGCCTGGGCTTCCTGCACCTCGACGGTGTCCTTCTCCGCCCGGATCTGGTCGATCTGAGGCTGGATCAGCTGCAACTGGTTGCGGATATCCTGCAGGGCCTGCCTGGCCGTGAGATGCGCCTGGCGGTCGTTCTCGACTTCGATGTCACTGGCCGCTCCCTGTTTGAACAGCGACAGCGTGCGGTCCAGTTGTGCCTGAGTGATCTTCGCTCGCTCCGACTGGATCTTCTCCGACTCCTGCAGGTTCTTCTGTTCCTGGCGGAGCACGTCGATCCGCGCCTGCAGCAGGCTGATCTGCCGGTCGGCAGCCTCCCAGGCGAGCATGTAGTCGGTGGCCTCCACCCGAAACAGCGTGGTGTTCCGCGAGACGAACTCGCCGACGAGCAACTCCGGCGCCGTGAACTCGACCGGCCCGTCGACCTCGGCGACCAGCTTGACGGTCTTCAACGGCCTGGCCGAACCATAACCCACGATCTCGACCTCGTAGTCGGTCACCTCCCGCACCGGCGGGGCGACGACCTTGGGCACCATCGCCCGCGGAGGCTGGCGGGGAGGATCCTTCTTCGAGGCCATCATCACACCGAACAACGACACAGCGGCCGTGAGAATGGCTGCTCCGATCACAGCTGTCACGATGATCTTCCGCATGGATGCTCCTGGCGAGTCCGGTTCTGAGGACATTACATGGTAGGTCTGACACGCGACCGAGGCGTTGGTCTGCCCTCGGTGCGGGAACAGATCGGTCTCTTGCTGACAAGCCGTCCTGCCGACAGGACATAGCCTACCTCCACAGCGAGGCCGAAGGCAACTGTCCGTCGGCGGGTCGTTGCATTCCCTGCCGGCCCCGCTATCATGGGCCCCGACACGTCGACAGGAATCCTCCTTTGAGGCAGGCGCGGAATCCGCGCGGAGGTACAACCATGGCTGAGTCGCCGTTACTGGAAGAACAGCGAGAGAACTGGGGAAGCCGTGCAGGATTCGTCCTGGCGGCCATCGGATCCGCCGTCGGGCTGGGCAACCTATGGGGCTTCCCGTACAAGCTCTACGCCTACGGAGGCGGAGCGTTCCTCATTCCTTACGTCCTGGCGATGCTGATCATCGGCATTCCCGTGCTGATCCTGGAGTTCAGCCTCGGACATATGACCCAGCGGGCCGCCCCGGACGCCTTCCGCCGCGCCGGGCGTCGCAAGCAGGCCGTCGGCTGGTGGGGCATCCTGCTGGGCTTTGTCATCATCACCTACTACCCGGTCATCCTGGCGTGGTGTCTGAGCTTTCTCGGGCGCAGCGTCGAGGGAATCCTCTATCACGGCGGGAACCTCCCATGGGCCCAGACCGCTGACGGGGCTCAGAGCTACTTCCTGTCCGATTACGCCAACATCTGGGGCAGCGACCACACGGGTCCGTCCTGGCTGCTGGGATCGCTGAGCCCGGAAATCGCATTCTGTCTCGTAGCTGTCTGGGTGCTGATGTTCCTGTGCATCTTCAAGGGCGTCAACGTGGTCAGCAAGGTCGTGCTCTGGACCGTGCCCCTGCCCTGGCTGATGCTGCTGATCCTGATGTTCCGCGGCCTGACGCTCGAAGGCGCCACCACCGGCCTGGCCTACTACCTCAACCCAGATTGGTCGCAACTGCTCCAGCCCACGACCTGGCGGTTCGCCTTCGGACAGGTCTTCTTCAGCATGTCCCTGGCGTTTGGCGTCATGATCACCTACGCCAGCTTCCTTCACCGCAAGAGCGACATCAACAACAACGCCGCGATCATCGGCCTGGGCGATCTGG
>CAZXSK010000077.1:9378-15905 GCA_964642855.1 uncultured Planctomycetaceae bacterium | reverse complement strand
GACTACTTCTTCCAAGTCTTGTAAACGGGCAGGTCGCCGGTGAAATCGACGGTGAACCCGTCTTTGCCGTCGTTGACCTTCAGAATCTGGTTGTCATGGTGAATGTACGGGCCGTTGTAGATCGCGTCCCAGTTGCCGTAGTCGACCTTCTCTCCGTCGATCGCTACCTTTGCCGATTCGTTGCCGGGGCGGTATCCGGCGCGGACCTTGCGACCGTCCGGCGTGCTCAGTGTGAGCACTCCCTCTTTCCGCCAGTCGGAATCGTCGATCTCTACGCGATCCAGCGAAGCCTGGAATGCTCGGAGAGATTCAAACTGGCTGGCATCGCCGGTGACCAGTACCCACCCCGTATTGGGGCCAGCCAACTTCAGCATGGGCTCGCGAGGATACTTTGGAGACTTGCCCTCTTCTTTCCGCTTGGCGTTGGCCTGCTGCTGCTTCTCCGACAGGTCGGCCTCGCCGACCTCCACGTTGTCGGTCAGCGGATGCATCGCCAGGTACGTCTTCCCGGCCGTGATGATCCACCATCCGCCTTCCTGCTTCGGCTTGGACGCCTCCTTCGGCAACGAGAAGAACACGTACTGCAACGGATCGTCCTTGGGAATTCTGGACATCAGCACGTGCACTGAACCCACCTGGAGGGCCTGATCGTACTTGCCGCCGCCATCGTGGTACTTGTAGCCGGTGGGGTGACCACCGGTGAAAACGATCCCGCCATCGTCGCTCGAGGCCACCAGTTGGAAGCGCGTCATCTGGCCGCCCCAGCCGTTCCACAGACTGGCCATCGTGTAGTGCTCGCTGAGATAGACGCTTTCGTGATACTGGCCCGGCGTGGGCTTCCGGCCCAGGCCATGCCAGTAGTTCGGCTTGGTGTTACGGAACTCGACTGGCAGCTTGGGCAGGCTCTTGCGGGCGATGTTGGAGATGACCTTGTTCGGGCGATAACCCGAGGTGATCGCGTGGAGGGTGTAGCGTGCGTTGGCCATGTCCTCCGGCTTGACGTCGCGGTGGCTGCCCCACCAGAGGTAGCCCGTCTGATCGGCGATCTTCTTGACCGGGCCTGGCGCGAAGCCTCGCTGGTTCGGGGCACAGTACACGCCGTCGGTGTACTTCAGGGCATAACCAGCCAGGTACCAGTCCAGCGCCGCCTTCGCCAGCAGCCGGGCTTCGTCATCCTGCGAGAAGTCGTAAATATTCAGCATGCCGTTAACGTCAAACATCAGGTACGTCGAGGAGTCCCACTCGCCCTGGCCGGCTTTGTAGAGGCCCTTGACGTAATCGCGAAGCTGTCCTTTGGCGTGCTTGAGGGTCGCCTCCACGCTGCGATGGGTCAGGCCCTTGCCGGTGTAGTACGGCAACACGTTGGCGGAGGTCCACCACATGACCTTGTGATTCTCCGTGCCGCGAGGCGAACGGTAACTTCCATAGCGGAAACCCCGGTTGGCAAACTCCTCTTTCGTCTCTTCGGTGAGCACCTTTTCGCCGAACAGCGGATAGAACCTTGCCCAGTTGACGGTGCCGAAGTGGTAATGCTCGCGCGGTGTGCGATCGTCGTTCATGTACTTGCGGGCCTGGGCGTCATTGGGATCGGCCAGCAACCTGGCCATGGCCGCCCCGATGAGATACTTCGCGGGGTCTCCGCCCCTGGCGAACCATCCGCGGCGCCACTTGCTGAGGTCCTCGTCGCCGAGCCCCTGGATGACCAGCGAAGCGCGCTTCTGGAAACCGTTCTCATCGGCGTAAGTAGTCGGGCTGGAAGCGGGCGCCTTCTGTGCGCCCGGGTGAGCCATGTCTTCGGGGTCGGGCAGATTCCATCCGCCCTGGCAGGCCGAGGTCACGGCCAGTGTTGCAGCGAAGAGGAATACGAGAGTGAGATGATGACGTTTCATGGGACGAACTCCTTGTTACCGGGGCCCGGGCGGAGGTGCCTCGCACGCCGGGCCTGATCTGCAGCGGCCAGCCCGTATCCGAGTTCGCCGCCACGTCTGCTGTAAGGAACGTCCCCTCCGGCTTGGCCTGCGGGCCCAACCCGCAGGTCTGAGGCATGGTAATACTACTGATCTTCCTCCTTCATCTCGTCGATCTGGATCTCGACGTCTTTTCGGTCGGCGATCTTCTTGACCTGTCCGTCTTCCATCCAGATGATCCGATCGGAAATGTCGAGCATCTTGTGGTCGTGCGTGGAACAGATCACCGTCACGCCGTGTTCGCGGTTCATTTCCTTCATCAGGTGAATGATCTCTTCGCCCGTGTGCAGGTCCAGGTTGGCCGTGGGCTCATCGGCAAGAATGATCGCGGGTTGGTTCGCAAATGCCCGCGCGATGGCCACACGCTGCTGCTGCCCGCCGGAAAGCTCCTTCGGCGTGTGCAGAATGCGATCACCCAGCCCGACCCGGCCGAGGATTTCCACCGCCCTGTCCTGGGCCTCGTCGCCGGGCACGCCGGCGAAAAGCATGGGCAGCACGACGTTCTCCAGGGCACTCATCACCTTCACGATATTATAGCTCTGGAAGATGTAGCCGATCTTCCGACATCGCAGCCAGGCCAGTTCGTTGGCGTCCAGCTGGGCGACGTCGATCTCGTCAATGAACACGCTCCCGGATGTGGGCTTCATCAGCCCGCCGATGGCGTTGAACAACGTGGTCTTTCCCGAGCCGGACGGCCCCATGATGGAAATGTACTCGCCGGTCTGGATCGAGATGCTTACCCCGTCCAATGCGCGGATCCTGGTATCTCCCATCTCGTACACCTTGGTGACGTTCTTGGTCATCACGGTGTAATCGACGGACTCCTCGAGATCGTCGAACCAATCAATCTTGGCCGCTGTTTCGGTCATTACTTCTCACCTCGCATGGCTTCGACGGGGGGCATCTTCGAGGCGATGTACGCCGGAACCGCCGCGCCCATCGTCGTCAGGAACATGCCCACCAGAAAGACAAACAACGACGAAAGCAGAAGCCAGATCCCGCGGTTCACGCCCCCGGAGAACATCCCGCGAAGCCATCCGGGCATGCTCTCGGCAGTCATGTGGCCGGCGAAGAACGGACCGAAGAACCCCAACCCGCTGTCGAGCAGGCCAAGCAGCAAGGACACGATCAGGCCGACGACCAGCCCGACGACGGCTCCGGCGAGCCCCAGGACGGCCGACTCCACCAACACGCTGAACAGCACCAGACTGTCCAGGGCGCCGAGACACTTCATCGTACCGATCTCACGATAGCGCTGGGCGACGGACATCAACATGGCGTTGAGCACACCCGCCCCGGACACCACCAGCGCCAAGACAAGCATCAGCAGCCAGCTCTCGGCTTCGGTGGGATCCTGACCTCGTTTGGGCATCATCAGGAGGTACGTCATGAACGCCGTGGCCGTCGTGATGGTCAGGCAGGTCAGGAAGGAACGCATGAGACGAACCTTCAGGCTGCTCATGGCCATGGACCACACGAGCTCAAACCTCAGGTGAAGGTGGCCGATTTCCCACTGTCGCTGCGACATATCAGTATCCACTCCCGATTGACGTCCAGAGGAAGTTGATGGCGATGGCGATCATGGACGAAAGGCCCATCCCCGCCCCGAAACCCACCGCCAGGATCGGGGCGTAGTTGGTCCACCGCTCCTTCCCGAACCTTCGGGCGAAGTAGAACCGCCCAAGGCAGGCACCCAGGAAGATCAGGTACCAGTTGTCCGGGCGGGTATTCAGCGCGGCAATGCCGCCATAGAGGTACTGTGCACTGATGCCCAGCCAGCCAAAGACCACGAACAGGATCGTCGCGATGCCAAACGCCCCGCCGATGACCTCGGGCTTGAGCGCTTCCATCAGCAGCGACTGGCCTTCCCGCATGCCCGCAGCCCAAAGCGCCTTCATCTGCGCGTGCTGCGGCCAGAACTTCTGCACGTATGCATACCGCTCCGACGGAATCGGGCCGAGCGACGTAATGTAGTTCCAGAAGATAAACGATGCTGCAAGCATCAGCGGGAAGATGAACAGCTCGGCCTTGAGGATCGAGGTGAAGCGGGTCCGGGTCAGCTGACAGACTCGCAGCATGTCAGCCATCTTGCCGTAGTTGTGAATCGGCAGGGGCGCGAACCAGATATTCACGTGCTTGTAGCCGGAAGCGAAGATGAACGCCTCCTTGACGTAGGGAATGCCGGCGTGCTGGCCTGCAATGCCGCTCATCCGGGCGTTGATGTACGTGTTGATGGGCGACCAGAAGAACGCGAACAGCACCAGCCAGTACCAGCCGAACCGCTCCTCCTCCGGAAGAATGTGACCGTTCTTGAAATTCACCAGGTAGTAGGACAGGGTCACGAAGCCCACCGCGGACAGCAGCCACACACCCAGGGCAGCCCAGGTGGGCGGGTCGCCTCGACTCACGTCCCGCCGCCAGAGATTGCGGATGTCCACCTGCGTGCCGCTGCTTTCCCTGCTGTACTTGATGAGCGAGCGTATCATGCCCGCAAAGCCAACCGCAGCGATCGCCAGAGCCGTCCCGATACCCACCGACAGGTAGAAGTCGACCGTGTTGGAGACGAACGTCTGGATGGCATCCTTACCCGGATTCCAGGTACGCAGCACGCCCATGGGATACAGGACGAACGGGTTGATGAACACGTGGAATGTCACTGTCACAAGGAAACTGCCCACAACGATACGCCACGGCAGGACGAACCCCATAAACAGGAGCAGCAAGTTCATGCCGATAGCCAGCAGTCCCGAGGGCAGGTAGTGCTCGAGCGTCTCGGTCAGATCGAAGAAGGGAACGGGAATCAGGTAAATCGGCTTGCTGAGGAATGCACTCGTCAGCACCGGAACGCACGTGTAGAGGATGCCAAACGCAGCCCCAAGCATGATGCCGATCGAGAAGCAGTACTGGCGGAAGTTCGTCTGGTTCTCGTCTTTCGACCGCTCGGCCAGCGCGATGGCGCCTTCGGCATGTACAGGCGCCAGCGGGAAGGGCAGCTTCTCGACGTCTGACGTGATCTTGTACGACAGGAACCCCAACGAAAGCTGGGTGATCTTCGAAAGCAACATCCCGCCGACCATCACCGCAATGACGGGATACCACACCTCGTTGAGGAAGCTGGTGTAGGCGGCTTCCCCGTACGGAGCGAACCAGTCGGGCACGTCGTGGGCAATACCGAAATTGGCGAACTCGTCTGAGTTTCTCAGATAGCGGTTGAACACCAGGTACGCGAACATGCCCCCGCCCAACGCCACGCCGCCGGAAATATGCGACAGGTGGCTGACGGTGTACTTGAGCATGTACAGTTCCTGCTTACGCAGGGTCACGAACGAACGGCGGGCGAGTTCGACGAACAAGATGATCGTGACCCACTCGGCGGCGGTGCCGAGGTCCTGGCCGATCATCAAGCCCATGAAGATCACGCCGGGCAACATGACGAAGGCGACGAACAGTGCACCCAACATCGCGCGCCACGTGAACCCGCCCTCGTAGGGCTCGTGCTGAATCGCCTCGATCGAGAATTTCGCGTCGTAGAGCTGCTCGCCCTGCGAACCTTTCCGCTTTCTTGCCATATTACCGGCCTGCCTCCTGGAAGAGCTGTGCCCCTTCGGCGATGTAGTTCTTCCGTGACTCGTTATCCAGGTTTCTCCACAGCAGGAACTGCCTGCGAACCAGATCCATGAACCCGTAGTTCGTCCGCAGCCAGGAATCCTCCGTGCCTGATGTCCGGTGCAGGATGATGTAGACGGAGAACACGCCCTCGTTGTCTGTGGGGATCACCCGCATGCGGAAGTCCTGCGCGACGTCCAGGTCGTACGGACTCAGCCACATCCGGGCCGTGATCTCCAAGGCCTGCTCGTCGGGCTCGTCAATGACATCCACGTGAATGTCCCGGCAGTTGAAATCTGCCGAGGCTGCATCGGTGTGGTTCAGCAGGAACCGCCGGAAGAACATCATCATCCCCACCGCGTTGCCGCGAGTGAGGGTGAAGGGCAGGTCAAAGCGAATCTGCCCGTCTTCAGTGGGTTCGGGAAGCTCCCACTGCGCCATGCCGCTGGGAGCCGCCAACGCCGCAGCCTTGCGGGCAGGAATCAGCGTAGCTACCAGTACCACCAGCCCGGTCCCCATCGCCAAGGCCATCGACGAGATCGATGTGAAGTTCACCGACAGCCCCTGGAGGACGCCTGCGTGGCTGATGATGTTCGCGAACAGCAGACCGATGAACGTCCCGAGCACAATACCCAACACGCTGAAGACCATCGACTCGGACAAAAGCAGGAAGGAAATCTGCGACGGCGACAGGCCGATCGCGCCCAGCATGGACACCTCGCCCTTTCGCTCCTCGACGTTGGCCATCATCGTGTTCAGCACGATCAGAATACAGAGAATCACCGGAACAATGATCTTTGCGAGCCCGGCCACGCTGCTGGAAGTCTGCGTCGTGATCAGCGAAAGCTGACCGTCCAGGTAGCCGAACATCGACTTGTTCATCCGCAGCGCGACATCACGCCGGAAAGCAGCTGTGTCATCGCCCGGAATCACGATCTCCATCCCAGGCTGCAG
>CAZXSK010000077.1:0-9278 GCA_964642855.1 uncultured Planctomycetaceae bacterium | reverse complement strand
AAGGTAACGATCGAGAACGTCAGGACCGTCACCGTGAAGATCGTCAGCGCCGTGCGTGCCGGCCGCTTCTTGAGATTCGATACGCCCAGCGACAAGGCCGTAGCCAGGGAACTGGCGAGGCTGATCTCTTCGCTCTCCACCTCACCACCGGCCGCCCTGGCTCTTCGCAACAGCACGTCGAACCGCTGATAGGAGATCATCAGCACGATCAGCGACATCAGAATCATCGTGAAAGCGATCATCACGATGAAGGGCGAGACGGAAATCTTGAAGGCAGGGTGCACGAAGTTCAGGTAGATCGTGCCCAGTGAGAAGATAATGACCGTTCCCACCAGACGGGCGATGATGCCCTTGCTGCCCACGATAAGCTTCTCCAGGAAGACCGAAGCGGGCACCAGCAGGGCCATCAGCACCACCACCGAGAAGACCGCCTGCCTGCCCAACTGCAGGATCCGTGGGTAGGATTTCACCAGGATGCCCCAGCCCTCTCGCGCCGAACCCAGCGCGCCCTGATAGTCCTTCACAGCCAGTCGCTCCAGGGACCGCTCGTACTTTTCCTCTGCACGGACGATCGATTCGTTGATCTGCTTGTCGCTGATACCGTGTCCCTGGTAAACGCGCTTGCGTCGCTTGGCCAACTGCAGCATGTCGCGGTTGATCGCAACGGGCGTCATCGGCAGCGAGATGTTCCGCTCCCACGTGCCATTTCCGAGCATGCGGTCATACCACCCCTGCCAGTCCTCCTCCCACTGCTGCTTCCGCGACTCCCACTCGGACGCAGACATCCCGGCCTTCGCCTCGACCAGCATCGCGTCGTGCATCGATTGCCGGACATCGGCATCGCTGCGAGGGCCGATCGGATACCCCTTGCCCTTGTCCTCGAAATCGTTGGGATTCACCCAGCCACAAAGAACCATCTTGGTGGTGATGTTCTTGCGGACGGCTACGCGGACACGGCTGGCGATGGGCATGTACAGGACAATCGCGTTGAGATCCACCTCGGCGTAGTCCGCCTTGGGGGCATCCAGAGCGTAGTGCTTGGGTTCCCCTCCCCGGATCACGTCGATCACTTCGAACGCGCCGACGGTCTCCCCGACCTCCTTGTATTCCCGCGGGTCCACCCCCGGATAGAACATCCACGGATACACCTCGGTGAGGATCAGCTTCTTCTCGGTCTCCTCACCACCGATGAGCTTGAACTTCGGGTTCTGCTTCTGGCTGCCGATCTGCCCCTGATCCACCACCTTGTCGAATAATGCGGAGTTCGGGTCCAACTTGTACCCGTAGACCACCAGCTTCTTCTTGAAACGGGTGTCTTCCAGCGGCAGTCGATAGATTCCGTTGAGCGGCGCGATGATTGGCGTGCTGCGACGCGTGCCCAGCCAGGCCATCGTGTTATGCCCATATCCATCCTGCTTGTCCTTCGTAGCGGGGTAGTACACGTAGGTTCCGGGCACGGGGTCCTGAGCATCGATCCCCGATCGCATGTTGAACTCGGTGACCATGCCCATCAGCCGGCCATATTCGGGCTTGGTTATGGTCTTCGGCGACAGCGAATCGGTGGGGTTCTCCACACCCAAAGTCAACACCAGCGCGGTCGACCTGGCCAGAATGCGGAGGTTGTCCCACCGGACATGCTCCAGCGTGTCACGCGGCGTGTCGAGCTTGGGCTTGGTGTCGTTGTGGGTGATCAGCGAGAGCAGCGACACCTCGCCAGCCGCCCAGAATTCCGGATAGAAAGGAGGGTTCTGCAGCTGGATGATCGCCAGATCCACCTGGTCGGCATCGGTGAGGATCTGCAGATCCTGGGGCCAGCCAAGACGCGACGCAGCGTACGCGAGCACCTCCCGGTACCTCTCGCCGATCTCCTTGTGAGGCCCTGCCCCCGGGTGTTTGACCCGGAAGTTCTCCGGGTTATGGCTGATCCCCAGCATGTGGGTGCCATCGGTGATATCCAGCTGCCAACCCCGGATCGGATTATCGTCTTCACCGTCGGTGCGACGGACGGCAAGGATCTTCTCGATCGCCTGACGGTTGTTCTGCTTGATGCGCTCGCGGGTCTCCTCCTGACGGCGCTCGGTCGCAAACCTGCGCTGCAGGCGAGGCATTGCCAGCATCGCAATCCCTGCCTGTTCCGCCCGCTCGATGGTCTCCGGAGCTTGCTCCAAAAACGACCGCGCCCGCTCGGTCCAGGACAGCGACCGGTCGGTCAGCGTCGTATCCCGCAGCCAGATCAGCCCCTCTTTCTCTCCGCTGCGGTCTTTGCCCCAGATTACGTCCATCAGGCGATTGGCCCGTTGGAGTGCTTCTTCTCTCCGCTGCTCAGGGACGCCCTCATCGCGCGAGAGGCGACGCTTGATCACTTCCTCCTCGATAATCGTAACGCGCTGGGCTTCGACGCGTCGCGTCAGCCAGTCGTCCACGAACCAACGGGCGGTTTCTTCATCGAGATCGTCCTTTGCGCCATTCCTCCACCAGGCGGCTACCTCGCGGTACCTGTCCAGCACTTCCTGAGGGTCTTCCTGGTAACGAGGGCTCAGTTCGCCGCGGAAGAGCTGCACGGTTTCCGCGAAAAGTCGGCTGGTCGTGCCCCCGATGCTTTCGGCGTCCATGAAACCGACAATCACGCCTTTCCGACGTACGATGTCCCTGCGCAGCACGCGCTGGTTGCCCTGGTCGTCCTCGATTACCGCCCTGTCATCGACCAGTTGCTCGAGCGTGGCAAGCAGCACGGCAATGTTCGAGGCAATCTTCGCCCCGTGATGGGCATTGGGCACGGCCGAGACGCTGTCGATCGGCACCAGCAGCATGAGAGATTCCGGATGGTTGGGCACGGTCAACTGCGTTCCGGGTTTCAGCCATCCATCGGCAAACTTGCCGGCATTTGCCTTGATCAGCGCCTCGCTGGAAATGCCGTAATCCGAGGCAATCCGCTGAACGAGATCGGCTGACTGGACCTTGAGCTTCCGATCCTTGACGGTGATCTCGAGCGACTTGGCGACCCCGTAGGGTTTCTGCTGACCGGGAATGCTCAGCTCGGATTCGGGCAAGGGGCCGGGCTTGTCGCTCGGAAGCTTTCCGCTGTTGAGGGAACGCAGCGTGGCAACCGAGACGTCGTACTGCAGCGCGATCCGATTGAGCAGATCGTCGGTTTTGACCGGGTAGACCACCGGGTCGGTAGGCGGGATGTAGTAGAACATCGACTCGAAAGGCCGGTCCCGGTAAATGTTGCCCCCCAGAAGCTTGCAGCTCGAGCCTTCCACGACCTTCTGCTCGCCACCGTCGGCTGAGGTCTTGTGTGTACTGAGTTTCTTGAGCTTGCGGCCCGTTTCGCGATCGACATAGAAACGCGGGATTGCCACCGGCGTATTGCAGAACCACTTCTCTGCGTTCTCGCGGCCAACGTAGCTATCTTCGATGGCGACCACGGCTTGAGCGCCGAGTGTCGCAAGCGTCAGCCAGCGGCGGGCGCCTTCGAAGTTCATCACGGCGATCGCGCCCTGCAGGTTCAGCCCCTGCAGTTCTTCCCACGTGCCGCTTCCCACGTAAACCAGCCGTCCCTGCAGACCCTTAGCCGGACAGAGGGTGGGCATCGCTCCGGCTGGGTAGAAGGGTTTGAGCTCGATCGTCTCGTCGCCCACCACCAGCCGGGACCCGCCTTGCCAGGGAGACAGCGCGTCGTCGCCGTTGGCATCTTCCACGGGCACGGGCACGGCAATCCGGCCGATCAGCGAACCCAGGTAGCGGGGCAGGCGGGACTGGGCGTACTGCTGGAAGTGCTTCTGGCGGTAGTCGTCGCCGTACTTCTCCCGAAGCTCGTCGGCATGGTCCTTCAGCCACGTTTCGCCGTGCCTGGCATCGTACCGTCGTCGAAGCTGATCGCTGGACGCTTCGCGCAGCTGCCGCATTCTCCGGCGGATGTACCGGTGAATGTGAGCGTCTCCGTTGGCGTCCACCTCGCGGGACCCCAGGAACAGCGATCGCGTCTGTACGAGCTTGCCGTCCTCGTCCTTGGCGTATCCGAGGATCTTCATCATCGTCTTGCGGAGAGCCTCGGGCGACGTACGCTGCTCGAGCGACGCAATCGACGGCTGGGACATGATCTTCAGCGATTCCAGCCACTGTCGTTCGGGTACGGTCAGTTTCTTCTGGATTTTGTCATTGATCGGGCCTGCCGCGAGGATCGCGGGGATCCACGCCACGGCCAACAGGATGAGGATGAGTCGCCGGGTCACGGTCATCACTCCTTGCATCAGTAGAACTTCGGGCTGAACGGGTGGATTTCCATGAAGCGCTTCACGAATTCACCAGGCTTCTGCTGATAGGCGCCCACGATCGAACACCCCATATCCAGGATGTTCCAGAAGAACAGGCAGACCACCGAGCCCACCACCAGTCCGATGAAGAACGGCTTGGCACGCTTGTAGGAGTTCATGCCGCCGTACTTGATAATCAGTTTTTTGAGAAGCCATGCCAGGAACACGCTGGCCCACAGCCAGCTGGATTCGTTGGCGGTGGCGACCGAGCTGTCTCCCTTGAAATACGGGGAGACCCACTGGTAGTAGATCGCCAGCAGAATCAAAAGATAGCCGATCGGATGCAGCGGGAATCGAAGGAACCTTCCCCGCAGGAACGAAAGCAACCCGAAGGTAGCCGCTCCTGCCAGTACGAACCACACGCGGATCCAATGCACCTGCGTCCACTGGTCGAGACCTTCCTCGCCGAGGTAGTGCGAGACCCAAAGCGAGTACCGCGCGATGGCAAAATTGGACTGGCCGGTCTGGGCCTGGGAACTCTCACCCCAGACCTTGCCGCCGAGGTAGTACGAGAAGGCAGGCAGGCAGATCATGCCCACGAGTACCGCCACGACGAACGCCAGCAGCGAGGCAACGGCGATGGTTCGAAGCTTCAGGCCGTTGCGGCGGGCAAGTTCCATGTTCTCCAGGTGCTGGGGCAACGATCGGAACAGCAGCGTCAGAGGAAGAAATGCAATGGTCACGAACGATGCGTACACGCTCGCGCCCGTCCAGCCGGTCATGCCGAACACAATCGGCGCTTTGGTGAACTCGTAGGAAACGTGATGGGTGGGCAGGCCTGTCTCCGCCCGGGCCCGGGCGGCTGCGATCATCTGAGACATCGCCAAAGCAGCCATCAGGATCATGAACAGGATCCCGTTGAGACCCCTCGCAGGCCCGAGATGCCACAGCAGCGCGAAGATCGCCAGCGGCAGCACCACCAGTCCCACGAAGTTGAGCCTGGGGGGAATGAAATAATCGCCATGCGCTGCATGCCGGTGAGCGCGGGAACCCCGGAGGCTCTTGAACAGGATGATCGCCGTGAAACAGAGCGCTGCCCCGAGCATCTGCTCCATGGGGAAGGGGTACTGCCTTCCGCCCGCCCAGCCGGTGAACAGGCTGTCCTTCACATCGGGGTAGCTGAGCTTGCCGATCAGCATCGCGAAGCTCCAGAGGAAAAACAGCACCCACACCGAGAAGCTGATCTCAAGGCTTACCAGAAACGCCAGGCCCAGGATGATCGGCGAGAGCACGAGGAAAACCTTGCTCATCTCCTTGAGGGCGCCGGACGTGAACAGCTCTTTGGAAACGTCGAAGTAGATCTCCGACTTCGTCGTCGCCGTAAATCCGTAGTGATCCAGCGCGCTGAGTGTCAGCAGAAAGAAACTGACCACGAACCCCATCGCGAAAACCGGGCTGAAGGGCAGCTTACGCTTGGGCGGGTCCTGCAGGTTACTGGCCATCTCCAGGTCCGAGCCCTGGCGGATGACCATGTCGGCTACCTCCACCAGCGGGAACGCCAGGTTCTCCCGATCGATCCACTTGCGGCGGAACCATTCAGCGATGCACATGATCAGCATGAAGATCAGGGCGAACAACAACGTCCACATGAGGATCGGCTTGGCGTACAGGTGCCATGGCATCTGCTCGACCGCCTCGTCGAGCTTCTCGTGGGGTACCTCTTCCTGCCCGGACTGATCCTTGAGGTTCGCCCAGACGGTCTTCTCGAACCCCATGAAGTCCTGGTTGGGCGTCCCGCCTTCGCCGTCCTGGGAGGCGATATCCTTGCGCTCGGCCCAGGTCAGGCGGAACACGAAGTCATGACGCAGGGCAGCCAGCTCGTCGTCCGGCATCTGTCGATACCGCTGGCGGTACTCCTTCACGAGCTCGCTGCGAAGCTCGCTGTAGGCTTCGCGACTCAGCGCCGTGACCATATCCCGCAACTGAGGGCCCTTCTGCAGGACGTCGCCAAGCTTCTCAGCCCGGCCTTGCGGGGTCTCCGATTCGGGGTAAGCATCGATAATCCGGGCCTTGCTGTTCTCGTCCAGCTTGCCCCATACGCTGGGCAACAGAGAAGCATGGAACTCGGTAACCCCTTCCAGCAGCCCGGGCAGCTCCTTGCGCGCTTCGGCGGAGGCCTCCTTGAGCTGCTCGTGGCGCTGCTGCAGTTTGTCCTCAATACCCAGCGCCTTGAGTTCGGAATCCGACCATTTGCCCTTGCCGCCCTTGAGGATCTCCCCAGCCGGATCAATGAGCAGCCTGTCGACCGCCTTGATGTGGTTGGGGTCGATCTGCTGGGGGGCCTGATGGTTCGGATCGGTCTGGCGAAGCTGGGCCTCGATGACCAGCGCCCGTTTGAGCTTCTGGGCAGCCTTCTGGCTGGCCGAGACATCGGACGATCTCTCCAGAAGCCTCAGCAGCCGGGCGACCTTGTTATAGGCCATCCCGTCTCGCGTGGGCACGATAGGGAACCACTCCGGCTTGAGCTGGTTGTAGGCGGTCTTGTAGGTGCTGTTGCCCTGCCAGAAGTACTCGTTGATCACCGACCGCATCGACATATACGCCGGCCTGACGAGCCCGAGGTTCATCGCTGGAACGGCTACCGTGAGCATCGCGTAGAGCACAACCAGATTCACTTTGCTCACCG
This sequence comes from uncultured Planctomycetaceae bacterium, assembly GCA_964642855.1. Classification (GTDB taxonomy): domain Bacteria; phylum Planctomycetota; class Phycisphaerae; order SM23-33; family SM23-33; genus CAZXSK01. Next base: position 2,336 of record CAZXSK010000077.1, on the reverse strand, counting down.
AGCGACGCCGCGCAATCCACCGCACCACACCCGTTACCAACGCAAGGGCGAAAATGATTCCCACGGCGTACCCGACGGGGGTCATCGTTTCGATGTCGGCGTTGACGGTCATCACCGTCAGGAACTGCGACAGCGGAGCCAGGACGATCACCAGCAAAACGCCCAGCCCTATGGTTGCCAACAGCGACAGATTCTTCATGCTCTACACCTTCTGGCTGCAGGGAATGGTCGCTCGGTTGCGTTGTGTACGATCACCCGGAACGGCACGCTAGCCGACCGAACCGATCGAGATCTTGAGGTCCTCGCGAGACACGATCCGCTCAACCATGCCGTCCCGCAGGTACACCACGCGGTCGGACACGTCCAGCATCCGGTGATCGTGTGTGGCAGAAACAACCGTCACGCCGTGTTCGGTGCTCAACTCGCTCAACAGGTCCACAATGGCGTGGCCGGTCTTGGAGTCCAGGTTGCCCGTCGGCTCGTCCGCGAGCATCAGGCTGGGATTGTTCGCCAAGGCACGGGCAATCGCTACACGCTGCTGCTGACCGCCGGAAAGCTCCCCGGGGAGGTGACCGTACCGCTCCCCGAGACCCACCCGGTCCAGCAGATGCCTCGCACGGTCGGAAGCCTCGTCATCGTCAACGCCCCGGATCTTCATCGGGAGCTTGACGTTGTCCAAGGCAGTGAACACCTCGATGAGGTTGTAGTTCTGGAAGATGTATCCGATGTTCACGCATCGCAGGTACGCGAGCTGCGGGGAGGAAAGCTCCTGGAGATTCCTGCCACCGATGCGGACCTCGCCGTCGGTCGGGAAATCCAACGCGCCGACCATGTTGAAGAACGTGGTCTTGCCCGAGCCAGACGGCCCCATCAGCGAGACGTACTCGCCCTGCCGGATGGTCAGATTGATCGAGCGGAGCGCATAGACGGACGTGTCGCCCGATCGATAAACCCGTTCGACGTTCTCCGCTTCGATCAGAACGTCTCCGAGAGCTCTGCCTCCACGCGGCCGTTTCTCGGCACTTCCGTCCGCAGGCGGTGTTTGCTTTTGTTCCTGCATTCCCAAGGCACCCGGATAGTGATGAAATCGGGCGCCCTTACCGCCGGGCAGCCCGAAAGGATACCCGAGCAGTTTACCAATTTTTCACACAATGAAAAGCGCTTTCGGCGATTGCCCCACCACACCTTCCGGTGCGCAAGAGAAGGGGCGACCGATGCGAAGCTGCACCCGTCGCCCTTGTAATGGCTTACTGCCTGATTCTCAGCGGCGTTTGCGGAGAACTCCCACAACCGCTCCGCAGAGAATCAATCCCGCCGTTGCCGGCTCGGGAACCGCTGCCACGCTGGGCGGTGTCACGGCCGGGTACACATCCTGCCAACGCGACGCCAACACGCCCAGGTCCGCCTCGGTCACCTTGCCGTCGTCGTTGAAGTCTGCGGTATGCCAGCCGATCTCCTCCCCCTGCTGCTGCCAGCGACCGGCCAGAATGCCCAGATCAGCCTCGGAAACCTTCCCGTCCAGCGTCGCGTCCCCGGGATACCCATACAGCAGGTCCCCGGGCACCTTGCCCGTCATGCCCCCCTCGCTGTACTCGATCGTCAGGTCCGACAGCAGATCCGCCAGCCCCAGACTCGGAGCCAGGACCTCGCCCAGCCGCCAACCCGTCCCGACGGCAGTGGTGAGCGTCGCAGGGTCTTCGAGTGTCACAAACCCGATCCGCTCGGCGCCGGCCGTCCGTAAATACACATCGTTACCGTCGACCAACTCGGAAGGCAGCGTCGCAGCCTCGTGATCAAACTGTGCCGAAGCCGACGTGATACGCAGCGCATCCAGCGGGGCACCGGGGGCATACACCGTCAGACTGCCCGTCAGGGCGTTGTACAGAATCGACACCGTCCCGTCGGAAACGTCCCCTTCCACCGTCGAAGCCGAAGCATGGGTCATGCCCGCCGCCACGATGAGCATTGCTGCGATACACGCTGCGCGTTTCATGAATGAGCCCTCTCTCTGTGTTGGCACGACCGCCTGCGGACATGCATTGCATGGATCCGGGCGGGCGAGCGATAGCATTTCCTCCGTGCGACGCCAAGGCCGCAGAATACCCATTATACCCGATCGCCGGAATCCGACAACCTGCAAAGCACGCTTCGGCACGTACGCCTGCCGCCAATCGCCGCAGGGATCCCGCCGGAAGCCTCGGGCAAACGGTCCACCGAGGCCCTGCTGAGACCCCCGGCCCTCCGCGGAGACTTCATCACCGGCCACCTGGCCCTCTCACCCGGCCCAAAGACAACGGGCCCGCCCCGAGTTGGGGCAGGCCCGTTGGATTTCGCTG